>JAFXHH010000020.1 GCA_017536475.1 Clostridia bacterium
AAAATGCTATTCTACCTTCTCTTGCTCGGACACGGGCGTATATGAGGATTTTTACATCGAACCGGCTTTCCGTGGCAAAGGTATTGCTCGTAAATTAGCACAGGCTGCACAGGCTTGGTGCAAGGATAATGACATATCGAGCTTAACGGTATGCTGTGCCCCGTGTGATGAAAAGATGTATCAAGCACTTGGCTTTGACATTGCCTTGGGTACAACTTTCGCACACATTGAATAACTAACAAAAGGGCGGCGATTCGTTTCGCCGAGTCGCCGCTCTCTTCTAAGGTAGGAAATGAATTATGGACGAAAAGCTACTTAGCAAATGCGGCTTTGACTGCGGGGCTTGTCCTACATACATAAAAGGCAGTTGCCGCAGTTGTGAGGAAGAACACACCACGGTAGATTGCTTCACCCGTGATTGTGTGAAAAAAGTTGAATTTCTGCGGGAAGTGTAAGAATTTTCCGTGCGATATAATTATAGACAAGCCACACTCCACCGTGGTTGATAAGGTTTGTGTAGAAAAAGAAAAGTGAGATTGAGAAAATAGATAATGGAACTTTGGGATTTATACAATAAAAACCGTAAACTCGTGGGTAAAACACATATACGCGGGCAAGAAATACCACAAGGGTTTTACCATTTAGTCGTTCACGTTTGGATCAAAAACAGCAAAGGTGAGTATTTGATATCGCAGCGTAGCGCAGATCGTCCTACCTTCCCATTGATGTGGGAGTGTGTCGGCGGCTCGGTGATTGCGGGCGAGGACAGCTACAGGGGTGCGCTCAGAGAGACCGTTGAGGAGGTTGGAATCGATCTGTCCGAGGCTGACGGAAGGGTCGTTTTTTCAAAAACAAGAGGAATTATTGACGGAAAGGTTTTCAGCGACATTATGGACGTCTGGCTCTTCCAATACGACGGAGAGGCAAGTCTTGAGCACGCCACCACCGACGAGGTGTCAGAGGCGAAATGGATGACGCGAGAGGATATCGAGGCATTATACAGAGAGAAAAAGCTGGTTCCCACGCTGGAATATTTCTTTGACAAAATTGACAAATGACAAAAAGGACTGCGTTGCAGTCCTTTTTGTCATTATTTTCTCTTAAGCTTACCAACTACCCTGCCACAGCAGAGAATGTCCTCAAAATTCTTGAGGAGAATGGGCTCATAGTCGGGATTGAGCGAAATGAGTCGGTCGCCGCCAAACTTCTTGAAATATCCGTCGCCGTCGAGGATGAAAATTCCAAGCTCGCCGTATTCAACCGAATCGCACTCCTCAACGAGCAGAACGTCGCCGTCGCGATATTTCGGCTCCATACTGTTACCCTTGATGCGAAGCGCAAAGTCTGCCGCCGCGGTCTCGTGATTGTCGGGAATGTTGATCTCAACCGACTCTGTATCGGTCAGATAAACTCCGGTTCCCGCAGACACGGGAAGATCGTAAAGCGAGATCTTTCTGCGCGAAAGCCCGACCGCGCTCTTCATCGCCGCACCGCGCACCGACGCGCCGCCCGCAATGATCTGTCCGCGGAAGCCTCTGTCGCTGCTTCCAGCCTCCCTTTCGGACTCCTTGGAGATCACCATAGCCACAAGCTCGCGGCTGTGCGCGTCAAGCTTGCGGTAATTTTCAATAAGAGTTATCTCCTTGTCGGAAAGCGTGTAGTTATTGGTGTTTTCGGGAATACCCGTCAGAATATAATCGACCGAGCACTCAAGCGCGGCACAGATAGCCACGATGTTGGAAAGCTTGGGTGAGTCGCTGATTCCCGCCAATATTTTGGACAGAGTGCCAAGCGGTATACCCGTCATCTCGGACAGCTGATCGTTGGTGATCCTTCTCTCGCTCTTTATCTGTTTGAGTCTGTCAATGTAAGTGTATTCCATATTTCAACACCCTTCCTTTATTAATACGCGGCAGGTTCTTAATCGGAATCAAACCGCGTCGTTTTTCTGTTTACGGAACTATTATATCACAGAAAAATCGTTTTGTAAAGGGGTTTTTGAAAATATTTTTCCAAAATTCGAAAAATTTTTCCAAAAATATTTCAAAAAGGTATTGACAAGTTCCGTTTTTGGTGTTATAATAGCCTCACAAGAACAAAATTTCGACCAATTTCGAGAAATTTCATTCCATTTTGAGAAAATCTCCACCATATACGATTTTTAAAGCGAGGTAACAATATGAACGCTTATTATCAGAATCCCAAGATCACAAGAGCAACAGATATACGCCCCTACCCCTCCGTCACCGTCGGCGATAAGCTGATCTCTTTCATTTGTATGATAGTAGCCGCCCTCACGTGCAGCGTGGCGATCAAGGTTGAAAAGGCAGTGCTTTGCACAGTCTGCTTCGTCGGATTCTTCGGCGTTATCGGCGGCATGGAAAGCGGAGCTCTTGGAATGCTCTCCGGTCTTTTCCTCTGTGCCATTATCGGCGGAATCGAGCTTTTGATATTTAAGAGTCTGTTTGGAAAGAAGACTCATAAATAATATAGCGTGTAGTTTTCCCTCCACCAAAAGCTATGGCAGGGTCATAGTCATAGCTAAAAAAACGGGCTTGCTCTGTCTGAGCAAGCCCGTTTTTCAGATCATCCAAGAATTATTTCGGCAAAAGCCTCTGCAAACAGGATCGCCGCCGCGTGCGCCTCGTCGGACGAGTTTCCGAGCGAGCCTACGTCCAGCTTCAGATAATACAAAGCGCTTGCCGCGTTGTATTCGCTGTCGGTCAGAACGGTCGGCATACATACTCTCGCACCGTCTTCGTTCAATTCTCTGCGTAAGCACAGCGCCAACGACAAAGCCCCCCTTGACAATACCCCCTCGGCGCTGACCGTTATTCTGACCTGCGCGGTTTGCTCTGCCGAATAGGTCTTGACAACGTTACCGTCAGCGTCGGTCAGCTCCATTCTGTGCAGATCTATCACGTATTCGATCGTCGGATATATCTTCATCATAGTCTCGATCGTCTCGGCGGCATTTTGGTAAGCATCACCGTCATCGTCGTGTATCACCGAGCAATGCACCGTCGGTATCTTCGCCCGATTGAGCTCCGCCGCCAAGATATCCCCGACCGCAACAACGCTGGAGTTCAACACCGACGTAGGATCATTGGGATCAAAATCCGCGTATCCCTCCGACGTGTGAGTGTGAAGTATCAATACCGTCGGCATGGGCGAATCGGGGTAATATTCCGCGTGAAAACCCATTTCGAGCAAGCCCTCTGCGTCGTAGGTCCTATCCGAATAGTTGATGACGTGCCCGTCTCCCTTTTCAGCCTCCGACAGATCGATCGCAATAACAGAACCCGACTCATCCTTACCGACCGTCTCGCTTTCGTCAGTGCTCTCTGCAACGGAGCTCTCCTCTTTGCTCTCCTCAAAGCTACTCTCAATTTCGGTATCCGATCCCTCTGTACTATTCTCGCCGGCCGTCGTTTCCTCGCCTTTTCCAAAGCCTTTATCGTCAAAAATAAACCCGTTTCCAAAAGCGAATTGGCAAAGCTTCCCCCAAAATCCGTTTTCACCGCTGCCGCCTACAGCCGTCAGTACAACAGCGACAACCAAACATACCGCAACGCAAGCGGCAAGCAATTTCAACCAAAAATACGCCCGACTCCTTCGTTTTGGAAACCCCACCGCGAGCCGATCTCCAAATATCCTCTCAAGTTCCCTGTCTTTTCTCATCTCATCCATCGCAATCTCTCCGTTCAATGAATATCAGCACCAAGCGGCGCCAATAAATTTTATTTCTCTCTGCCTGCAAATATGACACGGTAAAATTTATCTGCTATTCACTCAAAATTTACAAAAAATTAAGGTAATTTGACACTTTGTTTAAAAAAAGAAATTATAATTAGTTATGAAGAAAAAACAAGCGCCTTTCTCGTGTGCGAATTGCACAAAACGGTAGCTTGTCAACTGTGCACAATCACGATTGTTGCTTTTATCGCTTCAATTCTATTGATTAATTCCAAGTTTTATGGTATAATAAAAAATAATCGATGTAATATGAAGCAAATCAACGTTTCGTTTGCGATCTTACACAATAACCAGGAGGAACCTACTATGAAAAAGCGCATAATCGCTTTATTCCTTTGCCTTGCCTCTCTCGTCGTGATTCTCCCCGGATGCTCCGGAGGAATAACGCCCGATTCCGAATACAGAGGCGAGCAGCTCACCATGTATCTCACCGAGACCATCTACGATCTGGACCCTGCCCGTGCATATAAGAACGAGTCGACCAGAAACGTGGTAAGTCTTCTTTTCGATACGCTTTTCGTTCTTGACGAAAGCGGAAAGGTACAGCCCTCTCTTGCAGCGAGCTATACCGTAAAGGAAAACAAGGAAGAAAACGAATATTTCATGTACATAACTCTCGCCAACACGAACTGGTCCGATAACACTCCCATTTCGGCAGACGACGTGGTATTTGCATGGAAGCGTCTCCTTAACCCCAACAACTCTTACGAGGCAGCCGCACTTCTCTTCGACATCAAGGGCGCGCGTGCATACAACGAGGGCGAGGGTTCCAAGGACGACGTTCAGATAATCGCAGACCAGAAGCGTCTTACCATTCAGTTTGAAACTGCTATCGATTACGATCAGTTCCTTCTGAACCTTACGAGCTTGGCGCTCGCTCCTCTGCGTGAGGACTACGTAGGAAGCTACAAGGATTCCGACTGGGCAAAGAAACCCGGCACGATGATCTGCAGCGGCCCCTTCAAGCTCTCGCGTATCAGCTTTGCAGAGAATTCCTCTGTAAGATATTCCGACATCAACTACACCGAGAAGAAAAAGGACCAGAACGACAACACCATTTACGTTGACGCAACCGAGCCTGCTCGCTTCAAGGAGACCGTAGTAAGCGCATTCGTTATCGAGAGAAACAGCTACTACTACAGAAACAGCGCAAAGGAAGAGAGTCTTGATAAGTCTGTAACTCCTTACAAGATCTTCGTTGACTGCGCAATGTCCGACGAGGATATCAAGACAGCATACGAAAACGGCATTATCACTTATATGGGTGATATCCCGATGTCCCTCAGAGAGACCTACGCAAACGATGCAGTCGTTGAGGACTCGCTTTCAACCAACCTGATCTATCTCAACGAAAATGCAGAGATATACGGCGATAAGCTCTTCGCTGTCAAGGAAGTAAGACAGGCGCTCTCAATGGTCATCGACCGCGAAGCGATCGCAAAGAAGCTCGTATTCGCAGAAGCGGCAACCGGACTTGTTCCCACGGGCGTGTTTGATTCCAACTCCGCAAAGAAGACCTTCCGCGATGCAACGGACACTCAGTACGAATATCTTAAGCTGAACGTAGACGCGGCAAAGAAGCTTCTCAAGGACGCAGATATCGATCCCACCGATTACTCCTTCTCTATCACCTACGCAACCTACGACGAGGTTCACACTTATATTGCCGAGACCGTCGCTAAGGCTTGGAACGAGCTTGGATTTGACGTAGAGCTCAACGCCCGCGGAACCGTTGCAAACAACGACTACTACAAGGGCACCAAGGAGATCCCCGCCGACATCTGCGACGACCTGTACTATGAGGATCTCGTATCGGGCAGCTTTGAGGTCATAATCCTTGATCTCGTGGCATACTCCGCAGATCCCTTCGGCGTGCTTGCTCCCTATGCAACTCAGTTCTCTGGTCAGGCAATGGATATGTCTCAGGTAGATAACTACCAGCTTGCTAATCATATCACAGGCTACTGCTCCGAGGAGTACAATACTCTTATGGAAGAGATCTACGCGATCAAGAAAGCAGAGGACCGCACAGAAAAGCTCCACAAGGCTGAAGATATCCTTATGAACGATATGCCCGTTATCCCCGTGGTATTCAACAAATCCGCATACCTCGTAAACGACAATCTCGATCTTAACAACTCGAAGCTCTTCGGCAAGGAGAAGAACAGCAACTACTACGCAACAGGCGCAACGCTCAGATACGCTACCGTAGACAACTACGATGCATACCTTGACGACTGCGAGGCATTCATCGAGTCCAAGTACGATGAGTACAAGGAAAATCCCCTTGCATATCTTGGCAACATCGCTTTCGCAGACATCTCTTGGGAGGATTTCAAGGAAGAATCCTCGTACTACAAGTACCTCTTCGAAAAGGTTACCCCCAAGACCGTGAAGGAACAGGCAAAGCTCGAGAAAGAGCAGAACAAAGATAAGAAGAAATAAAACGACGTCGTCACCCGTGGCAAAAGCCACGGGTGATATTTTTTATCTGAACGCTAACCGAAGATTTTTCAAAAATATTATTAATAAATGTAGACAAACGCCCGAAAATATGGTATACTGTAAATTGGATTATAATTTTTAAAGAGGTAATCGATTTGGAGATATTCAACTTGTTCCCGGGCTCCTGGGGCTCAAATTGCTATATTCTCGTAAGCGAGGACAAGGGCGGCCTTAAGCACGCGGCGGTTATCGACCCAAGCGCGTCTGCCAAAGGTATCGTTGAGCTTCTCAACGATCAAGAAGCAACGCTCGAATATATCATTCTGACCCACGGCCATTTCGACCATATCATGTCACTTGATACACTCAGAGAGGCAACGAACGCCCCCGCACTGATCCACAAGGACGATGCCGAAATGCTCACCGACGGAGAGAAAAACGCATTCAAGTTTTTCTTCGGTCAGGAAAGAAAATGGAAGGCTGCCGAAAAGCTTCTCGCAGACGGTGATAGGATAACCCTTGGAGATGAAACGCTCGAGGTCATCTCGACACCGGGACACTCCAAAGGCTCGATCTGTCTTTTGACAAAAGGCTTTATGATAACGGGCGACACTCTGTTTGCCGACGGATACGGCAGATACGATCTCCACGGCGGAGATCCCGATCAGCTCGCAAGCTCACTTAAGCTGTTGCGAGCGTATGACCCAAATCTCACGATCTACGCAGGACACGGCGCAGAGTCCAAGCTCGGACGAGCCCTCGACAACGTACTGTATTATTGAATAACCACGATGACAACGAAAGGATATAAATCTATGGATCACAATTATCTTGCAGAATTGCTTTTTCCGCACGTAACCGAAACTCCCGCCGATATTGAGGCAAAATACCCTGCCCGTCAGCTCCCCGAGGGCGCAAAGGTCACGAGATTTGCCCCCAGCCCCACGGGATTCGTCCACTTTGGCGGACTGTTCCCCTCCACCGTCGGCGAGCGACTTGCTCATCAGTCGGGCGGCGTTTTCTATCTGAGAATAGAGGACACCGACGCCAAGCGTGAGGTAGAAGGCGCAGCAGAGGGACTTATCAAGACCCTTGCAAAATACGGAATCAACTTCGACGAGGGCGCGATCCTCGACGAAAACGGAAATATAGCAGACAAGGGCGCGTACGGGCCCTACAAACAGAGCCAACGCGGACAGATATACCAGACCTACGCAAAACAGCTCGTTCGTGAGGGCAAGGCATATCCCTGCTTCACCACCGAGGAGGAGCTCGACGAGCTTCAGGCAATAAATAAAAAAGAAGAGATCAAGAATACCGACTGGCAGGCAGAAGCAGAGGCAAAGAAGGCCGCAATGCTTGCAGGACGTAGCTTTACCATCGAGGAGGTTGAGGAGCATCTTAAGCAAAATCACCCCTTCGTGCTCCGTATCCTCGCTCTTGGTGATCCCGAAAAGAAGACTAAATTCACCGACCTTGTAAAAGGCAATCTCGAGGTTCCCGAAAACGATGAGGACTTCGTACTCCTCAAGTCCGACGGAATCCCCACCTACCACTTCGCTCACGCGGTCGACGATCACCTTATGGGAACGACTCACGTCATTAGAGGTGAGGAGTGGCTTCCCAGCTTGGCAAAGCACATTCAGCTTTTCTCCTATCTCGGCTTCAGACTTCCCAAATATATGCACATAGCGCAGATAATGAAGCTCGACGAGAACGGAAACAAGAAGAAGCTTTCAAAGCGCGATATGGGCGCAAATATGGACGACTACACGAGAATGGGCTACTGCCCCGAGGCAGTCTGCGAGTACATTATGACCCTGCTCAACTCCAACTACGAGGAGTGGCACATGCAAAATGCCGACAAGCCCTACACCGCATTTCCCTTCAATATCAAGAAGATGTCGGTTTCGGGATGTCTGTTTGATTTCAATAAACTCAATGACGTTTCCAAGAACATCATCTCGCGTATGACTGCAGAGGAAGTGACGGCAAAGGTCACCGAATGGGCACTTGAATTCGATTCCGAATTCGGCAGAGAGCTTGCAGCCGACAAGGCGTTTGCAGAAAAGATCTTCGCAATCGGCCGCGGCGGTAAGAAGCCGAGAAAGGACCTTGCGACCTGGGCGGACGCGAAGGACTATATGGGCTTCTTCTACGACAGATTCTTCAAGATCAAGGACTCCTACCCCGAGCACTTCGACAAGGCGGATATCGTCTCAACGCTCAAGGAATTTATCAGCACCTACGACGAGTCAGACGATATGAACACTTGGTTCGATAAGGTCAAGGCGATCGCCGACAAGCTCGGCTTTGCATCCGACATGAAGGCGTATAAGGCAGACCCCTCCGCATTCAAGGGCAACGTTGCCGATATCAGTATGTTTATCAGAGTTGCGGTCACGGGCAAGCAGAACGCCCCCGATCTTTATACCGTAATGCAGATCATCGGCAAGAAAAAAACTATTGAAAGAATCGAAAGAATGATAGGATCGCTCAACTGATCCCGAAAGGATATAAAACAATGGAAGAAATAAACAGCAACTTTATACACGAGATCATCGACGACGATCTCGCCAACAACCCCGGGCTCAAGATACACACTCGTTTCCCTCCCGAGCCCAACGGATATCTGCATATCGGCTCTGTAAAGGCGATCTGCGTCAACACCGACGTTGCAAACAAATATAACGGACTTTTTAATCTCCGCTACGACGACACCAATCCCGCAAAGGAATCCGACGAGTTCGTGCGCTCGATCCGTGAGGACCTAGAGTGGCTCGGCGCAACCCCCACGGGCGGAGTTTTCTACGGCTCGGACTACTTTGGCAAATGCTACGAATTCGCAGTTCAGCTTATCAAGCAGGGCGACGCGTACGTTTGCGATCTCTCCAAGGACGACCTGACCGACTACAAGGGCACCGACCGTGCCGTTGCGGGTAAGGAATCGCCCTACAGAAACCGTAGCATTGAAGAAAACCTTGAGCTTTTCGAGCGCATGAAGAACGGCGAGTTCCCCGACGGCGCTCGCACTCTCCGCGCAAAGATAGACCCCTCGAACGATAATCCCTATCTGCGCGACCCCGTTATCTACCGCATCAAGCACATCCACCATCACCGCCAGGGCGACGAGTGGTGCGTTTATCCTATGTACGACTTCGCTCATCCCATTCAGGACGCGCTTGAGGGCATCACCCACTCGCTTTGCTCGAGTGAGTTCCGTAACCACAGACCCCTCTACGACTGGGTCGTAGATAAGATCGGCTTTGAAAAGAAGCCTCATCAGTGGGAATTCGGCCGTATGAACATCACCTACACGGTAATGTCGAAGCGCTATCTCCGTCAGCTCGTTGAGGAAAATCACGTAGACGGCTGGGACGATCCCCGACTCCCCACCCTGTGCGGTCTGCGCCGCCGCGGATACACCCCCGAGGCTCTGTTCACCTTTGTAAGAGAAGCGGGAGTTACCAACACCGACCACACCGTAGACGTTCGTCAGCTCGAGGCTTGCGTGCGCGACGATCTCAACGAAAACGCTCTGCGCCGCGTTGCAGTAGTAAATCCCATCAAGGTAATTATCGATAACTATCCCGAGGATAAGGAAGAAATGATCAGCCTTCCCAACCATCCTCAAAAGGAGGAGCTTGGCAGACGCGACGTGCCTATGACTCGCGAGATCTATATCGATGCCGACGATTTTGCCGAGGTTCCGCCTCCCAAGTTCTTCCGTCTCAAGCCCGACGGCGAGGTTCGCCTTATGGGTGGATATATCATCAAGTATGCGGGAATCGAGAAGAACGAGGACGGCAGCATCAAGTGCATCCACGCAACCGCCGATCTTGAAACGGGCAACGGCAACCCCGTCGACGGCAGAAAGATCAAGGGCACTATCCATTGGCTCTCCGCTAAGTACGCACAGCCCGCAACGCTTATGCTCTACGACCGTCTTTTCAACATCGAGAACACTGCCGACGTTCCCGAGGGCAAGACCTATCTTGATTTTCTCAATCCCGACTCTCTTACTCGCGTAGACACAGCTATGGTAGAGCCCAGCCTCGCAGACGCGAAGGCAGGCGACAAGTTCCAGTTCGTCCGCGTAGGATACTTCTGCAAGGATACAAAGAACGAAAACACCTTCAACCGAGTCGTTAGCCTTAAGGACAGCTTCCCCAAGAAGTAATATGAAGCGATTGTGGGGGAAGAAAACTTTTTGAAAAAAGTTTTCTTCCCCCACACCCCCAACTTTCAAAAACTTTCCTAAAATAAGGAGAATAACTATGCCCGATTTTATTGTAAACAACCCGATTTTATCGATACTTATCGTATATATCGCGGTAATTTCGCTGATTTCGATAATTGTCTGCATTTACGACAAGAAGATCTCCAAGAAGAACCGAGTCGAGCTCCGCACGCCCGAAAAAACGTTGCTTTTGCTCTCGGCACTCGGCGGCAGTGTCGCGATGTTCATCACAATGCTGATCATCCGCCACAAAACCAAGCACGTTAAGTTTATGCTCGGTATTCCGCTTATAATGATCGTTCAAGCCGCAGCGGTCTATCTGCTTTTCCATTTTGGCATTCTTTAATTTGTGCAAAAGTCACAAAACAACAGCTTTTACATCTTGTTATTTTTACAAACCGTACACTTGCGCAAATTCTCAAATAATGTTATAATATTTAATGTAAATAAAAATAAGCCTTGATGAAGTCGGCGTGTTTTCAGGTCATATTTCAGAGAGTCCGCGGTCGGTGCAAGCGGATATATGCGAAAACAAGGCATTTCCCTTCGGAGCTTGCTTGGTGAATGATTATTCGATTAGCCAAGCACGGCAGACACCGTTATCCGTCAACAAAGTGTTGGCTTTGATACTGTAAAAGTCAAAATGCGGGTGGTACCGCGGAAATTATGCTTTTCCGTCCCAATTCTCCTTCGAGAATTGGGACTTTTTTTGTCTCCGACGGCTTAAGAAACTTTTTGAAAAAAGTTTCTTAAGAATCTTCAAAAACTTCCCCTAGGATAGTTTATAATACAACCGGCTTATTTATCTAACACGTTAAAAATTTAATTTCAAATATATCCCTCAAAAACCTTTATAAAAGGTTTTGAAAGTCAAGAAAACTTTTTCCAAAAGTTTTCTTGTGGGGTTCGGGGCAAAGCCCCGAGAAAAAAGAAAGGAAATCAAAATGAAAGAAACTTTGAATCGAATCAAAGCGGAGGCGCTTGAAGCTATCGCCTCCCCCGAGACCGACGACGCGGCGCTTGAAGCGCTCAGAATCAAGTATCTTGGCAAAAAGGGCGAGCTTACCGCCGTTCTTCGCGGAATGGGACAGCTTTCCCCCGAGGAAAGACCCGTAGTCGGACAGATCGCAAACGAGGTCAGAGCCGAGATCGAATCGGCAATCACCGAAAAGAAGGCAACCCTCGCATCCGAGGCTCTCGACGCAAAGCTTATCTCAGAAAAGCTCGACGTAACCGTTCCCGGAAAAAAGACCAAGGTCGGTCATCGTCACCCCCTCACTCTCGTTCAGAGAGATATGGAGGACATCTTTATCGGTATGGGCTTCTCTATTGCAGAGGGACCCGAGGTTGAGTACGATTACTACAACTTCCAGGCACTCAACATCCCCGAAAATCACCCCGCGCGCGACACTCAGGACACCTTCTACATCACCGACAAGATCCTGTTGCGCTCGCAGACCTCTCCCGTTCAGGCAAGAACCATGGAGGTTCAGAAGCCTCCGATCCGCATAATCTCCCCCGGCCGCGTTTACCGTAGCGACGCTATGGATGCGACCCACTCTCCTCTCTTCCATCAGATGGAGGGACTCGTAGTCGACAAGGGCATCACCATGGGCGACCTTAAGGGCATGCTTGAAACCTTCGCAAAGACCGAATTCGGCGAGGACACAAAGGTCCGCTTCCGTCCCCACCACTTCCCCTTCACCGAGCCCAGCGCAGAGGTAGATATCTCCTGCTTTATGTGCGGCGGTAAGGGATGCCGACTTTGTAAGGGCGAGGGCTGGATCGAGATCCTCGGCGCAGGAATGGTCCACCCCAACGTACTCCGCAACTGCGGCATCGACCCCGAGGAATACAGCGGATTTGCATTCGGAATGGGCGTTGAGCGTATTGCAATGCTCAAGTACCACGTGGGCGATATCCGTCATTTCTACGACAATGACGTAAGATTCATCGAGCAATTCTGATAAAGGAGGTAACGAATAATGAATCTTTCACTTAAATGGCTTCACGATTTTACAAATACAGACGGTATCTCCACAAAGGAATACTGCGACAGAATGACCGACACGGGCTCTAAGGTAGAGGGCTACGAGGTTCTCGGCGAGGATATCAGCAACGTGATCGTTGCAAAGGTTCTCAAAATGGAGCGCCACCCCGACTCCGACCACCTCTGGATCTGTCAGGTCGACATCGGAGAGACGGTGACCCAGATCGTCACGGGCGCGCAGAACGTCCGCGAGGGCGACATTGTTCCCGCGGCTATCCCCGTTGCGCATCTTCCGGGTGACGTTACCATCAAGGCAGGCAAGCTCCGCGGCGTTGAGTCGAACGGAATGCTCTGCTCTATCGCAGAATTGAATCTCACACTCCACGATATGCCCGAGGCGATCGAGGACGGAATCCTCATTCTTGGAAAGGACTTTGAGGACAAGGTCGGAATGGGCATCAAGGAAGCGCTCCTGCTTGACGATACCGTCGTTGAGTTCGAGATAACCTCCAACCGCCCCGACTGTCTCTCTGTCATCGGTCTTGCTCGTGAGACCGCGATCAGCTTCGATAAGCCCCTGAACATTCCCACACCCACAGTCAAGGAGCTTGGCGACGGAGATAAGATCGAAAACTATCTTTCTGTCAAGATAAGCGACCCCGACCTCTGCTACCGCTATGCCGCAAAGGTCGTCAAGAACGTAAAGATCGAGCCCTCGCCGCTTTGGCTCAGGATGAGACTCCGCGCGGCAGGTGTTCGTCCTATCAATAACATCGTCGACATAACCAACTACGTAATGCTCGAGTACGGTCAGCCTATGCACGCGTTTGACTACGCTATGCTCTCGGGCTCTGCGATCAACGTGCGCCGCGCTACCGACGGTGAGCTCTTCAAGTCGCTCGACGACAAGGATCACGTGCTCGACAGCACGATGCTTGCTATCTGCGACGAAAAGAAGCCCTGCGCTCTCGCGGGTGTTATGGGCGGCGCAAACAGCGAGATCAAGGATAGCACCACCACCGTCGTCTTTGAGTCGGCTTGCTTCTCGGGCCCCTCCGTGCGCGTGACCGCAAAGAAAAACGGCATGAGAACCGAATCGAGCGCTCGCTTCGAGAAGGGTCTCGATCCCGAAAACTGCATGGCAGGTCTGCTCCGCGCTTGTGAGATGGTTCAGCTTCTCGGCGCAGGCGACGTGGTCGACGGCACGATCGACGTATACCCCACCAAGCCCGAGCCTACGGTCCTCCCTCTCGACGTAGATAAGATCAACAAGTTCCTCGGAACCGACATCTCCTACGACTATATGAAGAGCGTTCTCGAGCGTCTTGAGTGCAAGGTAGAGGGCGATAAGATCACCGTTCCCTCCTTCCGCGCAGACCTCACCTGCATGAACGATATCGCAGAGGAGATCATCCGTATTTACGGCTATAATAACATCAAGTCCACCTGCATCTATGCAGAGACCACCCAGGGCGGCAGAACCCCCAAGCAGCAGTTTGAGGTCGACACCGAGCACCTGCTCTACGGAATGGGCTTCGATCAGATACAGACCTTCTCCTTCATCAGCCCCAAATATTACGATAAGATCAGAATGGACGAGGACAGCAAGCTCCGCAAGTCGATCGTGATCAGCAATCCTCTCGGAGAGGATACAAGCGTTATGCGTACCACCGCACTTCCCTCTATGATGGAGGTCGTAGCAAGAAATATCAATTTCTCCAACGAGGACGTCCGTCTGTTCGAAATGGCGACCGTATATATCCCCAACGAAGAATACAACGCACTTCCCGATGAAAACAAGGTTCTTACTCTCGCCGCATACGGCAAGGGCGAGGATTTTTACGCGCTCAAGGGTGTTATTGAGAACGTGCTCGAGTCCGCAGGCATCGAGAAGGCAAAATTCGAGTCCTACTCGGGCGATAAGGCATACCACCCCGGCAGATGCGCGAAAATAGTAACCGCTGACGGCAAAGAGCTCGGTGTGTTCGGTCAGATCCACCCCCTCACCGCACAGAATTACGATATTAACATTCCCGTTTACGCGGCAGAGCTCTCGTTCGACGCCATCTTCGACGCGGCTGATATGACCATCGACTACAAGCCCCTGCCCAAGTTCCCCGCAGTTTCCCGCGACTTCTCCTTCGTTTGCGACGAGGAGGTCGAGGTCGGAACTATCGAGGAGGTCATGGCAAAGGCGGCAGGCAAGCTTCTTGAGGACATCAAGCTCTTTGACATCTTCCGCGGCGAAAAGCTCGGAGAGGGCAAGAAGAGCGTCGCGTTCCGCGTTATCCTCCGCGCTCCCGACCGCACGCTGACCGTTGAAGAGGCAGATAAGGTCTCGAACAAGATCATCAAGGATCTTTCCTTCAAGCTTGGCATTAATATTCGAGGTTGATAACGATATGGCAGAAAAATCAAGAATAGAAAAGCTGAACGAATACGCGGCAAGAGTCAAGGCGGGTGAGGTGCTCACCCCCGAGGAGATCGCCGACCGTGACCGGCTCCGTCAAGAGTTTTTGGCTGAATTCCGCAAGAATTTCCGAGCCCAGCTCGACAACACCGTGGTTCAGTATCCCGACGGAACTAAGAAGTCACTGAAAAAGGATTAATTTCATTAAATCCGCAAATCATTTTCACTATACTCTATCGATGGCACACCTGTCGATAGAGTATAGCTTTACGGAGGAAAAAACCAATGAAAAAATACCTTCTTGACGGAAAATGGAGAATGACGGGCAACGGCTACGACGTCGAGGGCAATATCCCCGGCTCCGTGTACTCGTTTTTATATCTCGATAACAAGCTTCTCCCCGATCCGCACTACCGCGACAACGAAAAGCTCTATATAGCGCTCGCCGAGCACGAATATACCTTTGAAAGATCGTTCGAGCACACTCTGACCGAGAACAAAACAAACCTCGTGTTCGAGGGCTTGGACACGCTCTGCACGGTCTATCTCAACGGAAATAAGGTTGCCGACACCGCAAATATGCACCTCAAGTATTCGTTTGACGTCACCGATATGCTCAAGGGCGGCGAAAACGTAATAAAGGTCGTCTGCCACTCGGCAACAACGTGGATGCGCGAAAAGAACAATACCTCAAGGCTCTTCGGCTCTACCGACTGTATGCAGGGCTACCCCTATCTGCGAAAGGCGCACTGTATGATGGGCTGGGATTGGGGTCCCCGTCTTCCCGACGCGGGAATTTGGCGCAGTGTATATCTTCTTGAGAAAAACAGCGCGGAAATTATCGACGTCCACATTCTGCAAAGACACGATAGCGGCAAGGTTTACCTCACGCCGAGCGTTGAAGTAAACGGAAACGCCGAGATCGAGATAATGCTGACCTCCCCCGAGGGAGAAAAGATCACCCTCGCTCCAAATCAGGAGACCGAGATCGAAAACGCGCGCCTCTGGTGGCCAAACCGACTGGGAGCGCAGGATATGTACGGTATCCGAATCTCCTTAAAGGAAAACGGAGCCACGGTCGACGAAAGATCGATGAAGATCGGTCTGCGCGAGCTGAAGCTCGTACGAAAGCAGGACGCATACGGTGAAAGCTTTTATCACGAGATCAACGGAGTCGATATGTTCGCGATGGGCGCTGACTATATCCCCGAGGACAACATTTTCAGCCGTATAACTCCCGAGCGCACAAAAAAACTGCTCACGCATTGTAAAAATTGCAATTTCAACGCTATCAGAGTCTGGGGCGGCGGCTATTACCCCGACGACTTCTTCTTTGAGATGTGCGACGAGCTCGGACTTGTCGTATTCTTTGATCTGATGTTCGCCTGCTCGGTCTACGATCCCGACGAGGAAATGAAGAAAAGCATTGTAGATGAGGTCTCGCAGAATCTGAAGCGCATCCGACATCACGCCTGCCTCGGACTTGTCTGCGGCAACAACGAGATCGAATGGCACTTCCACGAATACGTCGCAATTTCGGGCAGACCCGACCGCGAGCATCTTGAAAACGTTTACCTCGAGCTTTTCGAGGACCTCCTTCCCAAGACCGTAAGTGAGGTCGCGCCTTATATCGCATACATTCCCTCCTCTCCCACATCGATCGGTCACTTTGCCGATCCTAACGGAGAAGGCTCGGGCGACTGTCACGATTGGGAGCCCGATTATCTCACCTGCCGCGGCAAATTCTATCGCTACGTAAGCGAATTCGGCTTCGAGTCGCTTCCCTGCCTTAAAACCGTCGAAAGCTTCACCGAGGAAAAGGACAGAAACCTCAATAGCGCAATAATGGAAAGGCATCAGAGAAGCTATGGCGGAAACGAGCTCATCCTCACTTATCTCTCAAGAAATTATCTCTATCCGAGCAGCTTTGAGACTCTGATATACGCCTCCCAGCTTTTGCAGGCAGAGGCGATCAGATACCGCGTCGAACACTGGAGAAGAAACCGCGGTCGTTGCATGGGTGCGCTTTATTGGCAGCTCAACGACATCTGGCCCGTCACGTCTTGGGCAAGCATCGACTGTTTTGGCAGATACAAGGCCCTGCAATACGCCGCCAAGCGCTTTTTCTCCCCCGTTCTTCTCTCCTGCGAGGAGATCGGCGAGAAGCAGACAAAACGCTCTGTCAACGCCGAGGACGGCACGTACAGACAAGAAAAATCGGCTCGTCTTTGTGTAACTAACGACACAAGAAGCTCGGTTTCGGGCAAGGTGAAGTGGGAGACTCGCGACAGATACAGTAATATTCTGTCATCAGGCGAGAACGACATAACAGTAGCCCCTATGAGCGTTGCTTGGTTGCCCAAATTGGATTTCAATACTGTTGACCCTTCATCCGAGCATCTGCATTTCTCGCTTGAGACCGACGGCAAGATCATCTCCGAGGGCAGCGTGCTCTTCACCGCACCGAAGCATCACGATTTTGCCGATCCCACTCTCAGCTACAAGGTCATCGGCGACGAGATAACCGTATACTCGACCGCTTACGCTTCAAGCGTTCAGATAGAGTCCGAGGACGGAGACCTCTTGCTTGACGACAACTTCTTCGACATGGAAAAGGGCGAGAGAAGGGTCCGCATCCTCTCGGGCAATGCCGACAAGCTGAAGCTTCGCTCGGTATTTGATATCAAATAACCCTATCCGTCCGTCAAGGTTTTTGACGGGCGGATATTTTTTGTCTGAAAAAAATGTGAAACTACCGCCCTGTTTATTGACAAATCGGCAAATTTATAGTATCATATAATTGTTCGGGCAGCAAGCATCAAAAAATTTCGCTTTGAATAGGCTCTTGTCCGAAAACGCCACTATTTCATCAATAAATTCAAAAGTGAATATTCACTGAAATATACGCTTTATGCAGACAAGCTCTCGATAAAACTCGCCGAGGATATTCAGGCAAGAATGTTCGAGATTGAATTTTGACAGACTTTTTAAAAAGGAAAATATGGAACAAAAAAGATTTACAAAAAACGACAACGGATTTATATGCGCGCACTGCGGTAAGCAGGTCGAGCCTCTCGGCTACACCTCGCGCAACCACTGCCCCTTTTGTCTGTGGTCGCTCCACGTTGACATCAACCCCGGAGACCGCGCCTGCGAGTGCAGAGCTCCAATGGAGCCCGTCAAGGTGGTCACCGACCCGCGCAAGGGCTACATAATACTGCACAAATGCACGGGCTGCGGAGAGATACACAGAAACAAGGCGGCGCACGAGGCAAAGGTGCAGCCCGACAATCTGAAGCTTCTTATCAAGCTGACCTCAGTAGAATTATAAAAAGGAAATTAATAATGCAAAGACTTCTTAACACACAAGGCAAGCTGCTCGGCATAGATTTTGGCGACAAGAGAACGGGACTTGCCGTAAGCGACCCCCAACGCATTATTGCCTCGGGGCTCTATCAGATAAGCGTCGGCGGAATGCAAAGAACTGCGGCGAAGATCGCAGAGATAATTAAAGAAGAAAATATAAACGGCGGTATAGTGGTCGGTCTCCCGATCAATATGGACGGCTCACATGGACCGCGCGCCGAGCACGCCGAAAAGTTCGCGAGAATACTCGGTGAGATGCTTGCCGAGGACGAAAGCACCGCAAAGCTGCCGATAGTTATGCTCGACGAGCGCATGACGACGATGGTAGCGGCAAGATATCTCAACGAGACCGACACCAGAGGTGCGAAGCGCAAGCAGGTCATCGACACACTTTCCGCGCAGATAATCCTGCAAAATGCGCTCGATAGGCTGAAAAATATGGCACAACCTCTGTAGAAAGGATATAAACTATGGCAAAAGGAAGATACGGATGGCGAATAGCAGGGTTCATCTTCAAAGCGCTATGCGGACTTATCATAGCGCTGGTGATAGGACTTCTCGCTTGGCGAATAATTGACCGAAGCATTACGCCGAAGCAGGTCAAAACTATAATACCGAATCACAAGCTCTGCGAGGTATATGAAAAGAACAACGGCAAGCTTACCCTCTACACTCAAAAGCAAAACGAATATACTCAAGAGGACCACAACTACGGCTATTTTGCCAACGCGGGTGCGGTCTTTATCGACGAAGCTGATCAGATCCAGTTCATTCTGCGATATAACAAAAGCACGCTTGAGCACGTAGCCGAGGATTTTAAGCTTTCCGAGGTTCCCTCAAGAGAAGAAAATATTTTCGACGTGAGTCTGGTCATTATGTACGACCTGACGCCCGAAAACGATAAGGACAACGACGGCAAGACTCCCGAAGCGGTCGAATACGTCAGAGTATCACCCTCGGGCGAGGAGCTTTCCTATCAGAAAACGCTTTACAACTATCACAAATACGTGTTTGACGGCGTAGAGGTGGACAAGAGCGTTCTTGCCATATACGTTGACATATACTACGTCGGCGAGATCGATTACAACGAAAGATCGCTCGGCACTCTGCTGATATACTACTACACTTATCCCACAAAGGAATATACGCTTACCAAGAACGATATAAAGGCGATTGATGATTTCGCAAAATAGAATTTTATGCTGAAGATGTAACCTTTTCCGAATAATGACGACTTATCTTATGAAGGACAAAAAACGGGAGGTTTCTTATGAAAAAAATTATAATTTTTATTACAGCCATACTATGCCTATCCGTTTTGGCGAGCTGTGATAACCAAAGCCTTGTTAAATGTGAAAACGGTACGTACACTATCACCTTGCCCGATAGCCAAACCGTTATCGAGGTTGACAAGCAGTATGAGGGCTATCTTTCATCCGTGACTGACGAGCTTATCGAGCAAGCCGAGGATAAAATTTCAGCCGCTATTACCAACTACCCCGAAAATTCCGGGTACTATCTGAGTACAGATTCCGAAGGATATCTTTGCTTGTATGTGGAGGTCATACGGGATATAGACCCTCCAAACGTTGTCGTGGAAGGCGACTATACGATATCAAGCGGATGCAATATCGACCATGAGCACCTGTTTTTTAGTGAAAGAATTTCAAAATAATAATCAACAAAAGAAAAACCGCAGGATTGGAGATCCCAATCCTGCGGTTTTTTTGGCGTAAACGCCGCCAAAATTATGAATAATTATTCGAAATCGGTGTAGAGCTTGTCGAGGTTATAAAACTCGCGCGCTTCTCTGTCAAACACGTGGACGATAACGCTCGCGTAGTCAAGCACTCTCCAGTTGCCGCCCTTTCCCTCTGCTCTTATGGGCTGAACTCCCGCAAGATCGAGCTTGTACTCTACCTCGTCGGCAAGCGAGCGCACGTGGGTGCTCGTGTTACCGTTTGCAAGCACGAAGTAGTCGGCAATGATAGTCTTGTCGCCGACCTTGATTACTTTTACGTCCTTTGCCTTTTTGTTGTCAAGGACCTCGGCGATAGCTGCCGCCAGCTCCTCGGGCTCGGCTCCAACCAAGGACTTTATTTCTTCATTTCTGATCTCTTCCATATCTGTTCCTTTCTTTTTCAGCTGTTTTTCAGCTCGGAAATTATCGAATTTTTTGCTTTTATAGTACAAGAGCTGATGACCTTGCCTCTTTTGGTCAGATCCGCTATCGTGATCTCAAAAGAGTGCAAAATAACGCGGTTCAAGTGGTCTATCTGCTCTTTTTTTGACATCTTTTCGGGTTGTGCCAAGAAAAATTCATTCCTCAACGCTACGCAATCGTCATAAGTTCTCGTTTCATCGATATAATCGGCAAGATAGATTATCTTTTCGGCAAGAGTCATATTTTCCCTGCCCATCGTGTGATATTTCACCGCGTTTATAAGCATTTCGTCGGCAAACTCGGGATATCTTTCGGGAATGACGAGCGCCGCAGTCACCGAGTGAAGCGTTGCGGGGCAATCGAGTTCCTCATTCGTCGGCTTGATGCCGTGGAGGCGGAATATCTCTATCTGCTCGCCCGTGGAAAGTTCCTTGGTCACATCGTGCAAAAGTGCCGCCGCGCGCAAAACGCTCTCATTCTCGGGGCAATATATCGCGGCTATCCTCGCCGCCATTTTCTCAACTCCGAGGGTATGCTCGAAGCGGCGCGCAGACATAGATTTGCCTACGTGCGCTCTCAAAAGGTCTATCTGCTCATCCGTATATCTCATTTTGCGTACAGTCCCTTTTCTTTGATGTATTCGGCTACCGCGGGAGGTACAAGTCCCGTGATATCCTCTCCGTTTTTTATTTTCTCTCTTATATCACTTGACGATACGACGACGGCGGGAGCATTTATTCTGACCACGTTTTTGCCGTATTTGTTGCGATATTCGGTGATCTTTGCGACCAGCCTCTCGTCAAGCTCCGCGTCCTCTTCCCTGCGAATATACGTGGGGTAGGCGAGCTTGAATATTTCGTCGGGGTCCTTCCATTTATCGAGCGTCAGGATCATATCGGTGCCGCAGAGCAAGAAAAGTCTGCGGTCGGTATCGGTCAGCTCACGCAACGTATCGACCGTATAGCTCTTTCCCTCTCGGCGCATCTCCATATCGCTGACTATGACGCCCTCTACGCCCTCAAAGGCAAGCTCACACATTTTGAGTCTGTCGGCGTTACTCGCGCCTCCACTCATTTGCTTGTGCGGACTGACACCCGTGGGGATCACGAAAAGCACGTCAAGCCACATCTGGCTCATAAATGCCTTTGCCGCCTCGACGTGTCCGAGATGTATCGGCGAAAACGAGCCGCCGTAAATTCCTACTCTCAGCATATTATCTCGGAAGCTCTATCGTTTTTTTGTCCTTCGACTCACGGTAGAGCACGATTTTTCTACCAACTGCGGAAACTCCCTCTGCACCGAGCGCTTCGCAAAGCTTATCAAGCGCCTCACGGGGATTTTCTCCGCTATTCTCAAGCACGGTCAGCTTAACGAGCTCACGTGCTTCAAGGGCATCGGAAACCGTTTTGATAAGATTTTCGGTAATTCCGCCCTTGCCTATCTGCATTATCGCGGGACAGGACTGACCAAGTCCGCGAAGATATGCTCTCTGTTTTGACGTTATCATATTTTTTCTCCTGTGATCATTCGGCAAGCTCGAGCGCCTTAAGCTTTTCGGCAAACGCGGCTATCGCGTTCCCTCTGTGGCTTACCTTGTTCTTTTCTTCGGCTGTGACCTCTGCGAGAGTTTTATTAAACTCGGGGAAATAGAACAGCGGATCGTATCCAAATCCACCCTCTCCGTGTCTTTCCTTGAGTATCTCGCCCTCCACGTATCCGCAGACTACTATCGGCTCATAGCCGTATTTCTCGGGGAAAACGCAGGCTATGCAGCAAACGAATCTCGCACTACGGTCGGTCTTGTCCTCAAGATTTTTGAGGAGAAGATCGTTATTTGCCTCGTCGTCGCCGTGCTCTCCCGCATATCTTGCGGAATATACTCCGGGCGCGCCGCCAAGTGCGTCGACCTCGAGTCCCGAATCGTCGCCGACACCGATATATCCCGATCCTGCCGCTACTCTCGCCTTGATAAGCGCGTTATCCTCGAAGGTCTCTCCGTCCTCCTCTATCTCGCCGTAGATCCCTACGTCGTCAAGAGAAAGTATCTCGATCCCCTCAATATATTGCGAGAGCAGAGTTTGCAGCTCGGCTTTTTTCTTTTTGTTTCTTGATGCTAATACTATTTTCATATTGATTTTTATTTGGGGCTTTGCCCCATACCCCACTTAGAAACTTTTTAGAAAAAAGTTTCTAAGAACTTCAAAAACTTTCGATAAGTAATTGGCAAAAGAGCTATTTGCTCTCACCGTTTTAAAACCTAAACCGTCTGTATTTTAATCTATCCTTCGGGGAGTTCTTTGGAGAGCGCGAGAACAATTCTCGCTCGCGCCCCCTCTCACTCAAACAACGCGTCGACAAACTGCTTTGCGTCAAATTCCTGCATATCGTCGATCTTCTCGCCGACACCGATGAATTTGACGGGGATACCGAGCTCGCGCTTGATCGAGATGACGATACCGCCCTTTGCGGTTCCGTCGAGCTTATTGAGGGTAATACCCGTGATGTTTGCCGCCTTGCTGAACTCCTTTGCCTGAATGATCGCATTCTGACCCGTGGTCGCATCAAGAACGAGAAGGTTCTCGCGGGACGCGTCGGGCAGCTCGCGGTCGATAACGCGGTTGATCTTCGCAAGCTCGTTCATAAGGTTTGTCTTGTTGTGAAGTCTGCCTGCGGTATCTATGATGAGCACGTCGGCTTCCTTTTTCTTGGCGTAATTGATCGCGTCAAAAACTACTGCCGCGGGGTCACTTCCCTCGCTCTGCTTAACGAGATCGACCTTGGCTCTGTTACACCAGACCTCAAGCTGATCTATCGCCGCGGCTCTGAAGGTATCTGCCGCCGCAACTACGACCTTTTTACCTGCAAGGCGCAGTCTCTTGGATATTTTACCGATAGAGGTAGTCTTACCCGCGCCGTTGACTCCGATAACGAGCACGACTGACGGAGAGGTCTCGAGCTTGAGGGGCTGATGCTCGCCGATCATATCGCCGAGGATCTCCTTGAGGGTGTCAAGCACCTGATCCTTTTCCTTGAGTCTGCCGTCCTTGATCCTGTCGCGGAGCTCCTCGATGATCTCCTCTGTCGCTCCGACTCCAACATCTGCCATGATCAAGAGCTCCTCGAGCTCCTCAAGCAGATCCTCGTCAACTCTGACGAAGTTCTTGAGCAGATCGTTGACCGATCCGAAAAGTGCTTTTTTGGTTTTGGAAAGTCCGTTTTTGAGCTTTTCCCAGAAGGACTCCTTTTCCTCGGTTTCCTCTTCGTCTTCGGTATCCTCAATAGCTTCCTCATTCACCGTTTCATCGGCAGCCTCGGACTCGTCAGAGGTCTCTTCATCCTCTATCTCGGGATCGTCACCCATCATACCCTCAAAGTCGATAAAATCGCCGTCGTAATCAAGGGGCGTGACGTTTTCGTACTCCTGCTTATGCTCTTCCTCGAACTTTTCAGCCGCCGCGATCTCTTCTTCGGTCAGCTCGTCTTCGTCGTCCATAAGAGAATCGATATCTATAGGCTCTGCGTCCTTATCGTGCATCAGAGAATCTATATCAATCGGCTCCTCCTGCTCGGCTTCTTCTTTATCGAGGGCTTCGTTCTCGCGGATCTCCTCGTCTTCCTTTTTATTCTTATCCTTTTTGCCGAAAAGCTTATTCAAAAATGCCATTCCATTCACCATCTTTCTTCTTCTCAACGTCCTTGACGTCAAGCGTGAGTATCTTGGATATACCGTGCTCGGGCATCGTTACGCCGTAAAGTCTGGTCGCCGCCGCCATAGTGCCTCGGCGGTGTGTGATCATAATAAACTGCGTACCGTCGGAATATCTCTTTATGTATTGCGCCAAACGCTCTACGTTGACCTCGTCCAGCGCCGCCTCGATCTCGTCGAGAATACAGAAGGGCGTGGGGTTGACCTTTAGCGTTGCAAAGAAGAGCGCGACTCCGATAAACGCCTGCTCTCCACCCGAAAGCTGCATCAAATTCTTGATGATCTTTCCGGGAGGTGCCGCCTTGATCTCGATTCCACTCTCGAGCACGTTTTCGGGATCGGTGAGGTATATCTCGGCAGATCCGCCGCCGAACAGCTCGGAGAAGGTCTTGCCGAAGTTCTCGTTGATCTGGTCAAACGCGGTGACAAAGGCGGTCTTCATTTCCTTTTCGAGCTTGGTGATGATTCCGATAAGCTCTTCCTTGGATTTTTCAAGATCCTTTATCTGCTCACTCATATAGTCGTAACGCGCCTTGAGCTCCTTATACTTATTGACAGCGTCGAGGTCCACGCTACCGATATGACGGAGCTTGTTCTGGCACTCGATCTGCGTCTTGGCGTATTCGGGGCGGTTTTCCGCGGTTACTGCGGGATAGTTAAGCGCGACCGCGTCGGCTCTCGTCAGCTCGTAGTCGTCCCAGAGCTTGCCTGCGACCTTGTCGTATTTGTCCTGAAGTCCCTCGAGTTTTGCCTGATTGGTCGTATGAACGCGGAAGATGAGCTCCTTTTCTGCCATCTTATCGCGCATCATAGTGTTGATCTCGTTGAGCTTCTTTTCAAATTCGAGGTTGCCCTCCTCGACCTCGGCACGCTTTGCGTTAAGCATATCGAGCTCGGACTGGCACTCGGTATATTTCTTGCGGTTTTCGGTCTGCGCGACCGTGAGGTTGTTGATCTGTGCGCGGTAGCTTTCGATTCGATCGTTTGCCGCCCTCATATCCTCCTCGCACACGCGTATTCTCTCGAGAGATACCTCAAGCAGCGCCTTTGCCGTTTCGATATCCTTTTGGATCTCGCTTATGCGAATGACGTTGGCGGTCCTTTCGTCCTCGAGCGCCTTGAGTCTGTCCTCCGCGTCGACCTTTTCGTTGTGCTTTGCCAAACGGACTGCGGTGAACTCCTCGACTCGCTTATTCTGCGCCTCCTCTTCTCTCTTGAGTGCCGCGAGGTCGTCCTCGTATCGCTCGCTCATTCTGACTATCTGCTCGTAATCGGCGTTGAGCTTTTCAAGCAGAGATCTATTCGATTCATACTGACCCGTAAGCTTTTCAAGTCCCTGCATCTCGGTGTTTTTGAGCACGTTGATGAGGTCCTTGCGGTCTGCAAGGTCGGTACGACGGTCGGTAAGGTCGGTGAGTCTTTCTTTGAGTTCTGCCGCCTCATCCTGAAGCTTCTTGAGCTTCTTTTCGAGCTCCTCGGACTCGCTCTTGAGCCTCTTGATCTCGTCGGCTCTCGACAAAATTCCTCCGCCCTGCTTTACGGAACCGCCCGTGAACGATCCACCGGCATTTATCTGCTGACCGTCCAGGGTAACGACTCTGACCTTATAGTTAAGCCTTTTTGCCATTACGGTGGCGTTGTCTATGCTATCAAACACCAGCGTTCTGCCGAGCAGCGAGCTGATAACGTTTCTGAACTTATCCTCGCCCCCGCAAAGCTCGTCGGCTCTGCCGATATAGCCCGCAAAACCGCGTGCGTCGCGCATTTCGGGAGTTTCGGTCTGCGGTCTCATTGAGGTCAGAGGGAAAAATGTAGCTCTTCCCGCTTCTCCGCGCTTGAGGGCAAACATTGCCGCCTTTGCGGTCTCCTCGTCCTCAACGACGATGTTCTGAAGGTTCATTCCAAGCGCAGTTTCAACCGCGGTAACGTACTTTGTATCGACGGTTATGACCTTGGAAAGCGGACCGAAGATCTTTCCGCAGGGCGCACCGTTTCGGTCTGTGATCTTGCCCGCGCTGTAGCTGTTCATTACGAAGCGGACGGAATTATTATACCCCTCAAACTGCTCCTCCATCGCCTTCATGGTCTTTATTCTTTGAAGGATCGATTCAAGTCGGAGCTTTTTGTTGTTTATCTCCTCGTATTTTTCGCCGAGGTCGGAATTAAGGTCTGTAAGCTGACGGTCGAGCGTTTCATTCTCCTCGTCGATCTCCGCGATCGCGTCGGCATACTCGTCGACGGTCTTTTGCTTGGAGGCAATAGCCTTTTCGAGCTTTGCAGACTCCTCTCCGTAGCGCTCTATATCGCCGAGTATGTCGGCGTTTCGGTCGCTTCCGCTTTCACGTGAGTTTTCAAGGACAGATATACGGACCTTGATATCGACTGCAGCCTCCTCGGCGCTCTTGATGTCCGCAAATGCGGTATCTATCGCCTTGTCCAAGCGGTCGATGTTGCACTTTTCGTCGAAGATGCTATCTTCGATGCTCTCGGCTCTCTCGTGCGCCTCGGACAAGGTCGTCTCAAGCGCCGCGATCTTCTCGCGGTGGGCATCCGACTTTATCTTTTCTTCCGCTAAATTGTTTTTAGCAGAGGTGACCGACTGCTTTGCAGTCTCGATAAGCTCGTCTGTGTGCTTTATAGTGGTGTCGTTGACTCTGAATTCGCTGTCGAGTCTGAACACTTCACTCGTCTGCTCTTTTATAAGATTGAGAAGCTGGGAGTGCGCGATCTTACCGTTCTGCGAAGCCTCGTAGAGCTTGGCATTTCTCGCGTCGAGCGACTGCATCGAGTCCTCTGCGTTCTTCAGATCAAACTCGGAGCGACGGAGCGCCTCCTCTGCCGCGCTTATATCGGCACGGTATTTTTCGGTATCAAAGAGCCAGAGGCTGACGTCGACCTTCTTCTTGATCTCCATAAGCTCGATAGCCTTTTTCGCTTTTTCGGACTCCTTTTCAAGCGGTCCGACCTGCGCGGCGACCTCGGCAAACACGTCGTTTATTCTGACCATATTGTCTTCGGTCTGCTTGAGCTTACGCTCTGCCTCGCTCTTTTTGTGTCTGAACTTGGCTATTCCCGACGCGTCCTCGAAGATATCTCGTCTTTCCTCACTCTTTTTCGACACCATATCGGCAATTCGGCCCTGTCCGATGATCGAATAGCCGTCTCGTCCGATACCCGTGTTCAAAAAGAGCTCGTAAATGTCACGCAGTCTGACTGCGCGGCGGTTTATGTAATATTCACTTTCGCCTGCGCGGAAATAACGTCTGGTGACGGTCACCTCGTCGTAGGGACACTCAAGTCTGGTGCCAACGGTGTTATCGAAGGTAACCGATACCTCGGCATATCCCATCGGCTTACGGCTGTCCGCACCGCCAAAGATGACGTCCTCCATTTTCGTTCCTCGGAGAGTTTTTGAGGATATCTCGCCGAGAACCCAACGCATAGCGTCAGCTATATTTGATTTTCCGCTTCCGTTAGGTCCTACGATGACCGTAACGCCTGTTCCCGAGTCCTCGCTCGATGAATCGAAGACGAGCTTTGTCTTGTCGGGAAAGGATTTGAATCCCTGCATTTCTATTGACTTAAGATACAAAATATACCTCCGTCTGCTTTATTCTGTCAGTGCCAGCGTGATGCTTGGCACGTTTTTCTCTCTGATCGTGATTTTTTTTGGTTTAAATTCCTCAAAAAGTCGCTTTTTATTTCGGCTGTTTTGCCCTATCGACTTTGAAAGCTCGCCTATCGGGACGGAAAACTCAAGCGTTTTTCCCTGCACACCGTTCGCTTCTGCCAACGTCTTGACAAGCTCGCGCATGATATCATAGCAAAGCTCGCCCTCGACGAGTTCTCCGAGAGCCGCGTGATTTGCACCGCCCTTGACCTGCGTTTCGTCACTGAGGTTGTCCGACGCGCAAAGTCCGATGCGGATACACTCGACGTCGTGCTCTTTGAACACCTTTAATACCTCTTTTGAGCGAAATATGGCATCGTCAAGCTCGAGCATATTGTATTCGCCTCTGTCTGTCATATTTGCAAGCTCGGTGCCGAAAAACGTGACCGTGGGGTAAATTCTTGCTCCGACAGCGCCAAGATCGCAGATCTTTTTCGCAGTCGCTATCTCTTTTTCGAGCGTTGAGCCGGGCAACCCTATCATCATCTGACCGATGAGCTCGTAGCCCGTGCTCTTTATCATTTTGCACGCTTCCTCGGCTTGCTTTGCCGTATGTCCTCGGTTTGAGAGCTTCAAGACCTCGTCGTCCATGCTTTGCAGTCCGAGCTCGACGGTCTTGACCGAATATTTTGACAGGATCGCCATTATATCGCCGTCAATATAGTCGGGACGAGTCGACATTCTGATACCACTTATTTTTGCTCTGCCGTCTTCCTTTCGTCGAACGTAGCTCTCGGCAAGATCGAGCAGATATATCATCAATTCGCGGTCGATGCCCGTGAACGAACCGCCGAAATAGGCGATCTCGACCTCGGCGGTCGGGTCAAGCGTATCAAGTGCCGCTTCGATCTCCCCTATCACGTCCTCACGGTCGAATCTTTGCTTTCCCGAGATCGAGCGCTGATTGCAAAATACGCACATATTCGGGCATCCAAGGTGAGGAATGAAGATCGGGATGTTTTTACGCTTAATTTTCATTTTCGTTCGGGATAACGCTGAAGAGCTTGAGCGCCTCCATAGCAGCGTTCTGCTCTGCCTCGCGCTTGCTTCTGCCCTCTCCGCGACCGATAACGTTGGAATTAAGATGCGCTTCTACGCGGAAGGTCTTCATGTGGTCGGGGCCACTCTGACCAACGACGATATACTCGAGGAAATCCCCCTCTGCCTGCTGAACGAACTGCTGAAGCAGGCTCTTGGGATCACCGCCAAAGCCCTTGCTCTTTCCGATGTTTTCTATCTCGGCGCAGATGAAAGGAAGCAGAAATTTCTTGACGGTCTCCATTCCGCGCTCGCCTGCGTCTATATATATTGCCGCAAGCAGAGCCTCAAACGCGTCTGCAAGTATGCTCTTACGGCTTCTTCCGTTGTTTTTTTCTTCTCCTATTCCGAGAAGCAGATATTTTCCAAGCTCTATCTTCTCCGAATATCCTGCAAGTGCTCTTTCGCAGACCACCTCGGCTCTCATTCTGGTCAGCTCTCCCTCGGGGCAGTCCTCAAACTTGCCGAAAAGGTAGTTGCTCGTTATGAGTGAGAGCACGCTGTCGCCGAGAAATTCGAGTCTCTCGTTGCAATGCAGGTGATGATTTTTTAAGCCCGACTCGTTGGAATACGACGAGTGAGTCAGCGCACGCTCGAGCAGACTTCGGTTCTTAAATTTGTAGCCTATCCTCGCTTCGAGGTGGGCGCGATCGGGACGGTCGTTCATCGTAACCTCTCCTGTTTTCTTGTTTTTTGATTGACAAACAAATAATTACTCTGCCTTGGTCTCGCTCTCTACGGCTTTTTTCTCTGCCTCAAGCTTCTCCTCGGCGTATTTTGCCGCATCCGCAGCTATTATATCGACAACGTTCTTATTTACACAGCTTACAGCCTGACGGATAGCATTCGTAAATGCCTTTGCGTTCGACGATCCGTGTGCCTTGATGACGGTCTTGGAAAGTCCGAGAATGGGCGCGCCGCCGTGCTCGGTGGAATCAAACTTTTTCCTGAAATTCTTAATTCGGTTGCGAATAAGCAGATACGCAAGCGGTCCGCCGATTCCGCTTTTGAAAAGTCCTTTGAGCTCTTTTGACATCAGCTTGCCCATTCCCTCTATGGCCTTGAGGGTCACGTTTCCTGTAAATCCGTCGGTCACTGCAACGTCACACGCGCCGAGAGCAAGTCCGTTTCCTTCGACGTTGCCGATGAAATTGATGTGCTTATTATCTTTGAGCTTTGCATACGCGGCTTGCTGAAGTTCGGTTCCCTTATGCTCCTCTGCTCCGTTGTTCAGAAGCGCCACACGGGGAGAATCTATTCCGTATATCGCCTTCATATACGCGCTTCTCATCATGGCAAAGCCGACCATATAGTCTTCATTGGGCTTTACACTAGCCCCTGAATCGATGAGCATGAAGGGAGCGCTCAGGGGCAATATCGCGCCGATACCTGCTCTCTGTATTCCCTTGACTCGCTTGACTATAAGCGTTGCTCCTGTGAAGAGTGCGCCCGTGTTTCCGCAGCTGACGAGGGCATCTCCCTCACCTGCTGCGAGCAGCTGAAGTCCAAGACCCAAGGACGAATTTTTCTTATCCTTCATTACCGCCATGGGATCGTCCTCCATAGTGAGAACGAGGTCGGTGTGCTTTATCTCGCAGCCCGAAAGATCGAGCTTGTGCTCGGCAGCGGTCTTTGAAATCACTGCCTCATCGCCGATAAGGATATACGTCACTCCCTCGGAATAGGGCTGCTTGAGCGCCTTATCTACACCGAGAAGCGTTTCGACGGGGGCATTATCCCCACTCATTACGTCAATTATTATCTTCATTGTTTTGTCCTTTTTTTGTGCCAAGTCGCACACAGTATTCTTCAAGTGCTTCGAGCGCTCTTGCGGCAACGACTTCGTACTTTGCTATCTTGCCGCCCTTGACTCTCTTTTCAAGAGGCTCTACTATACCGAAGTTTGCATTCATAGGAACGAAATTTCCGCTGACGCTTCCCGTACTGATATAATGCGACATCGCGCCGATCATAGTCGTTCTCGGGAACACGACGCTATCTTCTCCAAGCGCTCTTGCCACCGCATTGATTCCTGCGACGAAGCCCGAGCCCGTCGATTCTATATATCCCTCGACTCCCGTCATCTGTCCTGCGAAAAAGATATTTTTATTGCTTCGCATAGAATAGTCGGCTTCGAGATATTTCGGCGAATCTATATAAGTATTTCTGTGCATAATGCCGTAACGCAGAAATTCCGCGTTTTCAAGTCCCGGTATCATACCGAAAACTCTTTTCTGCTCGGGGAATGCGAGGTGGGTCTGAAATCCGACGAGATTATACATCGTGCCCTCGGTGTTCTCCTTGCGGAGCTGGACCACCGCGTACGCTTCCTCACCCGTTCTCTTATCAACGAGACCTACGGGCTTGAGGGGTCCGTAGCGCAGCGTGTCGTATCCGCGCTTTGCCATTACCTCGACGGGCATACAGCCCTCGAACACCTTGAGCTCCTTTTGCATCTCGCGGTCAAAATCCTTGATCTCGGCCTCTCTCGCGGTGATGAGCTCGGTATAAAACGCATCGTATTGCTCGCGCGTCATAGGGCAGTTGAGATAGTCCGCGTCTCCTTTATCGTAGCGCGACGCCGCGTAGACTATGTCCATATTCAAGCTCGACGCGTCAACGATCGGTGCAGCCGCATCGAAAAAGTGCAAACCCTCAAGACCGAGCGTTTTCTCGATATATTCCGCCATCGGCTCGCTTGTAAGCGGTCCCGTAGCGATAACGGTGATAACGCCGTCCTCTACCTCCGAGACCTCCTTTTCGACGATCTCGATATTTGGGTGATTCTTTATCTTATCGGTCACGTATTTTGAAAAAAGCTCTCTGTCCACCGCGAGCGCCGAGCCTGCGGGAACTCTCGTTGCATACGCTGCCTCCATAATGAGCGAATCAAGTCGGCAGAGCTCCTCTTTAAGAAGTCCTACGGCGTTGGTCACTCTGTCCGAGCGAAGCGAATTTGAGCAAACGAGCTCCGCAAAGCCCTCGTTGTGATGCGCGGGGGTATATTTTTGAGGCTTCATTTCAAAAAGTCTTACGTGCAGTCCCCTTTTGGCGATCTGCCAAGCCGCCTCGCAGCCTGCAAGTCCCGCGCCGTAGACGTGTATCGTTTTTGTATTTTCCATTATTTATCCTGAATCAAGATCAAATTAATTTTCTTCTCCGTCTGCCTTTTCGGTCTCTACGTAGGGCTCGCTGTATCCGCACTTCTCATCGTGGCAGATAAGCAATGCTTTTCCCTTTTTGCGGAAAAGGGTCTTGCCGCACTGTGGGCAGCTCTTGGCTACCGGCATATCCCAGGACGAGAAGTTGCACTCGGGATATCTTTCGCATCCGTAGAACACGGTCCTGCTTCTGCTGTATCTGGTAACTATCTTAGCACCGCATTCGGGACAGGGTACTCCGACCTCCTTGGTTCTCTGCTTGGTGTTCTTACAAGCGGGGTAATTCGCGCAAGCGTAGAACGAGCCGAATTTACCCGTTCTGAGCACCATATCCGCACCGCACTTGTCACACTTGAAGTCTGCAACGACGGTCTTCTTCTCTGCCGCCTTCTTTTCCTCCGCCTCAGCCGTCTCCTCGGGATTAGCCGCTGTGAGAGGCTTTGTGTTGCGGCACTTGGGGTAGTTGGGGCAAGCGGCAAATTTACCGAATCTGCCGTTCTTGACGATCATTTTGCTTCCGCACTTATCGCAGACGATATCGGTCTCCTCGACGGGAATCTGGATGCTCTCGTTGCCAAGCTTTTCGGTCGCCTTTTCAAGCTGTACCGAAAAATCCTTCCAGAAGTCCGTGAGCACCTCGTTAAGCGTCAACTCCGACTTTTCGATCGCGTCGAGCTTATTTTCCATCTCCGCGGTGAACTCATAGTCGACTATGCTATCGAAGTTCTCGCACATAAGCTTGGTGGTTATCTCACCAAGAGGCGTGGGGACGAGCGACTTGTTCTTGCCCTCTCTCTTGACGTAGTTTCTTGAAATTATCGTGGTAATGGTCGATTCAAAGGTACTGGGACGTCCGATTCCCTTTTCCTTGAGGAACTGAACGAGCGAGCCCTCGTTGAAGCGGGCGGGCGGCTCGGTGAAATGCTTGGTAGGATCTATTCGGTCGAAGCCAAGCTTTTCTCCCTCTGTAAGCTCGGGGATCTTGGCATTCTTCTGCTCGTCGCCATCCTGTGTGCTCTCCTCAACGCTTTCCTCGTATACTGCCATATATCCCGGGAAGGTGACGGTATATCCGCCCGTGCGGAACAGATATCCTGCCGACTCTACCTCGACGTTAAGGGTTGCAAGAGTCGCGGACTCCATCTGGCTTGCGACGAATCTGTCCCAGATAAGCTTATAGAGTTTATACTGATCTGCCGACAGATAGGATTTTATCTTCTTGGGCTCAAGGGTGACGTTGGAGGGACGGATCGCCTCGTGCGCGTCCTGAATTCCCGATTCGGATTTGAAGATTCTGGGCTCGGCGGTGTTATATTTATCACCGAACTTTTCCGCGATATACGCTCTGGTAGCGTTCTGCGCCTCGGTGGAAACACGGAGAGAGTCGGTACGCATATAGGTTATAAGACCCTGAACGCCACCGTTCTCGCTTCCGATATTGATACCCTCGTAAAGCTCCTGAGCGACTCTCATCGTTCTCTGAAGCTGGAATCCGAGCTTTCTGTATCCCTCCTGCTGAAGCGTGGAGGTATTAAAGGGGGGACGGGGTGCTTTGTGACGGGTCGATCGCTTGACCGACTTAACGGCAAACTGCTTGCCGTCGACCGCGTTTACGACCTTCATTGCATCGGCTTCGTTGCAAAGCTCTATCTTTCCGTTCTCGTCGCCGAAGAATCTGACCGTAAAGGGTACGCCCTCATCAGAAAGGAGAGTGACCTCGATAGTCCAATATTCTACGGGAACGAAGCTCTTGATCTCCTCTTCTCGCTCAACGATGATCTTCGTAGCAACAGACTGCACTCTGCCTGCGCTGAGTCCACTCTTGACGTTCTTCCAGAGCAGAGGCGAGATCTTATATCCGACAATTCTGTCGAGTATTCTTCTTGCCTGCTGTGCGTCGACCAGGCTCATATCGATGTTTCGAGGCTTTTTGATAGCCGCCTTAACCACGCTCTTGGTGATCTCGTTGAAGGTGACTCTCTGCGTCTTCTCGATCGGTATTCCGAGCGCGGTCGCAAGATGCCACGAGATCGCTTCTCCCTCGCGGTCAGGGTCGGTCGCGAGGTATATTTTGTTTGCGTGCTTTGCTTCCTTTTTGATCTCTTTGATTATATCGCCTTTGCCGCGGATGTTGATATAATGAGCCTCGAAATTATTGTCTATATCAACGCCGAGGGTGGATTTGGGCAGGTCACGGACGTGTCCTACCGATGCGATGACCTTATAGTTCGAGCCAAGATAGCTCTTTACGGTATTTGCCTTGGAGGGTGACTCCATTATTACAAGGTTTGCCATTAAAAAATATATATCCTTTCAAAATTATCTTCGTATGTAAAGTGCTCCCGGGAGGGACGCAACGAGTCCCTTGATCTCCAGCACGGTAAGCGCAGAGATAACTTCGCCGAGCGCGAAGCCCGTTTTAGTCAGGTAATCGACCGTAACTGCTCTGTCAAGCGGCATTTCGTCGAACACCCGTCTTTGCTTTTCGGTGAGCTTTTCGAGCACCTTCGCCGAGTCGTCTCCGCTGCTCTTTTGAGGAGAAGCAGGAGCTTCGTGGTGCTTTATCTGATCTGTCTTATCTTCATTGTTTGCTTTTGCAGGCTCTGCGCGCTTTGATTCCTTGCGTGCATACGGAGATCTTTTTCTGCCCTCCGCCTTATGCAAGCTTTCAAATCCGCCCTGCTTTTGCGCCGTGGGAGTATAAACTCTCACCGCGACGCCCATATTCTTGACGACGTTGCCGTCAAATTCCGAGTGAGCCTCGGCATTTATCATTCTCTGAACGTCGAGGCGGTCACGGTATATGAACATATAGTTTCGTATGATATCGTTTCCGCACATGACCGCTTGCGCGCCGTCTCTGATGAGCATATTCGTGCCCGACGAATTGTCCGCATCAATATTGGCGGGTACGGCATATATATCCTTGCCCTGCAATATCGCGTTTTTGGCGGTTATCAAGGCTCCGCTTCCCTTGTCGGCGTCAACGACGACCGTGCCCTGACTAAGTCCGCTGATTATGCGGTTTCTCGTCGGGAAATTCGAGCCTCTCGGCTCGGTCGAGGGCGGATATTCGGTGATCACCGCGCCGTTCTGCTTGATGATCGATTCGAGCTTTTCGTGCTCCTTGGGATACACGACGTCGATACCACAGCCCAGCACCGTGATGGTCTTTCCCTTTGCGGCTATTGCCGCGCAGGATGCTATACCGTCTATTCCAAGTGCCATTCCGCTTACGACGATCGCGCCTGCAGACGCGACCTCATACGCTATTTTATACGCGGCTCTCATTCCGTATTCACTCATTTTACGCGTGCCGACTATCGAGATGCAGAGGCTTCTGTTAAAATTCGGGAGCGTACCCACATAGTAAAGCACGACGGGAGGATTTTTCAGACTGCGTAGGCTTGCGGGATAGTCGTATCCGTCGTAAGTGAGCAGACCCACGCCTGCGCTCTGACAGTAATTGATTATTTTCTGTGCATTGTCAAGTGCTTTATCGCAAAGCTTTTCCGCCAGATGCTCGCTTATTCCGAGCTCGGAATATTTATCATAATCCGCATCGTAGATCTCATCGATCGAGGCGAATTTTTCTACAAGCGTGAGCACCTCGGAGCTTCCCTGACCGCACCTTTCACTAAGCCATATCCATTTCAAAGCGTTGCTCATCTTACGTTTCCTCCATTGTCTTGTGAACCGAAAAATTCCCAGACTAAAACCGCCGCGGCGGTTGCCGCGTTCAGCGATTCGACGCGGTCCGACATAGGAATAAATACAGTTCTTCCACACGCCGCTATCGCCTCGTCGCTGAGTCCGTGGCCCTCGTTACCGATGACCACGCAGTCGCCGTTTTGCACGTCAAATTCGCCGAGTTTCTGCGCTTCTCGATTGAGTGCAGCGGCAAAAATCCTTCTGCCCGAATCGCTCAGATTACTTATAGCACAAGGGATATCTGCCACTCTGTCGACCTTCGTCGAAAATAGAGTCCCCATTGATGCGCGGACTGTCTTGGAGCTGTAAATATCGGCGCAATCCTTGCTCATAACGATGCGGTCGACTCCAAAAGCGGCGGCGACTCTTATGATCGCGCCGACGTTTTGCGGGTCGCGTACCGACTCTAAAAGCAAGATCTTCTCGCTTTCATCGATGCTTTTGAAGAACTCTGCGTCACGCTCACAGTGCATATCTTGGGCATATTTCGCCACACAGATAACTCCCTCGGGAGCTTGCTCCTCGGAAAGCTTATCAAAGACCGAAGAAGCAACCCTTATCGCCTTACAGTTGATGTCGGTTTCCTTTACCCCGTAAAGCTTTTCCGCTTTTTCAAGCACCGCTTTTTCTTCGTTCTCCGAGATCAGCAGAAAGTCGAGCTCAAGCCCCTTTTTGACCGCCTCGCATAGAAGCTTTACACCGTCAAAACGGAACTTTTTTTCATTTTCTCTGTTCTTTTTATTGGCCAGACCCCGAGCGAGACTGACGTATTTATTCTGTGAAGAGGTTACGATCTCCCTGATCATTTCCATATTTAATCAGCCTCCTTTTCGGGTTTTTTCGTGCCATTTTTTGCCTCGAATGGCAGTTTTTAGGTTTGCAAATTTAAAATTTCAGCCCTTTTCGACTAAAAATATTTATCCCTATCTATGACAAAAACCCAGTAATATCATTACCGGGTTTTGTATTAGGTTAAGATCAAAGAGCTGCCTTTGCCTGCTCTGCGAGAGCTGCGAAAGCTGCCTTGTCGGATACTGCAAGCTCTGCGAGCATCTTTCTGTTAAGAGTGATGCCTGCCTTCTTGAGTCCGTTCATAAAGGTAGAGTAGTTCATACCGCATACCTTTGCCTG
>JAFXHH010000021.1 GCA_017536475.1 Clostridia bacterium
ATGATTTGACTATTTCGAGAAGAATATTGACGACGGTATCCATTCCCTCAGCGCTTATATGCTCAAACGGACCGTGGAACGCGTACCCACCCGTACCGAGATTGGGGCATGGCAGGCCCATAAACGAAAGATCTCGAAGTCGGACTGCTGATAGGGAAGGATCTTTTCAAGAGCAACTTCGCGCTCAGCAGCGGTGTCAGCACAGATCATCTCACGGAAAGCAGCGATTCTGTCTGCCTCGAAGAACATGTGCTCGGTACGGCAAAGACCGATACCCTCAGCGCCGAGCTCTCTTGCCTTCTTAGCGTCAGCAGGAGTATCAGCGTTGGTTCTTACCTTGAGAGTTCTGAACTTGTCAGCCCAACCCATGATAGTACCGAAGTTGCCGGAAATTTCTGCGTCAACGGTAGGAATGATACCGTCGTAAATAGCACCGGTAGAACCGTTGATGGAGATGTAATCGCCTTCATAGTAGGTCTTACCGTTGAGAGTGAACTTCTTGTTTTCCTCGTCCATAGCGATATCGCCGCAACCGGATACGCAGCACTTACCCATACCACGAGCAACAACTGCTGCGTGAGAGGTCATACCGCCGCGAACGGTGAGGATACCCTGAGCTGCCTTCATACCCGTGATGTCCTCGGGAGAGGTCTCGAGACGAACGAGAATTACCTTCTTGCCTGCATTCTTCCAAGCCTCAGCGTCCTCTGCGGAGAATACTACCTGACCGCAAGCCGCACCGGGAGATGCGCCAAGACCCTTACCCATGGGGGTAGCAGCCTTGAGAGCCTTTGCGTCGAACTGGGGATGGAGAAGAGTATCGAGGTTTCTGGGGTCGATCATAAGAACTGCTTCCTGCTCGGTCTTGTGACCCTCTTTTACGAGGTCAACAGCGATCTGGAGAGCTGCCTGTGCGGTTCTCTTACCGTTTCTGGTCTGGAGCATGTAGAGCTTTTCGTTCTCAATGGTGAACTCCATGTCCTGCATGTCGTGGTAGTGGTTCTCGAGGATCTCGCAAACCTTTACGAACTGCTCGTAAGCTGCGGGGAACTTGTTAGCCATTTCCTGAATGGGCATAGGTGTACGAACACCTGCAACAACGTCCTCACCCTGTGCGTTGGTAAGGAACTCACCCATCATCTTCTTCTCGCCGGTAGCGGGATCACGGGTGAATGCAACGCCGGTACCACAGTTATCACCCATGTTACCGAATGCCATTGCCTGTACGTTTACAGCGGTACCCCAGCTGTAAGGAATATCGTTGTCACGGCGGTAAACGTTTGCTCTGGGGTTATCCCAGCTACGGAATACTGCCTTAACTGCGCCGATGAGCTGCTCCTTGGGATCGGTGGGGAAGTCGTTTCCGATCTTAGCCTTGTACTCAGCCTTGAACTGATTTGCAAGCTCCTTAAGATCTTCAGCGGTAAGCTCAACGTCCTGCTTAACGCCCTTTTCTTCCTTCATCTTATCGATGAGCTCCTCAAAGTACTTCTTACCGACTTCCATAACGACGTCGGAGTACATCTGGATAAATCTACGGTAGCAGTCCCAAGCCCATCTGGGATTGTTAGACTTCTTTGCCATAACCTCAACGACCTGCTCGTTAAGACCAAGGTTAAGGATAGTGTCCATCATACCGGGCATGGATGCACGGGCACCGGAACGAACAGAAACGAGAAGGGGATTTTCAAGATCGCCGAACTTCTTGCCGGTAACCTCTTCCATCTTTACGATGTACTCGTTGATCTCAGCCATGATCTCGGGGTTGATCTGACGACCGTCCTCGTAGTACTGAGTGCACGCTTCGGTAGAAATTGTGAAGCCCTGGGGAACGGGGAGACCGATGTTGGTCATCTCAGCGAGGTTCGCACCCTTACCGCCGAGGAGCTCACGCATGTTTGCATTACCTTCTGTAAAGAGGTAACAATACTTCTTTGCCATTGGATTTTTCCTCCATATTTTAAATTTATTTTTTACCTAGTTCAGCCAAAAAACTCCGCAAAAACAGATGTGCGGAGAATATCCGTACATCAACTGCATTTTTTGGCGAAATATATTATATCATATAATTGACAACTTTGGAAGAGCTTGTCCGAAAAAAGAAAGGGAAATATATGTAAATTTTTTATGAACGGAGGAAGATTTGCACAAAAAGGTTTGACAATGGGGGTGTTTTGTAGTATAATTTATTGAAAGTTGATAAAAGAGCCGGTTTTGTGTGCGTGGAGGATACCCCCCGTTTCGCAAAAGTGGCGTTGTTTGTTTTGGTTGAAAAGTGACTGATGTGAGGAGGGGGCGTTCATTTTCTGCCCACAGCGGCAGAAAACGAACCAAAAGAACGCTGCTCAAGGGGGAGAGGTCGTGATTAAAATGTAGGAGGTTCGCTTCACGGATTCCGCTTGCGGTAGCCCCCTTAAGAAACCCCCTGTGGCCTTCGGCACACTGTGTTTCCGAATTTGTAGCCGTGAAATTGAACTTCCTGATGGGGCTTTTTCGTCCGCCTAAATCGAACGTAATGCTTATTGCTCGCACACGCTTGTGCTTCGCAAGGGAACGAAAAAAGCGTTCGCTCGATCGCTGAATTGAAAATAATTATTTACTTTCGTAAAAAAATATTGACAAACAGCGCGATTTATGATATGATAGTGGTAGAAAGGCGGTGGATATATGTACATTGATTACAGCAAGCTCTGGAAGCTTCTTATAGACAAAAATATGACCAAGACCGATCTTTTGGAGCTCACGGGTATAAGCTCGAGGGTTCTGGCAAAGCTTTCAAAAAATGAAACCGTTACGACCGACACTATCGCAAGGATATGCACGGCGCTTAATTGCGACGTGAGCGACGTTATGGAGTGCGTAAGCGAGGATAAAATGTCGGTTTACGCGTGCTACAGAAAGCTTGGCAGGGTAGAGGAGAAGGGCGAGACCTTCAAGGTCGTCCGCTTCACGTTGAACGGTCAAAAATATACCGTATACGAATCGAAAAAGACTGCCAACGGCAGCATTACCGTCAGGTGCGGTAAAAACGGCACGGTTATGTGGGAGGAGCCTAATCATGCAGGGCATCTTAGATTGGCACCTATAGTGAGCGTGCTCGTCAAGCCCACGCGCAACAAGGACGAAATAGCTATCGTTCTTATAAAGGGAAAGCCCGGCTGCATCAGCGGACTTGACGAAAACGGGTTCGTTTCAAGCAGAAACACCTTGAAAAATGACACCGATATTTACGTTATGAGCGAGGCGGCTTTCAAGCTTTTCAAAATAAATTGAGAAAGCACGAGCTAAGCATATAGAAAGGAAATTGCTATGTCCAACATTTTCGACATATTCAAGAAGATAGAAAAAGAGAAGAGTGACAAGGCGCTCTCACCCGTCACTCACCTTGTGGTCGGTCTTGGTAACCCCGGCGACAAGTATTTTTACACCCGTCACAACGCGGGATTTCTGGCGATGGACTACATCTCGCAGAAGTGCGGTGCGACCGTCAATCGTTCCAAATTCAAGGCTCTCGTTGGCGAGGCTACGATCGCGGGCAAGCGCGTTCTTTTGATGAAGCCCCAGACCCTTATGAATGCCTCGGGAGATGCGGTCATTGAGGCGGCGAATTTTTACAAAATACCGATCGAAAATATAATCGTGCTCTCGGACGACGTTAATCTTGACGTCGGTCGTATGAGAGTCCGCAAAAGCGGATCGGACGGCGGTCAGAAGGGTCTGCGCTCGATAATCACCCGTATGGGAAGCGATAATTTCCCCAGAATCCGCTTCGGTGTCGGTCAAAAGCCCCACCCCGATTACGATATGGCGGATTGGGTGCTCGGAACTCTCTCCGATGCCGATAAAAAGACGCTTTTCGATTGCTTCGTCGTCGCTTACGACGGACTCGAAAAGATCCTCTGCGGCGACATAGACGGCGCGATGCAGGTTTGTAACGGAAAGAAGTAAGAAAGGTGCGGGGAGGTTAGCAAAGAAGTCGATTTCTCTTCTTTTCTTGGAAGAAAAGAAGCAAAAGAACTTCCCACATATTTGGGGTGCTTTTAGGGTGTCGGTGGATTTTTTCATCGGCAAGCCTTGAAAAAATCCCTCACTATCGTTTATTTGTTGCAAAGGTTTAGAACCCATCCGATATTCTACAACTTACCTCAAAGTATCTTTAAGTTAAATTGAGATGATCCGTCTTGGGTTCAACACGGCAAGGCGCATTTCATCTCAGTAGGCTGATTTTTCGGCTTGCCGAAAAATCAGCGTTACTCCACCCTTGTTAGAACCCAAAATGCAGGGAAGTTCTTTGCTAAGCTTTCTTACAAGAAAGCGGAAAAATCCAAACACAAACTAACTACCAACAACCATAAAGGAACACAAATGCCCAACATTTTAACCACCCCAATACGCGCGGACAGAGAATACACGGGACTGCTTGAAGCGGTCGAAAAGGGCTTTCGCGGCAAGTCGTTGCCCATTTTAGCAAGCGGACTTTGCACGGGCGCGTCGGACGCGCTCACGGTCTGTCTTTGCGAGGACAGCGAGGCGAGTCGGAAAACTCCCGTGCTTATCATCTGTCCCGAGGAAAAGGAGTGCCAAAGACTGCGCCGAGACCTCGAGCAGTTCGGACACCCCTCGGCGTTTTTCGTCGCGCGTGACCTCACCTTTCATAACGTAACCGCCTCCCGTGAGTTTGAGCACGAGAGGCTAAAGGTGCTTTCGGGCATACTTTCGGGCGACTATGATTTCGTCCTGACCACACCCGACGTTGCACTTGGCTATACGATGCCACCGAGTGTTCTGCGCGAGAGCGTCATCAGAGTCGATTACGACACGAGAACCGAGCCCGCAAGACTTGCCGAAAGGCTTGTCGCGGCAGGATTTTCTCGTGTTGATATGGTCGAGGGCGCGGGACAGTTCGCGCTCCGCGGCGGCATAGTTGACGTCTACGCACCGAACGGAGAATTCAAGACTGCCGACGGCGACACAAGGCACGGCGCTTTCCCACTCCGAATAGAATTTTTCGACGACGAGATCGACCGAATGAGCATCTTCGATTCCGAAACGCAGAGATCGACCATCAACGTGCGCGAGGCGACCTTTACCCCCGCAAGAGAGCTGCTTATAACCGCCGAGGTGCGTGACCGACTTGAAAAGGCGATCCGCGCGCGCTTCCGCGAGTCGCACGACGAAAAGGTCTGTGAGACCCTGACACGAGAGATCGCGGCGCTTTCGGGCGAGCTTTCGGAGGTCAGCTTCGTTGACAAATATATCTCGCTCGTCTACCCCGAAAAGTGCAGTCTGCTCGACTATTTCGACGAAAAAACGCTTGTCATCGTCCGTTCCACCGCGGCGGTAAGCGACAGAATAAAGGCAGAGAAGTGGCACGAAAATGAAATGATCAAGGAGCTTGTCGCAGGCGGCACTCTCTCCCCGAAATATGCCGAATATTCAAAGCCTGAGGCGGCGCTTGAACTCTTCCTAGATGAAAACGTCACCGTTCACCTCAATTCGCTTTCGGGCGGACTTGGAGGCAAGCGGCTTGCGGGAATGTTCGGCTTCCGCACCCGTCAGCCCGTCGGATACACGGGAAATCTCGATCTGCTTTGCGAGGACCTCGTGACCTATCAGCACGGCGGCTATGCGGTGATAATCATGACCGAAAACGAGACCGCGGCGAAAAATCTCTCCGATATTTTGCGCGACGCGGATTTTACTCCCCTCGTCACCGCGGGAGAGAGCGCGGACGGCGAAAAATTCAACTCCAAACTCGTCTATATCACGTGGAAAAAGTCGCTTTCGGGCTATGAGCTCATCACCCCGAGGATCGCGGTCATCTCAACCGAGGGCGGTCGCTCGTCGGGCGGACTTCACGCCACGGGCAAGAGCCGCACAAGACGCAAAAAGCGTGACGACGCAAGGGCGATCTTGTCCTACGCCGAGCTTAACGAGGGCGATATCGTCGTCCACGAAATATACGGTGTCGGTCGCTATCTCGGACTTGAAAAGATCAAGATCGACGGTGTCACGAGAGACTACATCAGCATACAGTACGCGGGTTCGGATAAGCTCTGTATGCCCGTTGAAAAGCTCGATCTCGTATCGAAATATATAGGCGCGCACTCGGACGACGGACTCGTCAAGCTCTCGAAAATGGGCGGCGAGCAGTGGAAAAAGACCACGGGCAGAGCCAAGAGCGCGGTGCGTGAGATGGCGAAGGATCTCATCAAGCTTTACGCCGAGCGAATGAGACGGCCGGGCTACGCATTTGACCCCGACGACGATATGCAAAGGAGCTTTGAGGAGTCGTTTGACTACGACGAGACCGACTGTCAGCTCGACGCGATAGCGGAGGTCAAGCAGGATATGATGAGAAGCACTCCGATGGACCGACTCCTTTGCGGCGACGTTGGATTCGGTAAGACCGAGGTCGCGTTCCGCGCGGCGTATAAGGCGGTGCTTTCGGGTAAGCAGGTCGCGATACTCGTGCCCACAACGATCCTCGCGCTCCAGCATTTTCAGACCGCGCAGAGCCGAATGAGAAATTTTGCGGTCAATATAGATATGATATCACGTTTCCGCACACCCAAGCAGGTCGAGCAGTCCTTGCGCCGACTTGAGCGCGGAGACACCGATATAATAATAGGAACTCACAAGCTGCTCGGAAAGGACGTAAAATTCCACGATCTTGGTCTGCTGATCGTCGACGAGGAGCAGAGATTCGGCGTGGCGCAAAAGGAGAAGCTCAAGCAGCTCGGCGGCAACGTCGACGTGCTGACGCTCTCGGCAACGCCGATCCCGAGAACGCTCAATATGGCGATGGGAGGAATCCGCGATATCTCGCTTCTCGACGAAGCACCCGACGACCGACTCCCCGTGCAGACCTACGTTCTTGAATACGACGACCTTATAATCTTCGAGGCGATCAGGCGTGAGCTTCGCCGCGGCGGACAGGTCTTTTATATCCATAATTTCGTCGAGTCGATCGATAATATAGCCGCGCATATCTCAAAGGAGATCCCCGAGGCGAGAGTCACGGTGGCGCACGGAAAGATGGACAAGGACGAGCTTGAGGATATATGGAGCCGAATGCTCGCAGGCGAGATCGACGTGCTGGTCAGCACCACGATAATCGAAACGGGAATCGATATCCCGAACGCGAATACGCTCATAGCCGACCGCGCCGACCGACTCGGACTCTCCCAGCTCCATCAGCTCAGAGGCCGTGTCGGACGCTCGTCGCGCCGCGCCTACGCCTACTTCACTTACCCGAAAAACAAGGGGCTCAGCGAGATCGCGCAGAAGCGACTCGAGGCGATCAAGGAGTATGCCGAGTTTGGCGCGGGCTTCAGAATCGCCTTGCGCGATATGGAGATCAGAGGTGCAGGTAACATTCTCGGAGCAGAACAGCACGGTCACCTTGAGGCGATCGGATACGACCTTTATATCAAGCTCCTCAACGATGCTGTGCTTGAGGAAAAGGGAGAGAAGCCCAAGGAGCGAGAGGACTGCACGGTCAGCTTCGAGCACGACGCGTTCATTCCCGACAGCTACGTTCGCTACCCGGGGCAGAGAATGACTCTTTACAAGCGCATAGCATTGATCCGAAATCAGTACGATGCCGACGATATCGCCGACGAGCTGCTCGACCGCTTTGGCGAGCTGCCGAACTCGGTCGAAAACCTTTTGCGCGTGGCGCTTATCAGGTCGCAGGCGAGTGAACTCGGCATAAGACAAGTGACCGAGGTGCACGGGGAGGTCCGCTTCTATCAGAACGAGCTTGATATCCCGATGTGGCAGGAGATGTCGTTTATTATGGGCGGCAGAGTCCGCGTGATGATGGGCTCGGTCGGTGAGAGCTTCGTCACGCTCCGACTCAAGACGGGTGAAAATTCTCTCATCATAATTAACAGAATGTTTGAAAAATATCTTGAAACTGTACAAAATGAGGATAAAAATTCCGAACAATTATGATGTATAATTATCAAAATGCAGATTTTTTGCTCGGAAACGCAAAAATTCGGCTAAAACCGAAAAAATTTCCATATTTGCTTCAAAAAAGGAATAAATAAATGAAAAAATCAGTTAAATTTATCGCTCTCGCTCTCGCTTTTTGTATGCTTGCGGTGTCGCTTTGCGCCTGCGCGGGAGGAGGCGAGATCATAATGACCTTCGCCGACAAGAGCTTGACGGTCAACACCTACGAGCTTATGCTCTCTCGAATGAAGGGCACGCTTGCGACCTACGGTTACGACGTGGGCTCCGAGAGCTTTTGGAAAACGGTCATCTCGCCCGACGGCACGACCTATGACGACTATTTCAGCACGAGCGTTATGGAGCAGGCGAGCAGATATATCATCGCTGAGTATCTTTTTGACCGCTACGGACTCGTTCTGACCGAGGAGAGAGAGAAGCTCGTAGACGATCTTATGGCTCTGTGCGTCAAGCGCGCGGGCTCGAAGACCGCGCTCAACGCAGAGCTCAAGAGCTTTGGCGCGAACTACGATATTCTGCGCGACCTCTATCTGCTTGAAACGAAAATAGATATGCTCAAGGATCATTTCTACGGCGAGGACGGCGAGCTGATCAGCGACGAGGTCAAGCAGGAGTATCTTGAAGAAAAATACGTCGCGTTCGGTCAGATCTATCTCGCGTCGTATTATTACCTGATAGACACCGACCGCTTTGGCGATCACGTCTATTATACCGACGATAAGCACAAGCATATCGCCTACGATAAGGAAAACGGAAGCACGCAGACCGACGAGTACGGAAAGACTATCAAGGATATCTTCGGTGAGGACGAATATTTCACCGAGGACGGAAAGATAGCCTACGACAAAAAGAACGGAAAGATCGGATACCTGCTTGACGACAAGGGAGAATACGTTACCGAGCCCCACGACGACAAGACGCTTGGCGAGCTTTATAATAAAGCGCACGCTTATGCAAAGGCTTGTGACGGAGATATCGACAGCTTCCTTGAGCACGCGGAGATCTACGACGAGATGAGTGGCAAGGGAGATGCATTGTATCTCTATGCCGAGGAGCATTATTACGGCTTGCAGAGCGAAGCCTACGAGTATCTTGACGATATCACCAAGGCGCTTGGAGATATGGAGGTCGGAGAGTGCAAGGTCATTGAATCCGACTACGGATATCACGTTATCTGCAAATACGAGATGCCCGAAAAGGCTTACGAGGACGAGGATCAAAAGGACGTTTTCGAGGGCTTTATAGAGGATCTCATCGCCGATCTGTTCGCCGACGAGTGCGCGAAGTACGAGTCGCAGATCACGATAGTGCCCGAGGCTTACGAGTCTGCTCGCAAGATGAGCGAGGTCGGTTCTAATAAGCTCTATTGATAAATCACTGACTGTAAAGGATCAACCGATGAAAAATAAACCTATAAATCTTTTGAAAAAAGCTCTCGCGCTTACCATCGCGCTCTGTGCGCTGGTCACGCTCTGCGCTTCCTGCTCAGGAAAGAAGGACGTGCCCGATCCCGTGCTTGAATGCGGAGAGGAAAAGCTGCCCCTTTATTTCTATGAATTTATGCTGTCGCGAATGAAGGGAAGCCTTGCGAGAAATAAATATCCCGTAAAGGATGGCTCATTCTGGGCCACTGAGGTGGAAAAGACGGGACAGACCTACGAGGAATACTATAACGAGTCGATATTTGAGAGCTGTAAGAAATATTTAGCCTCTGCAGTGCTTTTTGATGAAATGGGATTGACTCTTCCTGCGGCGGCGATCGAGGCGATCGATGAGGAAGTCGCGTTCTACGTTGACTACGACGGAGACGGAGATCAGAGTAAATTCGATAAGCTGATCGCGCCATACGGAGTCGATACCGATACTCTGCGTGAGTGTTATATCATCGAGAAGAAGTACGAGTATTTGCTTGCCCACCTTTTCGGCGGCGGAGAGATGATAGCGGACTCGGTAAGAGAAGAATATTATCAGGAAAATTACTATTGCTTCAAGCAGGTGCTTTTAGCCAAGTTTTACTATAAGTATCAGCACGATGAATACGGCAATATGATCTATTTCGACGCTAAAACGAAAAAGCCCCTATACGACACAGAGAAGGGAAGTTACGCGTACGATAAGGACGGTGCGAGGATAAAGGATACCTTTGGTCAGCCGATGTACTTTGATGCAGAGGGCAATGTGGTTTACGATAAGGAAAACGGCGTGCCGAGGGTCGTGCTGGACGAAAACGGTAATCCGATACAGTACGAGTGCACCGCCGAGGAGATCGCCGCGAATAAAAGTCTTGCAGAGGAGCTTGCGGCGACCTTGACCGAGGGCAATTTCTCGGAGTTTGAGGCAGAGATCAAGGAAAACGTGCTCGTAGTCGGCTCTGTCGACGAATATGACGACGGATATTATCTGAGCGAGATCGAGAGCGCGGCATACGTGGGAGACGTTAAGTATCTTGCGGATATCCTTGATATGCTTAAGAAAATGAAGGTCGGAGAGATCGGATATTACGAGAGCGACGCGGGATTCCACGTTATTATGAAATATGGCCTTGAAGAAGGTAAATATACCGAAGAGGGATACGAGAGCTGGTTCTCGTCACTTGACGCACATATTATAAACGATCTTTTTAACATAAAGATCGCTGACGCACTGTCGAAGATCAAGATCAACGAGGAAAATCTAGCTAAGGCGAGATCGATAGCCGATCTTGGAATTAATTACGATTATTAATGATCGAAAAATCAAACGCGGAGAAGTTTCATTCTCCGCGTTTTTCTGCGCTTGTATAGGAATTTGTCGAAAAAAGCTTCCAAGATTTTGAAAAATTCTGTTGACGGAAGGCGTGGGGTATGATATAATTATAATGAATTATTGTTTGGTTGTTATTGAGGTATCCTATGACTTACAATGAATTTTTGAAGGCGGCGGCGAAAACTCCGTTAGGTAAAGCCGTTCTCGCCGTGAAAAAGGAAATAAAAAGCGACGTTGCCGCGATCAAGCAAAGAGACCCCGCGGCAAAGAGCGACGCAGAGATAGTTCTGCTATATTCGGGACTCCACGCTATCTTAGCGTACAGAGTTTCGCATAAGCTTTATATCAGCGGTCATACCTTTTCGGCGCGCGCGCTGAGTCAGGCTGCAAAATTCCTTACGGGTATAGAGATACACCCCGGTGCAACGATAGGAAAAGGACTCGTGATAGATCACGGCATGGGAGTGGTTATCGGCGAGACCGCCGAGATCGGCGACAACTGCACGCTATATCAAGGAGTAACTCTTGGCGGTACGGGTAAGGATCTCGGCAAGCGCCATCCTACTCTCGGAAACAACGTGCTCGTAGGTGCGGGAGCAAAGGTGCTCGGACCTATAAAAATAGAGGATAACAGCAAGGTAGCGGCAAACGCCGTGGTATTAAAAGACATTTCAAGCAACAGCACCGCAGTCGGAATTCCCGCCAAGGTCGTAAGACAGGCAGGCAGGCGCGTGGACGACCTCGATCAGATTCACATTCCCGACCCCGTCTCGCAGGAGATCGCAAGGCTCGAGGAGAGGCTTGAGGCGCTTTCTCTTTCCCTTGAGGAGCTGAAGGCGGCAAAGGGCAGAAGAACCAAGAAAAAGCAGGAAAATCAAAACGAAACGGAATAAAAGGTGCGCGATGAATTACATTTTGTACAATCCCAAAGCAAACAACGAGAATAACGACCTCAATATAGTCCCCGGAGCCGAGGAGCTTGAAAAAAGAGGAGTAAAGAAGGTCAGCCTTATTGGTCTTGACGTTCCCGCGTTCTGTCAAAGTCTTTCGGCAGACGACAGAGTATTGATCTGCGGCGGAGACGGAACCCTACACCATTTTGCAAACAACGCATACGGGCTCGAATTTCCTTGCACGGTCTGCGCGCTTCGCTCGGGCACGGGCAACGATTTTCTGAACGATATAGGTCAACAGGGAAGCGAAAATCTCATCGATATCCGCGAGCATCTCAAAAATCTGCCCGAGGTCGATATCAAGGGAGAAAAGAGACGTTGTATTAACGGAGTCGGACTCGGAGTCGACGGTGCGGTATGCCGCGGTGTTGAGGAATTTAAAGCAAAGACGAACAAAAAGAAAGCAAATTATACCACGATCGCACTCGATCAGCTGCTTCGTAAGTACAAGCGCCCGACGGGCAGAGTGACCGTGGACGGAGTAACGCACGAATATACTGACCTTTGGGCGATCTCGACCATGAAGGGTAAATATTTCGGCGGCGGAATGATGATCGCTCCCGGACAGATTAGAGAAAGCGGCAAGGTCAGCGTAATGGCTATGCACGGCGGCTCGAAGCCCAAAACTCTCGCCGTATTTCTCAAGGTGTTCAAGGGTACGCACGTAAAGCACACCGAAATGGTGGATATATTCGAGGGCTACGACGTGACCGTTGAGTTCGACGAGCCGCGCGATCTTCAGATAGACGGCGAGGTCTACACCGACGTCTCCACCTATACGGTTCGTTGTCCCAGACCCGAAAACACCGAAGAATAACCCCAAAGCTTTAAAAGAGAATAGATTATGAAAAAAGATATGACCCTTGACGATATCACCGACAACGCGGCAGAAAATACCGCCGCGGAGACAGTCATCTCAAGTGACGACGCGGTGTTTATCGCGATCGAAATGGGTAAACGTATATTGACGTGCGGCGGCGAGGTCCACAGAGCAGAGGAGACCATCAGTCGCATCTGCACTGCGTACGGCGCGGTGACGGTCGACGTCGATGCGATACTTTCAATGATAATACTTACTGCCGATTTCGGAAACGGAGATATGACATCGTTCCGCCGAGTGTCCGACGTTGGAGTGAATAATCTTGGCAGGCTTGCAAAGCTCAATGCGCTCTCACGACGCATCTGCGCGGTCAAGCCGAGCAAGGAGGAGTTTCTCACCCTGCTTGACGAGGCAGAGCGATCGAGCAGTATCGGCGCGGTCAAGAAGCTCATCGGTGCGGCACTGATCTCGTTCGGATTTGCGTGGTATTTTGGCGGCAGTCTGCTCGACGCGGCTCTCTCGGCGCTTATCGCGGTCCCGATGTGGCTCGTGCTCAATCTCTTGAGCCGATCGAATATGAACGCAATAGTGGCTAAATTCGCCGTCTGCTTTATGGGCGGAGTCGGAGCGCTGCTGATCGGACGGACAGGCATTAACTGTAATCTTAATATGATAATGATAGGCGACATAATGAACGTGGTGCCTGGCGTGGTGCTGACCAACTCTCTGCGCGACCTTTTCGGCGGAGATATAATGTCGGGCTTATTCCGACTATGCACGGCTTTGCTTGACGCGGTCGCGATAGCCTGCGGATACGCGGTGGCAATACTTGTATTTGGAGGCGCGGTATGATAACTGAAGAGATCATAAAAGGTGCTCTGATGATGATCGCGGCAATGATCGGAACGCTCGGAGTTGCCTTTGCCTTCAACGTTGAAAAAAGAGTTCTCGGCTGGGTCTTGCTCGCGTCGTTTCTTTGTTGCGTGGCGTACGATACGACCACGGCACTTGGCGGCGGCTTGTTCGTAGCCTCGGTCATCGGCTCAAGCGTAACGACGCTTTATTCATACGTGATGGCGCGTATTATTAAAACGCCCGTTACGGTAATGATAATCCCGGGAATTATAATTCTCGTGCCCGGAGGTAAGCTTTACTACACGATGCTCGGTGCGGTCAGCTCGGATATGGCGATGTTTTCGCAGTACGGCAAGGAGGCTCTGCTCGTAGCTTCGGGACTCGCGCTCGGTATAATTGCCGTGACTGCGATATCAAGACCGATAAACGCTTTGCTCAATCGAATGTTGAGAGAAAATCAGAACAAAATATAAAATACAGGAGATAAAAACATGGAACTTTTACACGGAAATGCGATAGTGGGTCAGTCGGGCGGTCCGACTACGGCGATAAACGCCACGCTTGCGGGAGTTATCAGCGGAGCGATGAACGCGGATTGCATCGATAAGGTCTACGGAATGAGAAACGGTATCGACGGTCTGCTTGCGGACAGAGTCGTTCTCCTCAACGAGCTCTTCACCGAAAGAGCAGATTTTGAACGCCTTAAGCGTACACCTGCGGCGGCTCTCGGCTCTTGTCGCAAAAAGCTTCCCAAGGAAGAGGACAAGGACTACGAGGCGACCTTCGAGCGCATTATTGAGATATTCAAAAAATACGATATCAGATATTTCTTCTACATAGGCGGCAACGATTCGATGGACACCGTCGCAAAGCTCTCGAAATATACGACTGAGTGCGGCTATGAGGTTAGAGTCATCGGCGTGCCCAAAACTATCGATAACGACCTGCTCGGAACCGACCACACCCCCGGCTTTGGCTCGGCGGCTAAATATATTTCGGTCACGATGCAGGAGCTTTTGCGCGATACCGCCGTATACACCGTCAAGGCGGTCACGGTGGTAGAGATCATGGGACGTGACGCGGGCTGGCTCACCGCTTCGAGCGAGCTTGGAAGAGTGCTCGGTCTGCCTTCTCCCGATCTCGTTTATCTCCCCGAAAGAGACTTCAATATGGATGAATTTTTCGAGGATCTCTCCGCGGCGCTTGAGAAAAAGCCGAATATCGTCGTGGCAGTTTCCGAAGGATTGCGAATGGCTGACGGAACCTTTGTCGGCGAGTCCGCACAGAGTGGCGCAGTCGATGCGTTCGGTCACAAATACCTTTCGGGTACGGGTAAAGCGCTCGAGCTTGCTATCAAGGAAAAACTCGGCTGCAAGGTGCGCTCGATAGAGCTTAACCTCTCCCAGAGATGTGCGGCTCATATCGCCTCCAAGTGCGATATCGAGGAGTCCTTCGGTGTCGGTTCTGCCGCAGTCAGCGCGGCAGTGCAGGGAGTCAGCCGCGAGATGATGGTCATTCTCCGTGACAACGACCCCGGTGAGCCTTATTCGTCGGTCTACGGACATATGGACATCGACCTGATCGCAAACAAGACAAAATTCGTTCCCAAGCACTTTATCAACGAGCGCGGAAATCACGTCACCGACGAGTGCCTCAACTACATCCTTCCGCTTATCAAGGGTGAGTGCTATCCCGAATACAAGGACGGTCTTCCCGTTTTTGCCACGATCTGATAAATCACCATTTTCCCTTTTAATATAAGGACTTTCGAGCCCTCCGATTTTTTTCGTTCGGGGGGCTCTTTTTATTTCATTTTTTGTGGTACAATAGATGCGAAGGGAGACGCGCCAAGGGAACTTTTGAAAAAGTTCCCTTGGAACCCTCAAAACTTCCTGTAGGAAAGAGATAAGACAGACAGTTTGGGTTTTAAAATGGTGAAGCTTGAACATGTCAAAATTGCTGTCTGTTTTGCTAATCCCCCCAAAAATAACGTATTGAAGCTTGAAAAATGCCTTTTGCCCCCTTTTTACAGGAAGCTTTGAGGGGTTTGGGGAGGTTTTTCCCAAAGCTCCCCAAGAAAACAAGAAAAAACAAAGAAAGGAGGACAAAAAATGACGGTAGAAAAATTATTGGCGACGGTAGATGCAATGAAGCCAAACGATATCTGCGACGACGTAAAGATACGCTGGATATGCGACGTTGAAGGAAGAGTGCTTTGCGAGATACACAAGCAGTTGCCCGAGAGCGTAAAGCTTCCCGAGAGCGACAAGGCGGTTTTGAGTGTACCCGACGCGTATTCGAGGCTCTACGTTTTATATCTTGCCGCGATGATCGAATTCACGGCAGGAAACTACGGTGAGTACACGAAACTCAGCGCGGAAGCGGAGTCGGCGTTTAGTCTTTACGCAAAGCATTACATCAGAAACAGAGTGTAAAAAATGAAATCGGCGCTAATTTTGCCAAAGCCCTTGACATTATCTTCTTTCAGAGGTATAATTATAATGTAATGTTATGCATTATATAACTTTTTGAAAGGTTGGTAATTCATCATGAGTGAAATTATGCCTATTCTGACTAACATAGTCCCGCTTGTATTGATGGGAGTTATTGCTCTGATAGTCATAATAAACGTTATCACGGGTCTTATCGGAGGACTCAAAAAGCGAATCGCGGCACTTGTTGCGATCGTGCTTTCGGCAATCATTGCCGCAATAGTTACAACTATAGTTTGCAGCCCCAATTCTGCACTTGTTACGTTCCTTGTGGATAAGATCGGCGGACTTATGGGTGGCGAATCGGGATCCACTATTCTGGAATCAGGAAGCATCGGCGAGGCGATCGTATACTATATTACGATGGCGATCAAGCCCGTATTCTTTACGGCAGTCTACAGCGTGCTTTCCGTTATACTTGGCATAGTTATGTCGATCGTTATTAAGTTTATTCCGATACTTAACAAGATCCCCGGCGTTGCAAAGCGTCTTGGCGGTGCAGGACTCGGCGTTGTGACCGGACTTCTCGTGTCCTTATTCTTGCTCGTTCCCATCGTTGGTACTATCATGGTCGGTGCGGACGCTATAGATATGTTGGCTATCGGAGAAACCGAGGCGGAAGCTGAAGCAGACGTCGAGGCAGACGTCGAGGCAGACGTCGAGGCAGACGTTGAAGCTCCCTCGGTCAAGGAGGCGTTCAAGGGCTTCGAGTATATGGGATACGGACTCCTTTATGACGGACTTGCAAGTGAGAACTATTACGGTGAGAAGGTATATCTCCGTAAGGACGTTAACATCATACTTACTCTTGTAGATAAGCTCACCACGATCGGATCTGATCTTAGCTCTATAGATGAAGAGAAGGCAAACGAGCTTAATTCTGCTCTCGATACTCTTGAGGGATCTCCTCTTATCCGCGGCGTGCTTGCGGGTGTTCTGTCCGGGGCTTCGGAGAGCTGGATGAACGGCGAGAGCTATATGGGAATGGAAAAGATCAGCGCAGGCGAGCTTTTCGATCCCGTTATTGATACGATGCTTGAGATATTGGCAACGACCGATAAGGATCTTGTCGTTTCCGATATTCGCACGGTAGTAGATATGTTTGGAGTATTGGCGAAGCACGGAATGCTTTCGGGCGAAGAAAGCGGCGATGCTCTTGATAAGATCAGCGACGGCGCTATAATCACCGAAATGCTTGAGGTCATCGGCGAGAACGAGCGTATGTATCCCTTGGCAGACGAGGTTACCCGTCTTGGACTCAGAACTCTTGCGTCTACTCTCGGAATCCCCAACGACGCGGACGAAAGATACGACGCTCTGATGAATGAGGTCGCAGCTGCAATGAACGATACCTACGGTATGTCCGACAGCGAGAGAGTTGAGGAGATCTCTGACAGACTCGCGAAGGCGTTCAGCGACTACGGCGTTGAGGTTGGCGGCGAGGCTCTTGAGTCGGTAACGAAGGGAATTCTTGCAGACCTTGGAAACGAAAGCGCTCTTGAAGGAAAAGACGTCAAGGAGTTCTTCGCACTTTACGCTGCTGCAGGCAGTGATGACTCCTCTGCAAGCGCAGGCAACGGCCTCGTCAATTTGTCCACCTCCCAGTCCGGCGGCGTGGTTATAAACGGCGATGGCTCTATAACCGTAAATGGCGTAACCCTTGAAAATTACAATGCTGACAATTATCTTAATTCCTTGGCTTATAAGTTTGGAGCAGCCGGCGTAAGCTTTGACGATGCGGCAACGCTTTATTCGGCGGCAAGCATGAAGTCTACGTTCATAACCCTTGAGGAGATCCTTGATCTTCTTGGTGATTATGGAGAGTGTGAGGATATTAAGGTTGAGGCTGAAAGGCTTGGCAATATATTCGGAGAGTTCTTGTCAATGGTCGGTGATGACGGTATCGACGCAAGCAACACGACCGAAATATTTGAAACGATCGGACAAGTGCTCGACGAGATGAAGTACTCCGAGATATTCGGCCCTGAGGTCACGGGTAAGCTTCTTTCCGCGATCATGCAGTCGAACACTCTCGTTGATAAGCTTGGCTTGTCCCGCGCGGATCTGACTCACATCGCAGACAACATCAACTCTCATGCGCTTGACAAGGACGGTGGCTTTGCCGATGCAACGGGCGCAGTAGCAAGCACCGTTGACGCGGTACAGACCAGTACGAAGGCAGACGCGACCAAGGAAGAGAAGATCCAGAGCGTTGAAAATATGATCAACAGCGTTAACACTGGAAATGCTGAAATGCTCACGACGATATTGACGGGCAGCGTAGTAACCGGTGTTAACTCCAACGTAGGAAAATCCGAAACAGTTGCAGATTCTTTGAGCAGCCTTATCAACAATATGGCACAGTTCAAGGAAGGCAATCCTACCGACGAGGAGATTTCCTCCGAAGCAGAGGCTGTAAGCCAGGTCATTGCTCTTGCTATGACGGGTGCGAACGACGGTGCGATCTTCAACACCGAGGATTCTAAGGGTTCGATAGATGCAACTCCCGAGGAGTTTATCGCCCAGGTGGTTAATTCCGACGTCGTTATGCAGACGGTAACCGAGACTGCAGGAAACGACAGTGACCCCTACGGAATAAAATATGCAAGCGAGCACGAGTCGGAGAAGGTCTCTGCCGCGCTTGAAAATTATTACGTTGAAAATGGCGGCGGAGCAGAGCTTGCAGAAAAGCTTGAAAACCTCGCGATCGTTATGAACGTTGAGATCAATCTCGGTTGATCGATTTAAAGTAAATCTGATGATGGCTGTCACGCGGGCTTGCTCGCGTGACAGCTTTTTAAGGAACAAGTTGTTTTTTATAAGAGATTTTTGGGGTTTTGAAGGACAGAAAAAAATTTCAAAAAAATTGAAAAAAAAGTATTGACAAACTCCTCTGTTTGTGGTATGATATATAGGCGGTTGAAAAACGGCCGCCGAAATTTAAATATGTGCGAGTGTAGTTCAATGGTAGAATCCCAGCCTTCCAAGCTGGTCGCGTGGGTTCGATTCCCATCACTCGCTCCATTTCTTTTATGCCGTGTTTGGCAATCGCCTTACGTGGCATTAACTTTGTGCCTTTAGCTCAGCTGGATAGAGCAACTGCCTTCTAAGCAGTAGGTCGGGGGTTCGAGTCCCTCAAGGCACGCCACTACGGTGGGTATGGCTCAGTTGGTTAGAGCGTCAGGTTGTGGCCCTGAAGGCCGTGGGTTCGAATCCCATTACTCACCCCAGAAAACGAAAACACCAAGCGTGCGCTTGGTGTTTTTGTTTTCTCTCGGGGTGAGTAACGGGATAATATCACCCACGGTCGCGCGCTTGCGCGCAGGCCGGCGACGTTTTGCCGCAAGGCAAAACTCGATAAGTAAACCGCTTGCGGTTTACGTAGGGGTTCAGAATCCCATGTGACCAAAGTGCTCGCCCACGGCTAGCAACCTTTGGTTGCGTACGAGGCTTCCTCGCCTGCGAGGAAACTCGATGAGTAAGCTGAAGGCTTACGTAAGGTTCAGAATCTTACGCAACACTGCGTGTTGCTTCCCGAGTTTGCTATCGCAAACATCGCCATTGCCCAACTTCGCTACCCACATGGGAATGAAAAGACACCCTTGGGTGTCTTTTTTAGCATTTCGAGGCAATCATCTGCCTTTTTTACCCAAAACTCTTGAAATTTAATTGGAAATGTGTTACAATTAACATGGTGATACGGTCATTTTGCCCGTATCATACAGTTTATACTTTTGGAGGTTGTTATGGACAACGAAAACGTAGTAACGAATGAAATCGTTGCTGATCCCGCTGTAAAAAACGCAATCATACAGAAGAGAGCCGCTAAAGCCGAGCTCCGCAAGGAAGATTGCAAAATGCTTACACGTCTTAAGGAAGTACTCGCGGAAAACATCAGACTCCACGGTATTCTCAGTGAGATAAAGGCAAAAATTGCAGATATCAAGCGCAAGCTGAAGACCCCCCAGCCCAAGATCAAAACGGCACTGCTTGTTCCCGGAATAGTCCTTGCTTTTTTGGGAATCGTCTTTATTGCTATGTCAGGCGCAAGACAGTCGGGTGGCCAAGGGCTCCCCATATTCCTTATTATAACCGGTGTGATCCTTATAGCTCTCGCTATAGTTTTCAAGGTCCTTGACGTCAAGAAATGGAAAGCATATCTTGCAGATCTTGAGGTACAGCTTGCAAAGGCAGAGGCTGAAGCGGCTGCTGCCCAGAACGATATCGACGAATATTGGGAAAACGAAGCAAAGCCTTATATCGTAACGCTTATTCCCGATCGTGTGCCTCAGGCATACGTGCTTAATTATTGCGCAATTTCCGATATGCTTTGGCTTATGGAAAATCTGCGTGCGGATACTGTCAAGGAAGCGGCAAATCTTTACGATGAGCTGCTCTTCAGAGCATCTATGAAAAATATCTCTGAAAAGGTTGACGATATCGCAAAAGCAGCCAAGAGAAGTGCTATTGCAAACGAGGAAGCGGCAAGAGCCGCAAAAGCTACCGCGGCAAGCGCGGCTGCTATGAGTGCAAGTATGGCAAGCATCGCTGCATCCGAGGCAAGCATTGCTCAGTCCGAGGCAAGACGCGCCGCAGCGTCCGAGTCCGCCGCAAGAAGCATTGCGGATATGTCGTACAGATATTACTATTGATCTTTTAGTCAAATAGAACCGTCGCGCGATTTCGCGCGGCGGTTTTTTATATATATCGAGATTTATTCCAAATATACGGAGAAATTTCATAAAAATTTAGAAAAAACCCCTTGATACTTGACTGTAATTATAGTATAATATATAAGATAAATTATAATAGGAGGAATAGTGCCGTGTCAAGCTGGCTGTTGCCCGACTACATTTTCGCGACCTACAGGGAAGTGACTCCCGAGTTTCTTCGAAGCATAGGAATCAAGGCGCTTCTTATAGATATAGACAATACGCTCGCGCCCTACGAGCAGCCCCTGCCCGACGAGCATATCAAAGCGTGGTTTTCTTCTCTCAAGCAGAATGGCATCTCGGCAACTCTCGTGTCAAATAACGACCGTGAGCGAGTCGAGCTTTTCAATAACGACCTCGGTCTGCCCGCCTATTATAAAAGCGGCAAGCCTTTCGCCAAGAATCTCAAGAAGGCTATGCGAGATATGGGTAGTGACCGCACGAACACCGCGATGCTCGGCGACCAGCTCCTGACCGACGCGGCGGCAGGCAAGCACATTGGTCTGAGAACGATCATCGTGCCGCCGATAAATGATAAAAATAACGCATTTTTCAGAAGCAAGCGCGCTATGGAGGTAAGACATATCAAAAAATACGTCAAGCTCCACGGCGACGACTCGAAGCGCGTCTGCTCGTTCTGGATAGAGAAAAAATACAAGAAAAAGAATAGGATTTAAAATATGTCAAAAGCAAAATTCGGTCCCGGCGGAAACGGCGATCTCTTTTACGCACAAGGCGGAAAGGGGACTGTCCAAGCACCCGCTTGGGTTAAAAATTACGGACTTGACGCCTATGAATTCGAGGCGGGCAACGGTCTGACTGCGGGCGAGGCAACGCTTCGCAAGATCGGCGAGGAGGCAAAGCTGCACGGCATTTCAATGTCGCTTCACACGCCTTATTTCATCTCGCTTTCGGGAATTGACCCCGAAAAACGTCTCAAAAGCATCGACTATATACAAAAATCGCTTTGGGCGGCGGAGCTGCTCGGAGCGAAAACGATAGTTATCCATAGCGGAAGCGCGGCGAAGATCAGCCGCGAGGAAGCGATGAAACTTTCCTGCGACACGCTCGAAAAGGTCATCGAGGCGGTGGGAGATACCGAGATCAAGCTCGGCATCGAGACTATGGGCAAGGTCAATCAGCTCGGCACGCTCGACGAGGTAATAGAGCAGTGCAGAGTTGACAAGCACTACGTTCCCGTCGTCGATTTCGGTCACATGAACTCGCGCGAGCAGGGTCTGTTCCGCACCGTCGACGACTACAGACGAATATTCGACAAGATCGCCGAGGGCTGCTCCTACGAGGTCGCGAAAGATCTGCACTGTCACTTCTCAAAGATCGAGTACACGGGCGCGGGCGAGAAAAAGCATCTCACCTTTGACGACGAGGTCTACGGACCCGACTTCGAGCCATTGATGGAGGCGATCGCGAAGGACGGACTCACACCGACGATCATCTGCGAGTCTGACGGCACGCAGGCGGAGGACGCGCTGGCGATGAAAAAGTGCTATGAGGCGTTTTTGTGTTAAGAAGCGAAGCTTCTTGAAAGTTTTGCTCGAGCTTTTTCAAAAGCTCGTTGGAGCCGCCGCAATCGGCGGTCGCCCTCCGCAGAGGGCGAAATGCCTTTATCCTTTCAAAGCGCCACGAAAGGGTGAATTTCGGCGAAGCCGAAAGAGGGAAAGCCTTGCTACAGCAATGGAAGGGAGCGCTTCGCCACAGGCGAAGTTAACAACGCACAAGTGGGGGTTTTCCCTTATATAACAACGAAATAATTAATTCAGTGAGGAAACTGTTATGACAAAATTACAAAGATTTAAGGCAAAAATGGCAGAGCAGGGCATCGATGCCGCTATTATCTCGTCATACGTTAATATCAGATACATCACAGGCTTCGACTATCAGGACGGCTACGTCCTCGTAACCAAGAACAAATCCTACGTCATCACCGACTTCCGCTATATAGAGGCGGCTCGCGCGGCGGTGAACGCTGACGAATTTGAGATCGTTATGCCCGATACATCGATGGGCATTTGTATGTGCGGTCTGCTCGACGAGAACGAGTGCAAGACCGTCGCGTTTGAGGACGCAACTCTCTCGGTCGCGGCTTGCGAAAACTTCAAAAAGGTGCTTGTGGGCAAGGAGCTTGTCCCCGGAGCTTCGAAGATCGCGGACGGTCTGCGTCTTTACAAGGATGCCGACGAGATTGAGAAAATGAAGAAGGCGCAGGCTATCACAGACGCGGCTTTCACTCATATCCTCAAGACCCTGACCCCCAATATGACCGAGATCGACGCGGCTCTCGAGCTTGAATTCTTCATGAGAAGAATGGGAAGCGAGGGTGTTGCGTTTGAGACTATCGCGGTCTCGGGATCTGCATCGGCACTGCCTCACGGCGTACCGAGAAACGTCAAGCTCGAAAAGGGATTTTTTACGATGGACTACGGCGCAAAGGTCGACGGCTATTGCTCGGATATGACCAGAACGGTCGTGCTCGGCAAGGCAGATGCCGAGATGAAGAAGCTCTATAACACGGTGCTGACCGCACAGCTTGCGGCGCTTGAGCACATCAAGGAGGGCAACCTCTGTCGCGACTGCGACAAGATCGCAAGAGATATAATCGACAACGCGGGATATAAGGGCAGATTCGGACATAGCCTCGGTCACGGTGTAGGTATGTATATCCACGAGGCTCCCGGACTTTCGTCGAGAGCACCCGAGGATCTTGTGCTCGCACGCGGTCACGTTGTTACCGATGAGCCCGGCATTTATATCGAGGGACTTTACGGCTGTCGTATCGAGGATATGGTCGCTATCATGCCCGACGGCTCGACCTACGACTTCACCCACAGCCCCAAGGAGCTCATAGAGCTTTTCTAATATGAAGAAGATATTTTCAATAGACCGCGCCGAGGGTGAGTTTTTCGTCTGCGTTTCCGACGACGACGATACGGTTAACGTGAAAAAGGAATTGCTCGGGGGTATGCAGGTGCGCGACGTGTTCAGCGCGGAGCTCTCCGACGGCAAGCTGACCGATATAACCCCTATGCCCGAGGAGCGCGACCGCAGACTCGAGGCAAATCGCGCGAGACTCAAAAGACTGATCGAGCGCTCAAAAAAATCTTAAGATCATATCCAAGGGGATATTTTTATGTACTTATACGATATTATCTGTCGAAATTTCGACCTGTACGAAACGGGAGCTGACACCGCAGTATTTCTGATCTGCGTGGCACTTTGTATTATAGTTCCGTATCTTATAGGCAGTATAAATCCGTCGATCATCATATCGAGAAAGAAATATAACGAAGATATTCGCTCGTACGGAAGCGGAAACGCGGGTACGACCAACACTCTGCGTACCTACGGCAAGAAGATGGCGGCGCTTATTCTCGTGCTTGATATGCTCAAAGCGGCTTTGGCGGTGTTTTTTGGTATATTTTTGCTGACTCGCGGAATCGGTGGCGCGATCGCGGCGATCTTCGTCGTGCTCGGTCACATGTTCCCGATATATTACAAGTTCAAGGGCGGCAAGGGAGTTGCCTGCACGGCTATCTGTATTCTGATCCTCTCTCCCGTGACCTTCCCAATAATTTTGGCGGTATTTATCGTTATCGCGGTGCTTACGCGGTACGTTTCTCTCGCGTCTATCATCTGCGCGATGCTTTTCCCGTTTTTGAATCACGTTTTCTACGTTGAGCAGATCGATGACAAGACCGTCCATACAAACCCCGGGATAACGCTCGCCGCGCTGCTCATCGGCGCGCTCGTAGTGTTTATGCACCGAGATAATATGAAGCGACTTATGGAGGGTAAGGAATCGAAATTCTCCTTCAAAAAGACTGATAAGCACAAGGTAGTCGACGTATCTGCGGAGGCAACGTCCGAGCAGAAGATTGATCTGCGCAAGGAAAAGCAGTATTCCGACGACGACTTCGTGAAATGCGCTTGCGGACGAATTATTCCGAGATCCCGCGCGGTCTGTGTTTACTGCGGAGAGAAAAATCCCGCGTACGTGCCTCGCGAGGACGACAAAAAGGGAAGAAAGAAAAGATCAAAATGATAAATTTAACTGATAACAACGCCGAGCTTCTGCTAAGGCTGATCGGCAAGGCGGCACAGACCGAAACGCTCAAAAAAGCGGTCTTTTCAAAGTCGCTTGAGGCGACAGTTAACAAGGCGACGCTCACGCTTAAGGCGATCGGAAACGAAAAAGTTCTTCAGCTTGAGTCCTTCTGCGCTGATAACAAGGCGAAGCACAAAAATATAAAATTCGAGGAGCTTGACCTACTCTCTGAGACGATCGAGCGTTTTTCGCAGATAAATCTCATCACTACTGCGGGGGATTGCGAATTCAAGCGATCGAAATCGGGCAATACCGTCCTGATCGGCGGCGCAAAGCTCGAAAAGTTGCTATTTTCCGAAAGCAACGAGACCGTCAAGACTTATGCAAAGGTCACAGTCGGCTCGAACAACAAAAATAAAAACTATATACTTAAAGGCGACGAGCCCTTTCTCAAGCTGCTTGAGGTCAGCGACAAAAACGGTCGTGTTTACGATAAAAAGCAGGCGAAATTCCGTCAGATCAACAGATTTTTGGAGCTGATACGCGACGTAGAGCACGCCCTGCCCGACACCGACCCGCTTCGTATCTGCGACCTCTGCTGCGGCAAGAGCTATCTTTCCTTCGCGGTCTATCATTATTTTGCCGTGATCAAGGGAAGAGATGTCAAAATGACGGGTGTTGATCTCAAAAGCGACGTCATCGAGTATTGCTCGTCGGTAGCGAAAACGCTCGGATTTGACGGACTTGAGTTTTTGTGCGGCGACGTGAATCTTTACGATACCATCGACCGCGTGAATATGGTCATCTCGCTCCACGCCTGCGACACGGCGACCGATATCGTCATCGGCAAGGCGATCGAATGGCAGGCGGACGTGCTTTTGTCCACACCCTGCTGTCACCACGATCTCAACCGCCGACTTAACTGTGAGAAGCTCTCGTTTATCGCCGACTACTCAATGCTTCGCCAAAAGCTTTGCGACGCGGCGACCGACGCTCTGCGACTCAAGCTTCTCGAGGCAAACGGATACGAGACCGCGGCGCTTGAGCTCATCGACCCCGAGGAAACGCCGAAAAACATAATGCTTCGCGGTATTCGCAAGCCGAGCTTTGACAGAAACGGCGAAAAGGCGCAAAGGCTTATGGCAGAATATAACGAGATATATAGCTTTTTGCTCGGAGAGTCAAAATAATCTCTATTTAAGAAAGAAAAAATATGGGACTGTTCAAAAAGATATTTGAAAAGGCAACTAAAAGCAAGAACCCCGACAGTAAACGCTTCAAGTGGGATATGGCAAAGCAGATCTGCGGTCACCACGTCAAGTACGTTACCGAGGAGATAAACGGAACCCACGAGGTCATCGGTCGCTCGGGCGCGCTCAATATCCGCGACGACGAGCTCCTCGTTTTCGCCTCCGCAGACGTTCTCATGCGCTGTAAGGTCGAGGAGATGCAGGCTTGGGAGCTGCTCAGTAAGGACGGCGTCGTTATTACCGCGCCCGACCTTGAGCACGGCGGCATCGAACGAACCGTTATCGTTCATTACGTTTATTACAGATAATGACGCGAGGGATGCGAGGGGATGCGCCTTGCAACTTTTTTGAAGAAAAACCTACGTAAACCGCAAGCGGTTTACTCTGCGAGTTTGCTCCGCAAACTTCGGTTGCGCAAAAAACTTCCCCAAGGATAGAAATAGAAAAGACGGTTTGGGCTTTAAAATGGTAGAGAAAAAGCGAAATAATAAACTAACCTATCTCCAAAAGTAAAACGGAAATAATTTCAACTGGCCTAATTGAAAGTTTTTTGCGTCGCTTTTTTTCCAAAAAAGCGACCCGTCGGAGACAGAAGAAAGGAAAACTAACTATGTTTGTAAAAGAGACAACAAAAGGAATGAGAGACATCCTGCCGCGCGAGGCAGAGATAAGAGAATATTTACTTACGAAGATGAAGAAGACGTACGCGTCGTTCGGCTTTTCGCAGATCGAGACGCCGTGCGTTGAGCACATAGAGAATCTGACGAGTAAGCAGGGCGGCGACAACGAGAAGCTGATCTTCAAGATACTCAAGAGGGGAGAGAAGCTGAACGAGGCGGCAGAGGGTCTTGACGTAGATGCGCTTGTCGACTCGGGACTTCGCTACGACCTGACTGTGCCGCTGTCGAGATACTACTCGAATAACGCGGCGAACCTGACTCTGCCATTTAAGGCAATGCAGATCGGACCCGTGTGGAGAGCAGACAGACCGCAGAAGGGCAGATTCCGTCAGTTCGTGCAGTGCGACATAGACATTCTCGGCGACAACTCGAACTCTGCGGAGATCGAGCTGATCACGGCAACCTCGACCTATCTTGAGAGTGTGGGCGTTGGCGGCGTGACTATTGTGATCAACGACCGCAGAATTTTGTCGGCAATGGCAAAGGCAAGCGGCTTTGCCGAGGAGCAGTTCTCGACGGTATTCATCATCCTCGACAAATACGATAAGATCGGCGAGGCAGGCATTGAGAAGGAGCTTCTTGAGTCGGGCTACGACGCAGAGTGCGTTGCGAAATATATGGAGATCTTCCGCGGAGCTATGGCGGCAGAGGATCGCTTCAGCTACCTTGAGGGCGCGCTCGGCGACGCTATCGAGGGCGGCGTTATTGCAAATCTTAAGGAGATCTGCGAGAGCGTTGCGATCATTTCGGACGGCAGATTCAAGCTTGATTTCGACGTGACTCTCGTGCGCGGAATGGGATACTATACGGGCACGATCTTCGAGATCAAGAGCGAGGATTTCAAGGGCGCGAGCATCGGCGGCGGCGGTCGCTACGACAAGATGATCGGCAATTTCACGGGTCAGAGCACGGCGGCGTGCGGATTTTCGATCGGATTTGAGAGAATAGTCGCGGCGCTCGTTGAAAAGAACTTTAAGCCCGAGGGTGCGGCAGAGAAGATCGCGATCCTTTATGACAAGAGAATGGGCGCGGCAGATATCGCGCTGATGCAGAAAAAGGCAATGGCGGCACGCGAGGGCGGCAGAATAGTCCTCGTGCAGAAGATGAATAAGAACGTCGGCTTCCAGAAGCAGAAGCTCGAGGCGGACGGATACTCTAAATTCGTCGATGTCCGTTTCCCCGACGAGATGGCAAAGCTTGAGGAGATATAATTGAAGATCAAGAGAACCGTAAGGATGGTGGCACTCATCATGGCGGCTTTGTCGCTCTTTGCTATGGCTGGCTGTGACGGCGCAAACAACACCGACGAAACGACGCTTGAAACGACGGTCGAGTCGACCGCCGAGGAAACTGCCGCAGGGAATGAAACCGAGGAGAGAGAAGTGGGACTTGATATCACTAACAAGACCGACCTTGTAAGCATTTGCTACTCGGTTTGGTTTGACGGAATACACGGCTCGGGCGACGAGCCGATCACCGATTTTTATAATATCTCCGAGGTGCTCGCAGGCAGACAGAAATGGGGCGCTGAAGGGCAGTTTCACTATTGGTCAAAGCCCGCGCAGGGCTACTATCGCAGCACCGATAAGACTGCCGCGCGCAATAATATGACTCTGCTTGGCGAGGCGGGCGTTGATTTTATTATTCTCGACTACACCAACGCCAATGACGGCTACGTTGAGAACGAGAAAAAGGGCGAGCGTTGGGCGTTTGCGCCTCTGCAAACGCTTTGCGATGTCATCACCGAGATGAGAGCCGAGGGCAAGAAAACACCCTATATCGTACTCTGGTGCGGCAAGTCTGACGGACCTCTGATAGACGCATTATATGAGAAATTCTACACCGTGGAGGAATGGGCAGATTGCTTTGTCTATTGGAACGGAAAGCCGTTTATGATCACCACGGCGGACACCGAGCTTTTTCCGTGTCCCGATCTTTTCACGATCCGCAAAATGTGGGGTTTGACGAGTGATCATTGTTGGAAATTCTTGAGCGTAAACAACAGAGCTCAGGGCTATTACGTCAAGGACGGCGAGTATGAGCAGATCAGCGTTGCCGTTGCAACACAGGAGACCTATATGTCGGCACCGACCGCGCACGGACGCGACGGCGGAAGGTTCTTTTATAAACAGTGGAAGAATGCCTTTGCCGTGCATCCCAAGGTCGTGACGGTTACATGGTGGAACGAATGGGCGGCGCAGAGATTTATAGTGGACGGTGAAACGGCTTTCGTCGACAACTACACGCAGGAATACAGCCGCGACATCGAGCCTATGGAGGGCGGTCACGGAGATCAGTATTATCAGTGGCTAAAGCAATATATTGCCGCGTATAAATCGGGTGGGGAATGCCCCAAGCTTTACGTGGAGGAATAAACAAAACGCAAAAAAGGCACAATGGGAATTCCTGTTGTGCCTTTTCCCACGCTGGTGATGTGACTTAGAACATTGTTTTGCGCGACAAGCGCATCTGTATCAAAGTCAATTTACGCGCAAAACGAGCAAACGCTCCGCGGTTACGGTGTTCTTCGTCGATAACAAACACTAAAAAAGGAACTCGTCGGATAAACCGACAAGTTCCTTTTTTGGAGCTGGTGATGTGACTTGAACACACGACCTGCTGATTACGAATCAGCTGCACTGCCAACTGTGCTACACCAGCGAAGAATGAGCGCGTGTGGCACAAGGAGGTAGTGCGACACCACCGAAGGTGGTAAGACTGCGCAACTGTGCTACACCAGCGACTCAAATATTATACCACAATCTTTTCCTTTTTGCAATAGCTTTTTGAAAAATAATTCAAATATTTTTCTTTTCCCAAAAACTCAATCTGCGAGATAAATTGTGGGTCAAAATTTACCAATTATTCCAAAAAGTTTTTGAAAAGGGATAGGGGTTTGGGGGAAGGGAGAAAACTTTTTCCAAAAAGTTTCTCCCTTCCCCCAAATTCTCTATCTTTTATCTTTGAATTCTACCCGAGCCGTCGCCGCCTGCGAGCTTTTCAACCTCAGCAACGGTGACCATATTATAGTCGCCCTCGATGGAGTGCTTGAGTGCGGATGCCGCAACTGCGAACTCAACTGCGCCCTGGGTGGACTTGCCGTTCATAAGCGAGTAGATAAGACCGCCGCCGAAGGAGTCACCGCCGCCAACGCGGTCGATGATGTGGAGGTCGTACTTCTTGGAGAAGCAGTACTCGTCGCCTGCAACGTTGTAGAGCATAGCAGACCAGCCGTTGTCAAATGCGCTACGGCTCTCGCGGAGCGTGATCGCAACGTACTCAAAGCCAAACTTGTCAGCAAGCTGCTTTGCAACCGACTTGTATCCCTCGTGGTTGAGCTTGCCGCCGTAAATGTCGGTAGCCTCAGCCTCGATTCCGAATACGTCCTTTGCATCCTCCTCGTTGGAGATGCAAACGTCAACGTACTGGCAAAGCTCGGTCATAGCCTCGCGAGCCTCTGCTCTGGTCCAGAGCTTGCCGCGGTAGTTAAGGTCGCAGGAGATCTTTATTCCTCTTGCCTTTGCCGCCTTGCAGGCGTCCTTGCAGATCTCTACGACGTTAGCGCCCAGCGCGGGAGTAATGCCTGTGAAGTGGAACCACTCTGCACCGTCAAAGATAGCATCCCAATCGAAGTCCTCGCGAGTTGCCTTTGCAATAGCGGAGTTTGCACGGTCATAAATGCAGACCGAGCCTCTCTGCGAAGCGCCCTTTTCGTTGAAGTAGATACCAACTCTGTCGCCGCCGCGAACGATCTTGGTCGTGTCAACGCCGTAACGGCGCAGACTGTTTACAGCCGCCTGACCGATAGCGTGTGCAGGAAGCTTCGTGACGTACGCTACGTCCATATTGTAGTTCGCAAGCGATACCGCAACGTTTGCCTCGCCGCCGCCGAACGTGAATTCAACGTGATCGCACTGAACGAATCTCTCGTAGTTGTAAGGCTGAAGTCTGAGCATCAGCTCTCCAAACGTAATTACCTTTGCCATAAATTTTCCTTTCTGCCTCCGGCGGCTTAAAACCTTTTTGGAAAAAAGGTTTTAAGAATTCCAAAAACTTTCGGTAATTTGGTTTATCCGGAGCGTTCGTTTATTTATTGTAGTGAATTTTTACTGAAATTTACAACCGACTTGCAACACGATAGCAGATATTCTTCGATAAAATCTCCATCATCTTCAAACCCAAGCCGTCTGTAATCACTAACTATCCTTATTGGAAGTTTTTTGGCTCCACCTTTTTTTCAAAAAAGGTGGAACGCGTCTCCTTACTTAACTAAATGATAAGCAAAGCCGTTGATCTCGTCGGAAAGGTAGATGAATTTCATGTTACCCTTATCGTCGTAGGTGGCGGTACTATAGTCGAACTTAACGCCGCGGCGCTCGAGGTGATAGACTGCGCGGTCGACGTTGTTGGTCTGGATTGCGATGTGACCGTTCGTGCCGGGGCCCTTTTCGTTCATCATTTCGAACTCGGGGCTTGCGAAGATCGACTTAGAGCCGACCTTGGGCTCGAAGGAGAAGTAATTTTTGAGGGTTTCGGAAGCATTTGCGGCGGTGTCACCCGAGGGATTGATACCGATATGCTTGAACTTAAAGCCGAGCATAACGTCTACAGCCTCGCGCACGAGCTTGGTAATACCATCGAAATCTCCTGCGGCGATCATTTCGGGCTTGACCATCCAGGAGCCGCCACAGCAAGCGATCTTGGAAAAAGCGAGGTAATCGTTCACGTTAGCGGGACCGATACCACCCGTGGGCATAAAGGACACCTTGCCGTAGGGTGCGGACATAGCCTTGATCATAGCGATACCGCCCGACTGCTCTGCGGGGAAGAACTTGACCGTATCAAGTCCAAGCTCGAGAGCCGCTTCGATACCAGAGGGATTGTTGATTCCGGGCACGATGGGGCAGTTCTTTTCCTGACAGTACTTAACGATCTCGGGATTGAAGCCGGGGCTGACGATAAACTTCGCGCCTGCCTCGATAGCGTCGTCGACCTGCGCCTTTGTAAGCACGGTACCCGCACCGACGATCATTTCGGGGAACTCCTTGACCATAATCGCGATGGCTTCCTTAGCGCAAGCAGTTCTGAAGGTGACCTCAGCGCAAGGCAGACCGCCTGCGATGAGCGCTTTTGCAAGAGGAGCCGCATCGGCGGGATCTTCGATCTTGATTACGGGAACGATACCGATTTTTGAAAGTTGTTTTACAACGTCGTGCATATTATCCTCCATATAATTTTAGTGCATATCTATACATAATAATTATACATTGTTTTTTGAATTTGTCAAGGGAGTTTGGTGCTAAATGTTCCGAGATGACAGAAATCTTCCCGTAAATCAGGGAATTAACAAAACTTTAACGTTTCCTAAAAAAGTCGCAAACACAGCGGCGGTATAATGCAGTGAAAAACGTCAATTAATCTTCATAAATAATGTAAGGAGACAAAAATGAACGCAATAGAAATAAGAGATCTGTCCAAAAGCTTCCGCGGAATGTATGCGGTAGATCACCTCAATATGACGGTTCCCGTCGGCGCGATCTACGGCTTTATCGGTGAGAACGGCTCGGGAAAATCGACGACCGAAAAGCTGATCTGCGGTCACCTTGTTGCTGACTCGGGCTCGATCAAGCTCTTTGGCAAGGATTTTACCGACGCGGGTGTCCGCGTGAGAGTCGGCGCACTCATTGAAAACGCGGGTTGCTTCCCGAATTCGAGCGTATATCAGAATCTTCGTATGCAGACTATCAATCTCGGACTTGAAAATCCCGACGAGGAGATCAGACGAGTGCTCGAGATCGTGCGTATGGAGGATAACGCGAACCTCAAATTCAAAAAATGCTCGCTTGGAATGAAGCAGAGGATCGGCATCGCAATGGCGCTGCTCGGCGATCCCGCGCTTCTCATTCTCGACGAGCCGATCAACGGTCTTGACACCGACGGCATGCGAATTATGAGAGAAATTCTCGTTGATATTACGAAAAATTACGGTTGCACGGTCCTTATTTCTTCCCACATTCTCGGCGAGCTTGAAAAGATCGCGACCCACTACGGAATCATTCGTCAGGGCAGAATGATTATGGAGCTTTCGGCAGAGGAGATGGATTCGAGAGCGCAGGTCTTCGTGTCGCTCAAAACAAAGGATATGCAGGGTGCAAAAGAGGTGCTTCGGGCAAAATTTGACACCGTCCGCGAGGAAGACGGCTATCTTCGTGTCTACGACGTCGACGATACCGCCGCGATCGTGGATACGCTGATGAAAAACGGCCATATCCCAAGCGAGATCAAGAAAAATAAGATCGGACTCGAGGAATATTACGTCGAGCTGATGAGCGAAAAGGAGGATAAGTGAGATGACACGCGAACTGAAATTTGAATCGCCAAGCTTTATCAAAAGACTCAAGGGAATGCTCGGTGTAGACTTTTACCGACTTTTCCACACGCCCCTGTTTTACATTTTTCTTGCTATCGCGGCAATAATTCCCGCGATGGTTTCGGCAATGACGATGATGCCCGACCAGAACGGACAGACGATGGAGCCTCTTTATTCAAACGTCTGGCAGATCATCGCCGCGAGCAAATCGCTTTACGTCATCGAGGGGATCGCAGACTACGCCAATATGAATATGGTATTTATTTTCGGCGGCATTATGGTCTCGATATTCATAGGACACGATTATAAATCGGGTTACGTCAAGCAGCTCTTTACCACCCACGCAAAGAAGCAGGATTATATGATCTCCAAGACTCTCGCCTGCGCTTTCGCAATGGCTTGCATGTGTATAACGTATTTTATCGGCGGCACGGTTGCGGGACTGCTCGTTGGCTATGAGACCGACGTTAACGTCGGCTCGCTGATAGTCGCAATTCTCGGTAAGATCATAATGTCGCTCGGTTGGGCAAGTCTTTACACCTTCCTCAACGTTATTTTCAGAAAATACTTCGGTGTTTCGATCGCCTCGTCATTTTTCTTCGGTACGGGAATTCTGATCATCGGTGTGGCGGCAATAGTTGAGAGTCTGTCGCTCCCGACCTCCTTCTTAAATGTCTTCCTTTACGGTGCTTCGGTCAACGCCAACCTCTCGAGCAATTTCGGCGCGCTGATCGTTTGCTTGGTCGTTTCGCTTGTTTGGACAGTTATCTATAACCTTGCGGGCACGTTGATACTCTCGAAGTGCGACGTATATTAATGAAAGGATCTTCACAGAGCATGAATGCAATAGAAACTAAAAATCTTTCAAAAAATTTCGGTGTAAAGCAAGCCGTTTGCGGTCTTGATATGACCGTGCCTATGGGTGCGATCTACGGCTTTATCGGCGAGAACGGCTCGGGTAAATCGACCACCGAGAAGATGATATGCGGACTTATTCCCGTCAGCAGCGGCTCGATCAAGCTTTACGGCAGAGATCACACCGACGGCGACGTCAGAGCCAAGATCGGAGTACTGATCGAAGCCCCCGGTTGCTTTCCGGGACTCACCGTTTGGGATAATATGATGCTCCAGGCGGCAAATCTGGGCATTGAAAACCCCGAAAAAGAGGTTATAAAGGTGCTTAAGACCGTGAGAATGGAGGGCGCGGCGTCTAACAAATTCAAAAACTGCTCGCTCGGTATGAAGCAGAGAGTAGGAATCGCGATGGCGCTCCTTGGAGATCCAACTCTGCTCGTGCTCGACGAGCCCCTTAACGGACTTGATGCCGACGGTATGAGAATTATGCGAGAGGTCTTTCTCGATATAATCAAGGACGGCAAGCGCTCGATCGTCGTGTCCTCGCATCTGCTCGGCGAGCTGCAAAAGGTTGCAACTCACTACGGCATCATTCGACATGGAAAAATGATCGTCGAGATGACCGCAGAGGAGCTTGACGCGAGCTGCCGCACCTACGTTGCGCTTCAAAGCGCCGACGTAAGCAGAACGAAAATGCTCCTCGGCTGTAAGTATTCGAGAGTTGAGGAGGACGAGGCGGGATGTCTGCGCGTTTACGATGCTGTGACTCCCGAGGAGATCGTGTCCTATCTTTACGAAAACAATATCACGCTCACCGAGCTTAAGACCGACAAGATCGGACTTGAGGAATACTATATAGATTTGATGAATGGAGGCAAGAAATGATGGAAAACGGCGTAAAATTCGAGTCGGTCGGCTTTGGCAAACGACTTCTCAGTATGCTTAGGGTCGATTTTCGCAGAATGTGGAGATCGAGATACTTCTATATTCTGATCGCTTGCGCGCTCCTTATTCCGATCGTTATGACGGTTATGATGAACATGATGGACGGTACTGAGAGTATCAATCAGCAGACGGGAGAAACAGTGATAATGGAGGGCCCCGAGAGTGCCTGGCAGAACCTCGGCACGCTTCCGAGCGATGAGAAGGTCAAGGGTGCTGAAATATTCGCGATGTGCAATATAAATATGGCATTTATGGGAGTTTCGGTGTTCGTCTGTCTCTTTATTTCAGAGGATTTTCGTAGCGGATATTCAAAAAATCTATTTACAGTCCGCGCAAAAAAGGGTGATTACGTAACCTCAAAAACGCTCGCGGGATTTGTTTGCGGAGCGCTTATGCTGATAGCTTATTTTATCGGCACGATCCTCGGCGGAGCGATCGCAAATCTGTCCTTTGATCTGTCGGCGTACAATCTGACCGCGATGAACATCGTGATGAGCATGATAGCAAAGATCCTTCTGATGCTCGTGTTCGTTTCTATCTTCACACTTATCAGCGTGGCGGCAAAGCAGAGGACATGGCTTTCGATCTGCGGAAGCCTTGGCGGCGGTATGCTGCTCTTTATGATGATCGATCTGGTCGCCGCACCCGTCGGTTCGACCGCGATAAACGTCGCACTCTGCCTCTTTGGAGGAGCATTGTTCGCGCTCGGACTCGGCGCATTTAGTAATTTGGTGCTTAAAAAGACGAGTTTAGTGTAAAAAAAGCGAAAATGCAAACAAAATCTTAACATTTAGGTGTTATAATACAGTTAAAGCTGACAGTCGGAGGAAAAATTATGTTTAAGATACTTGTAGTTGAGGATGACAGAGACCTCAATCGCTCGGTCTGTTCATTTTTGAATAACAACGGCTACGAGGCGGTCGGCAGCTTGTGCGCCGAGGACGCATACGACGAGATGTACAAGACCACCTTTGACCTCATCATTTCAGATATTATGATGCCGAATATAGACGGATTTGAGTTTGCGAAAACGGTTCGTTCGCTCAACAACGATATCCCGATACTTTTCGTCACGGCGCGCGATGACTTCGCTTCCAAGCAAAGAGGCTTCAGAGTCGGTGCGGACGACTATATGGTCAAGCCGATCGACCTTGATGAGATGTTCTTGCGAATTGGCGCGCTTCTGCGCCGCGCGAAGATCGCGTCGAGCCGCCGTCTTGAGATCGGCAGCTTCGTAATGGACGCCGACGAAAGAACGGCAAGCCTTGGAGACGAGGAGATCGCGCTGACCACAAGAGAATTTGACATTCTCTATAAGCTTTTGTCCTACCCGAAAAAGACCTTTACCCGTACACAGCTTATGGACGAATTCTGGGACGTGGACACTCAGTCGGGCACGCGCACGGTCGACGTTTATATGACCAAGCTCCGCGCAAAGCTCGCCGATTGTGAGTCCTTTGAGATCGTAACGGTGCATGGACTCGGATATAAGGCGGTGCTCAAATGACCAAGAATGAAAAGGCGAAAAAGATCTTCGCAAAGATACTGCGCGTCCTGTACCGCTATTTCACGTACTTTTTGTTCGTTGCTTTCGTTATAACCTGTTGCGTTATGCTTTTCGTTACTCTGCTTGAAAAGGAGCTTGGCATAGAGCTGACGGGCGAGAATATTTCGTTTGCGGCGAAGGTCACGTTCTGGAACGTCGTGTTTATCAGTCTGATAATTATGATCGTTGAGACCGTGCGGAGAAAGTTGATGTTCGAGCGACCGCTGAAGCAGATCGCAAAGGCGGCAGAGCAGATGATGCTCGGAGATTTCAGCGTACGGATACCGAGAGTCTCGGGAATCACGACCGACGAGCGCTTCAACGAAATGATAGCGAGCATAAACAAAATGGCAGAGGAGCTTGAGGGAGTTGAGACCTTGCGCTCGGATTTCATCGCAAACGTATCTCACGAGATGAAAACTCCGCTTGCGGTGATGCAGAATTACGGCAGATTGCTCGCTTCTCCCGATCTGACCGACGAAAAAAGGCTTAAGTACGCCGCGGCTGTGAGTGAGTCCTGCCGCCGTCTGTCCGATATGATGACTAATATTCTCAAGCTCAATCGGCTTGAAAATCAGCAGATATATCCTAAAAATGAGAGCTTTGACCTCTCCGAGCAGCTCTGCGAGAGCCTTTTGCAGTACGAGAACGTCTGGGAGAGCCGAAACATCGACGTTGAGACCGATATTGAGGACGGAGTGACCGTCTCGGGCGACTCCGAGCTTTTGATGCTTGTTTGGAACAATCTTTTTTCCAATGCCTTCAAATTTACCGATGACGAAGGCAAGGTCTCGGTCACTCTCCGCGCCGACGAGAAATACGCGACGGTATCGGTTCGCGATACGGGCTGCGGAATGAGCGCGGAGGTCGGAGCGCACGTCTTTGAAAAGTTCTATCAGGGAGATAGCTCGCACGCGACTCAGGGTAACGGGCTCGGACTCGCACTTGTCAAGCGCGTAGTCGATATAGTTGGCGGAGAGATAAGAGTTGAGAGCGCGGTCGGCGATGGAAGTACGTTTATCGTCAAAATAAGGAGATTTGCAAATGGAATTCTGGAAAAAGCTCGGTAAGAGCTTGCTCTTTCCCCATATCGCGATAATGATAATTCTCGTTCCCATAGCAACAGTTTTTCTCGTTTATTCGATGGTGTTTTTGGAAACCGAATCGCCGCTTGCGATAGTATCTTACGTATTGGCGGCGTATACCTTGACAGTATGGTGCTTCAAAATACCGTATCTTATCAGATTTTTCAGAAATTTTAAAAACGAGAATAAATACGCTCGGCGCTGGCTTGAGGACGACCGACTCCGTGTGAACGTGTCGCTTTTCGGCTCGCTTATATGGAACGTTGCGTACGCGGCGCTTCAGCTTTGGCTTGGATTTTTGCATAAGACCTTTTGGTTCTATTCCTTTGCGGTCTACTATATTTTCCTTGCCGTTATGCGATTTTTTTTGGTGCGGCATACTGCGATCCATAAGCCCGGCGAGAGGATGCGCGAGGAGCTGATAAAATACCGCGCGTGCGGTTGGATCTTCCTCGTGATGAACCTTGCGCTCTCGCTGATCGTGTTCTTTATGGTTTATTGGAACAGAACGTTCGAGCACGGAATGATCACGGCGATCGCCATGGCGGCATACACATTTACGGCATTTGCGGTCGCGATCGTCAACATAGTGAAATACCGCAAATATAACAGCCCGATATATTCTGCGTCCAAGGCGATCAGTCTTGCGGCGGCTTGTGTATCTATGCTAACGTTGACGTCGACGATGCTGACGACCTTCAGCGACGGCACGATGGATGTCCTCTCCGAAAAGCTTATGCTTGGTGGGGTCGGTGCCGCGGTCTCGGTCGTGATCGTGGTAATGGCAATAAATATGATCGTGCAGAGCACGAAGAAAATAAAGCTTTTGAATGAGGATAAAAATGGATAACAACGAAAATAAATTTCAGTACACCTACTCGGTCAAGGAGCAGGAGGAGCTGAAAAAAATCAGAGAAAAATATACGTCTAAGGAAGAGACCAAGCTCGACCGACTCCGCCGACTTGACAAAAGCGCCTCGAGTAAGGCGCAGGTGGTCGCTATAACGATCGGTGTGATCGGCGCGCTCATTCTCGGATTCGGTATGAGCCTTGCTATGACGAATATCGGCGCGGCAATTGGACTTGCAGAGAATATTGCGATGATAGTCGGTATTGCGGTCGGATTTGTAGGCGGTGCGCTGGTCGCACTCGCACACCCGATCTACAGGGGTGTTCTCAAGAGCGAAAGACAGAAGATCGCGCCTGAGATCCTGCGCCTGACCGATGAATTGATGAAATAATCAAAAAAGGGCTGTCCATTGAAGGACAGCCCTGATTTATTTATAAAACCTTTTCAAAATTGACTCCGTACCAGATCGGCTTTTCGTCGTTGATCGTCGCGTCGATGCTGTCGCAAACGAAGTCCGCGGCAAGAGCGCTCGCCTCGCAAAGAGACCTGCCGTTCGTCAGATGCGAGAAGCAGACCGAAGCGAAAACGTCGCCCGTGCCGTGAAAGCTTTGCGGCTTCTTTTCGTTGTAGTCGAAGAAAAACTCGCCACTCTCTGCGTCATACCCGTAGCAGCCGAGCTGATCGGGCGTAAAGCCGATACCCGTCAGCACCGCCTTTTTGCAGCCGAGTTTTGTCAGAGAAACGAGAATATTCTTTACGTAATCCTCGTCGTAGCCGCTTGCCACGTAAGGAACGCCGAGCATATAGCAAGCCTCGGTGAGATTGGGGACGATGATGTCCGCCGCCGCGCAAAGTCGCGCCATCTCCTTGGCAAACTCCTCGTCAAAGCCCTTGTAGAGCACACCGTTGTCGCCCATCGCGGGATCGACGAACTTCAATTTACCCTCTCCGAAGTCACGGAAGATATCAAGCACGAGATCGATCTGCTGCTTTGAGCCGAGATAGCCCGTGTAAATGCCGTCAAACTCGATTCCTTCGTCGTGCCATACCTTGCAGATAGGCGCGATGTCCTCGGTCAGATCGCGGAAGGTGAATTTGTTGAACGCGGTATGCGTTGAGAGAACTGCTGTGGGCAGGATCGCCGCCTCGATGCCGTGAGCCGAAATGATCGGAAGAGCAACGGTCAGCGAGCACTTGCCGACGCAGGATATATCTTGCACAGTTAAAATTCTTTTCATTAATGATACCTCGCAAATGAATATAAGACGATTATACTATCGCGGCGGTGAAAAGTCAATAACTAAAACGAAATTTTGTATATTTTGTCTATTGCGACAAAAAACTATTTACAAACGCGGCAAAATGTGGTACAATAAATATAATAGAAATTTGCACGGAGGACTCCCAATGAGATGCCCATATTGTAACTGCGCCGAAAGCAAGGTGCTCGACTCCAGACCCGTGTCGGAGGGAAACAGTATAAGAAGAAGACGCGAATGTCTCGAATGTCAGAAGCGATTTACCACCTTTGAGGTGCTTGAGTCGGTGCAGATATTCGTCACCAAGAAAAACGGCGAGACCGAGCTTTTCGACCGCACCAAGCTGCTTGCGGGCATACTTAAAGCAACGCAGAAGCGCCCCGTTGATGCTGACGAGATAGTCACCGAGATAGAGAATGAATTGCACAATTCTCTGACCAAGGAGGTCACGACCGCCGAGATCGGCGAGATGGTAATGGAGAAGCTCAAAAAGAGAGATCAGGTAGCGTACGTGCGTTTTGCCTCGGTTTATCGCGAATTTAACGACGCGGAGCATTTCTTGCATGAGCTCATGGACCTTATAAACGGCAAGAAAGGCGACAAAAAAGGCGAATAACAAAACAAATTGTCGAAAAATAAACAATTTGTTGAATTATTGGCAAAATTCCATATATAGAAAAAATTACGGCTTGAGATATCACTCTCAAAGCCGTATTTTTCTTTTTTGGGTGCAAATACTAATTTCAAAATGTCGGTGCTCAACAAATACCTTGCGCCGTACAAAAATCGCTTTGCGTTTTAGTGGCTCGAAGCGACTTGAAAAGGTGGTTATATATTATGGAAGATAAACGACAACTCGGAGCCGATTATAAAGAAAATATCCGCTTGATCGATGAGATTTTGCACACCTCTGAAAACTTTGATCTCATAAAGAAAACCTTGACCGTCGGCAAGGACGAACTGACGCTATATTATATCGACGGATTTGTCAAGGATGCGGTTATGTCGAAGTATATGATATATCTGCTTTCTCTCAAAGGACTTGGCGACAGCGCCGACGGTACCGATAGTGAGAAGGGAATGTCGACAAGGAGAAGAGCTGAAAAATTTTTGAGCGCTCACGCTCCCTACGTCGAGGCAGAGCTCTCCGATGACCTCTCGGAAATGATAAAATTCGTCGCGTCGGGCGCGACTCTGATGATAGGCTCGACCTTCGGGGGAAATGCAATAATAATCGACGCGAGGACTTATCCCGCAAGGGAAACTGCCGAGCCTGAGGGAGATAAGGTAATGCGCGGAGCGAGAGACGGATTTGTCGAAACGCTCATCTTCAATACCGCGCTGATAAGACGAAGAATTCGCAATCCCGAGCTGATAATGAGCTATCTTTCGATCGGCGGCTCGTCAAAGACCGATATCGTGGTCTGTTATATGAAGGACCGTGCTGACCTCAAATACGTCGAGGAGCTGAAAAAGAAGCTTGGCGCGATCAAGACTGAATCACTGACGCTTGGCAGTGAGTCGCTCGCCGAGGCACTCATCAAAAAGAAATGGTACAATCCATTTCCCAAGGTAAGATACACCGAGCGCCCCGACTCTGCGGCGGCGCAGCTGCTTGAGGGAAGTGTGCTCATTCTTTGCGACAATTCGCCGCAAGCCATGGTCATGCCGACGAGCATTTTTGACTTTATGCAGGAGACCAACGATTTTTATTTTCCTCCGTTTACGGGAAATTATATCCGCATAGTCCGTCATTTAGTCTTCTTGCTGACGCTTTACCTCGTGCCGCTATGGTATCTGCTTGTGACTCATCAGCAATTCGTGCCCGATTGGCTGGAATTTATAATCCCGATGGAGAGAGGAAGAATACCCTTAATAGCGCAGATATTGATCACCGAATTCGTGATTGACGGCTTACGAATGGCGTCCTTAAACACCCCGAATATGCTATCAAACTCTTTGTCGGTAGTCGGGGGACTGATACTCGGCGACTTCGCGGTCAATATTGGTTGGCTTATCCCCGAGGTCATTCTCTATATGGCATTCGTCGCGATAGCAAACTTCACCCAGCGCAGCTATGAGCTCGGCTATGCCTTCAAGTTTATGAGGATAATGCTCACGATCCTGACTGCAATATTCGGTCTGTGGGGATTTGTCGGCGGCACGATTCTCACGATCGTTCTGATCGCGACCAACGAGACCGTCAATGGAAAGAGAAACTACCTCTATCCGCTGATTCCCTTTAACTATAAAGCTTTCAAGTCCTTATTTTTTAGAGTGAAAAAATACGACTAACATCATATATCCTCGGTTCGAGTCCCGAAAAATACTCGCGCCGAGGATTATTTATTTGCGTTTTCTGTGAGCAAGCTCTCATTTTGACCAAAATGGAAATAAATGTAAGAACTTGAAAAGAATTGTAAAAACACCTCAAATGCCTCATTTTTTGGTTTGATGAAGGCAGAAATACACACAAAAAGAATAAAAATATTTAAAAAACTGAACGATTTTTTCTGAAATCCGTCAAGCCCCCCTTGATTAATTTCAGTTTATATATTATAATATTTACATCACAGTGGTGAAAAGTGGTGCAAAAGTGTTGCGATGTGGTGAAAATCTCCGCATTATCCACTTGAAACACCCAAAAGACAAACCGAAACGATGAAAAGGAGGTGTGGTGAATGTTTACAGGAGAGTACGAGCATATCGTAGACTCAAAAAACCGAATATTTGTGCCCGTAAAGTTCAGAGAAGAACTCGGGGAAACGTTTATGGTCGTTCGTGACATTCGTAAGCCGATCCTCAAGGTCTGTTCGCTTGAGGAGTGGGAAAGATACCTCGCCCCCATCAAAGCGCAGGAAAGAAAGATCGCCGAGGAGGCGCTCAGATATCTGCATCGAAACGCATCTCAGGTCTCGCCCGACTCGCAGGGAAGAATTCTTTTGCCTCCGTCACTTCTCGGATATGCGGAGATTGAAAGAGAAGCGGTGTTCGTCGGTTGCAGTGATTATTGCGAGATCTGGTCGGCAGAGAAATATAAAGCCGAGATCTCCGCAGAGGATCCCGAGGATATCCGCGAAAAGCTTGAAAGATTGGGACTTTAAGCGATATGGATCAGAAGATAAACTTTTCGCACCGTTCTGTTTTGCTTGACGAGTGCATCGAAGCGCTCAATATCAAGCCTGACGGAATTTACGTAGACGGAACAGCGGGTGGCGGCGGTCATTCGCTTGAAATAGTAAAAAAATTGACCGCAGGCGGTAGGCTCATCGCGATCGACCGCGACGACGCGGCTATCGCGGCGGCAACCGAAAGGCTCAAGGATTACAGCGACAGAGTAACCTTTGTCCGCAACAATTTCTCGTCGATCAAGGAGAGCTGCCTTGACCTCGGCATAGATAAGATCGACGGAGTCCTGCTCGATCTTGGCGTATCGTCCTACCAGCTCGATACCGTGGAGCGCGGATTCACTCACAATTCCGATGCGCCTCTCGATATGAGAATGGACAGACGAAACGATCTTGATGCGTATACGGTGGTCAATACCTATAGCGCCGATCAGCTCAAAAAGGTCATTTACAACTACGGCGAGGAGCGTTTCGCACCCAAAATTGCGGCGGCGATAGTCCGATACCGTGAAAAAGAAACGATCAAAACCACGGGACAGCTCGTGGAAATAATAAAAAGCGCCATTCCCCCGTCAGCGCGTGAGGGAGGGCACCATCCCGCAAAGAGAACCTTTCAGGCAATACGCATCGAGGTCAACGGCGAGCTCGACGCGATAGAGCCCACGATCAGAAACGCGACCGACATTCTCGCTCCTGAGGGCAGAATAGCGATAATCACGTTCCATTCTCTTGAGGACAGAATAGTCAAGCAGACCTACGCCGATCTCGCAAGTGGCTGTAATTGCCCACGCGATCTGCCCGTGTGCGTCTGCGGACGAAAGCCCAGAGTCAACGTGCTGACAAGAAAGCCGATACTCCCGAGTGAGAGGGAGCTTGAGGAAAACCCGCGGTCGAGAAGTGCAAAGCTTCGCGTGGCGGAAAAAATCTAATGCTTACCGCACAAGCGGAGAGCCGAAGCCCAACTGTTGAAGGTTAGTTGCCGCACAAGCGGAGAACTGAAGCCCAACTGTTGAAATCAAAAAGCGGCTTCAAAGCATTAAAACGGAGGAAGTTAATGAAGAAGACCAAGGCGAGAGTCGTCGCCGCGGCACCCGAGGTGGCGGTCGGAAGCCCCACGGTGAGCGTCAGCGGTATCGACATAAGCGCGCTCTACATAGATATGTTGTGCGAAAGATTTAAAAATCGCGGCATCAAAACGGGTCTGTCCGAGGCAAAGAGCGCCGAGATCCGCAAAAATGCCGTAATGCTCGGCATAAACGTGGACGGTGTGTCGGGAGACGACGAAAAATATCACACGTTGAAAATAAACGGTCAGTCATATATGAGCAGCGATGATTTCGCTGCCTATTATAAAGATCTAAGAGGCTATAAGCTGCCAAAATTCTATACTCGCGCGGAAAATGAGTACGAATCGGCAGCGGCGGGTTCCGAGGGAGTGCAGGAAACGGGTAAACCGCCAAAAAAAGCCGTGTGGCTTGCCATAAAGCGACGCATTAAGGAGTTTTTGCGTGACTTTTTCTCGGTCTTCGTGCTCGAGGAGATACGCAAGCAGTCCGAAGAAGAAATGGTCGAGGGAAAGAAGAAAAGAATTCCTCGCGGCACTCTTCCCACTATCGCGGTGGTGACCTTGTCACTTTTGATGGTGGTGTGCAGTTCGGTTATGGTAAGCCGCGCCACAGCCTCTGTTGGCAATCTTGAGGACGAGATAGAGGAGCTCAGAGACGTGAGAAACGACCTCGAAGCCGACCTTGTCGTCAAGAACGATATGCTGAACATCAAGGATATAGCGGTCAATAAATACGGAATGATAAGCTCGGACTACGCGACCTCTCGTTATCTCGACGTTACCGAGGACGAGAAGATCGAAAAATACGAGAGCAACGGGAAATCGGATTCGTTACTGACTCGTTTGCTCAAAGCGATAGGTCTGGTGGAAGATTGATTTTGATTAAAATGCGCCCCCAAACCCGTCTGAAAGAAATTTATCTCGACGGGTTGGGGCGCGTTCTGTTTTTAGATGCCCCTTTGACATAATTTTATAGGGACAAGGCATATACTGATTTGAAAATATTCAAATCCAAAAACAAAGCTCTGGAGAAAGGATGGTGCGTGAAAATGGAAGGTGGAACACCGAGCACTAAGGTGCGTCGTCGCGCGGGAATACTTTGTATAGTGATGAGTGTTCTTTTCGTGTTGCTCTCTCTGCGTATCTTTATCTATCAGACGCTTCAGTTTGACGAGTTTGACCAAAAGGTCATAGATCAGATAACCCAAAAATCTACGGTCAAGGCAGACCGAGGAAATATATGCGATGCAAATGGTATCGTGTTAGCGACGAACGTCACGACCTACCGCCTTTTCATAGACCCTGCCGTTATAAAAAGCACGAGCGAGAAAAAGGGAGTAGATTTTGCCGATCAGATAGCGAAGGGACTTTCATCGATAGCTCTGCTTGATCTAGACTACGACGACGTAATGAAAGCGGCGGGATATACCCGTTATCGCGACAGAACTCTTGCACGCAACATCTCCGAGGAGGCGGCGGACGCGGTCAGAGCATTTCTTAAGGAAAGCGAGATCGACGACCTCGCGCTCGTGTTCCTTGAAGCGACGAGCATGAGATATTATCCCTACGACACACTTGCAAGTCACGTTCTCGGATTTACGGGAAGTGACGGTCAGGGACTTTACGGACTTGAATATCAGTACGATGAGATACTTGCGGGAGTCGACGGCTCGTACATCGGCGCGAAGGACTCGTACGGAAACGAGCTCGTTTACGATTACGAAAGCTATATTCCCGCAAACGACGGATACAATATTGTAACAACGATAGACGTTTATATTCAGGCAGAGCTTGAAGAACAGCTTGAAACGGCTTATATCGAGTCGGGCGGAAAGAACCGTGCCTGCGGAATAGTGATGGACGTCGAGACGGGCGCGGTGCTCGCTATGGCAGTCTATCCAAACTACGATCTCAACGACCCGTGGGAGCTTAATTGGCAGTGTGCCGAAAAGCTCGAGGAAAGCGGACTTGAGGAGGGAAGCGACGAATACGTTTCTCTAAAGCAGCAGCTTTTGCTTGAAACCTGGTCGAATAAGGCGGTCAACGACCTCTATATGCCTGGATCGACCTTTAAGATCATCACCGCGGCGATGGCATACGAGGAGGATCTCGTTATCGACGACGAGACCTTCAATTGTCCCGGCTATCACATAGTCAACGGCACGAAAATACGCTGTCACAAAACGACGGGACACGGACAGCTTACCTTTGCCGAGGGCATACAGCAGTCCTGCAACCCTCTGCTTATGATAATGGGACTGAGAACGGGCGCGGATAAATTCCTTGAATATTTCTCGTCCTTCGGATATTTTGAAAAGACTGGAATCGACCTGCCGGGTGAGAGCATCACCGCAAAGGGAGTGACCTTCTGGGACGAGGCAACCTTCAAATCAGCGGATATCTACCTTGCCACAGCGTCGTTCGGACAGAACTTTAAAATTTCCGCGCTTTCACACCTTGGCGCTATCAGCGCGGTCGCCAATGGAGGCGATCTTGTAACCCCCCACATTATAAAAGAAGTTACAGACAACGACGGAAACGTTATCTATTCACATAAGGATACGGTTCGCCGTCAGGTAGTAAGCTCCGACACCTGTAAGACGATCGCCGCGATACTTGAGGACGGTGTTTCGGGCGATGGCGGTGCGAAGAACGCCTACGTTGCGGGCTACAGAGTTGCCGCAAAGACGGGAACGTCCGAGAAAAAGGACGAGGTCAGCACCGACTATACCAAATACGTCTGCTCGACCGTGGCGTATGCGCCCGCGGATTCCCCCGAGATAGCGACGATAATCCTCGTCGACGAGCCGACCAAGGGAACGCTTTACGGAAGCGTAGTTGCAGCGCCGTACGTCGGTGCGCTGCTTGAGGAGGTCTTGCCATATTACGGAGTTGAGGCGAAGTACAGCGACGAGGAGCTTGAAAAGCAGACGCTCTCCGCCCCCGCGCTCATTCAGTCGAGAACCGAATACGCAAAATATCTCTCGGAGCTGCTCGGCTTTGAGGTCGAGGTCATCGGCGACGGAGAATACGTAATGTCGCAGTCGCCTGCGGCGGGCTCTGAGGTCTCCCCCGGCAACGCGAAGATAATACTTTATACGAAAAGCGAAGCGGTCGGCGGCAAAAAGAGTGCAAAAGTCCCCGACCTTACGGGAATGACCGTAGTCGCGGCAAACGGAACGCTCGCAAATCTCGGACTTAACATCAAGATCGACGGCACGCTCAACTTCTCGGGCGCTGACGTCGTAGTAGTCTCGCAGGACATCGAGCCGGGAACCGTGGTAAATGAAGGCACGGTAGTAACGGTCACCCTCCGCTATCTCGGCGGCGACGACCAGACGTATTACGATCCCGAGGCGGATATAGAATAACAATTAAATAAAAGCATTTTTTCAGCCAAAGAAAAATATAATTGTTGTGATACTTATATTTTTTGGAGGAATGGGAATGCTTCTGTCACAACTTATACGTGGCTTGGGGATCGGCGAGCTTGAGATAGCAGCCGACCCCGAGATCACGGCGATATGCCCCGATTCAAGACGGATAAAAAAGGGAGATCTTTACATAGCCGTCGAGGGTTTGCACACCGACGGGCACAAATACGTCGGTGATGCGATAAAAAACGGCGCTGTTGCGCTCGTTGTATCAAAAAGAGCTGTAAAAGAGAACAGAATAGACAAAAACGGCATTGATCTTCCGATAATAGAGGTCGACGACACGAGAATTGCCTCGGCGAGACTCTATTCGACCTATTACGGAGAGCCGCAAAAGAGGCTTCGGATGATCGGAGTCACGGGTACGAACGGAAAGACCTCGGTCTCGGGACTTGTCGCGGCTATGCTTGCTTCGTCGGGCAAGCGGGTGGGCTCGATCGGAACCACGGGTTGCTTTTCACCGAAAGGAAGGCTTGATATCCGTCCGTCAGATCCGAACGCGAATATGACCACCCCCGACCCCGAGGAGCTTTACAAAATTCTCGACCGCTTCGTTAGTGACGGAGCCGAATACGCGGTCATGGAGGTCACCTCCCACGCGCTTGCGCTGGGTAAGGTCGAGCCGATAGAATTTGAGATCGGTGTTTTCACCAATCTCAGCGAGGATCACCTCGATTTTCACGAAAATATGGAAACATACTTCGCCGCAAAGAGCTTGCTTTTCAAAAAGTGTCGTGCGGCGGTGATAAATTACGATGACAGATACGGCAGACGACTTGCCGACAACATAGAGATACCTGCCTATAAATGCTCGGCGGAGGGCAGGTCGACCGATTGCTATGCCGAGGATATAAAACTTCGGTCAAGCTTTGGGATCGAATATAAGCTCGTGTCAAGCGCTATGAGACTTCGGGTGCGCTCGATTCTCTCGGGCAGCTTTAACGTGATGAATACTATGCAAGCGGCGATAGCGGCGCACGCGCTCGGAGTCAAGGTCACGGATATCAAGGAAACGCTTGCCGATTTTTCGGGAATTGCGGGCAGACTTGAGCGAGTCAGAACGACGAACAGAGTCGATTTTTCAGTCTATATAGACTACGCGCACACCCCCGACGCGCTTGAAAATCTGCTCCGTACCGCGCGCTCGTTTGCCGCGAGAGGACAGAGAATAGTTCTGCTTTTCGGTTGCGGCGGCGACCGAGAAAAGCAAAAGCGGGCGATAATGGGAAATATCGCCACGAGCATGGCGGATCTTGCGATAATCACGAGTGACAACAGTCGAAGTGAGCGACCCGCAGATATTATAAGCGACATTCTCTCGGGTGTCGTAGCCGACGCGACCTACACCGTGATCGAGGACAGGCGCGAGGCAATAGAGTACGCGATCAAAAACGCGAGACGGGGAGATATAATCCTGCTCGCAGGCAAGGGACACGAGGAATACGAAATAGACGGCGAGGGCAAAAAGCCCTTCTCCGAAAGACAAATAGTCAAAGAAGCAATAGAAAGATATCACTCGTAAGCAGTCGGTATCAAAGATATAAACGCGTTGCGGTCGGAAACACCGCAAAATCCCACGTAAAAAAGGAAGCTGATCATATGAAAATAAAGCTTGGTCTTGGAAAAACGAATATGGAGCGCATAGCCGATTGGTGCGGCGGCGAGCTTTACGATTTCACAGGTGAGTCGGGCAACTCTTTTGAATACGTCTGCACCGACTCGAGAGAGGCGGATGCCGACACGATGTTCGTAGCAACACGCGGCGAGCGCGTCGACGGACACGATTATATCCTGAAAGCGATCGAGCAGGGCTGCCGTTGTATCCTCTGCGAGTACGTGCCGACGAATATTTCGGGCAAGGCGGCGGCTTACGTCGTTGTAGAGAACTCAATGGACGCGTTTGCACACTGTGCCAAGGGATACCGCAGCGAAGATCCGCTTTTGAGCGTCGCGATCACGGGAAGCGTTGGCAAGACCACCACAAAGGAGCTCACCGCGGCCATACTTCGCCAAAAATTCAAGACGTATTGCACCGCAGGCAATTTCAACAGTGTTATCGGTATGCCGATGTCGCTTATGGAGGCGGACGGAAGCAGTGAAAGAGCTGTTTTTGAGATGGGAATGAGCTCGTTTGGCGAGATCAGAAGCATGAGCCGAACCGCGACACCTTACGTGGCTATGGTTACGAATATCGGTACTTCACACCTCGAATATCTGAAAACGCGCGAAAACATAGCGAAGGCGAAGCTCGAGATCGGTGAGGGACTCGTCGATAGCGGCTATCTGTTGCTCAACGGCGACGAACCTTTGCTTTCAGACCATTATTCCGATAGGTATGATACGGTCTACGTCGGCTACGACGAAAAATGCGCCTTCCAAATATGGAATGTCAGAGTTGACGATAGAGGCACCTCTTTTGACCTTCGTATTCCGGACAAAATGATTCTAGATCTGCGAATATCGCTCATCGGCGAGCATTTTGCATACAATGCAGCTTTTGCGGCGGCGGCAGCATATCTGCTCGGTGCCGACGAGCGCAATATAAGAGACGGACTTTCTTCCTACGTAGCGCAGGGTATGAGAATGAACGTCACCGATAAGAACGGTGTCACGCTGATCGCCGACTGCTATAATGCCGCGCCCGAATCAATGAAAGGCGCGATCGATACACTTGCACAGATCAAAGTGGATGGCAAGCGCATCGCAGTGCTTGGAGATATGAAGGAGCTTGGCGCTCTTTCCAACGAACTGCACGCGAGCGTGGGCAAATACCTTGTCGAAAAAGGTGTTGATTGCCTTTTCACCGTCGGCAATTCGGGCGAATTGATCGCAAAGGCGGCGCTGGGCGCAGGTATGAGCGAGGATAGGGTTGAGGCACTTGACGAGGAGCTTGGAGCTGTGGCGATCGCAGAGAAAATAAAAGAAAAAATAGCGACGGGCGACGCGATACTATTCAAGGCAAGTCGCGCTATGAAATTTGAAGAGATCATGGAGGCAGTCTTCTCCCATTGAAGCCGCCGATCTAAAGGAAGGAACAGAAATAGCGATGCTTTACGATAATATACAGAATATAAATTTGGGGCAAATGATCGGAATAGAGGCGCTTGCCGTCTGCGCGGTCGTATTTTTACTGACCGTCCTTGCGACAAGACTCATTCTTCCCGTGCTCCGCGCTAAAAAACTCAATCAGCCGATAAATATGTACGTTGCAGAGCACGCAGGCAAGGCGGGCACACCCACGATGGGCGGTATTTGCTTTATTATCTCGTCGCTTACCACGATGCTTGTGTGGATAATACTCGAAAAGTGCGGCTTGATTGGGCACAGCGCAGGTAAAGAGCTTATTCCTCTTGCGCTGACCCTCTGCCTTGGTGTTGCCAACGGTCTTATCGGCTTTATCGACGATTATAAAAAGCTTGTCAAGAAAGAGAATGAGGGACTGAGCGAAGCACAGAAATTTATTTTGCAGACCGTGGTAGCGGCGGCGTATCTTGCGATGATGGGTATGACGGACAATCTTACCACCGCGCTTAAGATCCCCTTTATCGACTTCTCGCTCGAGCTCGGTTGGTTCGCGTACGCAGTTTATCTTGTGATCATCGTAGGCTTCGTCAACAGCACGAATATCACCGACGGACTCGACGGACTTGCCTCCTCGATCGGTGTTTCGGTAGGCATGGCGCTTATCGTCATCTCGGTGCTGCTCGGCTCGAGATATACGGGCGTGGCTTCGGGAATGCTCGTAGGCGCACTGCTCGGATTCCTCGTATTCAATCATTACCCCGCAAAAATATTTATGGGTGACACGGGCTCGCTATTTATCGGCGGCATAATTATGGGCTGCGCGATCAGTGAAGGACAGCTGCTTGCAGTTATCATAATGTCGTTAGTGTTCATCTTTGAAATGCTCTCAAGCCTTATGCAGAGAGTCTATTTCAAGCTGACCCACGGCAAGCGCTTGTTCAAAAAAGCCCCCGTACACCACCATTTCCAGCTTCTTGATTGGTCTGAAATTAAGATCGTTACCGTGTTCTTTCTCGTCTCGCTCGCTCTTTGCGCGATCGGCGTGCTCGGCGCGGTGATATAAGAGATTTGTAAATATAAAAACAGTATCTATGAGCCGCTGGCTTTAGAGGAAAGGAGTATTCAGTGAGTCAAAAGGATCCAAACGAAAAAAAGAATAAAGGCTTTTTCGTTCGCCGTATGGTCAACAAGCTGAACGACTCCTACGAAAAAAGCCTTGAAAAAAACGACCCCATCTACCTCGAGCCGATACATAAGCCGAAGGACTACGACGCTGACGGCGAAAGAGTCTTGGTCCGTGGCGGGATTGACGTCTATTTCCTAATAATCGTAATAGCTCTGGCGCTTTTCGGCGCGGTCATGGCGTACAGCGCCAGCGCGTACGAGGCGGAAAGATTTATGGGCGATAGCCTCTATTATTTCAAGCGCCACCTGATATTTTTGCTCGTAGCAACGGTCTTTACCGCGATCTTCGTGATCTACGCGCGGCCGTGGTTCTGGCGAGTGTTCGGAATAGGCGTTTACGGCATAGCGGCGGTGCTGTTGCTTGCCGTGCTCGTGATCGGAACGGCGGGCGGCGGCGCGCAAAGATGGATCGCGATCGGTCCGTTGACCATTCAGCCCTCTGAGATCGCAAAAGTGGCGATCGTTATGATCTTGGCGCTCGTGATGTCAAAATATGAAAAGAAAATTGAGCTTTCCCAGCGCTTTGGCGGTCATTTCCGCTACGGCGTGCTCTATCCGGGAATACTTATAGTGCTGATCTGCGGACTCGTAATGCTCGAGCGACACCTTTCGGGACTTATCATTATCGGTCTTTTGGGCTTGATAATTATGTTCATCGGCGGCACGGACGGTAAATGGATGGCGCTTATCGTTGTCGCGGGTATCGTCGGAGTCGGCGCGGTGCTCCTCGTTTCGGACTATGCACAAGAGCGTGTTTTGACTTGGCTCTTTATCGAAAAAGCCGATCCGCTTGGTTCTGCTTGGCAGACTTGGCAAGGACTGTATGCTATCGGCTCGGGCGGCTTGTTCGGCGTGGGGCTTGGCAACAGTACTCAAAAATACGGCTACGTTTCAGAGCCGCAAAACGACTTTATTTTCACGATAGTGTGCGAGGAGCTCGGATTCTTCGGCGCATTGATCGTTATAACTCTGTTCGTGCTCTTGCTCTGGAGAGGATATAAGATCGCATCGAAATGCCCCGATAAATTCTCCTCGCTCGTAGTCTACGGACTGACGACCAAGGTAGCACTCCAAACGGCAATGAATATCGCCGTTGTAACGAACTCGATGCCCAATACGGGAATCTCTCTGCCGTTCTTCTCGTCGGGAGGAACCGCATTGATGCTGCAGATATTTGAAATGGGAATCATCTTGTCGATGTCGAGGTTCTCTTACGTTAAGAAATAATAGCTTTTGTCTTTTTTTGAGACCGTCATCGTTTTCAAACCGTAACGTCGAAGAGATCACCTGATTTTATTGAAAGTTTTTGAAGTCGAGAAACCTTTTTCCAAAAAGTTTCTTGTGGGGTGCAGGGGCAAAGCCCTGCATAGAAAGGAATTTTAATGCGAGTATTAATGACAGGCGGCGGCACTGCGGGACACGTCAATCCCGCGATCGCGATTGCCAATACTATAAAGGAATATGAGCCCGAGAGCGAGATAGCGTTCGTCTGCTCAAGGCTTGCGAGAGATAAGGCGCAGGATCTTGTTCCGCGCGCGGGCTACGAGAGCTTGTACCGTGTGGATATATGCGGAAGCTATCCGATCTGGAACCCGAAGAACCTCAAGACCGCGTATCTTATGATAAAATCGAAGCGTCAGGCGAAGAAGATCATTGAAAAATTCAAGCCCGACGTGATAATCGGCACGGGCGGATTTGCCTGCTATCCCGTGCTCAACGCGGGCGCGGAGATGGGAATCCCCACGCTTGTCCACGAGTCGAACGCGATACCGGGTAAGGCAGTCAAAAAGCTTGCTAGAAAGGTAGACTGCGTAATGACCAACTTTGAGTCGTCGGCAAAGATGATAAGCGGCGCGAAAAAGATAATACACGTCGGTAATCCGAACGTGATCGGTCAGAAAAATAGCGACGGAGTACAAATAGCACAAGGATACGCAAAAAGTGTGCTTATTTTCGGAGGCTCGCTTGGCGCGGAGACGCTCAACCGAGCGGTTGTAGATATGCTCGAGAAAATTGCAGACCAATACCCCGATACCGAATTTTATCACGCCGCAGGCAAGCGCGACTTCGAGGCACTCGGTGAAATATATAGAAATCGAGGACTTGCGGAGAAAAACAACGTCAAGCTCGTAGACTATATCTACGATATGGACGCGCGAATGAAAAGGGCAGATCTCGTGATCTCCCGCGCGGGCGCGATGACGATATCCGAGCTTTCTTTGCTTGGTAAGGCTGCAATACTCGTTCCGTCGCCGTACGTTGCCGCAAACCATCAGTATAAGAACGCCAAGGCACTTTATGACGCGGGCGCATGCGAGCTTATCGAGGAATCAGAGTTTGATGGCGGAAAGCTCACCGCAGCTACCAAAAGATTGCTTTCGGACAAGTCGGAGAGAGCGCAGATGAGAGAAAATATAAAAGCCTTTGCCAAGCCCGAATCAAACCGTATTATATACGAAGAGATCGTAAAAACGGCGCAAAAGAAGTCGAAATAAGAAACATATTGTAGATAAATAAACAGAAAGTTAAGGAAAAGGAGGACGAGCACGTGAAAAATAACGAAAACGACGCTGCAAAAGCCACTCGAAAAAAGCTTGAGAGCATCAGAGATAATCTTTGCATGAAATACGGCGAGAAGGGCGCGCGCAGGATCGTAATTGCAGTAGCCGTGGCCACAGTCGCGCTTGTCGCTCTCCTTATATTGATCTTTCTGTTTCCAATAAGAAGCATTGCCGTCAGCGGCGAGGTCACTATGTTCAACGAGGGCGAGATCATCGAAGCGGCGGAGATAAGCGAGGGAGATAGCATCTTTCTTCGCTCGTCGTGGGATATCAAGCGAACCATTCGCAAAAATCTCCCGCTTGCCGATGATATCAAGGTCACAAAGACACTTTCGGGCACGGTCAAGATCAAAATCACCTTCGACGACGTAAAATATTATACCAAGGTCGACGGTATCTATTACGCGATCGACAGCGAACTGCGAGTGTTAGATTCAAACGAGTCGGGTGCAAAATACTCGGCATACGGTGCGGTCTACGTCAGGCTTCCCGAGGTCAGACCGCTTGAGATCGGCGAAAAAATAGTCTTTTACGACACGGTGGAGGAGACCGACACCGAGGGAGAAACGCTTTACGAGGTCATTGACGTAAAATATTACTCATACGTTGCCGATTTTCTTTCAAAGGTCGAGGATAGCGGATTCTGGGAACAGGCAAACGGCATTTTGCTAACGGAAAAATATGACGTCACGCTGATATACGCCGACAAATATAAAATAAGATTTGGCAGTATAGCCGAGCTCGACTCAAAGCTTCGAGTTCTGTTCGGAATACTCGACGAGGGCTCTACGCAGTATGCCGATAAGGTCGAGATCGATCTTACTGATCCCTCCGCGGCGATAGCAAGACCCGATCCCACGCTCGATTTTGACGAATTTTTCGATTGACCAGCTGAAAAATTAATAAGAAAAAAATCCCTGCCTTCAAAAAGCGTATCCAAACGCAAAAGGCAGGGAATAATTTTGTTATCGTTCCAAATAAAAAGCGGAGATGATAACAAATGTATTATTATAATAAAGTTGAGATATGCGGCGTCAATACGTCCGAGCTTTGCGTGCTCGACGACGACGCGAAGCGCGAGCTGCTCATAAGAGCACATGCGGGCGACCTTAAGGCAAGAGAAGAGCTGATATACGGCAATCTTCGTCTGGTTTTGTCGGTCATACACCGATTTGCAGGCAAAAAAGAGAGCGCGGACGACCTTTTTCAAGTCGGTTGTGTGGGGTTGGTCAAGGCGGTCGACCGCTTCAATACCGAAATGGACGTAAAGTTTTCAACCTACGCAGTGCCTATGATAATCGGTGAGCTGCGAAGATATCTGCGTGACAGCAACAGTATAAGGGTCAGCCGATCGACAAGAGATCTCGCGTACAGAGCCTTGCAGGTCAAGGAGGAGCTGCAGGGAGAAAAAGAGGGTGAGGCGAGCGCGGATGAGATAGCGCAAAGGCTTGGCGTGGAAAGGGAAGCCGTGACACGAGCGCTTGAGGCGATAGTCGAGCCGATGTCGATATACGAGCCCGTGTATAGCGAGGGCGGAGATTCGCTATACGTCATAGATCAGCTGAGTGATAATAGCTCGAGCGACGAGGTCTGGCTTGAAAATATTGCCTTGAAGGAGGCTTTGAGCAACCTGACCGAGCGAGAAAGAACAATAATAGATATGCGATATTACGGCAACAAAACACAGACCGAGATAGCAGAGAAGATCGGCGTTTCGCAAGCGCAGGTCTCAAGACTTGAAAAGTGTGCGCTTGAAAAAATGCGTAAGCAGATGGTGTAAGTCGCTTTCAAGGCAAACAAAAGCAACCGACTCCCGCGAGAGTCGGTTGCTTTTACGTTAAGTATAAAATTACTTGGTCTTGATGCCGCCGATAAGATCGCCCCAACGGTCGTCCTTTTCGTCAGCTTTCTTGTCAAAGCCCGTAGCAATGATAGTGATCTGCATCTCGTCCTCAAGCTCGTCGTCAAAGCCGACACCCCAGATGATGTTCGCGTCGGGATGAGCTTCGTTTTGGATGAGAGTAGCTGCAAGCTCTGCATCCTCGAGACCAACGTCGGGAGAAACGACGAATCTGATAAGGATTCCATGGGAGCCCTTGATAGAGGATTCGAGAAGGGGACTGGAGATAGCCATCTTCGCTGCGATCTCTGCCTTGTCCTTGCCTGTAGCAACGCCGGTGCCCATGTGAGCGTAGCCTGCATCTCTCATAATGGTGGAAACGTCTGCAAAGTCGAGTGCGATGAAGGAATCGCCGTTTACGAGATCGGAGATGCTCTTAACACCGGTGTAAAGTACGCTGTCAGCAACCTCAAATGCGTTCTTGAGAGTGATTCTCTGGTCGCTTGCTTCCTTGAGCTTATCGTTGGGAATGATGATGAGGGCGTCAACGAACTTGGAGAGCTCGGCAATGCCGTCCTCTGCGTTCTTTGCTCTTACCTTGCCTTCAAAAGAGAAGGGACGGGTAACGATACCTATGGTAAGTATGCCCATTTCCTTTGCGATACGAGCAACTACGGGAGCTGCGCCCGTACCTGTGCCACCGCCCATACCTGCGGTAACGAAGACCATATCGGTCTCTCCGAGGAGAGACTTGATCTCGTCGAGAGATTCTTCAGCCGCGCGCTTACCGATCTCGGGGCGAGCGCCTGCGCCTCTGCCACCGGTCAGCTTTTCGCCGATAACGAGCTGAGAGGGAGCGTTGGAACGGTTAAGAGCCATACGGTCGGTATTTACGGTGATGAATTCAACTCCGCGAAGATTGGAGAAGATCATTCTGTTTACGGCGTTATTTCCGCCTCCGCCTACGCCTACTACCTTTATGTTGGCGCCAACACCGATTGCTTCGTCGTGTTCAAATAATCCCATTTCTGTAATCCTCCGATTTATATATTCCTAAATTTTATTTTATCAGATCACACCGTAAGGTGCAATATAATCTAATTTAATGATAATACATTTGCGATAAAAAAGCAATAGCTTTTAAAAACTTTTTGCAATTTTCAAAAACGTAACGATACGGCTCAGCTTTTGAAAAATTCTTTTGCAAAGGTGGCTCCGTAAGCTCCCGAATACATGTTGTATCGGGGCGAATTTTGAAACGTTGCCATAGTCGTGACGTAAACGGTGTCACTGACTATCAAATGATCAATAAGAGGCACGCCGATTACCCGAAGCGTGACGTCAAGCAGGTGAGCGAGATTTTGATCGGCAGCACTTGGCTCAAGGTTGCCGCTTGGGTGATTGTGTGCGATCAGAACGCTTACGGCGTTACAAATGACCGCTTCTCTCGCAATCTGTTGAGGAGATACCGCGATCTCTGTCGGACCGCCCTGGTCAAGCTCGGTGATTTTTATTATCTTCATCTGGGAATCGAAGAAAAGCACGCAAAGCTTTTCTTTGTTGTACCCGCGATAATATTTAACGAGAAATTCTCCGATCGACGATATACTGGAGAAAGTTTTCCTGATGTCGGGAGAGACATTTCCGATACGGTTCGTTACTCTGCCTATCAGAAAAAGATATTTCACAGTAGATTTACCTACACCGTTGACTCTGCAAAGTCGTTCGGGCTCGGCGGAGAAAACTCCGTCAAGAGAACCGAATTCGTTTATGAGATCGTGTGCGATCTCGTTGACGTTTATTCTTGGTATGGCATAGAAAAGCAACAGTTCTAAAAGCTCGTGATCCGAAAATACTCGGTCGGAAAACTCCGAAAATTTGCTTTTCATTCGGGCGCGGTGCCCTGCGTGAGATGAGTTGGTTACTGACATAAAGACCTCTGCTTGTTTGATGAAGCTTTGAATGATTATGCGAAAATCCCAATGGGATATTTTCTTATGGTGATTGATTAGTTTGGATCAAAAAGGAAGCGCCAAACGCTGATTTGCGATCGATATGAATAAATATCCGTTATCGGTCTGTAACCAAAGCGCTTGCGCGGTCGCATTTCCTTTGCGGAAAAAGGAGATCTTGGCGATCCGTTCTATGCGTAACGCGCCAAATATGTCGTTTTAATTCTTACTGCGTGCTCCCATGTGATACAATAAATACAATTTCTCTGTCGAAGCATATGGAACGACAGACGCGAGGTGGAAAAATGACGGTTGTATTTGTAAACGCAAAGCTCATAGTCTGTGAGGACGGGAGCTTCGGCATAGTCGCCGAGGTTGACGGCGAAGTTTCATATTATCGAAGCCTTAGTCTCGAGCGCGAGCGCGTAGAGAGGCTTGTTCGACTGATAAACGACGGGGAAGTGAGCCGACTGCATATAGACGAGATCATTGAGGACTTTCTCGGGTGATCGGACTCCCAAAAGCCTTATCTTATATCAGATTTAAACGCGACGGCTCTGCCGATGATGTGTATCTTTTCAAGGTCTCGGCCCACGAACACAAGCGGCTCGTAGCTGCTGTTTTCGGGAATGAGCATAAGCTTTTCGCTTTCGGGGTAGTAGTAAACGCGCTTGAGAGTAGCCTCGTCGTTGATGATGACCGCGGCGATCTCGCCGTTGTTGACCGTGTCGGATTTTTTGATAAACACGGTGTCTCCGTTGCAGATCCGCGCATCCTTCATGCTGTCGCCCTTGGCGATGAGACAGAAATCCGCATCGGTCTCCGCGTCGGTAACTACCATATCTCCGTCCTCCTCGTTGGCGAAAATGGGCGCTCCGCAAGCGATCTCGCCGATGATGGGAAGGAATTTGAAATTAGCGTTCTTTATCTCTGCGACCGAGGGAGTGTCGGAGCTGCCGAGAAGATAGGTTTCGCTTACGTTCAGCGCCTGAGCTATAGCGCAGATAGCGTCTGCCTTCGGTACGTAAACGCCGCTGAGATATTGACTTAAGCGGGGCTTTGAAATCCCCGTTCGTCTTGAGAGCTCGGCGGCTCTCATATTTTTTTCGGCCATAGCGGATGCCAGGCGATTTTTAAAATCTGTCATACGGAACCTCGTTAGAACTCCCAAACGTCGAAGGACGTTTCGTGATTAGTTAAGCTTACTGTAATATTATACCGCACAGTTAAGCAAATGTCAATAGGTTTTTTGAAAAAAGTTAAACAATATTAATTAAAATTTGATGTTTTTTGCTCTTTTTTGCAGTTTTGCTCGGGGGAAGGGAAACAAGCGAACGAGAAGCGACCCTTGATGAGAAAAATTTGCAGAAAAAATTTCACTGCGACATCAGCATCGAATTGTAAAAGCTTTATGCTGTAAGGATTTTCGCCCTATGGAAAAAATCACCTATAAATGCGCCGCAGGGGGTTGACAAAATAGAACAAATGTGCTATAATTGGCACAGTTAAGGTTGCAGAGCAGGCAAAAGCAGAAAGCTTTTGGGCAGAACCTGCGATGACTTGCTTGAGTGTGCAAGGGCGCTGATATTACAGTCTCCGATGTCAAAAAGCCTTATGCCACAACGAATATCGAAGGATACACGGATCTTTTCAAGCTTCAGCCGTTGTCCGACGGTTATTTTTTTGAGCACCGAGTTAAGCAAACTTAACGAGTGTATAGCGTCTGCCTTTCGTTCTATTCTGCCGAGCGAGCAGGCGCGGAAAGGTTAAGATTTTGGCGATACAAGGAACATGCCCATATTTGCAAAGCCTGAAGGAAAAGGACAAGATCCGATGCGAATGCGCAGGATTCAAATTTCCCGACAGGATAGCGCGCCGCGAGATAGTGTACGGCTATTGCGCACACCCGACGGCGTATAAGAATTGCCCGTTTTATCAGGCAATGGATAGATATTACTATGAAAGGAAGTATGCGAGTGAAACTGACAAGAAGAATATACAGAGGCATCATCGCCCTGAAAAACAAGCAGATAAAGCTCGAGCGAGAGCGAAGCCAAGGCTATAAAGAGACAAACGATATCCTCTCGGCATACCTTGCGCTTCTCGTCGAAAAGCACGACAGTATCCGCGTGCCCAAGGAGCTGATACGCGATGCCATTGGAAGCTATCGCGCGATAGTCGGCGCGGTGGGTGACGATTATGTGATAACCGTAGAGCGTTGCAACGGCAATCTTGCCAAAGCAAGCGACTACAAGTCCGAGAAGCTTAGCATCGGCGAATCCTCGCAAGAGCATAGTGTAGATGACGAAAACTAAATACGAACGTTGGCTACAGTCTTTCGGACTTGAACGAGTCCGTCGACTTGCCGAAGAGGGCTTATCTGACGAGGAGATCGCTATCGCCTCGGGGATTGAGATATCGACCTTCAGACTTTGGAAACGTATGCACCCCGATTTTGCCGAGGCGCTCGGTCTCGGCAGAGAAAACGCCGACTACGATATAGTCAGGGCGCTTTATAAGAAGGCTACGGGCTACAACGTGGCGGTGGACAAGACCTATAAGCTCAAAAGAGTCGAATTTGATCCCGAAACGGGTAAGAAGATACGCGAATACGAGGAGCTTGCCACGGGAGTTGACACCGCCCACGTGCCCGCCGATCTGCGAGCCGAGATCTTCTGGCTCAAAAATCGCCAGCCTGAACGCTGGAGCGATCGACTCGAGAGAGAGACTGACGGCGAGGGCGGTGGGGTCATAGAAATGCCCGAGGCGGACTCTATCGACGAGGAGAATTGAGGAGGGCAGAGTCGATGTCAGGTAAGCTAAACCAAGAGAAAAGGGTAGTCTGGCGACCTCAACCGAGACAGGCGGCATTTATGCGAAGACTTGAGGACGAGGCGCTTTACGGCGGCGCGGCGGGCGGCGGCAAGTCGGATTGCGCGCTTGCCGAGGCGTTGCGGCAGATAAATATACCACACTATCGCGGTCTGATACTCCGCAAGACCTACCCACAGCTCTCCGAGCTTATAGACCGATCCTATTCGATATATTCGGACTTCTGTCCCGAGGCGGTCTACAACGAATCCAAGCATTTTTGGCGCTTTCCGTCAGGCGCGAAGATATACTTCGGCTCGCTCGCCCACGCCTCCGACCGATACAATTATCAGGGAAAACGCTACGATTTTATTGACTTTGACGAGCTGACGCAGTTCACGTTTGACGAATACAGCTATCTTTTTTCTCGAAACAGACCAAGCGGTCCGGGAACAAGATGCTATATGAGGGCGCAGGCGAACCCCGGGGGCATAGGTCACGGCTGGGTCAAGGAAAGATTTATCACCCCCGCGCCGCCTATGACTACGATCTGGGAGACGGTAAAGATCCGCTTCCCCGACGGTCACGAGGAGGAAAGACGGAAATCGAGGATCTTCGTGCCGTCCACGGTCTTCGATAACGAAATATTGTTAAGGAACGATCCTGACTACCTTACGCGTCTGGCGTCGCTCCCCGAAGCCGAGCGCGCTGCACTGCTTTACGGCGATTGGAACGGATTTGCGGGACAGGTGTTTACCGAGTGGAAGAACGATCCCGACCGATACCTTGACCGCACGGCGACTCACGTGATCTCGCCCTTCAGAATACCGAAGCATTGGCGGATATACCGCGGCTTCGACTGGGGCTATTCGCGGCCCTTTTCGGTCGGCTGGTATGCCGAGGACACCGACGGTGTGCTTTACCGTATCCGTGAGCTTTACGGCTGCACGAATACGCCGAACGAGGGTGTGCGCTGGGAGGCGGAGAAGGTGGCGGCAGAGATCAGACGGATCGAGCGCGAGGACGAAAACCTCTCGGGCAGGACTATCCACGGTGTTGCCGACCCCGCGATCTATCAGAAGAACGGCGGCGAGAGCATCGGTGGCATAATGGAAAAGCAAGGCATTTATTGGGATAGAGCCGATAACTCGCGGATCGCGGGCAAGCAGCAGATTCACAATCGCTTAGCCTTCGATGAGAACGGCAAGCCGAGGCTTTACGTTTTCTCGACCTGTCGGCAGTTTATCAGGACCTTTCCTTGTCTTGTTTACGATTCCTCCGACGTGGAGGACGTGGACACCTCGGGCGAGGATCACATATACGACGAGCTTCGCTACGTATGTATGGAATGCCCCGTGCCTGCATTAAAAAAGACGGGGCAGAGCCTTATTATCTCGGCCGACCCACTCGACCTTTACCGTCAAGCCTCCGACAGTTATACGGTAAGGGCAAGATTTAAATAAAAGAAAGGACACATACCCAATGAACGAAAATAAAACGGCAGCCCCCGACCTCTCTCTTGCCATCAAAACGCTTATCCGCTACAAAAGGGAAAAGGCAGAGATTGAGAGCAGAATAGCGTCGGAGGGCGATATATGGCGCGCGGTCTATGAGGGCGGCGAATCGTCGTCCTGGATATTCAACAGTATAGTCAATAAGCACGCCGATGTGATCGACAGTATTCCGTCCTGCGTTTGTCTCCCGAGAGAGAAACGCGACGAAAAATATGCCGAGACCTTGTCAAAGATCATTCCCGTGATAACGCAAAGGTGCGGCTTTGAGCAGACCTATTCCGACAACTGCTGGGAAAAGCTCAAGCACGGCACCGCCGTTTACGGAGTTTTCTGGAATAATGCGCTCGAGGACGGACTTGGCGATATCGATATCCGTGCGCTCGCCATGGAGGACATCTTCTGGGAGATAGGAGCTCAGGATATTCAGGACTCGAAAAACCTTTTCATCGTCTCGCACAGCGATATCGACGCGCTTGAGGCGACCTTCGGAGTTGACTACGGTCAGCTTCGCGAGCAGGATAGTTCTCTTGCCTCGTCACTCGGAATGAGTGCGGCAGACGGCAAGTGTCTCGTCGTCGATTGGTACTACAAAAAGTATCTTCCCGACGGCTCGGCTCGGCTCCATCTGTGCAAATTCATCGGCGACCGCGTGCTTTACAGCTCGGAGAACGACCCGAGCTGCCCTTACGGCTGGTATGAGCACGGTCAGTACCCGATAGTTTTCGACAGAATGTACCCGACGGGGCAGGCGTACGGCTTTGGAGTCATCGCTACCTCGGCAGAGGCGCAGAGATACATCAACCGTATCGACGCGAACATTCTCGAATACACGGATTGGGCGTCGCGTGTGCGTTTCTGGGCGAAGCGAAGCCTCGGAGTCAACGAAAAGGAGTTCCTTGACCTTGACCGAAGCATCGTGGAGGTAGAGGGAGACATTGACGAGGAAAAGCTCCGTCAGATCGAGATATCCCCGATGAACGACTCTGTGATGGATGCGAAGCTGCTCAAGATAGAGGAGCTCAAGACCGTCACGGGCTCGCTCGATGTTTCTCAGGGAGGCATCAGCGGCGGCATCACCGCGGCTTCGGCGATAAGCATCCTGCGCGAAGCGGGAGCGAAGGCGTCGCGCGACGGCATTGAGGAGACCTACCGTGCCTACGTCAGAATAATCACGCTCGTGGTCGAGCTGATACGTCAGTTTTACGACGAGACGAGAGTTTTCCGCATAGTCGGTGACGACGGCGCGAGAGAATACCTCGGCTTTTGCGGTAAGAGCATCAGGGCGGGCGAGGACGGATATAGGCCTCACTTCGACATCGAGATCAATGCGGTCAAGAAGGCCCCGAGCGAGTCTGAAAAGAAAAACAAGTTCGCAAAGGAGCTTTACGACTCGGGCGCGTTCAGACCCGAAAATGCCGCACAGACCCTGCTTATGCTTGAAATGATGGATTTTGAGGGGGTCGGACTGCTCAAGGCGTCGATCCGTTCACTCTACGGAGACGGAAAAGAGGAGAGAAATGATTAAGACGGAGTTTTCAAGATGTGAGGGAGACTGGCTCAGATTGAGGATAGACGGCCACGCAGGGTATGGCGAGGAGGGCAACGATATCGTTTGCGCCGCCGTGTCGGGCATATTCTATTCGCTTTGCGGCTATCTTTCAAACTTTTGCTCCGACGAAGTCAGGCTCGACTACGTGGGCTCGGGACACGCAGAGGTGCGATGCTCTGCAGTTGGCGAGGAGGCTATGAAGCTTGCCTGCATCGGAATCTGGCAGATCTCGCTCACGTATCCCGAGTGCGTGAATGTCGAAAACAACGCGTGGAACTGGAAAATGAACTCCTGCCGCGCATAGATCACCGATAACGGTGGGAAAGGATTACGTTTTTACTTATGGAAGAAAACAAAACGGATATCTTCGTTGACGAAGACGCTATCGGGGCGTTACCCGAGGACGAGAGCGCAGAGGACGGGGATCTTTTTGAGGGGAGCGATACGCTTTCTGCAGAGGAGCTAAGACGTGCCGAGCGTGCCGAATACGACAGACTTATCAGATCGCGGTTCAAGGAATTTTATACCGAGGATACCCAGAGGATGATAAACCGTCGTTTCCGTAAATTCAAGGAGCAGGAGGAGAAGCTTCGTCAGTCGGTGGAGGAGGGGCGCGCAGAGATTGCCGAGAAGTCGAAAAAATTAACCCGCGACGATCTTGTGGCAAGGATCCGCGAGTCCTCCGAGGAGCTTAAAAGGGAATTCAGCGATTTTTCCGAGGAGCTTGCCTTAAGCTCCGAAAAATTTCTTGAAATTGCGACGGCTCTGCTCGAAGACGGCAGATTCGGACTGTCCGATGCCTATAAGCTCTCACATTTCGACGAAATAGTCGAACGGACCGCCGAGGATGCGGCGAGAGAGACCGAGAAAAGAGTGCTTGGCGAGATCAGAAGCAAAAGAGCGAGACCGAACGAAAACGGACTTGCACATCGTACCGCCGCAAGTCCCTTCGACGTCTCAAAGCTTACCCGAGCCGACCGCGCAAGGCTTGCCAAGCGCGCGGCAGGGGGAGAGAAGATCAAGCTTTAAAGCTCGATCTGAAATTAACCATTCAAAAACAGAAAGGAACAACAAATTATGACAATTTTCAACTTGGATCTTCAGCTTTTCGGAGCAGGCGACAAGGTGCTTGGCACCGAGGGCGAGATCAACGTAAAGAACGGTGACGTCACCGCATACGCCGAGGGAGAGGGACTTTCTCCCGAGATGAAGACCTATTATTCGGACTATCTTATCGACAATGCCGAGCCCGCGCTCGTTCACGATCGCTTCGCGCAGAAGCACGCGATTCCCGCAGGCAACGGCAAGTCGGTTCAGTTCCGCAAATACGATCCGCTGCCCAAGCTGACGGATCCTATCGCCGAGGGAATCACCCCCACGGGACAGACCATCAATATGGGAATCGTCAACGCGACCGTTGCACAGTACGGCGGCTACGTTGAGCTCACCGACCTGCTTCTTATGACCGCCATCGACAACAATCTCTGCATGGCGACCAAGCTTCTCGGCTCTCAGGCAGGCAGAACCCTCGACACTATCTCCCGTGAGGTGCTCGTCGGCGGAACTAACGTGCAGTATGCCGAGGGAGACGTCAGCTCCCGTAGCCAGCTCGTCGGCGGTAATGAGAACAGAGCGGACAACCACTATCTCACCGTTGACGCGGTTCGCAAGGCGGTCAGATTCCTCAAGAATCAGAACGCCGAGAAGATCGACGGCGCTTACGTTGCGATTATTCATCCCGATTGCGCCTACGACCTTATGAGCGATCCCAACTGGAAGTATCCCCACCAGTATGCCGACCCCTCGGCTATCTTCGAAGGCGAGATCGGTCGTATCGAGGGAGTTCGCTTCATCGAGAGCACCGAGGCCAAGGTGTTCCACGCTGAAGACCTTGCCGAAAACGCAAGAACTCTCACCGTAAGCGATGCGGTAAACGGCTCGGACACGATCAGTTTCAAGACCGACGCGAACGTCGCTGACGGCGCGCTTGTGGGCAGAGAAGTGCTCATCGAGGGCAAGAAGTACTACGTTTCGGCTAACACTTCGTCCTCTATGACTCTTTGCACCGACAGCACCAAGGCGACCGCAGCCTCCGTGACCTGCGCGGCGAACGCGATCATCTATCCCGGTGAGGCAGGCGCTAACGGTGTTGACGTCTACGCGACCCTCGTCTTTGGCGAGAATGCGTACGGCACAACCACCCTTGCCGACGGCGGACTCGAGCACATAGTCAAGCAGCTTGGCAGCGCGGGCAGCTCCGACCCTCTCAATCAGAGAGCGACTGTGGGCTGGAAGGCGACCAAGGTCACCGTCCGTCTTGTCGAAGCGTTTATGATCCGTATCGAAACTGCGGCTTCGGTTTGATCATCGCCTAGACTAAACCTTGGAGCGAGCACTCTGCGGAGGGCTCGCTCCTCCCCGACTACATCTGAACAGAAAGGATCATTGATATGACGAAATTCAACGAGGCAATAGCTGCGCTCAAGGAGGAATACGAGCTCAAGCTCGCCGAAAAGGAGGCGGAGAACGCCCGTCTTCGCGGCGAGAAGCGGAGCGCGGACGAGCGCAGATTGGAAGCGGCGAAGGAATATGAGAGATATCTCAACGAATACATCTCGGTCAAGCTTTTCAAGGACAACGACCGCTATAAAGACGACGTCTACGTCGCTGTCAACGGTCAGAACTGCATTATCAAGCGCGGAGAGTGGGTAAAGATCAAGCGCAAATTCGCGCTCGTGCTCGATGCGTCCGAGATTCAGGATATGAAGACCGCCGAATTCATTGAAAGAGAACAAAAGCGCTTCAGCGAAGCTAATTGATTTGTGAAAGGCTGTCCCGAAAGGACAGCCTTTGTTATTTGCAAAAAAATTGTGCTCTCGACAGCCTTCGATTATAATTCTCTTGACAAAATATAACGGGCTAATTATAATTAATATATAGATGACCGCGCAGACCGCATTTAGGGGCGATTTTGCGTGTTTTGGCATTGGGTTGCCGATATTTGTGTTTTTCAGGAGGAAAAATATGAAATTTAAACGAACCATCAGATTTCTTTCACTTGTTATTGCCGTTTTTGTGTGCTTGCAAGCGTTCGTTGCCTGCGACATGTCAGGCCTGCTTGGCAACGGATCTTCGCAGAATGGTTCTTCCGAGACAAAGGATAATGAGACCGATAAGGGACCGAACGCGGATAAGGATAACGGCTCATCAAACAGACCTCCTGACGCACAAAAGGATAGCGAGGGCCTTGAATTCGAGCTTTATCGCGGTGAGACCTATGCGGTCAAGGGGATCGGAAGCTGCACGGATAAGAATATAGTTATCCCGAGCATCTATGAGGGATATCCCGTTATAATGATCAGCGACTACGCTTTTTACGGCTGCGATATCGAAAGTGTGATCATACCCGACACCGTAAGTCAGATAGGCAGCTCCGCCTTTGACACTTGCTCGGCTCTTACCTCAGTCACTCTTGGAAATGGAGTGACAAGCATAGGCAGGGGAGCTTTTCTTGCTTGTACGCAGCTTAGAAGCATAGTTATTCCTGATAGCGTTCGATATATCGGAATGAGTGCGTTTGAGGCGTGCGGCAGACTTGAAAGCGTCAGCTTTGGCAGAGGACTTACAGAGATCGGAGATTATGCATTCTCGCTTTGCGGAAATCTGTCGGAGATCACCCTGCCAGACAACGTTGAATCACTCGGTATGGGCGCGTTCAACGGATGTATGGGGTTGAAAAGTGTGACCCTCGGCAGCGGAATAAACACTATAAAAGAAAGAACGTTCAGCGAGTGCTACGACCTTGAAAAGATCACATTTTATAACAGCGTTCGCAGTATAGAGCCGCACGCGTTTAATATGTGCGAGTCGATTGCCACCGTTGAGTTTTATGGAAACACGGCGGATTGGAATGCGATCTCGATCAGTGCGGGCAACGGAAAAATGACCGCCGCGGAGCTGATCTGCAAGCTGGCAGACGAATCCGACGGCGTGCTGATAGATCTTGAGCTTAACGAGGACGGCGACGGATACGTCGTTGTCGGAATAGGCTCGTTCAACGAAAGAGATCTGGTCATTCCCGATACGTACAAGGGTCTTCCCGTGACCGAGATAGGCAGAGAAGCCTTCGAGGGAAGTGAAACGCTTAAAAACGTAATTATACCCGACAGTGTTGAAAAGATCGGCGTGGGAGCGTTTGCTAACTGCCGTTCTCTGACGCACGTCACCTTCGGGAATGGACTCGTCGAGATCGCAGACAGCGCGTTTATGGCAACGAGCCTGTTAAGGATCACTCTTCCCGACAGCGTCAAGAAGATAGACGATAACGCGTTTGCCGATTGCCGTCTGCTTGACAGTATTGATCTTGGCGAGGGCGTCAGACAGATAGGAAATTTTGCTTTTGCTTATTGCATAGATCTGCCCGAGATAATCTTCCCCGACAGTATAGAAGCCGTGGGAGTATCCGCATTTGAGGGCTGTGATGGCTTAAAGACTGTAGGGCTCCACCCCGATATAGTGTATATGGAGGACTCCTTTGACAACTGTGATGCATTGGAAACCGTTATATTCCGAGGACATCCTGCAGAGTGGGAGGTCTTGATCCACGTTCTCGGTCTTGAGAGCTTCAGGGGATTGATCGTCAAGTTTGAGGACGGCACGGAAATCGAAGGCAGCGACACTCCCGACGGCGACGATCCCAACGGTGATGACCCCAACGGTGACGATCCCAATGGCGACGATCCCAATGGCGACGATCCCAATGGCGACGATCCCAACGGTGATGATCCCAGCGGCGACGATCCCAGCGGCGACGATCCTAGCGGCGATGATCCCAGTGGCGATAACGAATACAGTCAGGGACTTGACTACGCGCTTTCGGCAGAAGGAAACGGCTACGTGATCACGGGCATCGGAAATTGCAGTGACAAGAAGATAATCATTCCTTCCGAGCACCTTGGCTTGCCCGTCACAGAGATCGCACTCAATGCGTTTGCCTACGCTCAAGACGTGGAGAGCGTTATCATCCCAGACAGCGTAAGGTATATAGGAGCATCGGCGTTCGAAAACTGCACGAGCCTGGTCAGCGTTTATCTTCCCGAAGGACTTGAATATATTGAACGCAGAGCGTTCTTCAAATGCTCGTCGCTTACCGAGATAGTCATTGGAGAGAACGTCAGCTATATCGGTGACGGCGCGTTCCGCGCTTGCAATGCGCTTGAAAAGGTATATTACAATGCAATTTACGTAAGAGATCTTGACGTCAATAACGAGGTGTTTGCTTACGCGGGTACGAATTCTGACGGAATCGAGCTTATCGTGGGCAATAAGGTAAGCAAGATCCCCGCGGGTCTCTTTGGTCAGGAGTACGGAAACTCCTCCGCTTCTCCTAATTTGATATCCGTCACCTTTGAAGAGAATAGTACCTGTAAGCTTATCGGCAAGTATGCATTCTACGGCTGCTCGGGCATTACCGAGATAGATATCCCCGACAGCGTGAAGGTCATCGGAGAGTATGCGTTCTACAGTTGTGGCGTGAAGACTCTTACAGTTGGTGGCGGTGTGGAAAAAATTGGTGCTTCGGCGTTCTGCAACTGCTACGGACTTGATACGATCTGCTTCAACGCCGTGAATACGTACGATCTTTCGGAACAGACAGCTCCTTTCTTCTATGCGGGAGATGAGAACGGCGAAACAAAATTAATAATCGGCGCACAGGTCACCCGTATCCCTGCTTACTTGTTCTACAGAAGCTATATAAGCGGTTTTGAATTTGAGGACGGAAGCGCTTGCTCCGAGATAGCGAGCTATGCGTTCGCTGCCTCGAAGAATATGACCGAGATAGAGATCGGCGAGGCGGTCGCTTATATGGCATCCGATGCGTTTGCTTCATGTAAGGCGGTCGAGAAGATCTATTTCAACGCGATAGATCTCGTGAACGATACAAACAAGGGCTGTTTCTCAAGCGACCTCGGAGCTACGTCGGGCAATATTGAGCTCGTAGTCGGACCTCGTGTAGAGCATATCCCCGCATATTTGTGCTACGGCATAGATGAATACGTTGCCACGGTCACATTTGCAGAGGAAAGCGTATGTCAGAGCATCGGTCGGTATGCTTTCGCTAATCTCGCAGTAAGCGACCTTGAATTGCCTGATAGCCTTGTCAGCATAGGACAAAACGCGTTCGAGGGCTGCAGCGCGATCACTGAGATCGTTATTCCCAAGAGCGTCAGAGCGATAGGAGAATACGCCTTCTCGGGCTGTACCTCTCTTGTTAGCGTGACCGTTTATGGTGGGCTGGAGGAGCTTGGATTAGATATATTCTCGGGCAGCCCGATCGAATATAAGGAATATTCGGGTGCTTACTATCTCGGCTCGGCTGAAAATCCGTATGCTTGTCTTGTGTCCGCAGTATCGACGAGTATAACCTCTTGCGAGATACACAAGGATACCAAGGTAATATTCCCCTATGCCTTCTCGAACTGCAGCTCGATCAAGGATATCGTGATACCCGACGGAGTTACCTCTATCGGCGTTTACGCGTTCAACAAGTGCTTTACCTTGGCTGATGTGACACTTGGAAAGGGGATCAAGGCTATTCCGGACGGTATGTTCTCAGAATGTGACGATATTGAAAGCATAATAATTCCCGACGGAGTTACCTCTATCGGAGCAAGCGCGTTTGCTTACTGTGAGGGCATTGATGAGATAACGATACCGAACAGCGTTACCGAAATAGGTGAATATGCGTTCTATTATTGCGAAGGCCTTGGAAGCATTACTATTCCCGGAAGCGTCAAGGAGATAAAGGCAAATACCTTCTGGCACTGCAAATATCTTTCAAGCGTTACTCTTTGTGAGGGCGTGACCTCGATCGGAGGCCGCGCATTTGCGAACTGCGATTGGCTCTCAAGCATAACTATCCCCGACAGTATCGAGCACATCGACGTATGGGCGTTCTATCAGAGCTTCTATTACGGATCCTTAGAATACAATGAGTATAAGGGTATGTATTACTTCGGAGACTCAAAGAACCCCTACGCCGTGCTTGTAAAGCCTTCGGGATCTTTGGCAGACGGAGAGCAGTACGTTATCCACGAGGATACCAAGGTGATCATGGGCAGAGCGTTTGGCGGCAGCACTATGACGAGAATAGTTATCCCCGACAGCGTCGTCGAGATAGGCGACGAGGCGTTTGCGGAGTGCGAGAACCTGCAGAGCGTCGTTATTGGAAACGGTGTTAAGACTATTGGTAACAACGCGTTCTACTGCTGCGAGAGCCTTTCCAATATAACCTTTGGCGAAAGCCTTGCCAGCATAGGAAATCTCAGCTTTTCGGGCTGCAACTCTCTTGAAGAGATCGTATTGCCCGACGGATTGATCACGATAGGCGAGCAGGCGTTTGCAAGCTGCAATTCGCTAAAAAAGGCAGTTATCCCCGGAAGCGTAGAAGCTATGGGATATATGGCGTTCTCTGCATGCCTTGCACTTGAGGATATTACGATAGAGCAGGGAGTTAAGAGCATCGGAGAGTCGGCATTCTACAGATGCGAAGCGCTCACCGAGGTAGTTATCCCCGACGGCGTTACCGAGATAGGCAAATACGCTTTCTCGAATTGTACCTCTCTGAAGAGCGTTACGATCGGAAGCAACGTTGAGAGCATCGGAGAAGGCGCATTCAATAGCACGGCTATCGAAAAGGTATACGCTGCCGACGTAGGATCGTGGGTGAATATCACCTTTGCGGAGGAGACCTCGAATCCCCTGTGCGACGCGGATGAGTTTTACGTTGGTGGAAAGCTTCTGACCGATCTCGTGATACCCGAGGGCGTCGAGAGCATCGGCACGTACGCGTTCTACGGATACGAGGGATTTGAGAGTGTTGTCATTCCGAGCACAGTCGTTTCGATCGGAAAATACGCATTCACAGAGGCTATCGGAGCCGTATACTTCACGGGATATGCTGAGGAATGGAGCTTTATCCCGATCAGCGCGAGCAACGAGGGTATCGTGGACGTAACGGTATACTGCGAATACTCCGAGTAATAAATCTTAAAAATAAAATCAAAAGACTGCCTTGCGGCGACCTGCTTTAAAGCGGGATCGCGGCCTGGCGGTCTTTTGCTGTCTTTAGCTATTGACACGAGGGCGACGGAGTGGTATAATCTACTTGAAGAAATATCGTTTAAGCAAAACGAGGAGGATATTTTTATGAAAAAGTTTGGATCAATGTCCCTGAAGGGCAAAATAATCCTTTCGGTTATATCGGGACTCTTATTTACGGCGGTTTCGTTTTACGTAGCGTTGCCCGCGATCAACCCGATGGCGCCTGAATTCTGGACATATCTTATGTTCGTGATAGCGTCGTTTTCTTACCCCTTCCTTTTCAAGCCGCAGGTAAAGACCGAGGTCAAGCAAAAGGGAGGAAAGACGTTCAAGAATTTCAAATTCGAGATCAACGGACGCGGAATAAATAAACTCGCCGTGGCGCTTACGGTCGCTCCGATAGTTATCCTTATAGTAGGAAGCATAATCTCCTCCGAGGTCTTCAATGCTAGAAAATACGCAAGCGTAATTGAGGTCGAGGAGGCAGTCTTTGCCGATGATATGAAGGAGTCTGACGAGGTCACCAACATCGCGCTTATGGACGGCGAATCGGCAAGATATCTCGGAAATAAGACCTTGGGTAAGGTGTCTCACATGGTCTCGCAGTACGTTGTATCCGAAAACTACACGCAGATCAACTATCAGTACACACCAAAGAAGGTCGCAAACCTTGAGCACGCCGACTTCTTCAAATGGTTTGCAAATATGGACGAGGGTGTTCCCGGGTACGTTATGGTAGACCCCGTAAACAACAGCGCAGAGTATATAGAGCTCAAAAAGCCCCTCAAATACGTTGAAAGCGCTTACTTCGGTGACGACCTGATGAGAAAGCTCCGTTTCGATTATCCCACCAAGATCTTCGACGATTTTATCAGCTTTGAGGTCGACGACGAGGGAAATCCTTATTATATAATCACTTGTCTTAAGCCCAAGGTCTTCCCGTTCGGAGCTATGGACGTCTGCGAGGCAGTCATTTTCGATCCCTGCACGGGTGAGAGCGAGCTTTATGCGGTCGAGGACGTTCCCGCTTGGGTAGATGCAGTCTATTCGGGCGACCTCGCAGAGCAGAAGTACAACTGGTTCGGCACTCTCTCGGGCGGATTCATCAATAGCATCATAGGAAACAAGGATTGCAAGCAGACGACCGACGATTACGGCTATATCGTTATCGGCGACGACGTTTGGTATTTCACGGGCGTTACCTCGGTCACCAGCGACGAATCCAATATAGGATTTATCATCAGCAACGCGAGAACGGGCGAATATAAGTATTATCCCGTCGTTGGCGCGGAGGAATACGGCGCTATGCACGCCGCTGAGGGTATCGTTCAGGAGAAGGGATATAAGGCGTCTTTCCCGTCGCTCGTCAACGTTTCGGGTCAGGCTACCTATATCATGGTTCTTAAGGATGCAAGTGGCTACGTAAGACTTTACGCGCTCGTTAACGTCGAGCATCCCAGCATCGTCGCAACTGCGCCCAATCAGGCAGAGGCAATGAAGGCTTATAAGGAGCTTCTCGTTGAAAACGAGATAGTTGAGGGCGAAAAGCTACCCGAGACCGAGCTGCTTTCGACAGAGATCACGGTCGAGGATATCAAGACCTATACTGTCGACGGAAACACGGTCATTTATTTCGTTGACAAGAACGGAGTGTACTACAAGGGAATGCTCCGCGACCTCGAGCAGATGATATTCGTCGAGATCGGCGATATGCTGCATATCCAGTATTCCAAGACCGATGATGAAAAAATAAGATTGATCGAGAGTCTTGTCGAGATATTCGAGGAATAATTTTCTTAATGTTTGCTTAATAATATAGTGCTATGATGTGATCGAAGAAAGGGAAGGAGGATGGCTATGTCAACTATATTTGATTATTTAAGATGGCGCGGAGACCTTTCGTTTATAGAATCCCGTCTTGGAGAAATAGACAGCGCTATCTTCTCTATGATGTCATACGTCGATTACAAAAAGCTCTGTCACGGAGAGAACTGTACACTCAGCGAAGCCGCGAGCGATTACTGTACGGACGGAAAATATGAGAAGGTCAGCCTTGGACTCATATTCCCGTCAAAGCAGATAAATAGGACGTTTTGCGAGGCAGCGAGGACGAAACGCTACGGCGGAGCGCTCATAACCGATTTTGATGCCCGTACGAGCTACGAGGACGGATATCAGTTTGGCGCCGTTACCTATCATATTGACTGTAACCGTATGGTCGTGATCTTCAGAGGAACGGACGATTCTATCGTCGGTTGGAGAGAAGACTGCCGCCTTGCGTTTCTTGACGAGATCCCCGCGCAGCGAATGGCGGTCGAGTATCTTGAGAGGATCGCTAAAAAATATCCCGACGAAAAAATATACGTGATGGGGCACTCCAAGGGCGGAAATCTCGCGATATATTCAGCGATAAAATGCTCAGATGAGGTCAAGGAGAGAATTCTGCGAGTGTACTCGCTCGACGGCCCCGGATTTTCACACTCGATCTTAAATTCCGAGGATCATGCCAAGGTGCAGAGCAAGATATCCGTTCTGATACCTCAATCCTCGACCGTAGGCACGATGTTTGAAAAGGGAGAGAGGTATAGCGTGGTCAAAAGCACGAATACGGGAGTTTTTCAGCACGATCCGTATTCTTGGGTGCTTGACGGTCCTCGGTTCATAAAGCTCAAGGAGCTGTCGAAGGCAGGAAAGAAGAACGAGGAGCAATTCCGCAGACGAATGAGCAAAATGACCGCGGATGAAAAGCGCGAGTTTATCGAGACCTTGTTCGACGTCGTCGATGCAACGGGATCGAAGACCCTGACCGAGCTTGCGCGCGGCGGTCCGAAAAAGTTTAATACCATCATAAAGACCTATAACGGACTCGACAAGGAAAAGAAGGAAATGATGACCGAGATCTTCCTGCGGGTTCTTGAGTTGAAAAAAGCATAAAAAAATACCGAACAGCTACGTGTGGCTGTTCGGTATTTTTTGCTTTAATCATCTGATATCAACGGTTACCTTTTTGTTGCAGCCTGCGGCAGCGGCCTTGATGACCATACGGATCGCCTTAGCGATACGACCGCCCTTGCCGATGACCATTCCCATATCGTCGGGAGCAACACTCAAAGTAAGAGTGATACTGTTTTCGGTCTCGTTGCATACAACCACGACTTCATCGGGATTATCAACGATAGCGACTGCGATGTTACGCAGTGTTTCCTTAAGATCCACCATGAAATTCTCCAATCTTAAATCAGATATTGTTGATATTCTTTTCAGAATCAGTCAACGATACCGGACTTTTTGAGAAGAGACTTTACGGTTTCGGTGGGCTGTGCACCCTTTACGAGCCAAGCCTTAGCCTTTTCAGCGTCGATCTTAACCTCTGCGGGCTCGGTGCCGGGGTTGTAGTAACCGATCTCCTCGATGAAACGACCGTCTCTGGGGTAACGGCTGTCAGCAACAACTACACGGTAGAAGGGAGCCTTCTTAGCGCCCATTCTTCTGAGTCTCATTTTTACCATTTTTTTGTCCTCCAAAATTTGATATAATAATTTTTTATTTTCTATTTTAAGCCTTTCGGCTATAAAAACTTTTTTATGCACCGAGGTGCAATTAATTTTCGACGAAGTTACTTAGAAGGGAAGCTTCATCTTTCCCATCTGTCTGCGTCCCTGCTTGGTCTTGCCCATATCCTGGAACTGCTTCATCATCTTCTTGATCTGATCGTACTGCTTGAGAAGCTTGTTGACCTCCTCAACGCTCGTACCGCTGCCCTTGGCAACTCTCTGCTTGCGCGAGGCGTTCAGCATTTCGGGGCGCTCGCGCTCCTTTTTGGTCATCGACTTGATGATAGCCTCCTGATGCACGAGCATCTTTTCGTCTACCTTCGCGTCCTTGAGCGCACCGGGTTTCATTCCGGGGATCATACCCGCGAGCTGATCAAGCCCGCCCATATTCTTGAGCTGCTGCATTTGCATAAGGTAGTCGTCGAGAGTGAAGATCGACTGACGGAGTCTTTCCTCCATCTCTGCCGCCTTTTTCTCATCAAACTGCGCCTGCGCTTTGTCGATAAGGGTCAGCACGTCGCCCATTCCGAGAATTCGTCTTGCCATTCTGTCGGGGTGGAAGGGCTCGATCTGATCGAGCTTTTCGCCCACACCGATGAATTTTATCGGCTTGCCCGTGATGTAACGGACTGAAAGCGCCGCACCGCCTCGGGTATCACCGTCGAGCTTGGTTAGGATAACTCCCGTTATGTCGAGCAGATCGTTAAAGGTTTCCGCAACATTGACCGATTCCTGACCGATCATCGCGTCGATAGTAAGAAGGATCTCGGTCGGCTCTACCGCCGCCTTGATATCCTGAAGCTCTTTCATAAGGACCTCGTCGATCTGAAGTCGACCCGCGGTATCGATAAACACCGTGTCATAGCCCTTCTGATTAGCCAATTTTATTCCTTCGGTAGCGATCTTGACGGGGTTCGTCTTGTCGCCCATTTCAAAAACGGGAATACCGAGCTTTTCACCTACTACCTGAAGCTGCTTGATAGCGGCGGGACGGTAGATATCGCAGGCAACGAGCAGGGGATTCTTGCCCTGCTTTTTAAGCATACCCGCAAGCTTTCCCGCGTGAGTGGTCTTACCTGCACCCTGAAGACCGACCATCATGATGACCGTAGGGGGCTTTGAAGCGACCGTAAGCTTCGAATGAGTCGAGCCCATAAGAGCCGCGAGCTCCTCGTTTACTATTTTGATGACCTGCTGTCCTGGATTGAGCGATTCAAGCACGTCTGCGCCGACCGCACGCTCGGAAACTGTTTTTATAAAGTCGCGAACGACCTTGAAGTTAACGTCGGCCTCAAGCAGAGCTAGCTTGATCTCTCTCATACCCGCCTTGATGTCGGCCTCGGTAAGCTTACCCTTGTTTTTGAATTTTTTGAAGGCATTTTCCAGCTTTTCGCTGAGATTTGAAAACATACTCACGTCACAAATACCTCCTAATAAATATAACTTTTGCTGCTTTGCGGCAAAAATACCACTACGCCTCTCGCAATATCACTTGAGACATACTCAAATACAATTCGGCAAAGCCGAATACCGCTTTGCAGCTTATCCCACGCTTGCGAGTAAAAGACGGATCTCATCCTCGATAGTTTTGGGATCTTCGCCTGCTTCACACATTGTAAGAGCGCGCTCGGCGTGATGCTGTGCGACCTTGAACTTTCTTGCAAGACCGAGTTTTTCCTCGTAGAAGAGAAGCTCCTCCTCGGCTTTCTTGATAAGGTCACGCACGCCCTGACGGGAAATGCCCATCTCCTCGGCGATCTCGGAAAGCGACATATCATTATTATAATAGAAGTCAAGCGCATCTCTGCGCCTTTCGGTCAGCACGTCGCCGTAAAAGTCAAGCAGAAACCCGACGTTCAGATCTTTCTCAAACATTTCACGCCTCCAACTTGTTTTTGCCGTTTCCGTGGGTGTAAAGTAAAACGCTTTACAGATTATAACACCCTTTTTTTGTTTTGTCAATAGTTTTTTGAAAAAAATTTTAAAAATAATCATTATATATTCTACTACCGAATTGAATTTCCCGAATTATAAGTCAAAAATGCAAGAATATGCAGAATGTTTGCATAAAAATACGGATATTTATGCAATTTTATGAAATATACACAAAAACCCGAAAAACCTTTTGCCGAAAAGGATTAATTTCGTAGAAAGTGAAAAATGGGGGTTGACAAATACGTTCTTTGGGTGTATAATGATGCAGTAATCAGCATTACGGCAATCCGATAATGCGAATAAAAATTCACATCTTGCAGAAAAGAGGACAAAACCATGAAAAAAATTATCGCACTCGCACTTGTAGTACTTATGGCACTCAGCACCGTCGCAATGTTCGCATCCTGCGACAAGGGAGAGGACAGCTTATCCGCGGCTTATGACAAAGCAATGGCAGCAATCGATTACGATGCATCCAAATACACCGACACCCTCGTGGTAGCGATCTCCCCCGACTTCGCTCCCATGGAATTCTACGACACCGCAAAGTCCGGCGACGATGCGATAGTTGGTTTCGACGTTATCCTCGCTACCTACGTTGCAAAGGAGCTTGGAATGAAGCTTAAGCTCGACCCCATGTCCTTCGACGCTTGTATGGCGGCAGTTGCTTCGGGCAACGCAGACCTTGCGATCTCTGGCTTCTCCTGGACCGCAGAGCGTGCTGAAACCTTCCTTATTTCCGATTACTACGTAGCAGGTGAGAACGAGACCGAGCAGATCCTTATCACCACCAAGGCAAAGGCGGCAGAGTTCACCGAAGGCAAGACCGATTTCACAGGTCTCAAGATCGGTGCACAGGGCGGCTCTCTCCAGCAGCTTCTCGTTGAAGAGCAGCTCGTACCCCAGGGCGCAACTCTCGAGCTCTTCGGTAACATCAACGACGCAGCAGTAGCACTCTCCACAGGCGACATCGACGCCCTTGCAGTTGCATACGGTAACGGTGAGGCGCTCGTAAACGATACCATCGTTCTTTCCGACTACTACTTTGAGGTAGAAGAGAAGTACAAGAACAACGTGATCCTTCTCAACAAGGATGACGCAGAGCTTCTCGAAAAGGTCAACGCGGCACTCGCAAAGGCAATGGCGGCTGATCTCTATGACGGTTGGTACGAGGCTTGCCAGATCTACGCAGAGGTCAAGACTCTCGACGAGCTCGGCTACGACGACGAGGGCAACAAGATCACCGAGTAATTTATAAATAAAGAATAGAGCTGCCGTGCTGTGTTTCGGTACGGCAGCTCGTGTTTTGCGAATATAAGAACGGAGTAAAATATGTATTTAATCACAATGTTCGAGGATATGGGTAAGATCTTCGTGAAATACTGGGATCTTTTTTTGATCAAAGGAGTTACCGCAACCATACTTCTCTCACTTATGACGGTATTTTTCGGTACCGTTATCGGCGCACTGCTTGCGCTTGTCAAGATAAGCAAAATAAAGCCGCTGAAATGGCTGGTCAATGCTATCGTTGAGATAATCCGCGGCACTCCTATGCTGCTTCAGCTCTACATAAGCACGTTTTTGATCCCCGTTATCATACCCGCGATGAACGAGCTTGAAAACAAAAAGATACTCTGCATATCCTTTACACTGATACTCAACAGCGCGGCGTACGTTTCCGAGATAATTCGTTCGGGTATAGAGGCGGTCGATAAGGGACAGACCGAGGCGGCAAGAAGCCTTGGACTTAACGGCACGACCACGATGATACAGGTCGTTCTTCCTCAGGCGGTAAAGAATATTCTTCCCGCGCTCGGCAACGAATTTATCACGGTCATCAAGGAGACATCGCTTGCATCGACATTCTACGTCGGCGAGCTTATGACACAGTATCACGTTATCGTTGGAAAGACTCATAATTCACTCCCGATACTTATGATAATAGGTATCATTTATTTCGTGCTGAACTTCGTGCTTTCCAAGCTGCTCGGCGTGTTCGAAAGGAGAATGAAGGCCCATGCTTGACGTAAAAAATATATATAAAAATTTCGGAGACCTCAAGGTTCTTGAGGGTGTGTCCACGCAGATAGCGGAGGGCGAGGTGGTCGCTATCATCGGTGCTTCGGGCTCGGGTAAATCGACGCTTCTGCGCTGTATGAATCTGCTTGAGACTCCCACCTTTGGCGAGGTCTGGATGGACGGCAAGCTTCTGACTCCCGTAGATCCCTATCTTCATCCCGAGGTCATAATGGCATCCAAGACCTACAAAAAGCTCTCCGCGGCAGGAATGAGCTCGGAGGACGCTGTCGCCAAGATCAAGGCTGAGGACCTTATTAATGAAAAATTCTCAGCGGCAGAGGGCAAGGAATACCGTGCCGAGATGAAGAAGATATACGACGAAAATCACATCGATATCAATCTCGCCCGTCAGAATATGGGAATGGTGTTTCAACAGTTCAATCTTTTCAACAACAAGAGCGTTCTTGAAAACGTAACTCTTGCTCCTATGAAGACCCGCGCAAAGCAGATGATCAAGGAGGGAAAGAGCAAAAAAGAGGTAAAGGAATACTTTAACGGTAAGGCTATGGCTCTGCTCAACCGCATAGGACTTGAGGACAAGGCGAACGCATATCCCTCCACGCTCTCGGGAGGACAGAAGCAGAGAATTGCCATAGTCCGCGCGCTTGCGATGGAGCCAAAGGTAATGCTTTTCGATGAGCCGACGAGCGCACTCGATCCCGAGATGGTAGGAGAGGTTCTTGACGTTATGAAGGGACTTGCAAAAGAGGGAATGACCATGATCTGCGTAACTCACGAGATGGGCTTTGCCCGCGAGGTCGCGGACAGAGTGCTCTTTATGCACGAGGGAGTCATCGCGGAAAGCGGCACTCCCGACGAGATATTCAACAATCCCAAGCATCCCAAGCTTCAGCAATTCCTCGGCTGTGTGCTTTGATAATTAATATTGCCCGACCGTGCTATCGGTCGGGCATTTTTGCGCCTTGAGATTTAATAAAATTTCACCATAAAAATACTAAAAACAAGCGCCTTTTCTGTTGACTTTTTCGAGTGTCGGTGGTATAATAATACGTGGCGTAATAATACTGTATTTATAAGTTTATATAATTAACTCGGAGAAACGACGAAAAATGACGGTTTTTATCAATAAAAAACACGGCCTTAAATTCAATATGCCCGGAGAAAGAGACAAGGTGATAAGGTTGACGTGCGTGCTGATCACGGCACTGCTCGCGATATCTGTTATCCTTGCGATTTTTTGTGCCGTTCTGTTTTTTCAGACCAAGCACGTGACTATCGAGGCGGGACAAGCTCTGAGCGCCGCCGATATCGCCAAAAACGAAGCCGCGGTGTTTGGCGATGGCTTTGATCCCGACTGCATCAACCACGCGGGAGTCTATCACTTTACGGTGCTCTCCAAGGGTGAAGAAATCGACGTAAGACTCGAGGTCAAGGATACCAAAGCACCAAAGGTCACGGTCAAGGACGTCTGCACGGCGGTCGGCGGCACTATTCCCGATCCCGCGGAGTTCATAGATACTATATACGAGCCCGACTCATACACGGGCGAATATGTCGAAAGATTTTCCGAGATAAAGGCGATGGGCACATACTCCGCGCGTGTCAGATTTACCGACGCGTCGGGCAATAAGACCGAGGTGTTTGACGTCAATATGACCATAGTCGTCGATACCGAAGCCCCCGAGCTCGAGGTCAAGTCGGATATCGTGACCTACGTCGGCGAGGCGGTGTCCTATAAGCAGAACGTCAGCGTTAAGGACAACTGCACGGGCGAGATAATCCTCACGGTAGACGATAGCGAGGTAGATCTGTCGGCGGCAGGAGAATACACCGTGTATATCTCCGCGACCGACGCGGTCGGCAACCGCAGTGATAAGGTCAAGGTCACCGTTCACGTTTATTCGGAGGAGATCACGCAGGCAGCGCTTAACGAAAAGATAGCCGCCGCGGCGGACGATATCGGCATCACCGATTCGATGACGGCAGAGCAGAAGTGCCGAGCGATCTACGAATATGTCTACGGCAGGATCTCTTACGTTTCCACATCCGACAAGACGAGTTGGCAGAGAGCAGCGTACGAGGCGCTTTTCGTCTCGGGAAGCGGCGACTGCTATAGCTATTTTGCGGCGGCGAAGGCACTGCTCGAATACTACGAAATTGAAAATCTCGACGTTCAGAGAACGGCGGGATATACCACCGACACGCACTACTGGAGTCTTGTAAATATCGGCACCGAGGATAGTCCTCGCTGGTATCACTTTGACTGCACGCATTTGCGCTCGGAATATAACCACTCAGGCTGTCTGCTTACCGACAAGCAGGTCGACGCATACAACAAGGTGCGAAAGTATTTCCGCCTTTATGACAAGAGCGCGTACCCTGCCGTTGCAAAAGAGATCATAACCCCGACTCCCGAGCTTGAAAATCTATATTGACAATATATTGACAAGGACAGAATCATGTATCAGACAAATATTCTCGAATATCTTGAAAATACCGCGCCGAAATATCCCGACAAGGTCGCGTTTTCGGACGGCGTTGACAATATCACCTTCGGAGATCTGCAGAGCAGATCGAAGAGCGTCGGCAGCTTCCTTTTGTCAAAGGGATACAGACGCGAGAGCGTAGTCGTATTGATGAACAAGCACCCCGACACGATCGCGGCGTTTATGGGTATAATATACGCGGGCTGCTTTTACGTCTGCCTTGATTCCGAAATGCCGCCGCGCCGCATAGATATGATATTTGAAAGCCTCAAGCCAAGGGCGGTAATTTACGATAAAAAGAATGCAAGAAATCTCGCGAAGCTTCCCGACAATGCCGAGAAATATCTCTACGACGACATTTGTGAAAGCCCGATCGATCAGCTTGCGCTCGGAGAGGTAAGAGAGCGACAGCTTGACACCGACCCGATATACGTCGTTTTTACCTCGGGCTCTACGGGAGTACCGAAGGGAGTTGCGGCGGCGCACCGTTCGGTCATCGACTACACCGAAACGCTCTGCGAGGCGGTACAGTTCGATCACGATACCGTCTACGCCAATCAGACTCCGCTGTATTTCGATGCGCCGCTTAAGGAAATTATGCCGACGCTCAAGCTTGGTGCGACGACCTATTTCGTACCAAAGCAGCTCTTTATGTTCCCGACGAAGCTCTGCGACTATCTCAACGAGCATAGGATCAACACGGTCTGCTGGGTAGTCTCGGCGCTCGTGATGATATCCTCGCTCGGCGCGCTCGAGAGCAATCCGCCGAAATATCTCACCAAGATCTGCTTTGGCAGTGAGGTCTTTCCGATAAAGGAATATAAGCGCTGGAGGGAAGCATTCCCCGAGGCGACCTTCTTCAATCTCTACGGTCCGACCGAGGCGACGGGTATGTCGTGCTATTGGAGAGCCGACAGAGAGCTTGCCGAGGGCGAGCCGATACCGATCGGAAAGCCCTTCAGAAACACCGAGATAATGCTTATCGGCGAGGACGGCAGGGAGGTTAAGACGGGTGAGGCGGGTGAGATATACATCCGCGGCACCTGTGTGACGCTTGGATATTACAGAAACAAGGAAAAGACCGACGAGGCGTTCGTCCAGAATCCGCTTTGCGACGCATACCCCGAGATAGTTTACCGCACGGGTGACCTCGCAAGATACAACGAGCACGGCGAGCTTGTCTTTATGACTCGCAAGGACTCGCAGATCAAGCACATGGGACACCGCATCGAGCTTGGCGAGATCGAAGCCGCGGCGCTTTCGTTTGATAAGATACTTCAGGCGTGCTGCGTCTACAACGACGAGCAGAAAAAGATCGTCCTGTTCTACACGGGCGGCGCGACCGAAGCCGAGATAATTTCTTATATGCGAACCCTCGTGCCGAGATATATGTTACCCGCTACGGCAATCTGCCTTGAAAAGATGCCCCTGACGGCGAACGGAAAGCTCGACCGCAAGGGAATGAAGGAAAAGGCTAAAGAATTAAAATAACTCTCACAGAAAGGCATAAATTATGGAAAAGCTCATTGAAATACTCACCGATCTTCACCCCGACGTCGATTTTGCGACCGAGGAGGGACTTGTTGACAACGGAATTCTCGATTCGCTCGATATCGTAACGCTTATCACCGAGATCAACGACAAATTTGACGTTTCTATCCCCGCGGAAGAGATAATTCCCGAGAACTTCAACTCGGCAGCGGCTCTGATGGCGCTTATCGAAAAGCTCGACGAAGAATAAGATGTCGTTCGCTTCGATTTCATTCATAATCTTTCTCGGCGCGACACTTTTGCTTTATTACCTCGTGCCGAAAAGGGCGCAGTGGTGGGTCTTGCTCGCCGCAAGCTATATTTTCTACTTCGCGGCAGGCTCGTGGTATCTTCCTTTTATAATCTTCACCACGCTGTCGTCCTACGCGGTCGCTCGCCTTATGGCAAACAATTCGAGCCGCGAGAGCGCGTATATCGCGGAAAACCGTGAAAATATGGACAAGGACGCGCGCAAGGCGTACAAGGCAGGGCAGAAGAAGAAAAGATTTCATATCCTGCTTGTCGGCATCGTGCTAAATTTCGGTATCCTTGCGGTGCTTAAATATACGGGCTTTGCGCTCCATAACGTAAACGCGCTGATAGGAGTATTTGGCGGCGTCAAGCTTGGAATTCCGTCGTTGATACTACCCCTCGGTATCTCGTTTTACACCTTTCAGACGATGGGATACCTCATCGACGTCTACCGCGGCAAGACCGAGGCGGAGAAAAACGTATTTCGACTCGCCCTTTTCGTCGCGTTCTTCCCACAGCTCGTTCAGGGCCCTATATCAAGACATTCGGATCTTGCATCCCAGCTCTACGCTCCGCACAGAGCCGAGTGGGGAAATATAGTCCCCGGAATGATCCGCATCTGCTGGGGATTTTTCAAAAAGCTGGTCGTTGCCGACACGGTGATGATAGTCATCAAGGAGATCGTCTCCGATACGGGCAAATACGGCGGTGCTTACGTGCTGTTTCTTATAATCGCGTACTCGGTCGAGATATACGCCGACTTTACGGGCGGTATCGACGTCACGATCGGTATCGGCGAGGCGATGGGTATAAAGATAGCCGAAAACTTCAACCGTCCGTTTGCCTCGACCTCGACTAAGGAGTATTGGAACCGTTGGCATATCACGATGGGCTCGTGGTTTACCGACTACGTTTTTTATCCGCTTTCGATCACCAAGTCGATGCAAAGGCTATCGAAATGGAGCCGCGCGCACCTCGGCAACGCGGTGGGCAAGCGAGTGCCTGTCTACACGGCGACTATTATCACTTGGTTTTTGACTGGACTTTGGCACGGAGCAAGCTGGAACTTTATCGTCTGGGGATTGCTCAACTGCCTTGTCATACTTATCTCGCAGGAGTGTCAGCCTCTGTATAATAAGCTGAATAAACGCTTTCCGAGACTTACAAAGAGTACGTTTTGGACGCTGTATCTTCGCGCGCAGACCTTTATGATCATGGGCACTATACGAATACTTGACGTCTACCGAAACGTCCCCGTGACATTCAAGATGCTCGGATCGATATTCTACGACGGCAGGGGCTGGCAGAGCTTTTTGTCGGGTGGAATGCTTTCGCTCGGGCTTGATATAAGCGCGTTTATTGTGGTCGCCGTTGGCATATTGCTTATGCTTGCGGTCAGCGAGATCTCCTCGAGAGGCGACAGACCGCTTAAAAACCGCCTTGCCGACAAGCCGCTTGCCGCCTTTGGCTGCATGGCGATCTTGATCTTCGCGATACTTATTTTCGGCTCGTACGGCATCGGCTTTGATGCCTCGCAGTTCATCTACACGCAGTTTTGACCGCGTGCTTACTAAATGATTGGAATAATACAGAACAAATGATAAAAAAGAGAATTATTTGCGCCGTTTCGGTCTTGCTCGTGCTTGCCGCACTGCTCTGGTCAGCAACGCTCGTTCTCGAGCCGAAATACGCTTCGCAGTCGAGAGAGGGAAATCTCGTTGCCGAGTATTACGGCGAGGTCGACGCGGGGAATACCCATCAGGTGCTCTTCGTTGGGGATTGCGAGGTCTACGAGTCCTTCGTGCCCGCAGTGCTCTGGGAAAAGTACGGCATCACCTCGTACGTGCGCGGAAGCGCGCAGCAGCTCATCTGGCAGTCCTACTATCTGCTTGAGGAGATGCTGAAATATGAAACACCCGAGGTCGTAGTCTTTAACGTGCTCTCGATGAAATACGGCGATCCGCAAAACGAAGCGTATAACCGAATGACGCTCGACGGAATGCGATGGTCAAAAAGCAAGATCGGAGCGATAAACGCGTCGATGACCGACGAGGAGACCTTTGCTTCGTACATTTTCACGCTTTTGCGCTATCACTCGCGCTGGAGCGAGCTTTCGGGAGAGGACTTCAAGTATATGCTTTCGCGTCCGCAGGTCGCGTATAACGGATATATGATACAAACGGGAATCAAGCCGATGGAGAGCGAGCGCGAGGGCGACGAGCTCTTCGACTACACGCTCCCGAGCGTGTCCTTCGACTATCTCGACAAAATGCGCGAGCTTTGTGCCGAAAAGGGAATCGAGCTCGTGCTTATCAAATCGCCCACGAACACGTGGAAATATTGGTGGTACGACGAGTGGGATAAGCAGATATGCGACTACGCCGAGCAATACGGCTTGGATTATTATAATTTTATAGATAACGAGGAGATCGGAATCGATTGGTCGACCGACACCTACGACGGCGGCGTTCATCTTAACGTGTTCGGCGCTGAAAAGATGACCGACCACTTTGGAAAGCTCCTTGTAAAGCAATACGGACTGGAAAGCTTAAAGAACGATCCCGATATCGCAAAGGTGTGGGACAAAAAGCTGTCGGAGTATAAAACCGCCAAGCAAGATATGATGGAGGTCAGCGTGAAAGCTTCGTCCTCCCGGCAGTAAAATATACTTTTTCACGCGCGAATTTTGCCCTAAAGGCAAAATTCAACGATTAATATTATACCGCCGCAAGCGGCGGATCGGAGGTCAAAATGAAAAAAATATTGATATTTGCACTTGTTGCGCTTATGAGTATGTCGTTGTTCTGCGCCTGCGATGGCCCGCAGATCGACGGTAAGCTGAAATATAGCTTCTTTACGGGTGAAACAGAGATCTTCCCGGGCGATGAGGCGGCGGTAATTCTCGCGGCACTTGGCGAGCCCAAGGCATACGACGAGTCGCCCTCCTGCGCGTTCGAGGGACTTGATAAGGTCTATACCTATAGCGGATTTGAAATACAGACCTACACCGAGGGCGGCAAGGACTATATTTATATGATAGTTTTGACTAACGATCTCGTAAAGACTCCCGAGGGCATTTCGATCGGTGCGAGCAAATCGGCAGTCATCGAAAAATACGGAGATCAGTATACCTCCGTCGGCGATAATCTTCAGTACGAGGCAGAGAATTGCACGCTGCAGTTCATTTTCCGCGACGGCAAGGTTTCTTCCATTAAATATACGGCGAAGGTCTGATGCCCGGATAATTTCCAAATAAGACCGCGCAAAAATGACGCTTGTGGCTCAAAATGCCGCAGGCGTCTTTCTTTTTGCCAAAAAACACGGATTTTTAGCACTGTTTACAAAAAATTCATAAAATTATTGGGCAAAACCCTTGACAAAAAGGTCAAAAAGGGGTATATTATTAGCGTAGGTTAGCACTTGGCGCAAAAGAGTGCTAAAAACTGACAATTTCCCTTTTGGAGATGAACCGATTGGGAAAAGGTGGAAAGGAGCGCATAAAAAGTGGCAGAAAACGCAAGAAATGAATTGAGCGAGCGTAAGAAACGCATACTCAAGGCGATCGTCGATGCTCATATCGTGGACGGCGAGCCCGTCGGCTCGAAATATATCATGCAGGATGAGCACTTGAACTGCTCGTCTGCTACCATTCGAAACGAAATGGCAGAGCTTGAAGCGCTCGGATACCTCGAACAGCCTCACACCTCGGCAGGAAGAGTGCCAAGTGAGCTTGGCTACCGCTTCTACGTCGACACGCTGATCGAAAGCTACGCTATGACCACCACCGAGATCGCGGAGATCAACAAGCTGCTTAAATCGAAGATGAACGAGCTCGATCAGATCTTGATGGCGGCATCAAAGCTCGCGGGCAACCTCACAAACTATACAAGCTTTGTGATCAAACCCAAGGCAAGCTCGGTCAGGATCAAGCGCTTCGACGTCATATTCGTTGACAGACACAGTCTACTGCTCGTTATGATAAGCGACGGCGGGGCAGTGCTCACCAAGCGACTCTCGATAGATGTTGCCGTGTCGCAGCTGACAGCGTCGGATCTTGCCGTAGCGCTCAACGATCATATCTCAGGACTCACCGCCAACGAGATCACGCTCCCGATAATCGTCGAGCTTGAGGAGGCGATGGGAGACAAGTCGGGAATAGTCAATCCTATCATAAAAATAATATACGAGAGCATGAACGAGCTTGACGGCGGCGACCTCAAGGTCAGCGGAATGGACCGACTTTTGCAGTATCCCGAGTACAGCAATAAGGATCAACTTCGCGAGCTGCTCGGCGCGCTCGAAAACAAGGAGGACATTCTTGATCTGGTCAGCGATCCCGAAAGCGACGGAGTCAACGTCGTTATCGGATCGGAAAGCTCGGTCAAGGTCATGAATAACTCGGCGCTGGTCTTCAAGCCTGTCGTCCGAGACGGCAAGACCCTCGGAGCTATCGGCATCATCGGACCGAGACGTATGGACTACGCCAAGGTCGTTGCAACGATAGAGGGACTTGCAGGCAACATTGAGAGCATACTCAACGAAACCGATATGATACCCGAAAGAAACGGAGGAGATGAAAATGACGGAGGATAAGAATATAGCCGCCGAGGAGCAGGAGAAAGCCCCTGAATCCGAGGCGACGGAGAAGATAGAATCCATCGAAGAGATCGAAGAGATCGAGGAGAGCGACAAAAAAGAGAGCCGCGCCGACAAGAAAAAGGTCAAGAAGCTTGAAGCTAAGATCACAGATCTCGAGAGTGAGCTTGAGAAGAAGGCACAGGAGCTTTCCGAGCAGAATGATAAATATATGAGAATGATGGCGGAATACGATAATTTCCGCAAGAGAAGTGCAAAGGAAAGAGAAGGCACGTATGCCGACGCGTATGCCGACGCTCTTGTCTCGATACTTCCCATCATAGACAATCTTGAGCGCGCGGTCGGTGTCACCGAGGCGGACGGAGTGCTCAAGGGACTCGAAATGACGCTCAAGGGCGCAGACGAAGCGCTTAAGAAAATGGGCGTTGAGGCGTTTGGGGCAGAGGGAGAGACGTTCGATCCCAATATCCATAACGCAGTTATGATGGTCGACGACGAAAATCATAATGAGGGTGAGATCGTCAGCGTGTTCCAGAAAGGCTATCGTAAAGGTGACAAAATCATAAGGTACGCTATGGTTACAGTAGCTAACTGATCACATCATCATTTTAAAACCTAAACCGTAGAAAACAACAACTATCCTTATTGAAGTTCTTTGGGTACCTTTCTTACAAGAAAGGTACGAAAAAAATCCATTTACACACATTATCCATAGGAGGAAATAATATTATGGGAAAAATCATTGGCATTGACTTAGGTACAACAAACTCTTGCGTAGCGGTTTACGAGGGCAGCGAGCCTATCGTTATCCCCAATCCCGAGGGCGCGAGAACTACCCCTTCGGTAGTAGCGTTCTCCAAGACCGGCGAAAGACTCGTAGGTCAGGTTGCAAAGCGTCAGGCTATCACCAACCCTGACAAGACCGTTATCTCGATCAAGAGAGACATGGGCTCCAACAAAAAGGTAAACATCGACGGCAAGACATATACTCCCCAGGAGATCTCGGCTATGATCCTTCAGAAGCTGAAGGCAGATGCAGAGGCATATCTCGGAAGTACGGTAACCGATGCGGTAATCACAGTTCCCGCATACTTCACCGACGCGCAGAGACAGGCAACCAAGGATGCGGGTAAGATCGCAGGCCTTAACGTTCAGAGAATCATCAACGAGCCCACCGCGGCGGCTCTCGCTTACGGCGTGGATAAGGAAGACCAGAAGATCATGGTATTCGACCTTGGCGGCGGTACGTTCGACGTATCTCTGCTTGAGATCTCCGACGGCGTGTTCGAGGTTCTTGCAACCGCAGGTAACAACAAGCTCGGCGGCGACGACTTCGACCAGAGAATCATCGACTGGATGGCAGAGCAGTTCAAGAAGGAGAACGGCATCGATCTCCGCAACGACAAGATGGTAATGCAGAGACTTAAGGACGCGGCAGAGAAGGCAAAGATCGAGCTTTCGGGCGTTACTACCTCGAACATCAACCTCCCCTTCATCACCGCAACTGCGGCAGGTCCTCTCCACTTTGAAGCAACCCTTACAAGAGCAGAATTCGACCGTATCACCGCAGACCTCGTTGAAGCGACCATGGGTCCCACAAAGCAGGTTCTTCGTGACTCGGGTCTCTCGGCAAGCCAGATCGACAAGGTGCTCCTCGTCGGCGGTTCTACGAGAATCCCCGCAGTTCAGGACGCAGTTAAGAAGTTCATCGGCAAGGAGCCCTTCAAGGGCATCAACCCCGACGAGTGCGTAGCAGTCGGCGCGGCTATTCAGGGCGGCGTTCTCGGCGGCGAGGTCAAGGATCTTCTGCTTCTCGACGTAACTCCTCTCTCTCTCGGTATCGAGACTATGGGCGGCGTATTCAACAGAATTATTGATAGAAACACCACTATCCCCGTAAAGAAGAGCCAGATCTACTCCACCGCGGCTGACGGTCAGACCTCGGTTGAGATCCACGTTCTTCAGGGTGAGCGCGAGATGGCAGCTTATAACACCACTCTCGGACGCTTCTCCCTCGACGGAATTGCTCCCGCACCCAGAGGAATCCCTCAGATCGAGGTAACCTTTGACATCGATGCTAACGGTATCGTTAACGTAACCGCGTGCGATAAGGGAACGGGCAAGGAGCAGCACATCACCATCACCTCCTCCACTAATATGTCGCAGGAGGACATCGACAAGGCTGTCAAGGACGCTGAAAAGTTCGCAGAGGAGGACAAGAAGGCTAAGGAGGCAGTTGAGGTCAAGAACCGCGCGGACAGCATGATCTTCCAGTGCGAGAAGACCCTCGGTGAGCTCGGTGACAAGATCGATGCGGCTGACAAGGCAGACGTTGAGGCGGCTATCGCAAAGCTTAAGGAGACCGTAAAGGGAAGCGACACCGAGGCTATCAAGGCTGATACCGAGGCTGTTGAAAAGGCGTTCTATAAGGTAAGCGAAAAGCTCTACGCACAGCAGAACGCGCAGGGTCAGGGCTTCGATCCTAATAATATGGGCGGTCAGAACGGCGGCGCACAGGACGGTCAGTTCTACGACGCAAACTACGAGGATAACTCGAATAAATAATTTTTAAAGCATGGGAAAGGTCGAAACCCGACCTTTCCCATAAAGTGCAAATTATAAGGCGGGCGATTCGATTTGGCTATAAGCAAAACGAACGGTTAATATTGCCTTTTTTACAAGGAAGGTTTTTGGAGAGGGTGCAGGGAGAACCCTTTTTACCTAAAAAGGTTCTCCCTGCATACACATTATAACTAACTATGGCAGATAAAAGAGATTATTACGAGGTGTTGGGCATCCAGAAGGGCGCGTCCGACACCGATATAAAGAAAGCATACAGATCACTTGCGAAGAAATACCATCCTGACGTAAACCCGGGCGACAAGGAAGCCGAGGCGAAGTTCAAGGAGGTCAACGAGGCATACGAGGTGTTGTCTGATGCTGATAAAAAGGCGAAATACGACCAATACGGTCACGCGGCGTTCGATCCTTCTGGTGCAGGCTTCGGTGGCGGCGGATTTGGCGGCTTCGGCGGCTTTGACGTCGATCTTGGCGACATTTTCGGTAGCTTTTTCGGCGGCGGAAGCTCAAGACAAAGAAGAAACGGACCCCAAAGAGGCGACGACATCGAGCTGAACGTAACCATCAGCTTTGAGGAGGCTGTGTTCGGCTGTAAAAAGGACGTAAGCTTCCAGAGATACAGCAAGTGCTCGTCCTGCAGTGGAAGCGGCTCTGCGGACGGCAAGAGCGAGACCTGCCCGAGCTGTCGAGGCACGGGACAGAGACGCGTAATGCAGAATCTTGGCGGAATGCAGTTCCAGTCCACCACCACCTGCGACACCTGTCGCGGTACGGGTAAATATATCAAGACCCCTTGTCAGAAATGTCGCGGCTCGGGCTTTGAGCGCGTGACCAAGAAGCTGACCGTGGATATTCCCGCGGGAATAGATCACGGCAAGGGACTTATCATCAGAGGTGCGGGTAACGACGGCAAGAACGGCGGCGGTGCAGGCGACGTTCTTGTTATGGTCAGCGTTCGTCCGAGCGCGACCTTCAAGCGCGAGGGCTACACTCTCTACTGTGAGGTTCCGATAACTATCGCGGAGGCAACGCTCGGCGCGGAGATCGAGGTCCCCACGCTCGAGGGAATGGAGAAGTTCACTATCCCCGAGGGCACACAGACGGGAACCACCTTTACACTCAAGCAAAAGGGAGTTCCGATGATAAACTCCAACCGCCGCGGAGACCTTATTTTCCGTGTCAACGTTGAAGTGCCCAAGGGATTGAGCGAAAAGCAAAAGGAGCTTTTGCGAGCCTTTGCAAAGGAATGCGGAGAGAACAACTACGCAAAGAAAAAGAATTTTTTTAAGAAGGATAAAAAATAATGACTGATAAAGATTACGTCTGTGGTGACTTTGGCGAGGTCACTGAATGGCTACAGATCAAGGTGACCGTAAAGACCGAGCGACTTGACGAGCTGACGAGTCTGATGAGCATGATCAACACAAATCTGCTCATCGATGACCTCAGCGACATAGATCTTAAGACCTGCTACGGCGACCTTATCGACGAAAAGATACTGAACGCCGACAAATCGCACGCCTCAGTGTCTTATTTCGTACCGAAGGACGCGAATATTGCCGACGATATGGCATTTTTGCGCGAAAGACTTGCGTCCGCAAGCCTCACCGATGCCGAGATCGAGGTCATAGGATTGTGCGAGGAGGACTGGGCAAACTCCTGGAAGGAATTTTATAAGCCCTTTAAGGTCGGAAAGATCGTCATCGTGCCCGCATGGGAGCATTACGAGGCTAAGGACGGCGAGATCATCGTCAGTATGGATCCCGGAATGGCATTCGGCACGGGAACACACGAGACCACAAGGCTTATCATATCTCTGCTTCAGAAATACGTAAAAGAGGGCGACAGCCTGCTTGACGTAGGCACGGGAAGCGGAATATTGGCGATCTGTGGAGCGAAGCTCGGAGCAGAGAACTGCCGCGCGTACGATATAGATCCTATGTCGGTGCGCGTTGCAAACGAGAATATCCGCGAGAGCGGACTTGAAGATAAGATCACCTGCGCGCAGAGCGACCTGCTTCGTCAGGTCGAAAACCGAGTCGGCGGCTACGATATCATCTGCGCTAACATAGTCGCGGATATCATTATCCGTATGACGCCCGACGTCGCTCCCTTTATGAGCGAAAAAACCGTCCTGCTCGCATCGGGCATCATCGCAGAGCGTTGCGATGACGTTGTAGATTGCTTCGAGCAGCACGGCTTTAAAATCGTCGAGCGCGCCGAGGATAACGGCTGGTGCGCTTTGGCGGTTATGATTGGATAAGTGAATATATGCAGGGGGAGGGCGAACCTTTTTGAGAAAAAGGGTTCGCCCTCCCCCTGCACCCCCTCCCACTCCAAAAACTTTCAATAAAAGGAAAGATGATAGGGTGGCGGTATAGAGCAGCCGTTAAATTTTATTTTGTGATATTGTTTTATAGCTCGATCACGTTGTCGGCAAAGGCAATATCGCCCTCGTCGTGTGTGACGAGCACAAGCGTTTTACCGATCGAAAATTCGATCAATAATTCAAGCATTTTTGTCGCGGTCTCCTTGTCAAGAGCAGAGAAGGGCTCATCGAGCAAGAGTAGCTCTGCATCGGTCGCCTCGGCAAAGGCAAGAAAGCGTGCAAATGCAACTCTTTGCGCCATTCCCCCCGAAAGCTCGTGGGGATATTTTTTTTCGGCATCGGCAAGCCCGACTGTCGCGAGATATTTGCCCGCAAGAGCAAAATCCTCTTTTTTGAGCACCGCACGGATATTGTCAAGCGCGTTTTTCCAAGGTAAAAGCCGTGTTTCTTGGAACATATACGCGATTTTTTCGTCGCGCACCATTTCGCCACCGTCGATAGCCTCCAGTCCTGCAATTACGCGCAAAAGCGTGGTTTTTCCGCAGCCCGAAGCACCAAGGACCACATTTTTCGATCCTTGAGTCAATTTCAGCGAAAAATCGTCGAGCACGACGTTATTCCCGAACGATTTTCGTATGTTTTTAAGTTCAGTCAATCTTCTCGCCTCCCTTCAGAGTCGAAAGCCCCTTTTTCGCAAGCGCAGAGAAGAGAACGACCATCAATTTTTCAATAACAACGCTCAAAATTATCACGACGACCGTCCAAGCGAAAAGATCGACTGTTTCAAGATAAATTTTAGCGTCCGAGATCATTTTTCCGATTGAAATAACGGGAACCAAGAGCACCTCTGCGGCGACGCCCGCCTTCCAAGCCATACCGAGCGAGGCACGGAGAGAAGCGAAAAAGTAGGGCGCGATGCTCGGCAGATAGATGTGCTTTATTTTAGCTGATCGGCTCATTTTGTAGACGTTTGCCATTTCAATCAAAGCCTTGTCAGTATTGAGAAATCCCGTTTCCACGTTTGCCCACACGACAGGCGTAACTATCATTGCTGCAACGATAAGCGGAGCGACGTCGCGGCTTATCCAGAGCACGATCAGGAAGATAAACGACACCACGGGAGTCGATTTTATCACCGCAAGCGCGGGCGCGAAAAAATCTCTTGCCAATTTTGAGAACGCGGTAAGAATACCGCCGAGTATGCCGATCGCTACACCTGCCGCGATACCCGCAACAATGCGAAGAAGCGAGAGTCCGATCGTTTTATAAAAATCAAGCGTGATCATAAGCTCGCCGAGTCTGACGGCTACCGCCCACGGCGCAGGAAAGAGCAGCTCGTGTCCTACCGCCATGGCGATCAGCTGCCATAAGCCGATCCATACGAGAGCGATAAGTGAATATTTCAATATCTTTTTCATCATTTTTCAAGATAGATCTTACTATCGGGGATCTTTCCGCCGACAGACTTGGGGTTTATTGCATAAAGCTTCGCAAAGAAAACGTCGAGTGCGCTTGCCATTTCTTCACCGTCTACAAATACGATATTGCATTTCGGTATCGCCTGCTCAGCAACCGCCGCCTGTGCGAAAATCCCTGCTTCCGCTATGCAAACCGACGCGCCTTTGGGGTCAGAGATCGTAAATTGGATAGAGTCTTCATAGTCACTTAAGAACTGTTCGAGCTCCTTGGGGTGAGCATCCGCCCACTCGGTGCGGACTACGATACAGCCCTGCATAAGAGTGTTATCGCCGTACACCTTTTCCCATTCGTCAGTCAGATCAAGCGCAACGGCGAGCTTGTCGTTGGCATTTTTTGCGATAGTTACCATAGGCTCGGGAAGAACGGCGATATCGACCTTGCCCGTGACGATCGCCTCGCGCAAAAACGCGGGCTCGGCGTAGCTTGTGTCGATGGTTACGTTGATGTTATTTTCACGGCAGATCGCCTCAAAGATAAAGGCGGGGTTTTGCGCGGGACAATATACGGTCTTGCCGTCAAGCTCGGAGAGGTCGGTTATGTCGACCTTCTCACCATTGACGACGAGATAAAGCACGCCAAGCGTGTTGACCGCGGCGATCTTGACTGCGCCGTTAGTCTTATTGTAGAGCGCGGCGGCGGCATTGGTCGGGAGCGCGGCGATATCGACGCTTCCGTTGATAAGTCCCTTGGTAATGGGCTCGGATTCTTTTTCAACGGTAAATTTATAGTTAAGCTCGGTCTTTCCGTCGGCTGCGTCGGTCATCAGCTTAGCCGCACCGAAGCCCGTCGTACCGTTGAGCACCGAGATATTTATCTGAAGCTCGTCCCGTGGGAAAGTGCAGGAGCAGAGCAGAGAGGTTAACGTAATGATCGCGCATATCAGAGGGATCAGCCTTTGTAAAAAAATGTTTTTTGTTTTTTTCATAATGAGATCGCCTTTCGAATTGACTTCAAACCACCTAATATTATACTACTTTAGTTTTAGAATGTCAATGGATTTCATTTAACTAAAGGCAATGTAAACATTGTGTAAATTTTCACCTTTTCTATTTACTTTTCTTTGTTGATAATGTATAATTAAACTTCGGGTAATGACGACACAGTTGTCGTAAATATCTTGCGCTTATTTAGATAAGAGGCATATCCCCGCAACAAACAGGCGATTCTAAAATCGCCAAAAAATCACTATTTCGCGAAAAATCGTAAAAAAGTGTGCGTACATAGTTAAAAATCAGTTGCAATAAAACTAAAAAATCGTTACAATGACTTGTAGAAATTAATCTCAATCTACTCTAATCGCAGAAGGAGCCTTAAGATGACACTCGTAATACTTGCAGCAGGAATGGGATCACGCTACGGCGGTCTCAAGCAGATAGATCCCATCACCGATAACGGCGAATTCATAATCGATTTTTCAATCTATGATGCTGTAAAATCGGGATTTGACAAGGTAGTTTTCATTATCAAGAAAGAGAATTACGACGCGTTCCGTGAGACAGTCGGTGCGCGCGTAGAGCCTTACATAAAGGTTGAATACGCTTTCCAGGATATCGTTGATATCCCCGAAGGATTCAGCGTTCCCGAGGGCAGACAGAAGCCTTGGGGCACGTCTCACGCGCTTCTTTGCGCCGCACCCTACGTCACCGATAATTTTGCGGTCGTGAATGCCGACGATTTTTACGGCAGAGATGCGTTTGTCAAGTTGGCAGAGCACCTCGGCAGACTTGACCCGACATCGACCGACTACTGTATGGTCGGCTACGTGCTTCGCAATACCCTTACCGAAAACGGTACGGTCTCTCGTGGCAGATGTGCGACCGACAGTGAGGGAATGCTCACATCGATCACAGAGCTGACCAAGATCAAGACTTGCGGAAGCGATGCGCAGTATCTGAACGACGGCGGCGAATGGGAGGATCTCTCGGGCGACACCGTGGTATCGATGAACTGCTGGGGACTTACCCCCGCGATCTTCGGCGAGCTTAAGGACGGATTCGTTAAGTTCCTTTCCTCCGAAAAAGGAAAAGAGCTTAAGAGCGAATACTATCTCCCCGGCGCGATCGACGATATGATGAAGGCGGGCAAGTGCACCGTCAAGGTTCACGAAACGAGTGCGGCATGGTACGGAGTGACCTACTCCGAGGATAAGGAAGGCGTCAAGAACGCTCTCCGCAATATGATGACAAGTGGCGAATATCCCAATACACTTTGGAAATAATCTTAGTTGAGGACTGTAAAGATGAATTTTAATTTGACAGACAAAGACATTATAACCTCCGCAGGTCACTTTGACATTGAGGGCAACGTGGTTCACCTTGAGGAGTGTCACAACGGACATATAAACAGAACCTATTTTCTGACCTACGATACGGGCAGGAGATACGTTATGCAGATGGTAAATACCGATATATTCAAGAAGCCCGACGAGGTTATGGAAAATATAGTCGGAGTTACAGAGCATATTCGCCGTGGATACAAGGCGAAGGGAATCGATGCCGAAAGAAGAGCTCTTCGAGTTATCTGGACCAAGAGTGGAAAGTGGGGTCACGTAGACCGCCGCGGTATATACTGGAGAATGTACGATTTCGTAGAGGACGCAGAGTGCTATATGAAGGTCGAATCGGCAGAGATGTTTGAGAAGGTCGGATTTGCATTCGGACAGTTCCAGCGTCAGCTTGCTGATTTCAACGCAAGCGTGCTCCACGAGAGCATTCCTAACTTCCACAACACCGAGTGGAGATATGCAAATCTTGAAAAGGCAATAGCCGAAAACAAGTCGGGCAGAGCACATCTTATTCCCGATGAAATCAAGTTCGCGCTTGACCGCAAGCATATCACTAGTTTTATCAACGAGAGCATTGCAAACGGCTCGCTTACGCTCAGAGTTACGCATAACGACACCAAGCTCAATAACATTATGGTAGACCGTGAAAGCGGCGAGGGAATCTGCGTTATAGACCTCGATACCGTAATGCCGGGTAGCGTTCTTGCAGACTTCGGCGACAGTATCCGCTTCGGCGCTTCGAGCGCTGCAGAGGACGAGACCGATCTCGACAAGGTCTATTGCAGACTCGATATGTTCGAGGCATACGCCAAAGGCTTTATTCAGGGCCTTGAGGGCAGCCTTTCCGAGTCCGAGATCAGAGCACTTCCCATGGGTGCGCTGATACTTACATACGAAACGGGTATACGCTTCCTGTCCGACTACCTCGACGGCGACGTATATTTCAGAACCGAGTATCCCGATCACAATCTCGACCGTGCGCGCAACCAGTTCAAGCTCGTTGCAGATATGGAAAAGAAGATGGATGAAATGAACGCCATTGTGGCAAAATATCTTTAATTGAGCAACCAACGAAAACCCCAATGAATTAAAGGAGAATAGAGATGTCAGTACTCATTACGGGCGGCGCGGGCTTTATCGGCTCTCACACCGCGGTGGAATTTATGAACGCAGGCTACGACGTAGTCATTATGGACAACTTTTCCAACAGTAAGCCCGTCGTTTTGGACCGTATAAAAGAGATCACGGGCAAGGACTTCAAGTTCTACAAGGCGGACCTGCTTGACGCGGCGGCGCTCGACAGAATATTTGAAGAGAACCCCGAGATAGATTCTTGTATACATTTCGCAGGACTCAAGGCGGTCGGTGAGTCGGTCTCTATGCCTATCGAATATTATCACAACAACGTCACGGGCTCGCTTATTCTCTGCGATTCGATGCGCCGTCACGGTGTTAAGACTATCGTATTCAGCTCCTCCGCAACGGTTTACGGAGCACCCGACGAGGTGCCGATCAAGGAGAGTGCAAGAGTCGGCAACGCGACCAACCCCTACGGCGAGACCAAGGTTATGATCGAGCGCATCCTCAAGGATATCTACGTCTCGGATAAGGAGTGGAATATTTCGGTTCTGCGCTACTTCAATCCCGTCGGCGCGCACGCTTCAGGCCTTATCGGCGAGGATCCCAACGGAATCCCGAACAATCTTATGCCTTATATCACCAAGGTCGCGCTCGGTAAGCTGCCTCAGCTGAGCGTATTCGGAAACGACTACGACACGCACGACGGCACGGGTGTCCGCGACTATATCCACGTAGTCGATCTTGCAAAGGCGCACCTCAAGGCGCTTGAATATATCAAGAGCGCGCACGGTATCGATTATTTCAATATCGGTACGGGCAACGGATATTCGGTGCTCGATATGGTAAAGGCGTACGAGCAGGTAACGGGCTTGAAGGTCAACTATAAGATCGTCGGCCGCCGTCCCGGTGATGTTGCATCCTGCTATGCGGATCCCTCCAAGGCAGAAAGAGTGCTTGGCTGGAAGGCAGAATATGGCATAGTTGAGATGTGCCGCGATGCTAACCGTTGGCAGACAAAGAATCCTAACGGATACGATTCGTAATAACTATAAGGGGCGATCATTTCGCCCCTATATTTGAATGGAGATCGATATGAATATAGAAAAGTGTTATTTTGGTGAAGCGTTCGGAAAAGCGGTCGATAAATATACTCTGACCGTAGACAGCGGTATGAGCGTGAGCATAATCACGCTTGGCGGCGCGGTACAAAGGCTGCTCGCTCCCGACCGAGAGGGAAAGCTTGCCGATGTTGTCGGCGGTTACGATGATCTTGCCGACTACGTCGAGGGCGACGGCTATCAGGGCGCGCTTATCGGTCGGTTCGGCAACCGTATCGCAAAGGGCGCTTTTACGCTTGACGGAGTCGACTACAAGCTCTTTGTCAACAACGGACCCAACCACCTCCACGGCGGTAAGATCGGCTTTTCGCATAAGGTCTGGGATGCCGAGGCGGGAATAGAGGAGGACGGCTGTACCCTGACCCTCAAATATACCTCGCCCGACGGCGAGGAGGGCTACCCGGGCACGCTTAAGGTCACCGTAACCTACAAATTGAGTCAGGACAACGCGCTTTCGATAAAATATCACGCCGTGACTGATAAAAAGACCGTATTGAACCTCACCAACCACACCTATTTTAATCTCGGCGGCTTTGATTCGGGCAAGATCTTCGACCACGAGCTCTGGATCGATGCAGATAGCTTCCTTGAGACCGACGAAACGCTTATCCCGACGGGTAAAAAGATATCGGTGGAGGGAACTGCGTTCGATTTCCGCAGCCCCAAGACGATCGGACGTGACTTTGACCTTTCCTACGAGCCGTTGATGATCGCAGGCGGCTACGATCACTGCATGAATTTCACAAAGAGAGCCGAGCCGATGAGTGAGGCGAGAGCGCGCGTCTGCGAGCAAAAAAGCGGCAGAGTTATGGAGGTCTGGACCGACCAGCCCTGCGTGCAGTTTTATTCGGGCAACTTTCTGAACAATCCCGACCACGATTTCAAGGGCGGATACAAGCAGGGACTTCAGAATATGTTTTGCCTTGAAACTCAGAAAATGCCCGACAGCGTCAACCGCCCCGACTTCACCGATTGCACCCTCGACGTCGGCGAGACCTACGAAACTATAACGGTTTATAAGTTTTTGACGAGATAATATCAGATAAATAGAACAACCCCGACAGAAAATCTGTCGGGGTGATTTTTATCTATAAAGCAAATATTTCGAAATTTCAATCATATTTTCGTTTTCAGAGGTGTTGATTATCTCGACCTCGCCTTCACCGTCGTCGTGCAGAAGTCCGAGCTCGTCGAGTCGGCGTCTCGTATGCCGTGCCGTGCCCTCGCCACCGTCAAGCACGACTGTCTCGGCAGGAAATTGCTCCGCGATCAATGCCTTCACGTGCGGATAGTGAGTGCAGCCGAGCACCACCGCGTCGATCCGCTTGCTCTTGTAAGGCTCGAAAAGCTTTGTGAGATATGCTCTTATCTCGTCGCTCTCCACGTCTCCCGTTTCGATAAGCTCAACGAGTCCGGGGCAGGGTAACGGCAAAAATTCGCCCTTTCCCGAAAAGCGCGCAACAAGCGCTTGGAATTTTTCCTCGCGCAGAGTCAGCGGAGTTGCCATAACGATGACTCTCGGGTGATCGCAGAGTTCACTTGCGGGCTTGACCGCAGGCTCGATGCCGATAATGAGCAGCTCGGGGTTTTCCTCGCGCAAGATCTTCGCCGCCACGCTCGTCGCAGTGTTGCAGGCGATGACGAATGCCTTGATCCCACGTTCTTTGAGCAGAGAGAGATTTTTTCTCGTTATTTCAAGCACCTCGGGCTTGGTCTTTGTGCCGTAGGGGGCGTTTATAGAGTCGCCGAAATACAAAAAACGCTCGTTTGGCATGATCTTTACAAGCTCACGCAAAACGCTGATGCCGCCGAGTCCCGAGTCCATGACCGCGATCGGCAGATCCTTTTTGTTGTCCATTCGTCTCACCTCTTTTTGATATCCCGCCCGAAAAGCGCCGTTTGGCTGCTTGCGGTCAACGTGACCGCTACCAAATATTATTATAGCAGGTTTTTCAACCTTTTGCAATAGTATTTTGCGTTTTATGCGAGCTGTTGCCCGATTTTTTCTCAAATTTCACCCTGTCGCCGTCAAAGTAAGCGCGAATGAAGTCGCCGCGCGAAAAATCGCCCGAAAGCAGAGCCTCGGAGTAAGGATTTTCAACCAGCCTTGTGATAGCCCTGCGCAGAGGGCGCGCGCCGTATTCGGAGGGATATTCGTGCTCTACTATAGCATAGGAAACGCTTTCGTCGAACTCGATGAACACACCCGAGCCCTCGATCCTGTCGGTGACCGACGAGAGCATAAGCTCGGCAATTTTTTTGAGTGACTCGCGCGAAAGAGGAGCAAAGCAGATGATCTCGTCGACACGATTGAGAAATTCGGGGCGGAAATGACGGCGCAGAGCGTCAAGAACGCGCTGCTCGGCGCGTTTTTCCTCCTCGCCGCTGCCCGACAGAGTGAATCCAAGGCTTCCGACCTCGCCGTGCGCCTTCGCGCCGAGATTCGTCGTCATTATTATGATCGAATTTTTGAAATCCACCCGCCGACCCTGCGAATCGGTCAGTATCCCGTCGTCAAGTATCTGCAAAAGCAGACCGAAAACGTCGGGGTGTGCTTTTTCTATCTCGTCGAATAGCACGATGGAGTAGGGATGTCGGCGTATCCTCTCGGTCAGAAGTCCACCCTCGTCGTAGCCGACGTATCCTGGCGGAGATCCGATCAGCTTTGAGATGCTGTGCTTCTCCATATACTCCGACATATCAAGCCTGATCATCGCGTCCGTGCTGCCGAAAAGCAGAGAAGCGAGCGCGCGGCAGAGCTCGGTCTTGCCCACTCCGGTCTGACCTGCGAAAATAAACGACCCGATGGGTCGCTTCGGGTCTCCGAGCCCCGTCCGACCTCGTTTGATAGCGCTTGCCACCGCCGCTATCGCCCTCTCCTGACCGATGACCTGATCGGAAAGCTTGTCCTCAAGCTCGGAGAGTCTGCGGCTCTCGCTTTCAAGCAGCTTCGAGACGGGAATACCCGTCCATTGAGTCACGATATCGGCAATATCGCACTCGCGCAGAGTAAGACTGCTAGCTCCTTTTCTTTTTTCCCACTCCGCCTTTTCCGTCTCGTATTTTTTTCGCAGAGTGATCTCCTTGTCGCGCAGGGCGGCGGCAAGCTCGAAATTCTGCTCGGTTATCGCCTCGGCTTTTTCGGCTTGAATGCGACGGAGCTCGCCCTCTATCTCGCGTTGCTCGGGCGGGGAGGTGAAGATCTTCAGGCGTAGCCGTGCCGCCGCCTCGTCGATGAGGTCGATCGCCTTGTCGGGCAGATATCTGTCGGGCACGTATCTCACCGACATATCCACCGCCGCGTCTATCGCCTCGTCGGAGATATTCAGCTTGTGGTGCGCCTCGTATTTGGTTCGCAGTCCGAGCAGTATCTGTCGCGTCTCGGCGGCAGAGGGCTCGCCCACTGTCACTGACTGAAACCGCCTCTCAAGCGCGGCGTCCTTTTCAATATATTTTCGGTATTCGCTGATCGTCGTCGCGCCGATGACCTGAAGCTCGCCGCGCGAGAGCGCAGGCTTGATAATGTTTGCCGCGTCAACCGCGCCCTCTGCAGCACCTGCACCGATGATCGTGTGTATCTCGTCGATAAAGATTATCATATCGGGATTTTTCTGTGCCTCTGCCATAATGCTCTTGAGTCTATCCTCAAATTCGCCGCGGTACTTTGCTCCCGCGATCATGCTTGCGAGATCAAGTGAGATTATTGACTTGTCACGCAGGATCTCGGGCACGTCGCCGTCGGCTATTCTTTGTGCGAGCCCCTCCACTACGGCTGTCTTCCCAACGCCCGGTTCACCGATAAGGCAGGGGTTATTTTTCGTTCTGCGCGAAAGGATCTGAATGACTCGCTCGGTCTCGCGGTCGCGCCCGATTATAGGGTCGATCTTGCCCTTTTTTGCCGCCTCGGTCAGATTTCTGCCGTAATTTTTGACCGAGTTTTTCTCACGGCTCTTTTCGTTGCTCTCGCTACGCTTCGCGCTCGGCATTCGCCCGGGACTTGACTCGAGATAGGACTCAACGTCCCCGCGAAGCTCGCTGACAGACGCCCCGAGAGATTCAAGCATACGTACCGCTACGCAATCGCCGTCAGAGAGCAGAGCAAGCAGAATATGCTCCGTGCCGATGTAGCTGTGGTTGCTCTTGGTCGATTCGTATGCCGAGACCTCGATTATTTTCTTGACGCTTGGAGTCATATTCGAGGGTGAGATCTGCTCGGGCGAGCCGATTCCCGTGACCTCAATGATCGTGTCCTTGACGATCTCACTTTTGATGCCCCTTGCTGAAAGTATCTTCGCGGCGGCACAGTCGGCGGTCGAGAGCAGACCGAGCAAAATATGCTCGCTCCCAATGTAAGAATGACCGAGCTCGGAAGCAAATCCGAGCGCGGCGTTGAGCGCGTTTTGCGCCTTTGGAGTAAATTTGTTTGCCATATCTGTTCCTCGTAAGACAGCTCACGTCAAAATTTCAGTTGGCGAGAGCTTTTTATGTACGAAGTCTGCACGCGCACAATCACAGTCGATGGCACTCTTACATTCACGACAGCTTGCGATGACCGAAGAATTGAGTCCGTCAGCCAAAAGAAGATTGAGCGCCGATATACTCACGGGTGGGAGGGCGGAGGTATCCTTGCAGACCGCGAGAGCGAAGCGAATATCCGATGAGAGCGAAAGCATATCGTTTTCAGAAAGTATTTTTGCGTTAGTCAGGACTCCGTAAGCACGCCACGCACGGTCAATAATTATTTTATCCCTTTCTGCGAAAATAATTCGCTCGGCGCTTTCTTCATCCTCGACTATTTTCGTTATAAGCGTGCTGAACGACTGTGCGGCGCGCACCTCGCTTGAAAAGGGGGCAGGCGAGTGCGAAAGCAGATACAGATCGCCGCCCTGATCGGACAGGAGAGGGAACAGGCGCGCCCCAATGATAGCACACTGATATCGCAATTTCTCCGCGCTTTCGTTGAGCCTTAGCGACGGCAGATAAAGAACCGATGAAAACTCCACCCCCGAGCCGCACGTCGCGGGACTGTTAGAGATATATCCGAGTGCGTCCGAGTATGCAAATTCAAATTCGCGGTCGAGCAGCTCCTCCGCACCCGAGGCAATGTTTCTCGTTTCGCTTACGGAGTTGCCCGCGAGAAGCGAGCGAATATTTATCAGATCGTTGCCGCCTAGAGACACCGCAAGATTGCAGGGCTCGTTGAAAAAGAGCGAGCGTCTGCCTTCATAGAGCAGAAAATCCCGATCGATAAAGCCTTTTTCGGCAAGTGCAATGACCTCGGGAAGAGCCCCTTCGGGCAAAATTTCCTTGCGAAACCCGTTTTTTACGAGCAGAGCCTCCGCCTTCTCGAAAAACTGATCGATCAGTTTTTTTTCGGCTTTGACCGAGAATCGAGCGTCAGCGGGATTGCGTGCGTATCGCGTCTGCGATCTTATAACGTGATGGGGGCATTTGCCCTCAGATGTAAACCATGACATTTTTAGTCTCCTTGTATTTTTGTCGTATGTAGTTTTTGTGGGATATTAAACAGCCTTGCCCTCAAGCCTTTTTATCTTGTCGCGCAGAGTTGCGGCAAGCTCGAAGTTTTCGGAGTCGATCGCGCCCTTAAGCTCTGCTTTTGCCTTATTTATCGCTTGACGCTTGTCCAATCTTTCCCTGCGTGCAAACGGCATTTTGATAAGATCACTGCCCTCGGCAAGTCTCGGGGAGGGAAATAGAATATCGGCAAAGGCGGTGTAGCATTCGGGGCACGCGAGACGACCGATAACTTTTAGATCGGAGAGGGTAGAGCCACACCCCTTGCAAGCTCTTTTGTCGTCAGCACTCGTATCCGTCGCAAAAAGCAGACTGTGAGGACAGAGTGTTAGCAGCGTAGGGTCGGGGATATAGACGAGCTCTCCTTCAGTGGCCGTGGAAGAAGCCGAAAAGCTCGCCAGCCTTCCTTGGATAGCGCCGCATGAGGCGCAGAGCGCGTGCTTGGTTCCGTCCTCGTCAGCGTAAAACAAAGTCGCTTTTTTATTTTTGCATTTTTCGCAGTTCATTCTCATTTTCCTTTCGTTTTTCTGTGAATATTCGTTGTATTTCCGTCAAAAAATTGGTTTTGACTGCTTTTCAATAACATTTTACACGAAGCGCGACGAAAAAAAGGTCGCATTGTGTAGTCGCACGAAAAAATTTTGTTTTTTTCTCACAAAAGCGCAAGTTCATTAATAGTTTACAAATAATTTTGGCTATTTGATTGACAATATTAGTTAAAAGAGGTATAATTTAATTAAAATGGGAGAGAAGGTATTTTTTTAGAAATGCAGAAAAAAGACCGATAAAAAAATCCCAAAACGGAGGCATTCAAATGGATAAAAATCAGACAGTAGGTAATCGCAAAATCGCCTCTCTGTTCGATGCGGGCTCGTTCGTTGAGGTCGGCGCTTATATCAAGAGAAGCGGCGACGTCGAAGCGTACGACGGAGTGATCTGCGGATACGGCTCGGTATCAGGCAAGCTCGCGTTCGCATTCGTGCAGGATAGCGACAGAACGAAGGGCGCATTCGACGAGGCAGGTGCCAAAAAGATCGAAATGCTTTACGATATGGCAATCAAGAACGGAGCGTCGATCATCGGCGTATTCGATAGCGCAGGTGCAGTCGTTGCAGAGGGAAGCGCGGCGCTTTCCGCATACGGCAGATTTATGGCTTGCGTAGCAAAGGCATCGGGAATAATTCCCCAGATCGCCGTTTACGACGGACTCTGCACGGGTATGGCTCTCACGATCGCCAATATGTTCGACCTTTCGGTAAAGGTCGAGGATAAAGCCGAGTTTTATCTCCTTCCCACCTCAAACAATAAAGAAATGGTATGCTCGATCGAGGTCAAGGACGAGGCAGCAGCATTCGCCGCAGCCCGTGAGCTTGTCGAGATGCTTCCTCAGAACAATAAAGACGACGCAAGTCAGATGAGTGGCGACGATGCCTCTCGCGCAGTTGCGATCGACGGACTTACGGGTAAGGCTCTTGTCGAGACTCTTGCCGATAACGGTAAGTTCGTAGAGATATACGCGCAGCAGAGCGGAATCGTAACGGGATTTGCATTCTTCGGCGGCACGCTTTGCGGTGTCGTAGCCTCGGATAATACCTGCGACGCGGGTAAGATCGGCTTCAAGGGTGCGAAGAAGGCAGCAGATCTCATCTCCTTCTGCGATCGTTTCGGCATTTCCGTACTGACGCTCGTTGACAGCGAGGGACTTTGCGATTGTGCATGCCCCAAGTGCATAGCAAGACTTGGCTCGGCATACGCGAATGCGACGGTAGCAAAGGTAACGGCAGTCGTTGGCAAGGCTTACGGCGCAGGCTTCACACTTCTCGGCTCCAAGGCACTCGGCGCAGATCTTGAGATCGCTACCGAGGGTGCGGTCATCAGCGTGATGAGCCCCGAGAGCGCGGTCGCGTTCCTTATGAACGATAAGATCACGGCAGACAAGTCGCGCGCTGACGTTGAGGCAGAGTGGTGTGAAAAGTACGCAAGCGCAGTTTGCGCGGCAGAGAAGGGCGACATCGACGATATAGTTGAGGCGCAGACCCTCCGTGCACGTATCTGCTCGGCACTCTATATGCTTGCTTGCAAAGCAGACGGTTGCCCCGATAGAAAATATTTCAGAACCCCTCTTTGATAAATACGGAGGTTGAAGATGAAAACGAGTAAGAAAATATGCCTGTACGCTCTTACGACTTCTGTTCTCGCGGTGCTTTCCACAATAGTCGCATTTGCCGAGGATAAAAACATCGATGGCGGCAAGCTGACCTTCGCCGAGCGACTTCCGTACGCCCTTCAGGGAACGGTTACGGGACTTATTATGGTCTTCGCGGTGCTTGCACTTTTGTGGCTGGTTATAACGATCTCGAAGGTCATATTCTACGATCTGCCGAAAAAGAAAGCAAATAAGGCTACGAAGAAAGACGTCGTTGACACAGAGTCTGAAATAACGGCAGAGATCTCCGAGTCCATATTGGCGATCCACGAGGCTAACGACGGTGAGCTTATAGCAGTCATTACTGCTGCAGTTGCCGCAATGATAGAAAGTGGCGAATATAAAGATGAATTCGCAGGCGGCTTCAGAGTTGTCTCCTTCAAGAGAAGCTCGGGTAAAGCTTGGAACAGAAAATAATATTACGAAAGGCTTGGTATATAACAATGAAAAGATTTAACGTGACAGTCAACGGCGTATCGTACGACGTAGTAGTAGAAGAAATAGGCGGCGCAGCTCCCGTAGCAGCTCCCGTAGCAGCTCCTGCAGCAGCATCCGCACCCGTAGCAGCACCCGCGCCCGCAGCGGCTCCCAAGGCAGCACCTGCAGGCAATGCAGGCTCAGTAGTAGTTAAGGCTCCTATGCCGGGAACCATTATGAAGGTAAACGTAGCTCCCGGTCAGGCAGTCAAGAAGGGCGACGTTCTTTGCGTGCTTGAGGCTATGAAAATGGAAAACGACATCTCTGCTCCCCAGGACGGAACCGTTGCAAGTGTTAACGTTCAGAAGGGCGCGAGCGTTCAGAGCGAGGATGTTCTCGTAACACTTAACTGATAAGGTGCTTTTCATAAATTCTACGAAAGGAAAATGAATAATGGAAGGCATCATTCAAACGATTAAAAACTTTATCGAAGGAATGGGCATTTCTCAGCTTGTTGCTAACAACGACTGGTGGAAATACGTGGTTATGTATGCCATCGTGATAGCGCTCGTCTATCTGGCGATCGTAAAGAAATTTGAGCCCCTCCTCCTTCTCCCTATAGCGATAGGAATGCTGTTTACCAATCTTCCCGGTGTTGGAGTCTACAACGAGATCTTCTTCGCGGGCGGACATATAAACTGGGCACTCTTTGGCGGCGCCCCGATCTCTTTGGAGATGGTTCTTGAGGCAGCCGGAGTAGAAACCGCAGAAGAACTCGCGGAGCTTATTAATAACGGTACTGCCGGCTCGGTCGTGCATTATATGTTGGATAATATCGGTCAGACGGTAACCCCCGGACTTATCGATATACTTTATCTCGGCGTAAAGCTTGGTATATATCCTTGCCTTATCTTCATAGGCATCGGTGCTATGACCGACTTTACTCCCCTTATCGCAAACCCCAAATATTTCCTGATCGGTGCAGGCGCACAGCTCGGCGTTTTCGTAGCGTTTGCGGTGGCGTTCCTCTCGGGTCAGTTTACGCTCGGTGAGGCGGCGTCTATCGGTATCATCGGAGGCGCGGACGGTCCTACGGCAATTACCGTAACAAAAACGCTCGGTCCTGCGCTCCTCGGAGCTATCGCTATCGCGGCATATTCCTACATGGCGCTCATACCTATGATCCAGCCTCCCTTTATGAAGCTCTTTACCACCAAGAAGGAAAGACTTATAAAGATGGATAAGCTTCGCGAGGTATCCAAGACCGAGAAGCTCGTATTCCCGATCATCGTAACCTTCGTCGTTGCACTTATCGTTCCCGATGCGCTCGTGCTTATCGGATGCTTGATGTTCGGTAACCTGCTCAATGTCTGCGGAGTGACCGACCGTCTCTCCAAGACCGCGCAGAACGAGCTTATGAATATAGTCACGATATTCCTTGGCATTTCTGTCGGTGCGACTGCGACCGCAGGCAACTTCTTGAGCTTGCAGACGGTAATCATCGTCGTGTGCGGTCTCGCGGCGTTCTGCGTATCCACTTGCGGCGGACTTATCACCGCAAAGATAATGAACTGGCTCTCGGGCGGCAAGATCAACCCCCTTATCGGCTCGGCGGGCGTTTCTGCAGTGCCTATGGCGGCTCGAGTTGCTCAGGTGCAGGGACAGAAGGAGGACCCCTCCAACTTCCTGCTTATGCACGCAATGGGACCCAACGTAGCGGGAGTTATCGGCTCTGCCGTTGCGGCGGGCGTATTCCTCTCCTGGTTGAGCTGACAACCACTCCAATGATTAAGAAAGGTAAGGTTTTAAATAAATGGCACAGGTAAAGATTACCGAAACGGTACTGCGTGACTCTCACCAGTCGCTTATCGCCACGAGAATGACCACCGAGGAGATGCTTCCTATCCTTGAAACCATGGATCAGGTTGGCTATCACTCCCTCGAGGCGTGGGGCGGAGCAACCTTTGACTCTTGTATGAGATTTCTCAACGAGGATCCTTGGGAGAGACTTCGCAAGATCAGAGAGCACGTAAAGAACACAAAGCTTCAGATGCTCTTCCGCGGACAGAATATTCTCGGCTACCGTCACTATTCCGACGACGTTGTTGAATACTTCGTTCAGAAGTCGATAGCAAACGGCATCGATATCATTCGTATATTCGACGCGCTCAACGATCCCCGTAACCTCAAGACCGCTATAAATGCGACCAAAAAAGAGGGCGGACACGTTCAGGCGGCGTTCAGCTATACCACGGGTCCGGTTTACACGATGGACTACTATTCCGAGTATGCAAAGAGACTCGAGGATATGGGCGCAGATTCGATCTGTATCAAGGATATGGCAGGTCTGCTCAAGCCCTTCGACGCTTACGAACTCGTAAAGACACTCAAGGAAAGCGTAAACGTACCGATCCAGCTTCACACACACTACACCGCAGGTCTTGCATCGATGACTTTGCTCAAGGCTATCGAGGCAGGTGTCGACGTTGTAGACACTGCGATCTCTCCTATGGCTATGGGAACCTCCCAGCCTCCCACGGAGACCCTCGTTGCTACGCTTCAGGGCACCGAGTACGACACTGGCATCAGCCTTGACAATCTCGATAAGGTGACCAAGCACTTTACACCTCTGCGCGAAAAGTATCTTGCAGACGGACTTCTCAACCCCAAGGCGCTTAAGGTCGACGTAAACGCGCTGATCTATCAGGTGCCCGGCGGAATGCTCTCCAACCTTATGTCCCAGCTCAAGCAGGCAGGGAAGGAAGATAAGCTGACCGAGGTTCTTGAGGAAGTACCGAGAGTAAGAGCAGACGTAGGATATCCTCCTCTCGTAACCCCCTCGTCGCAGATCGTTGGTACTCAGGCAGTATTCAACGTGCTTAACGGCGAAAGATACAAGATGGTAACCAAGGAGTTCAAGGGCGTCGTTCGCGGCGAGTACGGTAAGACTCCCGTGGCTATCGATCCCGAGTTTGTCAAGAAGATTCTCGGCGAGGATGCAAAGGTCATCGACTACCGTCCCGCAGACGATCTCAAGCCCGAGCTCGACGAGCTCCGTGCGAAGATTCCCGCAGGCTATCTTGAGCAGGACGAGGACGTTCTTTCCTACGCTCTCTTCGAGCAGGTAGCACTCAAGTTCTTCGAGTACAGAAAGAACCAGAAGTACGGTATTGACGCAAACTCCGATGCAGCAAGCGGCGTGCATACCGTTTAATATCACGGAAACAAAAAGAGGCGAGATTCTCGCCTCTTTTTTACATAATTGGATAATATCATCAATATTTGTGCACTTTTATTATCGTCAATTTTATCAACTTTGTTTGTTATGCCTTTATACATACCCAAAAATAATAACAAATTGTAAATTGTGCAAAATAAAATGTCATTTTTTACAAAATAGCAGTTGACAAATTGGTTATATTGTTGTATAATTGGATACGGTCGCGCAAAAATGTCTTTGATTGCAGGCGCTTTGTGGCGCCGTATTTGTGCAAAAGACATAAAACCTTTGCTCGATTTGTCAAATTTAGAGTTGGAGTTCGGTATGCCAAGATTTTTCGTTCGAAAGGAACAAATAGAAAACGGCTTCGTTACGATACTTGGCGACGATGCCCATCATATCTCGCGGTCGCTTCGTATGGCGGCAGGCGAGCATATAACGGTCTGCGATATGCAAAAGGTCGAATACGAGTGCACCCTCGAGCAGTTTTTGCCTGATCGAGTGTTGGCAAGAGTTGACAGCGAGCGAAAAAGCGACACCGAGCCTCCGTTTACGGCGTGCTTGTATCAGGCGCTTCCCAAGGGAGATAAGCTCGACAGCGTGATACAGAAATCGGTCGAGTGCGGCGTTTTTTCGATCACGACCTTCAATAGTGAGCGTTGCATCGCAAAGGAAAAGGGCGACGAGGAAAATAAGCTCCGCAGACGCAATAAGATCTCTCTCGAGGCGGCAAAACAGTCGGGCAGAGGAGTAATTCCCGAGGTCAATGCCACGGTAAGCTTTGCGGAGATGCTCACGCGAGCCGCAGATGCGGATATAAAGCTCTTTTGCTACGAGGGCGACGGCACAGAGTCGCTGAAAGTAGCTCTTGCAAGAGAAAAAGCAAGATTTTTAGCGGAGAAGGGCGCCAATAACGGCAGCCTTCCCAAAATATCCGTCGTTATCGGAAGCGAGGGCGGATTTTCGCTTCGCGAGGTCGAAAAAGCTAAGGAGGCGGGACTTGTTCCCGTTGGACTCGGCAAGAGGATACTTCGCACCGAAACAGCTTCGGGCTTCGTGCTCGGATGCCTGTGCTATGAGTTTGAATTATAATTTTATTTATCATAAACGACTAAAAAAAGCGTACAATAAGTTATAAGGAATTTAAAAGACACAAAGGGGTTTAAAAATGGCAAACAGATTGTTCCAAAACGTAATTCATCAGATGAGATCTGCGGTAGATCGCGTAATCGGCGTTATCGACGAAAACGGAGTAGTTATCGCGTGCTCTGAGCTTGTAAAGATCGGTGAGATCAAGCAGGGTATCCGCGATGAGCTTACCTATTCCGCCGACATCGCGGTTTCGGGAGGCTATACATACCGTCCTATATCCGTAGGCTCCAAGAACGAGTACATCGTATTTATGGAGGGTGAGGATAAGATGGCAGAGAAGATGTCCAAGCTTCTCGCAGTATCGCTCTGCAACATCAAAAATCTCTACGACGAAAAGTACGATAAGGGCTTGTTCATCAAAAACATCATTCTTGACAATATCCTTCCCAGCGATATATACATCAAGTCCAAGGAGCTTCATTTCAGCAGCGAGGACAGCAGAATAGTATTCCTCATCAAGTTCTTCGGCAAGACCGACGTTATGCCCTTTGAGATGCTGCAGAATATGTTCCCCGATAAGTCCAAGGATTACGTTATCAGCGTAGGCGAGCACGACGTCGTTCTCGTTAAGGACGTTAAGCCCGACACCGACATCAAGGAGATCGAAAAGATCGCGACCAACATCTCCGATACCCTTACCTCCGAGTTCTACACCAAGGTCAACATCGGTATCTCCACCATCGTTGATAACCTCAAGGATCTCGCAAGAGCGTACAAGGAGGCTCAGGTAGCACTCGACGTCGGCAAGGTATTTGAGACCGAGAAGAACATCATCAGCTACGAGAACCTCGGTATCGGCAGACTTATCTATCAGCTTCCCACCACTCTTTGCGAGATGTTCCTTCAGGAGATCTTCAAGAAGGGAAGCCTCGAATCCCTCGATCGTGAGACCCTGATGACCATTCAGTGCTTCTTCGACAACAATCTTAACGTTTCCGAAACCTCAAGAAAGCTTTTCGTACATAGAAATACTCTCGTATACAGACTTGAAAAGATCCGCAAGATCACAGGTCTTGACCTTCGTGAATTCGAGCACGCTATCACCTTTAAGGTAGCGCTGATGGTCAAGAAGTATCTCGGAAGCAAGCCCTCGAAGTATTAATTATTATCGACATTGATAGACATTCATATAAGCGAGACGTCTCACCCCGAGCGTTTCGCTTATTGGATTGTTATCGGAGCTTTTGACACTGTGGAGCTATAAAACAGAGTGCAAAAAACACAGTTCAAGGAGACCAAATAATGAAAAAATATATCTATACAGTCAAGGGATTGAACTCCCTCGAAAAAGCGGAGGAGGCAGCAAGAATAGTTGCCGCGATTCTTCCCGATGCAACCGATATAGAGTGCGATCAGGAAAGCTCGACTCTCTCTTTTTCGATAAAATTCAACAAAACTAATCAGAACGATGCAGAGCAAAGACTGCTCGGCGCGCTTGCCTTGTCGGATATCGAGCTGATACTTCCCGAGGGAGTCAATACGTATTCCTACGTAGGAGACAAACCGAAAAAGGTAAGAACGGTGCCGCTTGCGGTCGCCGTATCGCTCATCGCCGCATTTATGGCACTCGCTGTGCTTTTCACCTTCGCGTCTTGCGGATTTTATTCGGTGGGCATAAACGGAGGCATCATTACCCCCGGCATAAACAACGGAAACACGTCCGAATCTACTCCCGAGTATATCTCCGACCTTGTTAAGCTCGACGAGATATTCCGTATGTACTCCTACGAGGGAGTCGACGAGGAAGCGATGCGTGCCGCGATACTCAAGGCATACGTCGAAGCAACGGGAGACCTTTACGCCGAGTATATGACGGCAGAGGAGTACAAGAGCTATCTTGACGATAATGCAGGAGATTTCGTCGGCGTAGGAGTTTCAGTTGCATATACCACGATAGAGATCAATGGATATGATTATAACGTGCTGCAGATAATCTCGGTCTTTGCCGATTCTCCCGCGCTTGAAGCGGGAGTGCAGGTAGGCGACTGTGTTATGTACGCAGGTATCGGCGACAATAAAGAGATGGTGCAGACGCTTGGATACACCGAGGCGATCAGCAGGATCCGCGGAGAAGCGGGAACTGTCGCCGAGTTCACGGTATTCCGTCCCGACAAAAATGAAGCCTCGGGATATAAGGAGATCGAATTTTCAATCGAAAGAAGAGCTGTGACTTCACAATCGGTCACTTACCGAGTAAGCGAGACCAACAGTAAGGTAGGAATAGTCAGCGTCACGGGCTTTGACCTGACCACCGCACCTCAGTTTAGCGAGGCGGTAGATTCGCTCAAATCTCTCGGATGCGAATATTTCGTATTCGATATGAGAAACAATCCGGGCGGAGCACTCAACGCGATCCAAGCAGTACTTTCCTATTTTCTCAACAAGGGAGACCTGATAGTCTCCACCGAATACAGCGACGGCTCCAAAAATGAATATTACGTCAAAGAAGCAAAATATTCCTCGGAGTATTCGGGCTATAACGTAAGCAAATCGGACATTGGAAAATATAAGGATCTCAATATGATAGTCCTTACGAACGAGAATACGGCAAGTGCCGCAGAGCTTTTCACGGCGACTATGCGCGATTACGGTCTTGCCGAGATCGTAGGAACTAAGACTTACGGCAAGGGCTGTATGCAGAGCATCCTCTCTTTGTCGCGTTACGGACTTGACGGCGCGCTTCGCGTTACGAGCGCAATGTATTTCTCGAAGAGCCACACGGTATATCATAATATAGGTATCGTGCCCGATCATGAGATCGAGCTTAGCGAGGAAGCGAAGGAATACAATTTCTTCCTCATGCCCGAGCATTTGGACAATCAGCTTCAGAAAGCTATCGAAATAATAACACAAAAATAAAATTTAAGGAGAATTACCATGTCAAACAACAAACAGATGCTTTATACCCCCGAAGGATACAAGGTTCTCACCGATGAGCTCAACTACCTCAAGACCGTCAGAAGAGAAGAGATCAAGGAAGCTATCGCAGTAGCGAAGGGCTTCGGCGACCTTTCCGAGAACGCCGAGTACGATGAGGCAAGAAACGAGCAGGCAAAGACCGAGGCAAGAATCAAGGAGCTCGAGGAGCTCGTTGCAAACGCAGTCGTAGTAGACGAGACCAAGCTTGATACGAGCGTAGTATCTCTCGGATCTGTCGTAACCGTTTACGACGTCGAGGAGGACGAGGATATCACATACAGCATCGTGGGCTCCAACGAGGCAAACCCTATGGAGCACAAGATCTCTGACCAGTCCCCCATCGGTAAGGCACTTATGGGAGCAAAGGCGGGCGATACCGTTGTTATCGAGGTTCCTTACGGCACGATCCACATGGAGATCAAGGAAGTAAGTAGAAAGTAATAAAAAGCTAAAACGGAGAAAAATATGGGAGACAACAAAGATTTCGACGAGTCAAAGCTTGATACGACTGAAATCAGGTTGACCTCGGAAAATAAAATACTGTCGAAGCTTTCAAATTTTTGGTATCACTATAAGTGGACGGTAATAATAGTTGCATTTTTTGCGACGATACTTATAATCGGCGTGGTTCAGATGATTCAAAAGGAAGAAGACGATACGTTCGTCGTGCTAGCCGCACCGACGACCTTTTACGGCGAGGATCTTTCTGGCATCAATGCCGCACTCGAATCTCTGATGCCGTCCGATATAAACGGAGACGGCAAAAAGAGTATCTGCCTTATGACCTACTCGATATATTCCGAGGAGGAGATGAAGGCGGTTAACGAGGAAGAGACTGACGAGAACGGGCGTTATATCACGAAGGTATTTCAAAGTCATAATACGCAGGAGCATCAATCCTACGTCGAGTATTTAAGAAACGGAGAGGCGTCGATACTTTTCGTAAGCGAATATTTGTATTCAAGTCTTCGCGATAACGATACGCTTCGCTCAATGAGCGAGCTGTTTGGTGAGAATCTGCCCGAGGGCACTCTTTCAGACGGATACGGAGTACGCCTTGGCGATCTTGCAATCTACGAATTTTGCCCTGATCTTCAAAGACTTCCCGAGGATACGGTAGTTTGTTTGAAGCGAGCGCATATATGGGGCGCAAGCTCAAACAAGAAGACCTACGCCGCACTTGAGGAATTTTACAAAAGCATAGTCACCTTCGGTGAAAACTGATCGAAGTTTTTAAAACGGCTGACGCTTGACATTACAAGACAAATCAGAGAGGAGCAAACGATGAAGCTTCTGTTTAAACAACGTGTATTTTCTTGGTTTGATAGCTACGATATCTACGATGAATTCGGGAATACAGTGTTCACCGTAAAGGGTCAGATGTCGTGGGGCAAGCTGCTCAATATATACGATGCCTCAGGTAAATACGTAGGCTCGCTCAAGCAAAAGGTGTTCAGATTTCTGCCCACGTTTGAAATGTACCTTGGAGACCGTTTAGTCGGCACGATACAAAAGGAGTTTACCTTTTTCCGTCCATCGTTCCATATAGATTGCAACGGCTGGTACATATCGGGAAACTGGTTCGAATGGGATTATATGATCGTTTCTCCGAACGACGAGGGTATTGCTACCGTTTCCAAGGAGATCTTTAATTGGACAGACACCTATTCCATCGACGTTCGCGATCCCGCGAATGCAGTTGCCGTACTAATGATAGTTTTGGCGATCGATGCTGAAAAAGACACAAGAGATTAATAAATAAGACCCGTTACCGACTGAAAAATACGGTAACGGGAATTTTTTAGCTTAATTTTAAAAAACCATTAAATCTTCACACTAAATTCATCAATATGTGGTATCATATATGCGTAGTATAATTTTGGGAAGAAAGATAAATGGGAAAATTCAAAGAAAAATTATATCGCTTCTTTTACGGAAGATACGGAACCGATCAGCTCTATAAATTTTGCTTGATATTGGTCTTAGTGCTTATGGTAGTAAGCCTTGTGCTGCAGTTCGTACTGCCCGAGGGACTTGTTTCTGCCATAGTGAGTCTGTCGATAAGCGTGGCGACCTATATTTTGCTGTTTCGGATGATATTTCGATCAATGTCGAGAAATATCTATAAACGCCGCCGCGAAAATGAAAGATATCTCAGAATAAGCGGCGCGGTGAAAAGATTTTTCATCGGCAATACGTCAAGAAAGACAAAGAGCGCCAACCGTGACGATCAGTACTATATTTTCAGAGATTGCACCAGATGCAAGGCGACCCTTCGCCTGCCGAGAAAAAAAGGCAAGCACTCGGTAAAATGTCCGAGATGCTCGCATAGCTTTTACGTCAGATCAAAATAAGCCTACTTCAAATCACTGTAAGGAGAATGACCATGGCACAGAAGAAAAAGAAAAGCAGCAGACTTGCAAAAAAAGTAAAGAGAAGAGTAATTAAGGGCATTATTATCCCCTTGATACTTCTGATGTTCGCGTATGTGTTCGTCAGCGCAGTCGATTACTTTGATATCAACGTCGGATTTGATCTTGATCTGCAGGGATGCGGATTGTTCGAGCTGTTCGGTCCGAATGATAGAGGAGAATCGGTGCAGAAGCCTCCAATAGTACTTGAGGGTGACGAGGTCGCATTCCACTTTATTGACGTCGGTCAGGGCGACGCGATACTGATCACCACCGCCGAGGGCAACATTCTCGTAGATACGAGTGAAATAGGCGAGAGAGATCTGCTTGTAAAATATCTCAGCGAGCAGAATATCACCTCGCTTAAATACCTGATACTGACTCACACCGATGCCGATCATATCGGAAGCGCCGATTACGTCGTTGAAAACTACGACGTTGACACGGTAATGATGACAGATTATACGGCAACCACCAAGACTTACGAAAGATTGCTGACTGCGATCGAAAACAAGAATACAAACGTGATCATTCCGGAGTCGGGATACGTATTCACCCTCGGAGCTTTGCAGATGACGGTGATCGGCCCCGCTGAAAAGATCAACGATCCTAACGAAATGAGTCTGGTCATCAAGGCAGAGCACGGAGATACCTCCGTAATGCTCACGGGCGACGCGGAGCTCGAATCGGAGGCGGCGATCCTCAAGCATTGGTCCGACGAATCGTTGCAGGTCGATATTTTGAAGGTTGGTCATCACGGCTCGAGAACGTCCACGACCGACGAGTTCCTTGCGGCAATGAATCCCTCCGTAGCAGTCATTTCCTGCGGCGAGGGAAATGACTACGGACATCCTCACGAAGAGATAGTAGATAAGCTCACCGAAAAGGGAGTTGCGATATATCGCACCGACAAGGACGGTACGATAGTTATCATCAGCGACGGCAAGGAATGGAATGTTATTGAAGATCAAAACTCATAAATAAAAATTGTGGAGATGTTTGAATGAATGAGCAAGTAAAAGAGTATTTAGAAAAATACCCGAGTGAAATTGTTGATTTGTTTAACAGCTTGAGACATATTGTTTTTGATAGTGTGTTATCTGAACCAAAGGAAACGCTTTGGGCTAAATTGCCAAGCTATTATGTTGGTGAATCTTTTGTAAGGCTTATTCCATTCAAAGACCATATCAACGTTGAAGCCAAGGCTATAACCGAATATAAGGAAGAGTTGTCCGAGTATAAGGTAACACCAAAGGGAATGCTACAAATTTTTGGGGGTCAAAATATCCCTGTAGACATGTTGAAGCGGATATTTGCTGAAACCTTGAACTGACAATTTATCAAATATAAAAACCGACAGATTCTGATCTGTCGGTTTTTTTATGATAATCTGAAATTTATCCTAAGATTTATTTCTTAAACTGTGCTCCGAATGCGGCACAAGCGCGGTAGTCCTGACCTTCTTTGTCCATACCGAATGCGTTCCATGCGGCAGGACGGAAGATCTTGTCCTCGGGTACGTTGTGCATGCTTACGGGTATGCGGAGCATAGAGCAGAGCGTGATAAGGTCTGCGCCTATGTGACTGTAGGAGATCGCTCCGTGGTTAGCGCCCCAGTTGTTCATAACGTCGTAAGCCGTCTTGAACGCGCCCTCGCCGGTGCAACGGGGAGCGAACCAAGTGCAAGGCCAGGTGTAGTCGGTGCGAGCCCACAACGTGTCGCTGACGTCGTGAGGCAGGGCAACTGTCCAACCCTCCGCGATCTGCAAAACGGGACCGAGTCCTTTGACAAGATTGAGTCTTATCATTGTAACGGGCATTTCTGCCTTTGTCTCAAAGCGCGAAGAATATCCACCGCCGCGGAAGTATCCGATGTCGGCGTAGTTCCAGGTGGTGTTCTCCATAACGGTGTCGCAATCAGCCTCGGTCATCTCGTACCAGGGCTTCATTGTGGCATTTCCGTTTTCATCCTTGACTTCACCGCAAGCATCAAGACAGCAAGCGCCCGAGTTGATAAGGTGAATGATACCGTCGCTTTCCTTTGCCTTGCCGTCGATGTCGTAGCCTGTGCAACGCTTGATCGCGTCACCCGACCAATAGGTGCGAACGTCGGCAAACATCTGCGCGCGATTGGTAAGCAGCTTCATAAAGAGCATACCGAGACCGTTGAGAACGTCATTTTCGGTAGCGAGAATATAAGGCTCTCTTGCGCCGTTCCAGTCGAACGAGGTGTTGAGGAGCGACTCGGGGAAATCGCAGTTGGGATAAAAATCCGTCCACTGTCTCTGACCCTGGAAGCCTGCCGCGATCGCGTTGTGACCAACCATTTCCTCCTCACAACCCTCGGGGAGATTGTCGTTTCCGTTCATAAGGTCCTTGATGATGACCATCATCTTGACCACAAACTCCCAATCGGCATCCTTGTGCTCGCGGCTTCTCTGAAGCTCGGCAGGGTTCTTGTCAAAGCCCTCAATGCACTTTTCCTTGACCCAAGCGAGTGCCTTTTCGTATTCCTTCTTGTCGTATATCTCCTCGGTCATTCGACGGATGATCTCAACCTCGTCGACCGACTCAACTCTCATTCCGAGATAATCCTCGATAAAATCGGTGTCAATGATCGAGCCGCCGATGCCCATACAGATAGAGCCGATCTGTAAATAAGACTTTCCGCGCATCGAAGCCGCCGCAACCGCCGCGCGACCGAAGCGAAGGAGCTTTTCTTCAACGTCCGCAGGAATAGTCGTATCGTCAAGATCCTGAACGTCGTGACCGTATATGCCAAATGCGGGCAGACCCTTTTGCGCGTGAGTTGCGAGAACCGAGGCAAGATAAACTGCGCCGGGGCGCTCGGTTCCGTTGAATCCCCAAACCGCCTTGATCGTGTTGGGGTCCATATCCATCGTCTCCGCGCCGTAGCACCAGCAGGGAGTGACCGTGAGGGTGATGTCAACGCCTTCGCGACGGAACTTGTCCGCACATGCCGCCGCCTCGCCGACGCGACCGATAGTTGTGTCTGCGATAACGACCTTCACGGGCTCGCCGTTGGAGTATCTGAGGTTTTCAGTGAAGAGCGCTGCCGCACGCTTCGCCATATTCATGGTCTGATCCTCGAGCGACTCGCGAACCTTGAGTGCTCCGCGACGGCCGTCGATCGTGGGGCGTATGCCGATAACGGGGTAGCTGCCGATAAGTCTGTTCTTTGCCATATTGTCCTCCAATATAATAAATTATAAATATAGAGAAATTTTTGTCTACTACTTGAATTATAGTCGATTTTATGTTAAAATACTTGTACAAACATCCAAAATGTTTGTACAATAGTCAGCATTACTCTTTGCGAGGTGAAAATAGTGAAATTTTCCGACTACGAGGAGAACGAGCAACGCGGCTCGGGCTCATTTCCGATACAGTATTACTTAGTTGACGAGAAGCATTCCAGGTATGTCATGCGCTTGCATTGGCACCGCGAATTTGAGATCGTCAGAGTTATCGAGGGCGAGCTTGCCCTCTACCTCAACAACGAAAAGCATATCGCGACCGCAGGCGACGTCGTATTTATCGCGTCGGGCACGCTCCACAGAGCCGAGCCGACCGATTGTGTCTACGAGTGCGTGGTTTTTGATCTGAGCATCGTTTCGGGCTACAATAACACTAAAATCTCGTCGATGATCCGCCCGATAATAAGCGGAGACGTCGAGACAGATCTGACCTGTGATAGCGCCGTGCCCATTGCAAGAGAGCTTATCAGATCCGTCGCCGAGGCGGGAGACTACTTCGAGCTTAAGGTCTCGTCGCTTGCCGCAGAAATGATCTACGAAATGTATTCGTCGGGGGCGGTACGCGCACCGCAGGACGAAAACAAGCGGCTCACTCACCGCCGTGCGCTTATGACTCTGCTTCTTGATACGATCGAGAGGGAATACAGCCGAAAAATAACCCTCGCGGAGCTCGCCGAGATCGCGCAGATCAACGAAAAATATCTCTGCCGCTTCTTCAAGGAGTTCACGGGACAGACCCCGATCGACTACATCAACCGCCTGCGCGTCGACCGCGCCTGCTACGAAATGACGGTCAATAAGCTCAATGTGACCGAAACAGCGTACGAATGCGGCTTTAATGAGCTGAGCTACTTTTCAAAATGCTTCAAGAAGTATAAGGGCGTCTCGCCGGGGCAGTATCGCTCCGAATTCTGCTCGGAGAATGGGGAGATCAAAAATGCAAACTAGATGCTTTTGGTGTAATCTGAAAAACCCGATCTACGTCAGATATCACGACGAGGAATGGGGAATACTTCGCACAGACGACGAATATCTCTTTGAAATGCTCATCCTCGAGTCGTTTCAGGCGGGCTTGTCCTGGGAGTGCATACTAAATAAAAGGGAGCACTTCAGAGCTGCGTTCGACGGCTTCGACAGAGAAAAAATAACCGCTTACGGCGAAGAAAAGCTCTCAGAGCTTTATGAGAACAAGAATATTATCCGAAACCGACTGAAAATAAAAGCCGCGGTCACAAATGCCGCGATTTTCGGCAGGATCGTCGACCAGTTCGGTAGCTCTTACGGCTATTTAAAGACATTCACTCACGGAGAGATCATCTGTGAGTGCGATAAAGCGACCTCGCCCCTCTCGGACGCGATCTCAAACGACCTGAGATCACGCGGAATGAAATTCGTCGGCACAACGATAATTTATTCCTACCTTCAGGCAGTCGGTATAATAAACTCACACGATAAGACCTGCTTTCTGTATCCTGAAAAATAAAAGATCCGAGAACTGCACCGTTCTCGGATCTTTTGGTTAATTCGCCTCGGGAAGAATATTATCAATATCTATTTCTTCTCCAGGCGCGGCAAGACGGGGAGCCTTTATAATAAGCCTCGGCTCTGCCTTGTCAACTACGCATTCGCGAGTGATGATAACCTCCGCAACGTCGTCGCGAGAGGGAATTTCAAACATGATCTTGGTCATAACGCCCTCAATGATGGAGCGAAGTCCACGCGCACCTATCTTTCTTTCGGTCGCAAGCTCGGCAATGCTGAGCAACGCGTCGTTTTCAAAGGAAAGCTTGACTCCGTCGATCTCAAAGAGCTTCTGATACTGCTTTATGATCGCGTTCTTCGGCTCGGTGAGGATGCGGATGAGCGCATCGTTGTCAAGCTCGGAGAGCGAAACTATAACGGGCAGACGTCCGACAAGCTCGGGAATAATACCGAATTTGACGATGTCGTGCGCCGTAACGTCACCGAAAATGCCCTTATTTGCACCCTCGACCTTCTTTTCAGCCTCACCCGAGAAGCCGATAAGTCTCTTGCCCTTTCGAGCTTCGATGACCTTGTCGAGTCCGTCAAAAGCGCCGCCGCAAATGAATAGAATGTTCTCGGTGTTGATGCGGATGAACTCCTGATTGGGATGCTTACGTCCGCCCTGCGGAGGAACGTTAGCGACCGTGCCCTCAAGGATCTTCAGAAGCGCCTGCTGAACGCCCTCACCCGAAACGTCGCGGGTGATAGAACGGTTTTCGCTCTTTCGCGAGATCTTGTCGACCTCGTCGATATAAATAATACCGTGCTCCGCGCGCTCAACGTCAAAATCCGCCGCCTGAATAAGACGAAGCAGAATATTCTCAACATCCTCGCCGACGTAGCCCGCCTCGGTAAGAGTGGTCGCGTCCGCGATAGCAAAGGGAACCTTGAGAGTTTTGGCCAGAGTCTGCGCGAGATAGGTCTTTCCAACGCCCGTAGGACCAATCAGAAGTACGTTACTCTTCTGAATATCCACTCCGTCGTCATCCTCGGCGGCTCTTTTTGCGCGTCTGCCTCGGTTTGCATTTTCCTTGGAGAGAATTCTCTTGTAGTGATTGTAGACCGCAACGGAGAGCGCGACCTTAGCCTCGTCCTGACCGATAACGTGCTCGTCAAGAGACGCCTTGATATCCATAGGCTTTGGCAGAGTGGAGAGGGAAAGCTCCTCACCCTCGCTTGCGATCTCGGTGTTCTCAAATATCAGATCGGAGCAAGCCTCAACGCAGAAATCGCAGATATAAACGCCCGAAGGGGAAGGGATAAGAAAGTTGACCTGATTTTCGTTACGTCCGCAAAAGGAGCAGTAACGAATATTGTTCTGCGGGGTTTTGGTGTTTGATGACATCTTAAATTAACCTTTCAAGGATTATTCGTGCTTGGTGATGATTCTGTCGATAAGACCGTATTCAAGAGCCTGCTCGGCGGTCATGAAGTTGTCTCTGTCAGTGTCCTTTTCGATCTGCTCGATAGGCTTGCCCGTATTCTCGGACAGGATCTTGTTGAGCATATCTCTGGTGCGGAGAATGAGCTCGGCGCGGATCTTGATATCACTTGCCTGACCCTGCGCGCCGCCAAGAGGCTGGTGGATCATTATCTCACTGTGAGGAAGAGCAATTCTCTTGCCCTTTGTACCTGCGGAGAGCAGGAACGCGCCCATGCTTGCCGCCATACCGATGCAGATGGTGGACACGTCGCACTTGATATACTGCATCGTGTCGTATATAGCCATACCCGCAGTGACAGAGCCGCCGGGGCTGTTGATGTAGAAGGAAATATCCTTGGTAGGATCCTGCGCCTCAAGGAAGAGCATCTGCGCGACCACGAGAGAAGCGGTAGCGTCGTTGACCTCGTCAGAGAGGAAGATAATGCGGTCGTTGAGCAGACGCGAGAAAATGTCGTAGGAGCGCTCACCGCGTCCCGTCTGTTCGACTACCATAGGTACGAGTGCGTTGCGAATAATGGAGTTGTCCATATTTATTACCTCGTTTCGAAATATTATGTATTGAAGGAGTATGTGAGGGGATGCGTGCCTTCGGCGAGTCGCTTTTTGGAAAAAAGCTCCGCAAAAACTTTCAGGAATTTTTAGGTCCTTTTAGGGTGTCGGAGGATTTTTCACTTCGCTACGCTCGTTAAAAAGTCCCTCACTGTCGTTTTTATATTGATAAGGTATTGAACCTATGACTTTTTATCTAAATTTAATTCAAAGTTTCTTTAAAATAAGTTGAATTGTATCGGCTGGGTTCTAAAATGTTGCAACACGAAAACGAATAGCAGGCTGAAATTTGACTTGTCAAATTTCAGCGTCACCTCACGGCGGTTAGAACCACTTTTTCGGGAAGTTTCTTTGCCTACTTTCTTTTCAAAGAAAGTAGGGCGCATCTTCCACATCTTCGCAGAAAAGTCAAGTTTGCGCCGTGTAACGTAATATTGTCCACGGCGCAACCCTTTAAGTAAAATTATTCTTCTGTCTTAGCTTCTTCGGTTGCCTCGGGTGCAGCTTCTTCAGCTACGGGCTCTGCAACCTTCTTCTTGCGGGGCTTGGAAGCCTTCTTGGGAGCCTTAACGTTGTCCTTGACTACCTGCATAGCCTTTCTTACGCTGACGTCAGCCTTTACCATAGCCTCATCGACCATGGACTTAACCTGCTCCTTGTCGATGTTGTAGGTGGTAGCGATGAGCTCGTATTCAGCTGTGAGCTCCTCCTCGGTGACCTCAATAGCCTCTGCCTTTGCAATAGTCTCAAGAGCAAGACGAGCCTTGACCTGCTTTTCAGCCTGGGGTCTCATCTGCTCACGGAGCTTGTCAAGATCAAGACCGGTATACTGGAAGTAGGTCTTGAGATCAAGTCCACTCTGGCGCAGACGGTTGTCGTAGTCGCGAACGAAATTCTCGGTCTCGGCGACGAACATAGCCTCGGGAATATCAGCCTCAAGCTTTTCGATAAGAGCGTCGATGAGCTTTTCCTCAAACTCAGCGTTTGCAGCGTTCTCGTGTCTCTTCTCGATTTTTGCCTTAAGATCAGCCTTATATTCATCAAGAGTGTCGAATTCGGAAACGTCCTTCGCGAAATCGTCGTCAAGCTCGGGAAGCTCGATCTTGGTGATAGCGTTTACCTTGCACTTGAAGCAAGCCTCCTTGCCTGCAAGCTCTTCAGCGTGATAGTCTGCGGGGAAGGGTACGTTAACGTCGAACTCGTCGCCGATCTTGTGACCTGCAACCTGCTCCTCGAATCCGGGGATGAAGGAGCCCGAGCCAAGCTTAAGGGAGTAGTTCTCACCCTTGCCGCCCTCGAAAGCAACACCGTCGATGAAGCCCTCGAAATCGATCTTTGCGATATCGCCCATAGCTGCGGGAGTTTCGTCCTCAACCTCTATCTCACGGGACTGTCTTTCACGAATGGTCTTGATCTCGTTTTCGATCTCCTCGTCGGAAACGGGCTCAACGACCTTTGCGATGTCAAGACCCTTGTAGCCCTCGAGCTTGCACTCAGGCTTTACGGGAACGATAGCCGAGAGAACGAGACCGTTCTCGTCGATAGAAACGATGTCGATCTCGGGCTGACCAACGGGATCGATGCCTGCTTCCTTAACGGCAGCAGTGTAGTTTTCGGGAATAAGGTCGTTGATAGCGTCCTCATAGAATACACCCGAGCCGTACATCTTCTCGATGATAGCGCGGGGAGCCTTGCCTGCTCTGAATCCGGGCACGTTGATCTTCTTTACCTGTCTGCGATAGACCTTGTCAACAGCCGCGTCAAATACTGCTTTGTCGATGGAGAACTCGATTTTGATCGTGCTCTTCTCGCCCTGTTCTTGTTTCAACAAATTCATTGTTTAAAACCTCCGAATACTTTTATCTAAATATTTTTTTACATAAAATAATTCCCTGAAAATTGCCAAAATTATGCAAAAAGGGATTTTTACGCATACAAATATATTTTATCTTTTTTTTGCCGATTTGTCAAGACTTTTTTGCATTTTTAGACCCAAATTTATCAAAAAATCAACCGCTTTTCATAAATAACCGACTTTTTATATTTTAAGCGGATAAAAATTCAGAAAATCCGATGACGTAAGCGTAAATTTGATACCGTCGTGCTCAAAGCGACCTGGCACGGAATATGCCCCGTGTATGTGCCCGAAATAGCACTCGTGCACGCCTTTTTCCTTGAGCGCGGCGACGAATTCCTCCATTACGCAGTCACACCAAACGGGAGGGAAGTGCAAAAATACCGATATCGGCAGCTCCTCACCCGATGTTGCAAGGTGCTCATCGCGAATCTTTACCGCCGCGTCAAGACTAAGGTTAAGCCTTGTCAGCTCACGGTTGACTATCTTGGCGTGGTCGACCTCGCCGACCGTCACCTGCCGCGTCTCGTCGGGAAACCAACCGCGAGTGCCGCAAATTATCCTATCCTCAACAATATATGCGTTATTGTAGAGAATAGACAGCGAGGTAAAGCCTTTTTCATCAAAAAAAGCATTCATTTTCGCCGCAGTTGACCACCAAAAATCGTGGTTGCCCTTGCCGATAAGCTTTTTGCCGTTAAGCGAGTCGAGAAAGCGCAGATCGGATTCTGCCTCGGGAAGCCTCGTCGCCCAGGAAATGTCGCCCGGGACTATAACCGTGTCGTCGGCACCGACCACGGCATTCCAATTTTTTTCAATTTTGGGAATATAGCCTTGCCACCTCGCGCCGAAGACCTCCATAGATTTGTTGGTCAGCGAGTCGGTTGACAAATGCAGGTCGGATAAAACGAAAATAGACATCTGTTACCTCAAAAAGCTTGAATAATTTGCTCCGACGGTGGCATAATAATACCGTCGGTATGAAAAATACCGAGATTCAACCCTCGGTCGCGTTTGCGAGCGAAGGGAAGCTTGTAAAAAAAGAAAGGATCAAATCATGATGAACGAATCCTCTAAGTGCGAAAAGCACATCAAGGGCATTAACTGCTCTGTAAAGAATTGCGTATATCACGACGGCGAGTGCTATTGCACCGCTGAAAACATTCACGTAGGCCCCCACCACGCAGAGAAGAGCGCAGACACTGTTTGCGCTACCTTCAAGCCTGAGTGCGCAAACGGTGGCTGTAGTATAAAGTGAACTAACGGATAGATCCGTGGGGCGAGCTTGCTCGCCCTTTTTTACTTATTTAACAACGTATTTTTTGACCGCATCAAGCATATCGCAGGCATCGATCACCTCGGTAAATCTTACCTCGCGCTCTGCAAGACCGCGCAAGGGATAGGTGATCTCGGTATTTGAGTAATCCGAGAGCATATCGAGCGCGTCCATATCGTCCTCGGGCTTTTTCATGCCGAGAGATTTGCAAACGTCCGCTGCGAATTTGTAAGGACTTGCCGTCGAAGCAACCACCATAGGAGTGTTGTCGTTGCTTTCGGCAATATATTTTTCAGCCGCACAGAGCGCGACCGCCGTGTGAGTGTCGGCAAGATAACCGTTCTCGTCGTAGTATTTTTTGATGGTAGCTGAGGTTTCGGACTCATCTGTAAAGTAGCCGCAGAAGCTCTCGTCGATCTTCGCCTTCACGTCGCCGCTGATCTCGTAAACGCCCGTAGCTGCAAGTGAATCCATATATTCTGCGGTCTTTTCCTTGCCTGCGGTGAAGCAGAGAAGACGCTCGAGATTGGAGGAGATAAGAATATCCATCGAGGGCGACATAGTGCAATGGAAATCGCGGTTGCGGTCGTATCTGCCCGTGCGGAGAAAATCGGTGAGTATGTTGTTTTGATTGGACGCGCAAACGAGCTTGCCAAGCGGCAGACCCATAAGCTTTGCGAGATAAGCGGCAAAGATGTTGCCGAAGTTACCCGTGGGAACGCATACGTTTATCTTGTCACCGAGCTTGATATCGCCTTTTGCGAGAAGGTCGCAGTATGCCGAAACGTAGTAAACGATCTGAGGCGCAAGACGTCCCCAGTTTATAGAGTTAGCGCTTGAGAAGAAGTGACCGTTTCCGTCAAGATAGCTTACGGCATCTGCGTCGGAGAATATCTTTTTAACTCCACTCTGCGCGTCGTCAAAGTTGCCGCGGATCGCGGTGACGTTCACGTTCGAGCCGGTCTGGGTAGCCATCTGCATCTTCTGTACGCGGCTGACGCCGTCAACGGGATAGAAGACCATCATTCGAATACCGTCGATGTCCTTATATCCCTCGAGCGCCGCTTTGCCCGTGTCGCCCGAGGTCGCAACGAGAATGAGAGCAGTACGTGTCTCACCCGTCTTGACAAGTGCGCGAGAAAGAAGGCGGGGCATGATCTGAAGCGCCATATCCTTGAATGCCGCCGTAGGTCCGTGCCACAGCTCAAGCGAATATACGCCGTCCTTGGCTTTGACTACGGGAGCCGCGCCGCCGGGGAAGGAGCTTTCACAGTAAGCTGCCTTGCAATCGGCAAGAAGCTCGTCGTAGGTGTAATCGGTGAGAAATTTCGAGAGGATCTTTGCGGCTCTTTCGGGGTAGCTGTCAGAGCAGAGCGCAGTTATCTCGTCGAGAGTGAGAGTGGGGATAGACTCGGGGATGAAAAGTCCGCCGTCGAGCGCGAGTCCTTGCTTGATGATCTGTGCGGAGGAGAGGCTTTCGCCCGATCTGCCGCGTGTGCTTTGGTAGTTCATAGCTTTGCGTCCTTTATAGAAGTAGAATTAAAAATTTCTTTTTATGAATTCAAAATTGTTTTTCCAGAATATTTTTTCGATCAGCTCGTCGGAATAACCGCGAGACGACATAGCCTCGGTTAGCTTTGCAATATCGCCCACGCCGCCAAATCCCTCGGGAAGATCGGTGCCGTCGAGGTCACAGCCAAGACCGAGTATATTTTCCGCGCCGCGCTCAAGATATCCGTCAATATGCCGCATAACGTCGTCGATCGTGCATTTGTCGTATACTATCTCGTCCTTGTTGGAGTGATCGGCGTTAAGCGTGCCGCTGAGGATCATATTCTTGATGTGCCAAGGACAGAGATTGATACCCACCGTGCCGCCAAGCTCGATGATAGCGTTGATATGTCTGTCTCGCAGATTTCTCGTGTGAGGGAATATGCCGTAGCAATTCGAGTGCGAGGCGATGAACGGCTTTTTATATTCGTAAGCGAGCTCGCAGACCTCGTCGGTGACCTGCTCGTTTGAGTGTGACACGTCGGGAACGATGCCAAGCTCAAAGCAGCGCTTGACGACCGCTTTTCCAAAGTCGGTAAGACCGCCGAAGACGTCGTGCGAAGCGCCGATACAGGTCTCTCCGCCCCAGAGCAGAGTCAGATACTTGACTCCGCGAGCGTTAAGCTCGTCAAGTCTCTCGATCTTACCACTGAGGATTCGAGCGTCCTCAACGGCAAGAAAAGCTGCGCGCTTGCCCTGACCCCAAGCCGAGATCATTTGGTCAAAGCTTCTGACAAAAGCGATCTTGTCGGTATTTTTTTCGATCTCGCAAAAGAGATTGTCGCTGATCTTGATAAAATCCTCAAAGCATTCGTCGTCTGTGCGTCTTCTGTTCGCCCAGACCGCGAAGAATTGAGTATAATTTTCATATTTTGCCGCACCGCCAAGGCTTACGTGACAAGAGTTTTTGTCAAGTCCCTCGCTTTTGTGGTAAAGCTCGAAGGCGGTGTCGCAATGTGTGTCGATTAAAGATAATTTCATAGCCTTAATGTAGCTTTCTGCCTCTTGCATCAAAGGCGTTTCTTATGTGATTGATCTTAAGCACGGTAGGCGTCTTGAATTCGCTTTGAGATTCAAGCAGATAGACCTCGATAACGTCGATACGCGGCTGCTTTGATACGTAGTTTTTCAAGAGATAATCCTTGACCGCCTTTACCGTGTTACCTCTCTTTTTATGGTCGACCGCGCGTCCGGGCGTGCCGTATCCGTTTGATTCGGGATAAAGACAAGAGCGAGTTTTGACCTCAACGAATACGATAAAATCGTCGTCCTCGGCAACTATGTCAAGCTCGTTCTTCGAAAAGTGAAGATTTCGACCAACGACGGTGTAACCGTTCTTTTCGAGATAGTCAGCGGCGAGATCCTCACCAAGCTGACCGAGCACTTGCTTGTCGGTCTGCATTATTTCTTCTCCTCGTCGAGAAATCTGATAAATTTCTTTCTGTGAATAGGGGAGGGACCGTACTTGCGAAGTGCGTCCATGTGCTCCTTTGTGCCGTAGCCCTTGTGCTTTGCGATCAGATATTCGGGGTATTCGCGGTCAAGCTCCTCGCATACGCGGTCTCTCGCTACCTTCGCGAGAATCGATGCCGCCGCGATGCTCATACTCGTCGCGTCGCCCTTGACGACTGCCATCGCGGGGATCTGAAAGTCACGCGCAATATTGCCGTCAATGATTGCAAAATCCGCCTTGACGGAAAGGCCGTCGATAGCACGGCGCATAGCGAGCAGATCGGCTTCAAGTATGTTCAGCTCGTCGATCTCCTCAACGCTTGCGGAGGCAATACAGTAGGCAATCGCCTCATTGCAGATAACATCAAATAACTTCTCGCGTTTTTTCGCAGTCAGCTTTTTGGAGTCGTTAAGTCCTTCGATCACAAGACCGTCAGGCAGAATGCAAGCCGCCGCGTATACGGGACCGCAAAGAGGACCGCGTCCCGCCTCGTCGATTCCGCAGACTACCGCATATCCCTTTTCGTGAAGGGAATTTTCTATTGAATAATCAGGCATTTTGTCTACCTCTCGTTACTCTGTGATTCTGTCGAGCGTGATACGTCCGAGCTTTGCCGCGCGGAACTCGTCAAGCAGCATATCTGCGGTGCGCTCGGTGTTGATCTCGCCGCCCGAAATCAGAAATCCGCGCTTTTTACCGATGTAGCAGAGCAGCTCGTAGTCGGTCATATCCGCGAAACTCTCGGCCTCGCCAAGCTTGTAGCGCGTGGCGAGAAGCTGGGGATAGAGGATTCTCATGCGGTTGCAATATGCCATGGCGAGCTCCTCGATCTGAACGACGTCGTCCTTTATCGCGCCTGTCAAGGCGAGATTTTCACCCACCGTTCTATCCTCGAATTTGGGCCAGAGAATACCCGGCATATCCATAATGTCAAGTCCGATGCCCGTGGAGAACCACTGCTTGTCTCTCGTTACACCCGGGCGGTTTTCAACCTTGGCCTTTTTGCTTCCCGAGAGCTTATTGATAAGGGTCGATTTGCCCACGTTGGGAATGCCCAGCACCATAGCATAGATGCGGCGGTTCATACCCTTGCTTTCGTAGCGCTCGAGTTTGTCGTGAAGCAGCCCCTTGATAGCGGGGAGAATCTTGGACAGACCCTCGCCCGAAAGACAGTCAACGAGAATACAAGAGGTGTTTGCTGTGCTGTAATACTCCTGCCAGAGCTTGTTCTGTGCAGGATCGGCAAGCGATGACTTGTTGAGAATTATAAGTGAAGGCTTATTTTCGATAAGCCTTGTGATCTCGGGATTTCGGGAAGAGTGGGGAATGCGCGCATCGAGGATCTCAATAACGACGTCGACGTTTTTGAGATTTTCCGATATCATTCTCCGTGTTTTCGCCATATGCCCGGGAAACCACTGTATCTGTTCAGATGGCATAAATAGTCACCTCAATTTCTAAAAATGATCAGTTAAAAACGGTAAAAGGGGAGAGTCGCATAATTGCTTTGCCGAGAATGCAGTCCTCGTCAACGAAGCTGACGAGATAAGCGCGCGAGTCGGTCGAGCCGTTTCTGTTGTCGCCCATAGCGAATACCTTTCCCTCGGGAACGGTTGCGATAAACCAAACGCTGCCGTCGCTCTCTTTGTGAATAAATTCCTTTTGAAAGTCGCTTCTTATCGAGTATTTACCGCCTTTAACGTATGCGTAATCCTCCTCGAGAAGCTTGCCGTCAACGTAGACCTTGCCCTCGGTAAAATTGATCTTTACCTCCTGACCGCCCATCGCAATAACTCGCTTGACAAGCGGTTGAGTGTAATAGTCGTTTGAAAGGTGGAAAACGATTATGTCTCCCTGCTTGGGAGTATAGAAAAGATTTGTCGTGATCAGTCTTTCCTCGTGGATCAGAGTCTTGTTCATAGAGTCGCCGTCAACTCTGCAGATCCTGAAGCAGAAGGTAAATACGAGCAGGACCGCAAGCACGGAGACTGCAAGCACCTCGACGTAGTCGAAGATAGATGCTAAAAAGCCCGGCCCGTTCTTTTTTTGATCAGAGGACGCTTCGTTTTGCATGCCCTGATCTATATTAGGTTCATTGTTCATAAAAATCTCCAATCCGCCGCGCTGCGCGGCATAAATTGTCCCGCGGCAAGATTATTTTTCAATAAAAAGCTCCATAAGAGTGTGACCGTGAGGAACGTAAAGTCCCGTTTTTGCCGCCTCGCCCTCGGAGAACGTTGTGCAACCGACCTTTTCTTCTTTAGAGGAATAGATCATAAATGGTACGGGGTCGATCGTATGCGTACGCAGACGAGTGGGAGTGGGATGGTCGGGAAGGATCATTATCTTGAAATCCTCGCCGCAATTTTTCAGATATTCGTAAACGGGAGCAAGAATTTTGCCGTCTATCAGCTCGATAGCGCGCACCTTGTTCTCAACTTCGGCACGGTGACCGCACTCGTCGGGTCCCTCAACGTGAATATAAACGTAATCAGCACCGTCCTTGAAAGCTGAGATAGCCGCCTGCGCCTTGCCATCGTAGTTGGTATGTACGTTACCCGTGGCACCCTCAACATCGATAGACTTCATTCCCGCGCAAAGACCGATACCCTTGATAAGATCGACCGCCGAGATGACCGCCGCGTCAAGTCCCCACTTGTCCTTGAAGGAGGGAAGCGCGGGTTTTTTGCCGGGGCTCCAGAGCCAGATTGAGTTTGCGGGGCGAAGACCGCGTGCGCGGCGAGCTTCGTTGACGGGGTGATGATTAAGAATATCCCAGCTTGCTTTCATCAGCTCGTAAAAGACCTTGCCGTCCTCTCCCGAGGGCAGATAATTCTTTATCGGCTGACCGAGTATGTCGTGCGGACGCATAAAGTTGTAAGTATCGCAGCCACCCTGCCAGAGTATGCAATGACGGTAGCTGACACCCGTGTAGAAGCGGCGGATATCATTTCCAAGTTCCTTGTCGAGCGCCTTGATAAGCTCGTCAGCCTCTGCGGTCGTGATCTCGTCGGCACTGTGATCCAACATTATCTTTTCGTCGTATTCGCCCTCGTCGGAAAGCGTGACGATATTGCAGCGGTAAGCGACCTCGTCCTCCTTCATTTCAAGACCCATACTGACCGCCTCGAGAGGAGAGCGACCCTTTGAATAGACCTTGGGATCAAAGGAAAGTATTGCCATATTTGCGGTGTCGCTTTCGGGAACCATGCCCTCGGGCACGTTGGAGACCAAGCCCACCGTTGAGCGTGCACAGAGCGCGTCGGTATGGGGCTTATTTGCCGCCTCCATAGGCGTTTTGTTGCCGAGGACTTCTATTTTTTCGTCAGCCATTCCATCGGGGATCAGCACGAGATATTTCATAATTTTAACTTCCTTTCCGTAGGAAAAATGAAAAATAATACTACATTATACATTATACCACGACCGAGACAAGAAAACAACATTTTTTTCGCTTTTTTTAATATTTCTAATATATTGATAAATAAAAGCACCCGTATTTCACCGAAATTTAACATATTGACGATGATTTGTGTTGCAAAGAACGTCTTTTTATGATATACTTATACCGTAAAGATCAATTTTGAAACGGAGATAAAAATGAACGAAGAAAATAAATCGGGAATAGTCCGTATGAATGCGGACACCAGAAAGAAAAATAAGATAATAATAATTTGTGTACTCGCGGCATCGATATTGCTTTTGCTTATCTGTTCGCTCATACCGGGACTGCTCAAGGATAATAACGGAGGTAAGCCCGACAGAGAAGAATACACCGTCGACCCCTCCAAGCTTGCCGACACCAAGGAGGAGGACTTCGATATACTCGAATACGAGGAATATCTGAAGTACGACAGAACTATACAGTATTGCTACACCTCGGGAGTGCAGGTCAGCGTCAACGATAAAACTCTTTCAAACTACGACGCAAGCTTTGCGCTGATATATAAGCTTATCGGAACGCTGATAGCGGGGGATAGCGACGCGTACAACGAGCTTGTGCACGAGGACGTCGGACATTTTGACAGCTTCACGCAGCAGCAGGTCTACGACGTCGTCATAACCAAATATAGCGAGGGCACGAAGCAGAGCGAGACGGGAAGCACCTATTCGGAGTTTGTTTACGTCGTTGAGTATAAGATACATGAGAACAACGGCACGTACAGAAAAGACATTGAATCAGATGCTAACCGCCCCCAGTATTTCGTTATCAATAACAGCACGGGCGAGCTGCTGATTATGGATATTTTTAGCAAAACCCACGCAAACTGATTGGATTTGTACAATGTGTACCAAAAGTGCACTGAAAAATTGTTTATATTTTTTGTGCGAAACGTATTGACAATCGCGCGACTGCGTGATATAATTGAGTTAAGATAAAACAATCACAACCGATTGCATATCTGCTAATACAGCAAGGAGGCGTAATAATGGAAGAATACGTAATGACGATCGTATGGGTGGCGGTATTCGTCGTTTCTATCGGAATCGAAGCGGCGACGGCAGAGCTTGTGGCTATCTGGTTTCTGCCGGGAACGGTAGTGTCACTCATTTTGTCGCTTTTCGGAGTAGCCGAATGGGTGCAAGGAGTAGTCTTTGCAGTTATTTCAATCGTGCTTTTCGTGCTCGCGTTTACCGTGATCAGAAAGCGCATATTGAAAAAGAGCGATGCAAAGACCGATCTCGATCTTCTGATAGGTCAGCGCGCAAGAGTCGAGGAGGATATCAATAATCCTGAGATGAGAGGCGCGGTAAAGATCGACGGAAAAGTCTGGAGTGCCCGAATGACAGACGATTCCGAAACTGCCGAGATAGGAGAATACGTTATAGTAGAAAGCATCTCGGGAGTCAAGTTAAACTGTAGAAAAATTTAAGCTACATAGCTGATTTAAGAAAGGAAAAAGTATTATGACAACAGCTTTATTTATGAACGTAATGGCTATGAATCAAGGCGCCCTCGTGGCATTGGCGATAATCGGAGTTCTGCTTCTGATCATCATTATGTCCAATATCCACGTTGTTCCTCAGGCGAGAGCCTACGTTATCGAGCGCCTCGGCGCATACCACGCTACGTGGGGCACGGGACTTCACTTCAAGATACCCTTCATCGATAGGATCGCAAAGAAAATAAACAAAATGGAGCAGGTCGCAGACTTCCCGCCCCAGCCCGTTATTACCAAGGATAACGTAAGAATGCAGATAGACACCGTCGTGTTCTATCAGATCACTGATTCCAAGCTTTATTCCTACGGTCACGCAACTCCTATGACCGCTATCGAAAATCTCACCTCCACCACTCTTCGTAATATCATCGGTGAGATGGAGCTTGATGCAACGCTCACCTCGCGTGACATTATCAACTCGAAAATGAGAGCGATACTCGACGAGGCAACTGACCCTTGGGGAATCAAGGTAAGCCGCGTAGAGCTCAAGAATATCATTCCTCCCAAGGAAATTCAGGACGCGATGGAAAAGCAGATGAAGGCAGAGCGTGAAAGACGTGAAGCTATTCTTCGTGCAGAGGGTGAAAAGAACTCTGCGATCCTTCTTGCAGAGGGTCGTAAGCAGTCCTTGATCCTTGACGCAGAGGCAGAGAAGCAGTCGCGCATACTCCGTGCGGAAGCAGAGAAGCAGTCGCAGGTGCTCAAGGCAGAGGGCGAAGCTGAAGCTATCCTTAAGATCCAGCAGGCAACCGCAGACGGTATCAAGATGATCAACGAAGCGAAGCCCGGCGAGGGAGTTATCGCAATCAAGAGCCTCGAGTCGCTTGAAAAGGTAGCGAACGGTCAGGCGACCAAGATCATCATTCCCTCCGAGATCCAGAACGTAGCAGGACTCGTAGCGTCCATCAAGGGCGTGGCTGAGGAGAAGTAATAACGTCACCCTCAAACGCGAAGCGCTCTTGAAAGTTTCGCTCAAGCCTTTTCAAAGGCTTGCGGGTACTTAGGGCGGAGCCCTGAGTCGCTCGTCTCAACGAGCGAAATCCCTTATCGTTCGAAAGCGCCACAGAGGGGGAGCTTCGCTTTAGCGAAGCGTGGGGGAACCACACAAGTGGGGGGTTCCCCCTCTTCCATACATTTTCAACTATCATATAGGATCTCCAATGAAAAAAATAACCTTTCTGATCTACACCTTTATCATCGCCACCACGGGGATATTCGCGCTGATATTCAAGCAACACCTTGTTATAGGCTTGGAGTCCTTAATTCCCGTTGCCGTTATGGCGTATATGTTATTCATTGGCTATCAGTCGTATAAAAACAGAGTCTACTTCCGTCACGGCAGATGGCACAGCTATTCCGACTCCTTTGATTTCAAATATTCAAAAAATTCAAAGGGAGAAGGTAAATTTCAAATCATCGATTCACGCGAAGGTCCCAATGTTGTTAACTTGATCTTGGGATATACGATGTTTATCGGAGCAGCGCTCAATATACCGTTGATCATCTTTGGTTCATTTATAATTAAAGCATTCAGCGTAGCGATCATGCTCGTAGCCTTAGGCGTGGGCATCGTAGCATCTCTCCCGATTGAGATAAAGGAAACCAAGCAAGCCAAGGAAGCAGAAAAAGCGAAATACGAGAAGTGGGAAAAGGAGCTTGAGGAGCAGAAAAAGCGCGAGGAGCTTGGCAGATGGAAATGATCAAACAAACGAAGAAAATATTTAGAATATTCTTTGTCCTCGGCATAGCAATAATGCTGTTGACCGCCATTTCGTTAGCGGTATGCGCCCTTGCTTGTCCCTCGGTCGTCAACGTCAGCTTTACCTCTATATTTCCTCTGGTGATGGTAGCGTTTTTTTTGGTGAATGTTCATACCGGCTTTCACGGAGAAATAAGAGATATGGATCGCCATAATGTCAAGTATTCGAAGCTTGGTGGTAAGGGATACTTCTATCGTCCTCCTCCGGAAAGAAGGAAATATCCTGAATTGGGCTGCGTGGCGCTGTTTTTGACATCGCTATACCTGCCTCTTGTCTTTTTCTTTTCCAACGACGTCAAATTTTCAGCATGTACGATCTCAATAGCGGTAATATTTGCGGTTTCGCTTGTTCTAGCCCCGACGTTAGTAATTATTGCCGTGGTGAATAGGGTGAAAAAGCGAAAAAAAGAGAACGAGGAAGCCGAGAGATTGCGCCAAGATCAAGAGCGCTCTGAAGAGCTTGGCAGATGGAAATAACCCATAAAACCAAAAACACGGAAGCCTGAACTTCCGTGTTTTTAATTATCTTCTTCTCGTATATTTCCCGTGAGAATTATATCTATTTACGTATCTGTAAATAAGCACCGCCGCAAGCAGCACGACAAAGCAAATTATTGTCGCAACAAACGCGCGGCTCATGGTGTACGAGCCGATCTTGTCGATGACTACCATAATGGAATTCGCTTCATAGCTGTTTTTCAGCAGCAGATCGACCTCGCCAACCTTGTCGCCATCCGCCGTTGCGATTACCTTACCGATGACCGTGCCCTCCGCAATAGGCGCTTTCAGATCCTTGTCAATTTCGACGTGATACGAAACCTCGCACCCCGCAGGAACGTAGACCGTCAGATCATCTGCCGCAATATACGGCGCGTCGTTCGTAGTAACTCCGACAAGACCGATATCGGTCGTGCCGACCTGCGCGCCCGCAGGGAAGATAGTGTAGTCGTTGTAGGTCTTGCAGACCCAATTTGCAAGCGTGTTCACACTGTCGTAAGCGTAGACCTCACTTCCGTCGGCATTTTCTTTGCCACCGAGCAAAACACAGATGTATTCGGCTCCGTCGTCCTCAATAAGAGTCACAATGCTCCAGCCGCCTGCCTCGCCCGAGTAGCCTGCGTTGAGTCCCTTGCATTTCGCGTTATAATAGCTGCCGTTTGTAGCCGAGCAAACGAGATAATTGCGGTTATAGATCGTTCTTTCGGTGCTCTTGTTCGTCTGCGCCACCGTGTGCCTGACCGCCGAGCAGATATTCATATAAAGCTCGTTATCCGAGGCGGCAAGCGCGATCTTGAGCGTGTCGTATGCCGTCGTGATCATGGAGCTGCTGTCGGGATAGCCGATGGGATTGACGTAAGTCGTGTTTTTTGCTCCGAGCTCAAGCGCGCGGTCGTTCATCATATCTACAAATCCCGTGCCGCCGCAGATGTGGGCGAGCGCATAAGCCGCATCGTTGTACGAGCCGCATATCGCGCCGTAGAGAAGATCCTCAATTTTAATTTTCTCGCCGACCTTGAGCGACATACTGTATCCCGAAGCGCCCGAAATCATTTCCTCTGTTATCGTCACGGTCTGATCAAGTCTGTCAGAGAGCGTTTCGCACGCGATAAGCCCCATCATTATCTTCGCACTCGTCGAGGTGTTGAGCATCGCAAACCCGTTCTCCTCAACGATATACCGCTTGTGAGTCTTGTCGTATAAGACGACCGCCTCGCCTCCGTTAACCTCGGGCGACTCCACAGCCGCCGCAGGCAAGACTGTCAAAACAGTCGTCAAAATTATGAAAAGCGTTGCCACGATCGCGGCAAAACGCCTTTTTTTATTTATCATAGCAACTCCTTTTTTTTCGTTTAGTAGTCAAGCAAGAAAATCAAATTAAACTTTGAAAACTCCACTACCGGATAAATTTTATTTCAAATTTTTTCAGGGAAGTTTTTGGGAGTCCAGAACCCTTTTTTCAAAAAGAGTTTTGGGAAAAATATCCGATAGAAGCATCTATATCCTTGCCGATCTGCTCCTTGAGCGCGTCGAGCGAGTCAAATTTCTTCTCCTCGCGCAAAAGCTCGTAAAATTCGACCGTCATCAGCTTGCCGTAAAGGTCGCCCGAAAAGCCGTGAATATAGGTCTCGCAGTTGACCGCGTGAGAGTCTGCCTCGTCCGAAATAGTCGGTCGAATACCGACGTTGGAGACCGAAGCCATGCGCTTGCCGTCAACGGTGCAGACGGTAGCGTAGATTCCATTTTTGAGCTTGACCGAATTGGCGGGGAAAAGCTGATTTGCGGTAGGAAATCCCCATTTGTGACCGAGTCTTTTGCCTCTGATCACCTCTGCAGTAAGCGAGAAGGGTCTGCCGAGCATAGCGTTTGCCTCGGATATCCGACCGTCCTCAATGTAAGCGCGGATAGCCGACGAGCTGACCGTCACGCCGTTATATTTGATTTCGGGAACCGCCACCACGTTTTGCTCGCCCAGTGCGGCGGCAAGAGTCGTAGGATCGCCAAGTCCCTTGTGCCCGAAGCGGTGATTGTATCCGCATACCGCACCGACACAGCCGAGCTTGTCCACGAGTACATCACCAATAAAGGACTCCGCGCTCATAGAGCAAAAGTCCTCAAAATCTCCCACGGCAACGAAATCGAGCCCCAGTGAGAGCATCATATCTACTTTTTCCTCAAGAGACGTCAGCATAGGCACCTTCGTTTTTAAAATAAACGAGGCGGGCGGCATAGAGAAGCACCACGCGCCGACGAGTCTTGCCCCCACACGCTCGGCAAGCTCTCTTGCACTTTCCAAAAGAGCACGATGCGCAACGTGAACGCCGTCAAATGTTCCGAGCGCCACAACGCTGTCGCGAGAGGGCAGAGAGTCAACCTGACCGTCCCTTGTGATTATCCTAAAATTTGATAAAGTCATTTCTTTAAATTCCGTGAATCTATCTCGTCGGTAACAGAATCAATGTAGCTCTGTACCATCTGCTTGAGCAGCTCGTCGCGCTCCAACTTTCCTATAAGCGTTCTTGCGTTCTTGTAATTTGTGATGTGAGTGGGGTCTTCCGAGATGATGTATCCCACTATCTGCGACACAGGGTCGTATCCGCCCTCGCGGATCGCCTCGCAGATATCGAAAAGCAGCTGCTTCTGATCGATCTCCCCCTCGGGAACCGAGATCATCGGCTTGCTTTTTGCCTTGATTATGATTCTATCCTTGTTATTTTCGAGTACCATTTCTACCTCAATAGATTTTTAGTTGTCCGACTTGTCGTCGTCCGCGACGGGCGACGAAGCCGAGCCGGTCAGTTGCTCGCGATCGGTAAGTCTCTGCCTCTCGCCAACCTTTTTGAATACCGTCATCAGAATGCAATAAACAAAGCTGTTGATGAAAAATACCGCAACGAAATCTGCGGGGTGCAGTCCTGCTATCATCGAGCTTGCCGACAGTGACGTGCCGAACTTGACCAATCCCGTGATAAAGCGTACGCCGCCCGCACAAAACGCCTCAAAGCCAAAAAGAAGGCTCACAAGAAAGTGAAGTGCAGAGGCAAGAGCGCAGGAGATGAACGTTCCTACGATAGAGCATTTTGCACTCTTGTATCCGTCGCGATAAGCAACAGCGGAAAGAGTCGCGTTTATTCCAACCGTGTATATCACCGTGCGGATGATGCACAGCGTAAAGTAATCGATAGCTACGCACACGTCTACGATCTTTACGAGCAATATCTCGGCGCACATGCAAACAAGACAGGCGGCGAGCATAGAGAGTAAGTATATCAACGAATCGACGGCAACGTCGAAGATCCTTGCTTTTCTCATATTTTAAAACGTCTTTCCGTAGCAGAGATCCGCGAGCATAGCGTCGGAATGTCTCTTGATGAGCGAAGCGTAGTATGCAACAATTATTATTTCAAGCGCCTGGGAGAGTCTTTCTCTTGCACCGGGCATCTTTTCCTGGTAGTCCTGAGTTTCTTCCTCAATAGCAACGCGTACCGAGCCGAGAGAGCAGACCTCGTAAGTCATCAGTCTGTCAAGAACTCTGCATATGTAATCGTAGAGCACGGAGTCCTCAATGATATCGTCGCTTGTGTCGTCTAGCTTTCCGTTAATGTACTCGATGAGGAACGCGATCTTATCGAGCTGCATGCAGGAGCGAAGCATATTGATGATCAGAATGTGTGCGACCTGATCGATACTGTACTTTTTCAGCTTCGAATTCATTACCCAGCCGCGCTTGGTCCAGTTCTGCAGGGTAGTACCGTCAATGCCCGAGATCTCGCGTATCTGCGTGAGCATAACTCCGTTGGAGATAAAGAAGATTTTAGAGAGAAATTCAAGTCCCGTAACACCGCCCATTTCCGAGCGAAGAAGCTTTGTACCGGGAATAAGCTCGTCCTTGATCTGAAGATTCATAAATCAAATTCCTTTCAAAAAGTTGCGGTTTTAATAATATATTTTAACATATAATATCATATCATACGGTCGCGCGATTGTCAAGCAATTTCACAAAAAATATAAATATTCTTTTCTGCGCCGACATAAATTAATAAAAAACGTGATCGGAGAGATAATTTTGAGAAAGATCAGCTACGGACTTGGTGGAATTCTGCTGTTTCTGGCATTAATGATATGTAACGGAGTAAAACCCTTTGTCATATACGCTTTGGCGGCACTTTTGCACGAAGCGGGGCATATTTTGGCGGCAAAAATGCAAAAGATAAAGCTGAAAGAGATAAAATTCGGTATATTCGGCGCAAAAATAGAGACCGACGAGCGCCTGATCTCGTATAAAAGCGAGTTTTTTCTCGCGTTGTCGGGTCCGCTGGCAAATCTTATCTCCGCCGCGGTAATTTTTGCTGTTTCGAGGGCAAGCGAGGTCTCGGCACTCGAGCTTTTTGAAAAAGCATCGGAGCTGTTGGAGTCGGGGCAGTGCAATGCGTGGGGCTATCTCGGCTTTTTCGCGGTGTCGTCGGTGGTCCATGCGGTAACTAATCTTGTGCCGATAGCAAAGCTTGACGGCGGCAGAGTGCTGTATTGTGCCGTCGCTGCGATTTCAAATGAGGGATTTGCGGAAAGATTTTTGTCGGTCACCACCGCGATCTCGCTTTTTGCTATCTGGACTATGGCTCTCTATCTGATGCTGAAAATATCGTCGGGGATCGGCATATATGCCTTCGCGTTTTGCATCTTTCTGACCACGTTGAAGCAAGATAATTCAGAGGAAAAAACCAACTAAAAATTTGCGAACAGTTCGCAAAAGCTCTTGACAAATTGATTGATCTGTGGTAAAATATTTGCAAATCATTCGCATATTTGGAGGCAAATCAATGGCTCAGTATCATACCGAACAGAGAAAAATATTGTATGAGTTTTTTTGCGACCACCCCCACGAATACTTTACCGTCAAAGAGATACACTCATTTTTAGCGGATCAGGGCATCAGCTTGAGCGCTATATACAGAAATCTCGCAAGTATGAAAGAGGAGGGAGTGGTGCGCTGTCAGATAAACAAAGACAGCCGCGACCTGCTTTATCGCTTCATCGATAAGGAGCACTGCGCCAATTCTATACATCTGACCTGCGTGGAATGTGGAAAGGTCTTCCACATGAACGCCGAAAGCGAGCGCAAGATGCAGGCGGCACTCTCTGCAGCTGAGGGCTTTCATATAAACAAGGAGAAGACCGTTCTCTACGGCACGTGTAAAAAATGTCAGGCGTAAGGAATATCACGAAAATACTATTGGTCGCACTCGTGGTAATACTGATCACGTGCGCGGTGTCGTGTGACAACGCACAGAAAGATCACGACGGACTCAATATAGTAGTAACAATTTTCCCCGAATACGATTGGGTAATGCAGATACTCGGCGAGCGCGCGGAGGACTCGGAGATTACCTTGCTTTTGCGAAACGGTACGGATATTCACAATTATCAGCCGTCGGTCGCCGACCTTGTGACGATATCCGAGTGCGATCTTTTCATATACGTCGGAGGCAATAGCGAAAGCTGGGTGGAGGACGCCCTGAAAAACGTAGCGAACGACGAAATGACCGTGATAAATCTCACCGAGGTCCTTGCCGACCGAGTGATAGAGGAGGAGATAGCGGACGGTATGGAGCACGACCACGAGCACAGCGAAGACGATCACGGACAAGCCATCGACGAGCATGTCTGGCTCTCGCTCGAAAACGCGAGAAAGTGCTGTGAATATATAGCAAACAGGCTTTCCGAGATCGACCCCGACAATGCCGACGAGTATACCGAAAACGCGACCCGCTATTGCGAGCAGCTATCGGCACTTGACGGGGAATATAAAGCGGCGATCGAGAGCGCAAAATTCAACACCCTGATATTCGCCGACCGTTTTCCGTTCCGATACCTCGTTGACGACTATTCTCTGGAATATTACGCCGCCTTTTCGGGCTGCAGCACCGAGACCGAGGCGAGCTTTGAAACTATTGCGTTTCTCGTGGACAAGCTTGAAGCCTCGGGAGTCGGAAGCCTTTTCGTGATTGACGGCTCGGACGGCAAGCTTGCGCGTACCGTCATAGAAAATTCGTCGGCAAAGAAAGTAGAGGTTCGCACGCTGAATTCGATGCAGTCGGTGACCGCGTCGGACATTGAAAACGGAATCACCTATCTTTCGGTAATGAAAGAAAATCTTGAAGTGCTTAAAATAGCGCTTAATTGAAAAAAGCCGCACGGGCGGCAGAATGGAGAATTTAATGGCGTTACTAACAGTTCAGAACGTGACGTTGGGATATGAAAATACGACCGTGGTCGAGGGACTCGATTTCGAGGTCAACTCGGGTGACTATCTCTGCATAGTCGGCGAGAACGGCTCGGGTAAGACCACCCTGATGAAGACTATACTTCACTTAAGACCTGCCTTGTCGGGCAAGATCTTCACGGGGGAGGGACTTAAGCGAAACGAGATCGGCTATCTTCCTCAGCAGACCGAGGTGCAAAGGGATTTTCCTGCATCGGTATTTGAGATAGTCCTTTCGGGATGCCTCAATAAATGCGGCTTGCGCCCTTTTTACAACAAGAAAGAAAAAGCACTTGCACGTGAGAATATGGAGAAAATGGGCATAGAGCATCTTTCCGGACGTTGCTACCGCGAGCTTTCGGGCGGTCAGCAGCAAAGAGTGTTGCTTGCAAGAGCGCTTTGCGCCACCTCGAAAATGCTACTTTTGGACGAGCCCGTCGCGGGACTCGACCCCAAGGCGACCTCGGAGCTTTACGAGCAGATAGATAAGCTCAACAAGGAGTACGGAATAACGGTTATTATGATCTCGCACGACATCTCCGCAGCCGTAAAATACGCGAGCCATATCCTTCACGTCAGTCATAAGCCGCTTTTCTTCGGCAAGACCGAGGATTACCTGAAAAGCGGCATCAGACAAGAGTTTTCGCAGGGAGGAGAGGGAGTATGATCGAAATTTTTGATAAGCTTGAAGCGTATCTGCGCTTCGACTTCGTCCGTAACGCGCTGATAGTCGGAGTGCTCATCGCCCTCTGTTCATCCTTGCTTGGCGTGACGCTTGTTCTCAAGCGGTTTTCCTTTATCGGAGACGGACTTTCCCACGTTGCATTCGGCGCGATGTCGGTGGCGGCGGTGGTCGGCTTGACCGAGCAGATGGCGCTCGTCCTTCCCGTGACCGTAGCTTGTGCAATCATACTTCTCGCAGGCGGTCAGCGCTCCAAACTCAAGGGAGACGCCGCCATAGCGATGATCTCGGTCGGTGCGCTCGCGGTAGGTTACCTATTACAAAACGTCTTTTCGACCTCGGCAAACGTCTCGGGCGACGTCTGCAGTACGCTTTTCGGCTCTACCTCAATACTGACGCTTAGCAAGGGTGACGTCTGGACCTGCCTTATCCTCTCTGCGCTCGTTTTGGCAGTCTTTGTTGTTTTTTATAACAAGATCTTCGCGGTCACGTTCGACGAGAGCTTTTCACAGGCAACGGGGATACGAGCCAAAGCCTATAATCTTATGATTGCGGTGGTTATCGCCGTGATAATCGTGCTTGCGATGAATCTCGTCGGCTCGCTTCTCGTTTCGGCTCTGATCATCTTTCCCGCGCTCTCGGCGATGCGACTTTTCAAGAGCTTTCGCGGTGTCGTGATCTGTTCTGCGATAATTTCGGTCGTTTGCGCCTTGGTCGGTATTCTGATCTCGATCGTGGCAAGCACACCCGTCGGCTCGACCGTTGTTGTGACCGACCTCGTCGTATTTGCCGTTTTTTCAATCATAGGAAGCATCAAACGGTAATTTAATAAATCAAAAATCGCGCGATCCCGCTACGGTTCGCGTGATTTTTTAGTATGAAAGCTCTGCCGAAAATTAAAGTGCGGAATTTTTGGCGAAATCCTTGAAATAGCGCAAGATTTATGATACAATATACCTATAACCACCAAGAACGGAGACCGTTATGCAAATAGAAAAGCTTTACCCCGAATGTAAGGACTACCTTTGGGGAGGAACCAAACTGAAAGAAAATTACGGCAAGGAGACCGACAAAACGCCCTGCGCGGAGAGCTGGGAGCTATCCTTCCACAAGGACGGTCCGACCAAGCTGTCAGACGGCAGAACACTTGCAGAAGCTGCAACCGAGTCAGACCTCGGCGAGCATGTAAAGGACTTTTCCTTCTTTCCCGTGTTGATAAAATTCATCGATGCCAAGCAGGATCTTTCGGTTCAGGTGCACCCCTCGGACGAATACGCGCTGAATAACGAAAATTCCTTCGGCAAAACTGAAATGTGGTACATCGTTGAAGCAGAGCAGGGGGCGGGAATATACCTTGGATTTCGCGAGAGCGTAACCAAGGAGGAATACGAAAAAGCCATAGCCGAAAAGAGACTTACCGATCTGTTCAACTTCTATGAGGTCAAGGCTGGCGAGTGCTATTTCATTCCGTCGGGTACGATCCATGCAATCGGCAAGGGTTGTCTGATCTGCGAGATACAGCAGAACAGTAATCTTACCTACCGCGTTTACGACTACGGCAGAAAGGATGCCAACGGCAACGAGCGAGAGCTGCACGTCGAAAAGGCGCTCCGCGTTACAAATCTCGAAAAATTTGAGAGGACAGCGCTTGGCGGCGACCTGCTCGGAGTCAGCAAATACTTCAACGTAAGAAAGATCTCGGTTAAGAACGAGACCTTTTCGACAAACGAAAAGACCTTCGCCGCTGTCTGCTGCGTAAAGGGCGAGGGCGAGATCGACGGGCAGAGAATATCCGTCGGAGACAGCTATTTTATCCCCGCAAATTACGGAAAATATACCCTTAAGGGAGAAATGGAGATCATCATGACTGAAATTCGCAAGTATTACATCGGAATCGACCTCGGAGGTACGTTCATCAAGGGTGGAATCATCGATGACGAGGGCAACATAATCGTCAATGATAAAGTCCCCACCGAAAGTGACGGCGGCTCGGAGGTAGTTGTCAGAAATATCGCAAGCCTTTGCAATTCCTTGCTCAAAAAGGCAAATATGACAGCAAACGACGTCGAAGGCATTGGTATGGGTGTTCCCGGAATGATCGACAGTGAGCGAGGAGAGGTCATCTATTCCAATAATCTCGGTTGGGAGGATTTCTCTATCTCGAAGGAGCTCGAGGCGCTCGTCGGACTTCCCGTAAGGATCGCCAACGACGCTAACGTAGCCGCACTTGGAGAGACTAAATTCGGCTGCGGCAAGGATTACAATAACACCGTTATGCTCACGCTCGGCACGGGTGTCGGCGGAGGAATCATCATAAACGGAAAGCTCTTTGAGGGCAACCGTTCCGCAGGCGCGGAGCTTGGCCACGCGGTCATCGTTGCAGGCGGAGAGCAGTGTACCTGCGGCCGCCGCGGATGCCTTGAGACCTACGCTTCGGCAACTGCGCTGATCCGTGACACAAAGCGCGCAATGCTTGCTGATAAGAATAGTAAAATGTGGGAGATCGGCGACATCGAGAAGGTCAACGGCAAGACTCCGTTCGACTATTACGACGTAGACGAGAGCGCAAGAAAAGTAGTCGACAACTATATCGAGATGCTCGGCACAGGTATTGCTAACATAGCCAATATGTTCAGACCAGAGGCAGTCATCCTCGGCGGCGGCGTCTGCAAGCAGGGCGACGCTCTGATCAAGCCCGTGCAGGCGGTTCTTGACCGCGACATTTACGCGGGTACAAAGGGACCGCAGGTCAAGGTAGTGACCGCAATGCTTGAAAACGACGCAGGTATCATGGGCGCGGCGGCATTGTGGATGTGATTTTATTGTAATAAAGAGGCACGTCAAACGAACCGTTTGGCGTGCTTTTTTTATACGCGATCTTGCGTGCACGCAGATTAAATACACAAATGAGCAATTTACGGTTGACAAATCTTTCTTTAAGAGTTATAATTAATTATCTGTACCCCCAAGGATTGCTTCAATTTCAAAATATATGATAATTCGGTCGCATTTTTCAGTGCAGAGAAGTCCGACCTTGTAATAGAATGGAGACAAAATGACGTTCACGATCTTTTCACTGGTTTTAATAGTGGCAGTCGCCTTCAGCGTGATCAAAGGTGCTTACGACGGATATCGCAGAGGAAGCTCAAAAGCTATCATCTGTCTTTTATCTGTCGTTTTTTCACTTGTAATGGGCAGTATTCTTTCCTCGCGCATTTATGCTTCTTCTTTGAGCAATTCTATAGTTTCTGCTCTCTATCAGAACGAGACCCTTGCACATTTATTTGAAAACGTCGATCGTCTGAACGTGATATTGAGCGCTATCGTATCTATGGTGCTGTCTCCGATAATCTTCGTGCTCGTATTTTTGATATTGCGATTAATATGCCACGTGATCATGGCGATCGTTTATAAAAAGACGCTCGATTACGGCGGCAGGACAGAGAGCAGCGTCGGAGAGAACGATACCTGGTACAAGCGTAATAATAAAAAGATTGGTGCAGTTGTCGGAGGCGTGAGTGGATTCCTCATAGTACTGATAATGTTTTCACCTATCATCGGCACTCTTAAGACGGTGGATTCCGTCGTTAATATGACGAAAAGCAGTGACAGTACCTCGAAACAGCAGGTACAGGTGGATCAGGCAAGTGCCGAGTCCGATACGGGTGCCGAAGCAGAGATCGGCGGATCGAAGAGTGCACTCGACGTCGTATCCGATTATGCCAACGATTTTGCGGGAACCGTAATGTATTATTGCGGGGGAAAGGCGATCTATGATATGAGCGCAAGAACCGAGATCGACGGACACACCGTGGTATTGAGCAAAGAGATAAAGTCGGTTTCGGCTATGGCACAAGAGCTTATGGATGTCGCCCCCGCGATCACCAATCTCGGCAAATTCGGCGCCGAGGACGTCGGAAAGCTTGAAAATATATGCGACACGGTAGACGATTCTTATTTTTTGAGCTTGCTTACGTCTTCCATCGTTTCTTCGGCTTCGAGAAGCTGGGCGATGGGCGAAGATTTTATCGGAATAGCGCGTCCCGACTTTAACGACTCGATATCCGCATTTACGGACAGCATATTCTCGGTTTTGGCGACTACGACTCCCGATACGGTGGGGGAGGATCTTTCCACGATCTTCCGCGTATGCGGTATCATCATGGATTCGGGACTTCTTCAAACCAATGGAGATTACGATGCGATTATGGCGCTTTTGGAGGACGGTGAATTTTTGAACGAGCTTATCAGCGAGCTTGAAAGCAACCCGAGAACCGCGCATCTGGTAGACAGCATCCACCTCTTTGCAATGAACTCCTTGATGAGTAACATTAAGTTTGACGGATACGACGTGGGCGAGTACGAGGGCTTGATGGAGGACATCGCGGAGCAGTTCAACCGAATGAACGGACAGAGCCACGATAAAAAGGTGGAAACGCTCGCCAATTATACAGTAGAATACCTGCAGGATTACGGAGTCGACGTTCCCGTTGAGGTAGCAAAGGTCATTGCAGACGCGATGATAACTAACATACCCAATTCGGACGGATACATAACCGCCGAGCAGATGAAAGAATTTTTCGAACAATATCAGGAAAATTGATCCTGTTAAAATCATTTAGTTTGGAGAGATCTTATGACTGATGCCATATTCAAAGCGATATTTGAAATAATACTCTGCTTTGTCAGCATAGGCATATACGCTTTTCTGGTAGGATCTGCGTTGCCGTCGCTGATACTGCGATTCAAGTGCCCCGTGACAGACAGAGGCTTGAATAAATATACCTATCCGAGTGGAAGGGGAATACTTTATGAGCCCCATCCCACGTTGAGAGGATACGTGAGCTCGTACATACTTTTCGCCGACGACGGAATTAAGTATATGAGATGTAAGGTCACAGACCGTGTTGACCGTATAGGATATTCTGTGGCAGTGTTTGACAGACGCGACAGAATAATAGACGTTCTTCGGATAACCGACGTTATAGGCCCTGCGGGCTGTACAAAGCGCGTAGCGTTGCCGAAGGAGACGTCGTACGTAACGCTTATGCTCGATTCGGTCAACGGAAAAAGCGTAACCGTTGGTTCGACCTTGACGGTAGACAAGACGAGGGGCGTCATCTTTGCTTGTGCCGTGGCTTTGTCTACGGTGGCGGAGGGCTTTTTCCTCAGAGCTATGATACTCGGAGCAACGAGGGTTTTTGGCATCGGATTGAGCATAAACGGAGCAGTAATATTTATCGCGGCAATAGCTATAAGCGCCATAGGTCTTTGTGCTATGTTCCTTAAAAAGAGAAAAGGCGGTCTGAAAATAAAATGAGTGAGATAGATAAGGTCACGGTAAAAGGTATTTACAAGCATCCTCAACCGGAGGGGTTTGTAACTGTCAAGCAATTTATGTTTGTATACAGAGACGGTGTCAAGCATCTGCTTCTGCGGTGCTCGAACGACACCGAAACGGTGTTGAGATCGGTGCGCTTCGTGCTGACCGAGCTTGACCGCGACGGCGCGGTGCTGAACGTTCGTCACCTGTCCTATAAGGATATAAACGCCGAAGCGGGAGAAACATTCACGTCATCAATGGGAATACCGTTGTCAGACGGATGTGTTGATTTTAAAATAAGCTTTGTCAGAGCTGTTTCGGATAAGCATACCTATAAGCTCAAGGGCAAAAAGGCTTACGTATATTACGCCCCCCAAAAGGCACTCCGCAAATCGAGCGTGTTTGACGTCGGCTTTTCGGTAAGATCGTTTGAAATATCACAATTCAAGACGATAGCAAGGCTGATGGCGGGTGCGCTCACGTTACTCGTAATTGCGCTGATAGTTATATCGTTCCTTTGATAAAAGGGAATGTACAAAAGCGGAAATCGATCCTTTTTAACTTTTTACTTTGGAGAACACAATGTTAAAATATAACAACATAATCTCAAGTCTTAAGGACGACGACAAGGTGCGGATACTAACCGATGTTACGTCCTTATCGGACGGTGAGAGGGCAAGCCTCGGAATTTCGGGATTTGCCGTTTGGAATATGCGTCAAATGCTCAAGGACGGAAAATATCCCTCTCCTCAAGCGCTGGCGCACTCATGGGATAACAAGCTTATCTGTGAGCTTTCGGGCGAGGTCGCGCTTTCTGCGGCGAGCCATGCGTCGAACGTCATATCAACGCCTGGCGCAAAGGTAAAGCTGTCGCCTTACAGAAACGAGATGTCCGAGGACGTATATCTTTCGCAAGCGCTCGCAACCGAGTTCGCTCGCGGAGTTAATTATGCGGGCGCCTCGGCGGCAGTTTCGGGATATTATCTGACCGATACCGACGCCGAGTGGATGGACGTATCGCCTTCAAAGGCAGTCTTGCACGAGTTTTTGATAGAGCCGTTCAAGCGCACGGTAAACGACGGTCACGCATCTGCGGTTATCACAGACAGGCGTATCCTTGCAAATGAATACTCACAAGAAAATGCATATTTATCCGATGCCGAAAGGGGCAACGTATCAAGCGATACCTGTGTGGTTGTAAAGCGTGCCTCGGCAGAGGATACGGTTCCTTTCCTTATAAACGGCGGAATATGCCTGAAGGGGTCACCGTCAGCTCTCGAAAATGCGCTGAAAACCTATTATAAGCTGCAAAAGAAGCAGGAAGCGGGAGAGATGACCGAGGGCGAGATAGAAGCCGAGATAAAAGCGGGCAGGGCAATATCTCCCGAGCTTATCGACAAGGCTCTTGAAAGATTATTCACTTTCTTGCTCGAGGCGAACGGAGAAAAGGGCAAAAAGCTGCTTCCCGACGAAAAGGAGAAGCTTGCCTCCAGAGCCGCCAAGGGCTCTACAGTTCTCTTGAAGAACGAGACTTCAATGCTTCCTCTTGACATTAAAAAAGCATCCTCGGTCGCGCTGATAGGCGGCATAGCCACTGAAGGCGAGGAGGGGAATACCCTTCTTGACAGATGTGAGGCGTTGCTTTTGGCTGGCGGAGTAGGCAAAATAGAGAAGGAAAAGGGATACGATATCCGCAAGGACGTAGAAACCGACGAAACTGATTCTCTTGCGGCACTCGCGGCAGTTCGCGCTTGTGACGTAGCAATCTTGTTCTTGGGACACGGCGAGGAGAGAGGAAACGACATTCCCGTATCGCATAAAGTATCCTTGCCGGCAAATCAGCTTGAATTGGTTGATAAATTAGATCCTTACGCTCAAAAGATCATCGTGGTCTTGGAAGCGGGATTCGGTATTGACGTAGGCTTCACCGATCCGTTCTCCGCGGTCATGCTGGCACCCTTCGGTGCGAGCAACGACGCTTCCGCAATAGTTGATGTCGTTCTGGGCAGATCTGAACCCTTGGGACGATTGCCGTACACGCTTTATTCGGATATCGACGGATATTCCGAAAAGCACCCGTTCTATCGCAACAGATACGGCGTTAAGTCGGGGCGATTTGTGGGTTATAGGTATTACACCACGGCAGGTCTTTCCGAGCAATATCCGTTCGGACACGGACTTTCGTACACAAAATTCACCTATTCAAAGCTTGAGGTAAGCGGCAATACAGTGAGCTTTACCGTCACGAATACGGGCAAGCGCGCAGGCAGAGAGATCGCTCAGGTATACGCAGGGGCAAAGGATTCAAAGCTGATAAGACCCTCGCGAGAGCTGTGCGGTTACGCTATCGTAGATCTCGACGTCAAGGAGAGCAGGCGCGTCAGCATTGATATCGAGCTTCCGCAGGTCTTTGACGAGCTTAGCGGCAAAATGGTCGTTGAAAAGGGAACGTATGATATATGCGTTGGCTCGTCCTCGACTGATATCAGGCTCAGCACGAGCATTCAGGGCGGAAACGACATCGTTGGTAATACCACGGAAGACACGCTTTACAATTATCTTCAGACCGAATCAAATATTACAGGTGACAAATATACTTTAGAGGCAGGTTACGATCTTATGAATAAGTCGAAAAAAAATATAATTTGCGGAATAGGAGCGAGCGCTTTGGCAATAGCTCTCGGAGTGTACAACGCTTTAACTGCGTCCGCTACCTTTTTGGGAGTTCTTACGGCGATTTTGGCTGTAGTGGGCATAATTTTCTTTATTATCGACGCCGTTGAAAAGAACAGAGAGTATGGCAAAGAAAGAGAAATGATCGCAAAGGAAAATCAGAAGCAGTTTGAGGATGCGGAGCAGCTCCCCGAATTTTCTGCGGCAGCGATGTTCAGAACCGAGTTTGACGTAGAGCCCGAGCATCAGAACGATACTCGCGAGGTTGCCGTAAAAGCTCGCAAGGTGTACGACGAGTCGCTCAAATACGTTGACAAAAAGCTTGATTTTGCTCGCGCGTCCAAGGATTTCAAGGAGTTTGCGCTTGAGCGCGGACTTATACTTGACGAGGATGTGGTAAAGAGCATTTTTGCGGCAGTATCCTCCTCAAGACTCTTGGTATTCAAGGATATGAGCTCCGAGGATTTCAAGAGCCTGATCTCCGTGCTTTCGGATTATTTTGGAACAAAGACCTATATCGACAAGGTAGATGGTTCTTACGTCAATGAGGAAAGTGCACTTTTTGCCCTTGATGAAGAAGGTCATCGCGTCAAGAGAAACCTTGCCTATGCTATCGAAGGCGCATTAAATGCCAAAGAAAGATTACATATAGCGGCTCTTGACGGCGTCAGGACCGAAAATATGATGGGATATTTTACTCCCTACGTCAAGTACGCGAAAAATCCCCTTGGTAATACCTCTGTTACAGCACATAATGATCGTAACAAAGAAATAACCTACTATCTCCCTCAAAATATATGGTTTGCGGTCAATCTTGCTATCGGAGAATGCTATGATATGATCCCCAACCTCATTTCCGAGATCGCTACCGTAAATCGCATTCCCGCAGCAAAGACAACGCCCTCGAACAAGCACTCCGATTTTGGCAATTTCTTCTTCTACCAGATAGATTATATCAGTGAGCGTGCTGTAAATAAGTTCGTTGTCGCCGAGGACCTCTGGAAGAAGATCGATTCCCTTGAAAAGCGCGTAAAGAGTCTTGAGCCCACGTTTGCGATAAATAATAAGATGTGTCTGGCATTTGAAAAGTGCGCGGCAGCTCTTATGGCGGCAGGACTTGACACAAAGCAAAGCGTTGACGTCGCTATGGCGATCAAGCTCATGCCTGCGGCAATACTTGCGGCAAGCGGTAAGAAGACCGAGAACGGCGATTCGCTTACGGAAATATTCGACGCGGTATTCGGCGATGACGATATGGTCAAGTGCGCCGAGGTATTGAAAAATGCCGAGACCTATAAAAAAGACAATTTCGCAGTTCCCGAGATTGCCAAGGCTTCAGATACTGAAGGTAAGGCAAAAAAGGCTTCGTACGTTGAAAATGAAGTCAAGATAGCAGAGGACAAAGCAACCGCTGACGAGTCAGAGGCTGCCGCAACCGAAAATGACGAGCCTTCAGCCGATATTTCGGACACAAACGAAGGTCAGGATCAAGGAGATATAAATGTTTAATTTTATAATGTCCAATGCTTTAACGGCATTGCTGTCTCTCACGGAGCTTATTTCCTCTCCCGGTGCGATAATCGTTTACCTTTTCGTAGTCCTGGCGGCAATAGCGGTCATAGTTATCGCCATTATCGCCAAGGAAAAGGGTCAGTCGGGCGCGGTAGAGTATAAGATCTCTTATGACGGTGCCGCCGCACCTCAATCGAAGAAGGAAGAGGTCGAGGAGAGTGGAGAGCGCTTCTATATGCTGAGTACGATCGACAGCAATGAAAAGAGCTATATGAGAGCAAGCTACGACAAGGGAATAACTCTCAAGGAGCTGTGCGA
>JAFXHH010000022.1 GCA_017536475.1 Clostridia bacterium
AGCGCCGTTGCGGAGAAGGAATTTTGCTTGACCGTCGCGCTCTGCACGGGAGACCACCTTTTTCGCTCCAAGCTCCTTTAGCAAGGACGTCGTTTCAAGCGAGCTTTGGAAATCGCCGCCGATGGTCACAATACACACGTCATAATTGTCCACACCGAGAGTGCGAAGGAAGTCCTCGTTTGTGCTGTCACCGATCTGTGCGCTCGTTACGAGTGGCATCACGTCATTGATGCGTTCTTCATCCTGATCTATTGCCATTACGTCGTGTCCAAGCTCATTGAATTTTCTCGCAATATGCTTTCCGAAGTTACCCACTCCTACGAGCAGAATTGATTTATGCTTCATAGTATTTTCTCCTTATCCTACCGTTACCTTATCTATCGGTAGCTTCGATATATTTTTCTTTGTACCGCCAAAGGTGGCGTATATCAAGGTAAGTCCTCCGACACGTCCGAAGAACATCAGAGCAATTAAAATAATTTGTGATACAGTACCGAGCGAGGGGGTTATGCCGAGTGAAAGACCGACAGTACCGATTGCCGAAGCCGTTTCGTAAAGGCAGGTCATAAGAGGCAATCCCTCAACAGCACTTATGACTGCACCGCCGAGCAAGAACAGTACGATATACAAAAGACAGATCGCCGAGGCGTGCTTGACTGTATCATCTGCAATTCGGCGCTTAAACATCTGTGCGTTCTCTTTTTTACGGAATACCGAGGTTGCGGAAGCAAACAGAACGGCAAGAGTTGTGGTTTTCATACCGCCTGCGGTTGATCCGGGCGAGCCACCCACAAGCATCAAGAAGATCATAAGTAAGAGTCCAACCTCACCGATAAGTCCGAGATTTGCCGTATTGAAGCCTGCCGTTCTCGGCGTTACTGCTTGAAATAGAGATAGCAATATTCGTTCACCGATAGTATATCCTTCAAACTCACAGAAGAAGAAATACAGCGTGGGAATGAATATCAGTGCCCCCGTCATCGCAAGTATAATCTTACTTTGCGTGCGGTATTTTTTGACACGCAATTTATTTCTGTATATATCCTCCCAAGTCAAGAAGCCGATACCGCCGATTATGATGAGCAGCATAATTACAATGCTAATTACAGGATGCGCAGCATAGGCGGTAAGTGACGAATACTGTCCGCTGACCTCTCCCATCACGTCGAAGCCTGCGTTGCAGAACGCCGATATGGAGTGGAACACCGCCATCCATATTCCTTTTGCTCCGTAGTCGATACAGAATACTGGAAGCATAGCGAGCATTCCAATGACTTCAACGATCAGCACACCTTTGAGAATAAACCAAGTAAGACGGACAATGCCGCCTACGCTTGGGGCTGACATTGCCTCCTGCATCGTGCTTCGCTGTCCAAGACCGATCTTTCTGCCCGATAGAATAGATACCGAAGCCGCAACCGTTACGACACCCAAACCGCCGATCTGAATGAGAATAAGGATGACCGCCTGTCCGAAATACGACCAATAGGTTGCCGTATCCTGTACGATAAGTCCCGTTACACACACAGCCGAGGTTGAAGTAAAGATAGCGTCACTAAAGGGTGTTATAATTCCTTGTTTACTCGATATAGGGAGCATCAACAGAAACGCTCCGATCAATATTACTGCTGCAAAGCCAAGTAAAATTACTTGGAATGATGACAGCTTAAATCTATGTAAAGGCCGCATTATACACCTCTCCTTATACTGTTTTTACTATATGTATTTTACAATAAAACAGATAAAGACGACGTTAGCACTCTGCGGGGTGATATTAAGATTGTATAAAGATGACACAAATTTATTTTTTTCAATAAGGAAGAAAAAAGCGGTACAGTTATCAAAACCATACCGCTTGGACGAAGACTCACGAAGGAGCAATTCCGTTCTTCTTAGCAAGATATTCAATTACTACCCGACGGGTCAGAATGCCGCACAACGTATTTCTGCTGTCAACGATGGGAACGAAGTTTTGCTTTAGCGAAGAATCGATCACATCAGCTTCACTTGCATCAATATTTAGCGGAGGACAAAAATCCAATCGCACCAGTTCTTTGATTCTGTGTTTTTCCATATCCCGTTTGTCCAATGAGCCAACACTGAGTATATGGCGCAGAAAATCTCCTTCGCTTACGCAGCCTATGTAGTGGTGCTCCGCATCAATAACGGGTATCGCCGTATATCCGTTTCTCGTCATGATCTCCCATCCCTGTCGAACGGTCTGATTATCATTTAGAAACGTTGTAAAGCATTTAGGAATCATTATTTTAGCAATATTCATTGCGTAGTACCTTCTTTCCAACAAATAGAATTCTTTTGTGCAGGGCTCTTTGTTCTATATTATTATACCACATTTTCTGTAAATGCCGTGTTAATTTTTTTGATATTGGCATAAAGATCGTCTAAATACATAGTCCTCGCACTTTAGTGGGCGAGGACTGCAGATCTATATTGATCTGTTACTATATAAACGGAAAATCCGCAAATCCGCAAAAAGAAAAACACGAGAAGCACCGAAATGCTCTCGCGTCTTTCTTTATCTTCGCAATACTCGTAGCCTTTAATTCTCAAAAGCTGTAATTAAGAAGCCAGGGTATGTTTTCTTCGTTTTGCTTGATTCGATCAGTTTGATTTTGCCTTGCGCGACTTTATCAGAGAAATGATCTCGGGCAGGTAGACGACACCGAGGTAGATCACGACAAAGGGGACGACCACATACATATACCAGTACGAATGGGGGATCAGATTATACATAGCCTGCATAAGCGGTACGGGGGCGAACAGGGAATACATATAATTGACCTGTATGATCTCGCCCGAGGGATTTGTGATGGCGTTAGCCACACAATAGCTGTTGATCGCGAGGTTGATAAAGTGAACGAGGGTGTATATAGCCATCGTTAATACGACGGTTGAGGCGATGCAACGCACGTCCTTTTTCACTATCTTAAGCGCAAACATCAATATCGGGATGCCGAATTCGAGCGTGTGCGGTATGTAATAGAAGAAAAAGGTTGCCGACGGAATCACGTAATTTGCCTGTCCCTGATTGCAGATTATTGCCATTGCCGCGCCGAGACACCAGAAAAGAAGAAGATTTGAAAAGATCTTGCTTCTTGTGAGGATCGCGAACGGCAAAATAAGTGCGGTGATAGAGCACATATGGAAGGGGAGATATTCAAGCGGCGTGCCCCAGGTCACGAGATTGAAAATTATAGCGGCAAGACCGCTGAGCGAAAGGATAAACAGTACTATCACCTTTGTTTTCTCGCTTCGGTTGCGGAGAATAAAGTATATTCCCAATATTATACAAGCGGAGATGATCAAGGTTATGATGTGGACAAGTCCGTAAGAACCCCAAAGCATAGGTTGCCTCCAATGAAGTCATAATAAGTTGGTTAATTATATCAAATATATTGTCAAAAGTAAACACAAAATGGAGATTTTTAAGAATATTTAATATTTTATTTAATACTTTAACGGATTTTGAAAAAAACAGAGAAGGTTTTTGCCTTCTCTGTTTTGTGATCTTATTAAAGCAGGAAATCGGGCATTTTTTGACCGATCTGGACCTTCTCGTACTTTTCGTCTTCCTTGTGGCCGATGACCTTTTCTACGGTCTCAGGAGCGACGTTCGCAAGCACGGTGGTCTCGACTGTCTTTGCCTCGGCGGGCTTGCTTGCGGTCTTTTTGGGAGCTGCAGGCTTTTTCTCGGCAGTTGACTTTGCGGTTGTTGCTTTCGATGCCGTTGTCTTGGTGTTAGTTGCCTTTGTGGCGGTTGCCGTCTTCTTGGCAGGCGCTTTTTTGGCGGTCTTTGCGGGAGCTACACCAACGGTTGCTACGAGCTCGGGAGCAATATTTTTGTCTTCCGTCTGCGGAGGGGTCAGGGTCTCGGTTACGATCTCGTTTGCGGGGGTCTGCTTTGCTACTCTTTTCGTGATGCTGTCCTTACCTATCGGCATATTTCATGATCTCCTTTGCCATTTCCATATATTCCAGCGCGGCGCGGCTGGTGCGCTTATAAGCCATAACGGGTTTACTGTTGTCCTGCGACCATTCTACCGTACTGTCGATACGGATTATTGATGACAGCAGGCGAACGTTATCAAGCGACGAGAGGGTCTCGACGGTCTGCTTGAAATAATTTTTGCGCTCGCTTGCTTTTGTGATCGCAATTCCGAGGATTTCAAGCGAGGGGGAGATGAGCTTGACCTGCTCGTAAAATTCAAACATATTGGCAAGACCGAACAGTCCCCAGGGCGATGCCTCAACGGGAATTACGAGCTTGTCCGACGCGCACATAATGTTCATGACCCAGCAACCAAGCGTGGGGGGCGCATCGATGAGGATGTAGTCGTATTTGCCCGATTCCTTGATCTTTTTCAGCCCTTGACGGAGAATGAATTCTCTTTGCCATTTGGTGAAAAGTTGAAATTCAATTCCACTCATCAGGGTGGACGAGGGGATCAGGTCGAGATTTTCATATTCGGTGGGAACGACGAAATCGGTCAGATCCTTTTGCTCAACCACGCCGATATAGAGGTTTTTATCTCCCTTTGCCATTTCGAGCGATTTTTCGTCGTCGAAAAATTGCAGAGTGAGGTTCATCTGCATATCTGCGTCGATGAGAAGCACCTTTTTACCGAGAGTGCTCAATGAGTATCCCACGTTTGCACACGTGGTGGATTTTCCGCTTCCGCCCTTGTTATTGGCGAAGCAGATCGTTTTGGTCTGAGCCATAGCTTCCTCCAAATATATTTATTATTGATTGAGATAGTCGATGATCGTGTCCAAGCCCTCGCGGGTGTAGGAGCTGACGTAAAAAAGCTTTTCGCTCTTGAGTCCGCAGTTCTTCAGCCAGCGCTCTGCAAGCGGCACGTTGGCGTCGGGCTTGTCGATTCCCGAAATTATACCGATGACGTCGCGGTTGACGTGGTGGACACAGTTCGGCGGAAATACGCAGAACGGCTCGTTCGCGCTTACTACAAGTCCGATAACGTCAGCCTCGTATGAATAGACCGCCAACGCCGCCGCCAACGTGTGCACCTCGGTGTACTCGCCCGGAGTGTCGATGATCGTGTCCATATAATTTATATATTGAGTTTTGCAATAGTGGAGCTGCTCGCCCTTTAAGGCTTGGGTCAAGGTGGTCTTGCCCGCGGCTACGCGCCCCATTAGTATCAGTTTTTTCATATTTTTCCTACCTTTTTCGAGAAAAAGGTAGCCAAAAAGCTTCCCGAAGGATAGTTTTTGTGTTACCCATTTTACGATTGGAGATGGGATTATAGAGGGTTTTGCAAAAAAGGTAGCACCAAAAAACTCCAATAAGGATAGTCTTTGGTTTCCCCATTTTACAATATAAGATGGGATAGTGTGTTAAATATTTTTTGTGGGGAAATTCTTTTGGTTACAAAGTTTGCCATAGGCAAACTCGTGCAAATCTCGCTTGCGAGTTTGCTGTTTTCATTTCAAGAAAAGTAACACGCGCGCTCCCCTTACGTTCTTGTCATCTCGCAAACCGAGAACTTGAGAACGTTTCTGAAATACTCGGTAATTGCGGTAAAGGATGCTTCGACCTCTGCGACCTTACCCGTGATAATGAGGGTTCCCGAGAAGCGATCGACGAAACCGAGGTCAGCGCCCGAGGATTTGAGCGCGATATCGGCGGTAATGACCGCAGTCTCGGCGGGACTGACGGTAAGAACGCCGATAGCCGCTTTTTCGTAGTCGAGCTTGGGATCAAGACCAAGCTTCTGATAGAGCGTGGGGTCGGGGTTAGCGATAATATGGGCAAGAGTGATCTGGCGACCGGGCACCAACTCCTGCACTATTCGCATTTTATCTTGGAATTCGAAATTTTGAGACATAATTAACCTCTTTTTTTGAAAACCTTTTTGGGAAAAAGGTTTTCAAGCTTTCCAAAAACTTTCAATAAGGATAGGATATATATCCTCGTTTTAATCAACTTGATGGTGTTGTTGCGATTTATCCGCCGATCTGTACGTGCAGCTTTGTCGACACGCTTTGCGCTGTCTCGAGTAGCATATTCATTGTGTCAGCGGTTGGGGGGGCGATGCCGTCAAGCAGATAGGTTCTGCCGAGTCCCGTATACTTGTCCTGACCGAGACGGTGATAGGGGAGCAGGTGAAGCTCGGTCACGTTAGGCAGAGAGTCTGCAAAACGTGCGATATCGGCTATCTCGGAGGGGGTAGCGTTGAAGGTGGGGACTACGGGAACGCGGATCACGAGGTGATTTGCGTTTTCGGCGATATATTTTGCGTTTTCAAGGATCTTTTCGTTTCGCTGCGAGGTGAATTCCTCGTGCTTGTCGGAATTCATGTGCTTGATGTCCATCAAGAAATGGTCGACGTGGGGGAGCAGTCTTTGTACGACCTCTCGGCTTGCGAAAGCGGTCGTTTCGATCGCTGTGTTGAAGCCGTAGTCGTGTGCCGCGCGCAGAAGCGCCTCGGCAAACTCGGGCTGTGCCATACACTCGCCGCCCGAAAGCGTCAGTCCGCCGCCGCTTCGAGCGTAGTAGATGCGGTCGGCTGCGATCTCGTCCATGACCTCGGCAACTGTGACGTCACGTCCCATTATCTCTTTTTTGCCTCCGCGGATCATTTCCTGTATGCCGTATTCCTGCGATTCGGGGTTGCAGCACCACTTGCAACGGAGGTAGCAGCCCTTGAGGAAGACTATCGTTCTTATTCCGGGACCGTCGTGAATCGAATATCTTTGAATGTCAAAGATACGTCCCGTTTGTTCGTATATGCTTTTCACTTCGGTCTCCTTTCGTGAATTTTGCCTTCGGCGACTTAAAACCTTTTTGAGAAAAACCTACGTAAACCGCAAGCGGTTTACTCTGCGAGTTTGCTATGCAAACTTCGGGTTTTAAGAATTCCAAAAACTTCAAATAAGGCGAGTAATAATTTTTGCTATTTTATTTCACTACGCCGTGTAGCGAAATGACTTTTTGTAATCATTACTATCCTTATTCAAGGTTTTTAATATTACTTTTTCTTTTTGACACAGGAGGCGCAAAAAGAAAAAGTAATGCAAAAAGAAAAACGCATAGGAGAGATTTCGCCTCTGCGGAGGCGACCGCCGATCCCGGCGGCTCGGACAAGCCTTTGAAAAGGCTTGAGCGAAACTTTCAAAAATGGATTAAGCCCATTTAAGAAATTAATCCGTCTGCCGTTTTCGCTATCCTAATTGAAGGTTTTTGGGAGGCGCGGAACCCTTTTTCCTTTAAAAAGGGTTCCGCATTCGCCTCTCTCTTTACAGTCCGCTTTGCTCGGTACGGTTGATGATATCGTCCTGGAGCGAGCGTGAGAGGGTAGTAAAGAGTGCGCTGTAGCCTGCGACTCTTACGACAAGGTTCTTATACTTTTCGGGGTTCTTCTGCGCGTCGAGGAGGGTCTCCTTGGAGACTACGTTATACTGAACGTGCATACCCTTCTGATCGAAGTATCCGCGCAGGTAAGCGACGAATTTTTCGAGGCTTGCCATACCCGTGAGCGCGGAGGGATGGAACTTCTGGTTGAAGAGAGTTCCGTTGGAGGCAATTCCGTGGTCGAGCTTTGCGACCGAGTTTGCGGTTGCAGTGGGGCCCTTGACGTCTCTGCCCGAAGCGGGGCCTACGCCGTCCGCGATGGGAGTGTATGCAAGTCTGCCGTCGGGAGTTGCGCCTGTCTGATAGCCAAGCGGAACGTTAGCCGATACGGGATAGAGACCTGCCTGGAACATACCGCCGCGGTTGTTGGTGAAGTTCTCGAAGGGCTTTGTATAGGTGTTTCCGACCTCGCGCGCGAACGCGTCGACCTCGGGAATATCGTTGCCGTACTTGGGAAGGGCGTTGATCATATCAAGGATCTCCTGATATCTTGCCTTCTTTGCGTCGGAAATGTGAGTTGCGCCCGTGATGCTGTCGTAGATAGTTCTGATAGCCGCCTCGTTGACGTCAACTCCCTGAGCATCAAGCTGCTTTGCGACCTCTGTGGTGAGTTCGATCGCCTTTTTCTGCATAATGCCCTTACCGAAGTTGTCGGCAAGCGCCTGCTTCATCTCTGCCATGGTCACCTTCTTCTGCTCGAAGACGAGGGTCTTGATAGCGAGAAGCGCGTCGGTCATATTTGCGATACCGAAGCCCTGAGGACCTGTGAAGTTGTAGTGCGCGCCGCCTTCCTGAAGCGATACGCCGCGCTCGATACAGTCGTTGCACAGGCAGGACTGGAAGGGCAGAGGACAACGAACGCTGTGCGCGTAGTCGACTGCGTTATCAGCGTGGACCATCATTTCGATCATATGAAGCTCCTGCGCCTTGTAAGCGTCGAAGAACTCCTCGAAGGAAGTCATCTTTTCGACGTCTCCCGTCTGAAGACCGATAAGCTCGCCCTTGTCGTAACCGTTCGAGAAGACAAGCTCGAGAGGACGGCACATGTTGAAGAATGCCGCGTCGTGCCAGCCGTCAGTTCTTGCGCCCTTCTGGGGCTCAACGCAACCGATGATACAGTAGTCGCGAGCGTCCTGAAGCGTGAGGCCTCTCGCCATAATAGCGGGAATGATGACCTCGTCGTTATAGAATGCGGGAACACCGAGACCCTCGCGGGTTACGGCTGCCGCCTTGATAAGCAGATCGTGGGGAGAGCAGTTCCATACGCGGATCGAAAGAGAGGGCTGGGGCAGACGGACGTGCATAGTTGCTTCCATACACATATAAGAGAGGTCGTTTGTGACGTCGACTCCTTCCTCGTTCTGTCCGCCGACGATAAGGTTCTGGAACAGACCGTATCCTGCAAAGCCCTCGGCACTTGCCGCGTCTCTGACCTTGTTAAGATCGTTGAGCTTGACCCAGATACAATCGAGATATTCCTGCGCCTGCTCGTGTGTAAGTCTGCCTGCGTCGATATCCTGCTTGAAGAGAGGATACATATACTGGTCGAAGCGTCCGGGGGAGATCGAGTGTCCACTCGACTCGCACTGAAGGAGCTGCTGAATGAACCAAAATGCCTGACAAGCCTCGTAGAAGCTTCTTGCGGGCTTTGCGGGAACGCGAGCACAGTTCTCGGAGATCTTTATAAGCTCGGCTCTGCGGGTGCTGTCGTTGCAGTTCTGCGCCTCCTGCATTGCAAGTGCGGAATAGCGCTTTGCATAGGTGATGACCGCTTCACAGCTCTCGATCACAGATTCAAGGAAGTTCTTGCGGCGCAGATAGTCGCCGTTTCCAATATAAAGCTTAGCAAGTGCCGCCTTTGTCTCCTCGATAACACCTTCGAGTCCCTTGTTAATAACCTTTGCGTAGTCTACGTTGATGTGACCGATACCGTTGTAGAAGTAGTTGCCGACGGTAAATACGCCGTGGTTGAGGAAGACGTCAAGAACCTCGGGGTCCATCGACTGAGCCGCGAGATCGCTTACGGTCTTGCCCTTCCAATAGGGGTAGACCCTCTTAAGTCTTTCAACTGTGGTGGGGGATATGTAGAATGGGTCTGCCTCACGTGTAGCGACCGTGTCGTATTCCTTTTCAAGCCACTCAAAAGAGTATTCGGGGAAGGTCTGACATCCGCGGGGGGCGATCGAGTTGCTTCCTACGATAAGCTCGTCGGGGCGGATCACGATCGGAATGTTCTCCATAATGTGACGGAATGCCGCCGAGCGTCTCTTGACGATAGGAAGACCCTCGGTCTCCTTGTAGCTCTCGGTTATGAGCTCGGCTCTGTCAGCCTCGATCTCGGGCATATTGGCATAAAGATGGTCAATAAGCCTCTGAATTCTCGGGCTTTTTTCTATTACAAATTTAATCTGACTCATAAGTTTGTTCTCCTTTTTCTTGGAACCTTTTTTGAGAAAAAGGTTCCAAACCTCCAAAAAACTTCCTGTAAGGTGCTTTTTGAGGTCATTTTATAGGGTAAACTGCAAATTAACTGATATACAAGCTTAATTTCGCTATCAACACGATAGCAGAAGGACAAAACAAATACCGCAACCGTTTTATAACCAAAACCGTCCGTACTTAATCTATCCTTCGGGAAGTTTTTTGAAGAGCTCGAGAAACTTTTTTTCAAAAAAGTTTCTCGAACGCGCCTTCCTCTCTCTTTTTACATCTGATCCCAGAGTTCAGCGTGGGGAGCGGCGATAACGGAGCTTCCGAAGAATACTCCCTGATCCTTTGCGTGCTGTGCACCTGCCTCAACTGCGGCGGTAACGTCACCGACGTCACCTGTTACGAGGCAAACGCCCTTACCGCCCATACCGCGAGAGGTACGGAGCTCGAAGATCGAGACCTTTGCGGTCTTGACTGCGATATCAGCCGCTTTGATGATAGACGCGGCGGAGAAGGTCTCGATAATACCGAGACTTCCTTTCTTTTCGGTGGGAGCAGTGCCAAAGAGGGCAGTGATGACCTGAGGATCGATGCGACCCATAATAGAGGAGTCGACGAGCTTCTCGTCAAAGCGGCTCTTTACGTGGTCGACTGCGCTCGTTACGTCGGAGATAGTACCCGTGAGAATGATCTCGTACTTTCCGGGACAAGCCGCGTGGGCGGTGACTACTCTTACGCCTGCGCTCTTGAGCGCGGCATCGGTAGCCTCGATACCCTTTGCTATACTTTTAAGTTCAATTACACCTATTGCCTGATACATTTATGTAATCCTTTCTTACGATAAAACCGTTAAACTGCCTCGATGACGACCTTGTTTTCGTCAACGTAGGTAACCTTACCCGAGATCGATGCGAACTGGGGGATCGACAAGCCGGGAGCCGCGTCAGCTATACGCTGTGCCTCCTCGACCATATCTCCGACCTTAACGATGGGGAGAGCCTTTGCGCCGATGTGAGTGCCCATGGGGACCTCAACTCTCTTGACCTTGAGCTTTTCGAATACGAATTCGGGAACAACGTCGTATTGGTGAACGTTCAGCATATCTTCCCAACGGTGAGAAGCGATCATGCGGTTCGGGCGATCCTCCGAAACCTTGTATTCCTCGCCCGTGGGGGTAAATCTCATTTTGTTCTTTGCGAGAATGCCCTTGAGGTTGAGGATAACGTCCTTGGGGGATATCTCCTGACAGCAGACCTCGGCACAGATTCCGCAAGAGCAGCAGAGCGATGCCGTGGTTACGAGCTCGGGATGATCGACTGCAGCGTTTCCGTTTGCGACTCTGATCATCTTGTGGGGCTCGATGGGGTAACCCAATGTGTGTCTCGGACACATCTCGGTGCATCTCGAGCATCCGCAACAAGCCGAAGCCGCGCGGCGAAGCATATCTTCTATATGTACCTGCTTATTCTTGACCGCACGGGCAGTCTTGGGAAGAATAAGGAAGCTCTTCGAGGTTCTGTTTACTACGATCGAGTTAAGGTCGTCTATCCTACCCATAGAGGGTCCGCCGTTGATGATAGCGTGGGTATCAGTGTTAAAGGTTACGCCCAGCATATCGAAAACGTCCTTGAGGCGAGTGCCGATAGGGGTTTTTACGACGTAACGCTTGGGGATATCGCCGCCGATCGTGAACCAGTCGGAAACGACGGGACGGTTCATATTATAAGCACGCCATACGTTGTATACGGTCTCACCGTTGAAAACGATGATGCCCGAGGTGATAGGGAGACAACCCGGCTTTACTACGCGACCCGTGGTCTCGTAGATGAGGTTGATCTCGTCACCCATAGGATATACGTTAGGGAGAAGCTTGACCGAAACACCCTCGCCGAGAACCTGACCGTCGGTGTATCCGAGCATGTGACCTCTGTGTTCCTTGATAGAGATGAAGGTGTGCTTGATCCCCGTGTTTTCCATTATTATCTGTGCGCCGCCGACGATCTTGTCCATTTTTTCACGCATAAGCATGAAGTCTGTGTAGATCAAGGGCTCACATTCCGCGCAGTTGATGACCAAGAACTCAGCGCCCTCGGCAAGCTTTGCGTAGGAAGGAAATCCCGCGCCGCCCGCACCGACGATGCTGTGGTCTTGCATTATTTTTTTGAGTTCATCTAAAGACATAATCTTCCTCTGTTTCTATGTATCTGATCTATTAGCTCTGTTTTTTATCGACTACTCCTACAACGACTGCGTCGACGGGAGAATTTGCATCTCCAACGGCTACACGCGCGCTGCTTCCCGTGGTTACGAGAACCTCCTCGCCGATACCTGCGCTCACCGTGCGATCTACTGCAACGATGAACTTGTCGGTCAGCTCGTTCTTTTCAATAACCTGAATTTCAAGGAACTTGTATCCTACGAGCTTGTCGAGCTTGTTGGTCGATACGATATTGCCTATTACTTTTCCTTTTAACATCTTTCTTTACCTCTTACTTTACGGGAGTAACGGTAGATCCGTTCTTGAAGCCGACCGCGTTTGCATCGTCGGTGTCGACGTGCATTTCGAGGCGGAAATCGGGGTGTACTCTGACCTGAACGTCGAACCAGCGAGTACGCTTGGTGCCACTCATTGCGTCAACGTCGATATAGTCGCCGTCCTTGACTCCGAAGCGAGCCGCGTCGTCGGGACTCATGTGGATATGGCGGTTTGCTATGATACAGCCCTGATTGAGTCTTACGATACCCTTAGGACCGATGATCGTGATAGGTGCGCTTCCGTCAAGCTTGCCCGACTCGCGAACGGGGGGCTTTACCTTGAGAACGTAAGAGTCGGTCACGGAAATTTCGACCTGGCTTGCCTTACGCAGAGGACCAAGCACTCTGACACCCTCGATAGCTCTCATGGAGGGACCGACGATGGTCAACGTTTCCTTGCAGGCGTACTGACCGGGCTGGGAAAGATCCTTAAGATGAGTAAGCTCGTAACCCGCACCGAAAAGGGTCTCGAGATCCTCTTTGGTCAGGTGAATGTGACGGTTGGAGATTCCTACGGGGATCTCGTTGCCGCCCTTGGCGGTCTCGCCAGCCATTTCCAGTACTATCTTTTTGACGATATTTTCAATATCCTTGTTCGAAATGCTCATTTTTTACGTTCCTTTCGATTTTTTGCGATAATTTTCATATAAAAACGGTCAAATTCAATGTTTAAACGCTTTTATACGAAAATTATTGTTTTTGGGGGTGGCTCTCTGCCCATTTTTGATGGGCAGAGAGCACGACGTGCCTTTAAGCGTCACGCCACCTTTTTAAGTGCTTGATAGATTCTTGTTTGGTAAGAATTAACCAAGGGTGGGGAGAAGCTTGTTAACGTCGGTGTGAGGTCTGGGGATAACGTGAGTAGCGATAACTTCGCCGAGGTTAGCTGCTGCTGCGCCGCCTGCCTCAACTGCTGCCTTTACTGCTCCAACGTCGCCGCGAACCATAACGGATACGAGTCCGCTACCGATCTTCTCGGAACCGATAAGCTGTACGTTAGCTGCCTTAACCATAGCATCTGCTGCCTCGATAGCTGCTACGAGACCTCTGGTCTCAACCATTCCTAATGCTTCATTCATGATAAAAATCTCCTTTTTGGATAAATTTTTTTTAAAATTTTGTGTTGCTCTTGCGAGCGCTTATAATGAAAGAGGTTTAAGATCAAACACCCTTGTCACTCTTGATGAATTTTATGATGTCGGGGTGGGGACGTGCAATTACTTCCTTGCACATTACGTTTCCGACTGCCTGTGCGGCTTCAACTCCCGCCTCAAGTGCGGCAGTTACCGCCGAAACGGTACCTTCAACAACAACTGTCACAAGTCTTCCGCCCAAGCGCTTTTCGACGTGGATGAGCTTAACGTCCGCCGTCTTAACCATTGCGTCAAGTCCGACTATAGCCGTAACCATAGCTTGAACTTCAAGCAGTGCAATTGCTTTTTCCATAGTTTCGTCTCCTAAGTAATTTGATCTGTCCTCGGACAAGCTTTTGTGTCTTTCGCTAACCTTCACGTCGCTTGCGCGCAAGCGACATATCACTCTCCGTTTGCGGAGAATATCACGCGACTTGTCGCATATCACTTGTCCGAAGGACAAATTTCACGTTAATTTTTGGCGAAGCCTAAAATTAACCAAGTGTGGGGAGGAGCTTGTTTACGTCGGTGTGAGGTCTGGGGATAACGTGAGTTGCGATAACCTCGCCGAGTCTGCTTGCTGCTGCGCCGCCTGCTTCAACTGCTGCCTTTACTGCGCCAACGTCGCCGCGAACCATAACGGATACGAGTCCGCTACCGATCTTCTCGGAGCCGATGAGCTGTACGTTTGCTGCCTTAACCATAGCATCTGCTGCCTCGATTGCTGCTACGAGACCTCTGGTCTCAACCATTCCTAATGCTTCGTTCATGATAAAAAATCTCCTTTTTTATGTTCTTATTTTTTAAAACTTGTTTATTCGGAAAGCTCCATATTGCGAAGCTTATCCTTGCCCGTTGCGTTGAGATCCGCGAACCACTGTACCTGATCGTCAAGACCTGCGATGACCTTGGAGGTTATGTAAAGTCCGCGGTTCTTCGCTTCCTCGACACCCGCGTCAAGAGCCGACTGAACTGCTCCCGCGTTGCCCATAAACTTGACTACCATAACAAGCGGTACCGCGCACGCCTCCGCGTTTGCGGGCTTATTCTTATCAATGGCTACAACCTTGACGTCGGCGGTCTTTGCCACCAAGTCTGCTACTACTATCGAGGTCGTGTAGCCGTAGACCTCAATCATTCCGAGTGCCTGTGCCATACTCTGACTCCTGATCAGTCATTTATATAGCAGATCTTAATACCCTTCTGCGCTACGTTTGTTTCCATAGCCTCGTTCATCTTGTCGAGAGGGAAGGAGTGAGTGATAAGATCCTCGATCGGAATGTTCATTTCCTGGCACTGCTTGAGGAATGCCACGGTCTTGGGATAGTCCTCTGCGGAGTAGTCCCACGAGCCGACGATGTTGATCTCCTTGTTACACATAGCGAAGTGGGGATTTACCTTGTATTCGCCGTTGTTTACGAAGAAGCCCATCTCGCACATTCCGCCGCCGCGACGGATGTAGCTGTAAATATCAGCTGCCGCGATGGGAGCGCCTGTGCACTGGAATGCGAAGTCTGCACCGACGTTGTTTGCAACGGCCTTGACCTTTGCAACTCTCTTTTCGAGAGTGTCCTCGTCGGGTCTCTTGAAGCAGATGGTTGTTTTAGCGCCCATCTTCTGTGCTACCTTAAGTCTGTCCTCGTTTCCGTCAACCGCGATGATGTGGTTGATACCTGCTGCGCGGAGAACCGTGATCATAACCAGACCAACGGGACCGCAGCCCTGTACGAGAACCTTGGAGCCGAAGTTGAGAAGTCCTGTGCTCTGGCTGCGCTCGAGTGCGTGTACGCAAACGCAAGCAAGCTCAAGGATCATTCTCTGCTTGAGGTTAAGCTCGTTGACCTGGAAATAGGTAACGCCCTTACCTCCCTTAATAACCATATAGTCAGCGAACCAACCGTTTGCGCGGTTGCCTTCTGCCTGACCTCTCTTGTCACCGATAAGACCGAAAACGCCCTGATTGTCGCAGAGGTTTGTTCTTCCGGGCACCATACGGCAGGCGTAGCATTCGCCGCAGCTGATGACCGAGGTTACGATCTTGTCGCCGACCTTAAGCGACTTTCCTGCGGTGTCGCACTTGACGTTTTTGCCAAGATAAACTACTTCACCGGTACCCTCGTGTCCGAGAATTACGGGAACAAGACCGAAGGGGTCCATCTTCCACTCGTGAACGTCGGTTCCGCAGATTCCTGCGCCCTCGACCTTGACGAGAATATCGTTATCGCCGAGCTCGGGAAGGGGAATTTCCTGAAGCTCTATTTTCTTTTCACCGGTAAGCATTGCAACGTGAGCAGTCTTGGGGAGGGGACCGTTTGCCGTGGGGGCATTGCCCGCGCCCATAGAGTTGATCACGGAACGAACGATGCTTTCGATCTGAGAAGCTGTGATATCCATCTCTATGTATCCTTTCGTAGATTTTAGATGATTCTGAAGCTATCGACCATTACGCAGCGGCGCTTTCTTGTGAAGCTGCGCGCCGAGGTAATACCTTCACCGGTAGGACCTGCGATCGTAAAGGTGGTATGACCCTCGCCGCCAAAGCCGATGCCGGCATAGGAGGGAGCGTTCTTTACGAAGATAGTGGTCTCGACCGCACGAGCGAATGCGGTGAGGTTGTCGATGTTCTTCGAGTGCATGTGAGCAGTGTGGCGGTTGCCGTGCTCTGCCTTAACCGCAAGGTCTATCGCCTCGTTGATGTTCTTGACGCGAACGATTCCGAGGATAGGCATCATAAGCTCTTCCTGAACAAAATCGTGCTCGAAGGGAACCTCTGCGATAGCGCAACGGATCTCGGGACCGACCTTGATGCCGATCTTCTCGAGGATCACGCGGCAGTCGCGGCCGACGCAGTCACGGTTGACGATCTTCTTGACCTTGCCGTTCTTGTCGGTCTTTTCGACGAGAACGATCTTTGCAAGCTCGTCTGCCTGTGCCTTCGTGAGCTTGATACAGCCGTTCTTGAGCATTCCTGCGATGAGTCTGTCAGCGACGTTGTCGAATACGAAAACTTCCTTTTCTGCGATGCAGGGCAGGTTGTTGTCGAAGGTACAACCGTCGATGATGTCCTTTGCCGCCTTATCGATGTCGGCGGTGTCGTCAACGATAACGGGGGGATTGCCCGCGCCCGCGCCGATTGCCTTCTTGCCCGACGAAAGAACTGCCTTTACTACTCCGGGGCCTCCCGTGCAGACGAGAAGCTTGATGGAGGGGTGCTTGTACATTACGTTAGCGGTGTCGAGCGTGGGCTTGACTACGCTTGCGACCAGCACCTCGGGGCCGCCTGCGCTGTGGACCGCGCGGTTAACGAGGTCGACTGCGTAGTTGGAGGTAGCGATCGCGCCGGGGTGGGGGTTGAAAACGACTCCGTTGCCTGCTGCGATCATACCGATACTGTTACAAATTACGGTCTCGGAGGGGTTGGTGGAGGGAGTGATAGCTCCGACGACTCCGAAGGGAGCCATTTCGGTGAGCGTCAGGCCGTTGTCGCCTGTTCTTGCTTCCTCAACGATGTCCTCTGTTCCGGGGGTCTTGTCCGCCACGAGAAGATGCTTTGCATACTTGTGGTCGACGCGTCCCATTTTGGTTTCGGCAACGCCCATTTCTGCGAGGATGTGTGCTTCCTCACGTGTGTAGCGGCGGATTGCCGTAATGATCTTTTCTCTGTCTGCTACGGACATTGAACGGACGGCTCTGTATCCTGCGTTAGCGACCTCGATGGCTTCCTCCATCGTTTCGTAAACGCCGATGAGCTTGCGTCCTTTATACTGTGTGGAATCCCACGGCTTACCCGAAGTTGTGGGTGCGGCGGGAGATTTGAACTCGGACACGACGCGTGCTACGATAGCATTTATCTGTGCCTCTGTGAGATTCATTGCCATAATGATCGGACGCTCCTTTCGATAACTTTTTTGAATATCCGACGGCGGCTTGCCGAGCGGATCTCCGTAGTCCTATACTATAATGTAGAATTCGAATTACTTACCGAGAGCAGCGATTACTTTTCTGGTGATCTCAGCAACGAGGTCGTCACCTGCGGGAGCAGAGTGAGAGCCGCAAGAGCAGCTGCCGCCGTTATCCTTGCACTTGCAGTTTGCAGTGCCGTTGTTGGGGCAGGACTTGCATCCGGGGTGCTTGCCGGGGAGACCCATCTTCTTACGGAGCTCCATAAGTCTTTCGAGCTCGTAGCAGGAGATCTCTTCGATGTGTGCGTTCTTACCTACGCCGATCTGACGAGCGTAAAGGTTGATCTTTGCGTTGAACTCAACCTCTTCCATAGTGAAGCAAGCGCGGAGAAGAGTGTTACCAACGGTAAGAGCACCGTGGTTCTTGAGAAGGAATGCGTCGTGCTTCTGTATGTAAGGCATAAGGGACTCGGGGATCTCCATGGTGGAGGGCATACCGTAGTCACAGGTAGGAACGTTACCGATGGTAAGGATCGCCTCGGGGAGAATGTACTGGTCGAGCTCTACGCCTGCAACGGTGAAAGCGGTTGCAACGGGGGGATGAGCGTGAACGACTGCGTTTGCGTCGGGACGCTCCTGATAAACTCTCATGTGCATCTTGATCTCGGAGGAGGGATTGAGCTTACCGTCGATCTTGTTTCCGTTACCGTCGATCTTGATGATCATATCGGGGGTCATGAAGCCCTTGGATACGCCCGTGGGAGTGCAGTAGTACTCGTTGGGGCCGACCTTAACGGAGATGTTACCGTCGTTTGCTGCTACGAAGCCGTGATCGTAAATTCTTTTACCGATGTCACAGATTTCTTTTTTGATTTCAAAAGGTGATTTTGCCATTTTTGTATATCCTTTCCAAAATTTATTTCAATTTAATTGGTCGCTTATTTAACGAGCTCGTAGGTGTCGGACGCGATCATATATTCCTCGTCGGTGGGAATGACTACGACCTTTACCTTTGAGTCGGGTGCGCTGATCACGAGGTTCTCTCCTCTGGGACCGTTAAGGTTTGCATCCTTATCGAGCTTGATGCCGAAGAATTCCATATTCTCCGCGATAAGTTCTCTTGTCTTACGGTCGTTTTCGCCAAGACCTGCGGTGAAGATAAGAACGTCGATGCCGTTCATCTCGGCTACGTACGAGCCGATGATCTTCTTCGCGTTGTGAACGAGAAGGTCCATAGCGAGCTGAGCTCTCTCGTTGCCCTCTGCGGCTGCAGCCCAGACGTCGCGCGCGTCGTTGGACACGCCCGAGACACCGAGAAGTCCCGATTTTTTGTTCATTATATCATTTACCTCAGCTGCGCTCATACCTGTCTGCTCGATGATGTAGGGAACTATCGAGGGGTCGATAGAGCCGCAACGGGTACCCATGGGCAGACCCTCCTGAGGAGTGAAGCCGAGGGAGGTATCTACTGCTTGTCCGTTCTTGACTGCGGTGATAGACGAGCCCGAGCCGATGTGGCAGGAAACGATCTTTGTGCTGTTATAGTCAAGTCCGAGGAACTCACACGCCTTTGCGGAAACAAAGCGGTGGCTGGTTCCGTGGAAGCCGTAGCGGCGCACACCGTACTTTTCGTACCATTCATAAGGAAGTGCGTACATATACGCCTTCTTGTCGAATCCCGAGTAGAAGGAGGTGTCGAAAACTCCTACGTGGGGGGTGTTTGACATCAGAGCCTTACAAGCGGCAACGCCCTTGAGTGCGGGAGGACCGTGAAGGGGATTGATGGGAATGATGGATTCGATGTACTTGATCTCTTCTTCGCCGAGCAGGCAGGACTTAGTGAGCTTGCCGCCGTGAGCAAAGCGGTGACCGACCGCGCTGATCTCGTCTACGCTCGAGATAACTCCGTACTCGGAGTCTGTGAGCAGCTTAAGAACGAGAGCAATGGCTTCGTTGTGAGTAGGCATGGGATAATCTGCCTCGTAGGTCTCTTTGCCGGGGCGCTTGTGGGTGATCGCTCCCGTCAAGCCGATCTTTTCGCAAAGTCCCTTTGCGAGCACCTGACCGTTCTCCATATCAAAGAGCTGATACTTCAGAGAACTGCTTCCGGCGTTGATAACCAGAATTTTCATGTTTCGGACCGTTCCTTTCTTGACATTTCGCGCATTTTGTTGCGCAAATGCTTAATTTTTAGCGATTTTGCCGTGTTTTTTGCCCATTTTGTGAAAAATGGGAAAAGACAAACAATTCTTCAATAATATTATAGCAAATAAAAAAACAAATTGCAAGAGGTTTGTTTAAATTGGGTGGTAAATAGTGCACGAAATTAAGGGCGCGTTTTTTTGCAATTTTTATAAAAAAATGCCACTGTCAAAAAAATAACCGAAAATTGTGACAAATAATTAACAAAGAGCGCCTAATTACATACAGTATTACCAATAATTACAAATTATGATATATTTTTACATAGGTTAAATTTTTGACGATTTCGGGGTGTTTTCGGCGCATAAAAACGAAAAAAATTTGCATAAGCTATTGCAATGGGGGCAACTTTTTGATATAATGATATAATGTAGTAATCTTCAATCAAAAATGCGAAAGCAAATGACAAATGAAAGGCGCGCTGCCCATTCGCAGCGTGTAAGGTGAAAGCTATGGAGCAGAACAAACAGAAATACTATATAACGACGGCGATCGCGTACGCCTCGAAGAAGCCGCACTTCGGCAACACGTACGAGGCGATCATGACCGACGCTATGGCAAGATATAAAAAGCAGATGGGGTACGACGTATTCTACTGTACGGGTACCGACGAGCACGGTCAGAAGATCGAGGACCTTGCAAAGGAGGCGGGTATTACCCCCAAGGCGTACGTCGACGGCGTAGCGGGTGAGATCAGAGCATTGTGGGACAAAATGGAAGTAGAATACGACCACTTTATTCGCACCACCGACGATTATCACGAGGCGGCTGTTCAGAAGATCTTTAAGAAATTCTACGATCAGGGTGATATATATAAAGGAAAATATGAGGGCTGGTATTGCACTCCCTGCGAGTCCTTCTTTACCGAAACGCAGGCAGAGGGTGGCAAGTGCCCCGACTGCGGCAGACCCGTACAGAAAGCAGAGGAGGAGGCTTACTTCTTCAAGATGAGCAAGTATGCCGACAGACTCCTTTCTCATATTGAGAGCCATCCCGAGTTTATTCAGCCTGAGTCGAGAAAGAAGGAAATGGTAAACAACTTCCTTAAGGTCGAGGGCGGTCTTCAGGATCTTTGCGTTTCGAGAACCTCGTTCTCCTGGGGTATCCCTGTTACCTTCGACACCCGTCACGTCACTTACGTCTGGCTCGACGCGCTGACCAACTATATCACCGCGATCGGCTACGACCCCGACAAGTCCTACGAGGAGCAGAGTGAGAAGTTCAGAAAGTACTGGCCTGCCGACGTTCACGTTATCGGAAAGGACATTCTTCGCTTCCATACTATATATTGGCCTATCTTCTTGATGGCGCTCGATATTCCGTTGCCTAAGCAGATATTCGGACATCCTTGGTTCAACTTTGGTGCGGACAAGATGTCCAAGTCGCGCGGAAACGTGATCTATGCCGATGAGCTTGCGGATCGCTTCGGTGTTGACGGTGTGAGATATTACGCGCTTGCCGAGATGCCCTTCGCAAACGACGGAAGCATCACCTACGAGACTGTTATCAAGAGATTCAACACCGACCTTGTAAATAATCTCGGAAATCTTGTTAAGCGCACGCTTGACATGCAGAAGAAGTATTTTGACAAGGTGGTTCAGGCACCCGCAGAGTGCGAGCCTCTTGATGATGAGCTCAAGGCGGCGTGTGTCAAGGCGTTTGAGGGTCTTGTAAAGAACATGGACGCGTTCAGGATCGCTGACGCGCTTGAGTGCGTTTTCGAGATGCTCTCGCGCGCGAATAAATATATAGATGAAACTACGCCCTGGACTCTCGCGAAGGACGAGAGCAAGAAGGCGCGTCTTGGCACGGTGCTTTACAATCTGCTTGAGGCGATCCGTTGGGGAGCTGTGATGCTTTCTCCCTTTATTCCCAAGACGGCGGCGGAGATCCTCGCTATGATCGGAGCAGACAAGGCAGATTATGCGACCGTTGGCTCTGCGGACAAGTTCTGCGGCGTTGAGGTCGGATCGGTCGTTGGCGACTCCAAGGTGCTCTTTGCCCGTATTGACGAATCAAAGCTGATCGCGGAGCTTGAAGCCGAGATGGCGGCGAAGAAGGCTGCGGCAGAGGCTGCGGCGAAGGCGGCGGAGATCCCCGAGAAGCCCGAGGGCTGTGCACTTATTAGAATTGAGGACTTTATGGGCGTTGAGCTTCGCACGGCGAAGATAGTTGAGTGCGAAAAGGTGCCGAAGGCGAAGAAGCTGCTCAAGCTTAAGATCGATCTCGGATACGAGCAGAGACAGGTCGTTTCGGGCATCGCAAAGTGGTATGCTCCCGAGGAGCTGATCGGCAGAAAGATCATTGTGGTTGCTAATCTTAAGCCTGCGACGCTTTGCGGAATTGAGTCGAACGGAATGATTCTCGCTTCGGGCGAGGAGACTGTCAGAGTGGTGTTTTTGGCGGATGATACTCCTCTTGGAGAGAGAGTAAGATAAGATATTTTGCAGGGGGAGAGGAGATCTTGGCGGATTTTCTCTCCCTTTGCGGATTAATAAATAAATTGTGCTACGAATATGTACTTTTCTTGCCAACAGCAGCAAGAAAAGTACGAAAAGAAACGCCGCTTAAGGGGGAGAGGGCTTATGATTCGGTAGCAGAGCGCTTCGGTTTGAAAACTTAAAGCCCGAATCATTGCGCCATTCCCCCTTAAGAATCCCCCGTCCGCCTTCGGCACCCTATGTTTCCGAATTTGTAGCCGTGAGGTCGAACTTCCTGATGGGGCTCTTTTGTCCACCTAAATTGAGCGTAATGCTTGTTGCTCGCACACGCTTGTGCTTCGCAAGGTTACGCCACAGGCGAGTAGTGGAGCGATCTTTCTACGGTTCGTTACGCCACAGGCGAGTAGTGAAGCGATACTCCTACAGCGTATGCCTCTCCTCGCAGGAGAGGTGTCAGCGGAGCTGACGGAGAGGTCGTAGGGGCGGATTCCATATCCGCCCGATGCCTACATTTTATTACGCCATCGTTTTTACCGTTAATCACGCGGAGCGCCAAAGACCTCACTTGCCCTCGCTACCTTGCGAGCACAAGCGTGTGCGAGCAATAAAAAAGAGCGAACGTTTTAGAGGGGCAAGAAACCCCATTGGCAGTTCGGCGCCTCGGCTGTAAGCATTGGATTTTGGATGCGCCCGAAGGGCAGAGGGTTGGATTCTTAAGGAGGGAGATGTTGAAGCAAGTTCAAAATGCGGCTCGCTGCTTTTTGAACGGCGAAACCTCCCGCCTTAAGCGGCGTTTCTTTGGTTCGTTTCTTTTCGCTGGAGAAAAGAAATGAACACTCTCCACTGCATCAGTTACTCCATTTTTGCAAGCTTTTTGCAAAAAAGCAAAAAAATTTTCATAAAACCTGTAACCAAATCGAAAAAAGGGCGATTTATAGGATGAAGCCCGAAACACACAACGAAAAGAGAGGTTAGCGTGAAAATTACATTCCTTTAACCGTGAAGTATGCTTTTTCACGCGCGAATTTTGCCTTGATGGCAAAACTCATCGATTACTATTTTTGCCGCACGGGGTTCTCTAAAGCAAATTAAGTGAGCTTTGGGAGTTCCCGTATGCGGCGGAACGGAGATTACCATGGACGACCGCAGGATCGTTGACTTGTATTGGGCGCGAGACGAGCACGCAATACTGGAGTCTGACAAAAAATACGGCAGAATGCTACATTCGCTGTCATATTCCTTGCTTTCATCGCGCGAGGACGCCGAGGAGTGCGTAAACGATACATATCTCGACGCATGGGGCGCGATGCCGACGGCAAGACCCGAATTTCTCGGCGCGTTTCTTTCCAAGATAACGAGAAGGATCTCGGTCGACCGATTCCGCAAAAAGCACAGGGAAAAGCGCGGCGGGATCGACAATCTGACCGCAGAGCTTACCGAGTGCGTATCGGAGGGGAGAACTCCCGCAGAGGAATACGACGACAAGCGGATAAGCGAGCAGCTTAACGAATTTTTGTACGGACAACCCAAAGAAAAGCGAGTTATGTTCGTTTTGCGCTACTTTTATTCAAATCCCATCGACGAGATAGCAGAAAAAATGGGTATAAGCGAGTCAAAGGTGAAGACCACACTGTTCAGAATGAGAGCAGAGCTTAAGGAAAGATTGGAGGAGCAGGAGCTGTTATGATAGATAAAAAAGAAAAAGCCGAGCGACTGTTAGACTCCATCGGCAACATAGACGACAGCCTTCTTGACGAGGCGATCGGATACAAGTCGGCGCGAAGATATAACCTTCACCAGCTTGGACTGATGGCGGCTTGTGTTGCTCTTATTTGCTTTATCGCGGCAGCGATGCCGATGCTGCGGAATATGTCTATGGTGGGGGATTCTGACGAAAATTCCGAGCAAAACAGCGGAGGAGTGGTGGAAAACCCTGACAAAAACCCCGAAAACAACGAAGAAGTGGAGCGAGTCTCTCTTGATGCGTATATGTCGGACGTTCGCGGTGCGTCGCTTGATAACTGCACGGTCTACCCCTCTGCCGAAAGCCTCACCTATACGGGTAACGCAAGCTTGGTTTGGCAGTATGCCGACGGCGACGAGGTCTACGTCGCCACCCTGAGCTCAATGCAGCTTGGTGAGCTTCAAAAGGCTATGGGAAGCGGGAAAGAGGTCGGCGAGAGCTCGCCCGAGCTTGATTGCTACGTTTGGATAGTCGACGGGCAGGGCACTGTTGTCTCTCCCTATCTTAAGGAGGGTGCGGGCAACGAGGGCTGCGTTATCTTCGGCTACGAGGCGGAGATAATCCCGGACGAAGAGTTCGTTGAACGTGTTTCGGAGATACTGAAATAAGTATTTGTGCCGTTTTGACGGCGGATTTGGAGGTTAGTATGACAAAAACCAAGAATTTTGTGAGAATATGGTCGCTTTTGTTGGCGATGATAATGCTGTTTGCGCTCGTATCGTGCGATGCCAAGGGTAGTGCCTCGGAGGACGGCGATTATATGAACGGTATGAATGGCAGCGCGGCAGGCACTCCGTCGGGTCCGAACGAAAAGCCCGAGTACAACTATGGCGAGGATGAGGCCGTCCCCCCGATCGATATCATTGAAAACGACTTTATCGATACCTCTAAAAACAACGTATCTACTTTCTCGGCAGACGTTGACACCGCATCCTACGCTTATTTCCGCAAGCTCGTAAATTCGGGCTACGGTCTTGAGGCGCTAAAGGGAAGCGGCTCGAGCTTCCGTATCGAAGAATTCATCAATTATTTTAAATACGACGTGCCAAAGCCTGCGGAGAACGAGCTTTTCGGTGTTCACACCGAGATCGTTCCTTGTCCTTGGAACGCGCAGACCAAGCTTTTCCGCGTGACGCTTCAGGCAGAGCAGGCGATCAATGCAAACGGCAACAATCTCGTGTTCCTTATTGACGTTTCGGGATCGATGCAGTCGGCAGATAAGCTTGCGTTACTCAAGGAGTCCTTTGCTTATCTCGTTGATAATCTCGGCGGCGACGACGTGGTGTCGATAGTTACCTATTCGGGCAGAGAAGCGGTCGTGCTCGAGGGCTGTAACGGTCTTGAAAAGGAAAGGATAATGAATGCGATCAATTCGCTTACCGCGTCGGGATCTACCAACGGTCAGGCGGGCTTGACCAAGGCTTATCAGATCGCGGAGAGCTACTTTATCGAGGGCGGCAACAACCGTATCATAATGGCGTCCGACGGAGATCTCAACGTGGGAATGTCCTCTGCCGAGCAGCTTAAGGCATATATAGAGGAAAAGAGAGATCAGGGAGTTTATCTGTCGGTCCTCGGCTTTGGAACGGGCAACTACCGCGATGCCAATATGGAGGCACTTGCCGATAACGGAAACGGAGTTTACTACTATATAGATGGTCTTTCCGAGGCGGAAAAGGTCTTTGGAACCGATCTTTTCGGCACGCTTTACACGGTTGCCGAGGACGTTAAGCTTCAGATAGAGTTCAACGCTTCAAGGGTTGAGTCCTACCGACTTATCGGATATGAGAACCGCTTACTCGACAAGGAGGATTTCGAGGACGACACAAAGGATGCGGGCGATGTCGGTGCATCTCATCAGGTAACCGTTTGCTATGAGATCAAGATACGCGAGGCGCAGATAAATGATATGTCGCCGCTTTTGACGCTGCGTTTCAGATACAAGAACCCGGGCGAGCCGATAAGCAATCTCGATGAGCATGAGGTCGGCTTGTATCAGGTGTCAACCGAGATGAGCGACGACATGAAGTTCATCACCTCGGTCATCGAGACCTGTATGATATTGCGCTCGAGCAAATATATCGGCGATATCACGCTCTCGGACGTTTTGAAAACTCTTTCGAGCCTTGAGCTTGACGATCCCTATAAGGCAGAATTTTATGAGATTCTGCAGATCCTTGTCCCGTATTTTGACGAGGTGGACAGCGACTCGGGAATCGAGTGCAAGGGCAGACTTTATTTTTCATCGCCCGGCGACCGCAATCCTTTGCTCGTCGTGGACGGCGGAGCGCGTCTGATCTTTCTTTCTTCCGAGGACAAGACGATCTTTGACGGCTTTAAGAGTGGCGACGTGGTTATAGTCGAGCACGGGTACGTTATGGAATCCTACCCCGAGCAGACCTATATTTCGAAGATCACTTTCGTTGAGAACGGAACTTTCAGCGACGAGGAGTGGCAGGCTATTCAGGGCGTAATGGCACCTGCGGAAAGATAGTAAACTCGGATCGCGACGGTGTGATTTTTTGATCGATTTTTGATACGAAACGAGCAAAAAATGTTTGATTTTTGATTGGGTTTTTGATTCGGTTTTGAATCAATTTTGATTCGTTTTTGTTTCAAAACTGTTTCAAAATGTGTTTGAAAAATGAAAAAAATAAAGGGCTGGATCAGCGCCTTGGCGGCGACTGATCCAGCCCTGTTTATTGTTGGATGAAAATTGAAAAAGCCTTTGAGTAAAAGAGATTTGTCCGTAGATGGCGAGATGAAATTGCGGCTAAAAAACGGATTGAGGTCATTGAGGTGGTCAATAGGGTGGTCAATAGGGTGGTCAATAGGGTGGTCAATGGGGTGGTCAATGGCTAAAGAATAGAATAGTATAGCAAAGAAAAGTATAGCATAGTATAGCAGAGCGAGTTGCAGTTCCGACACCGTCGCTGCGCTGCCGACCAAGGTCGTCAGATCGGACGCTTGGCGCGCGCTGACACGCTCGCGCTTTTGCAAGGGCGTTCATAAAATGTTTACAATTTCGGAGCTCTCCAAAACAGAACAAATGTGCTATAATTAACTCAACAAAAGTTACTTTCTCCTTCTAAAAGCTTTTCTTGGATTTCGTGAAACCTCTTCTTTTTTGCAGGAAGGTTTTTGAAGGGAGTGGGGGGAAGGGGGGAGAGGGGAACTTTTTCCTCAAAAAAGTTCCCCTCTCCCCCCTGTGTGGATTTAATCCAATTCTCTCTTGCCTGTATAGAGCTCGTAGTAGCGGCCTTTCATTTCAAGGAGCTGGTCGTGGGTACCGCGCTCGATGATCTCGCCTTGCTCGAGCACCATGATCGCGTTACTGTTACGGACGGTGGAGAGGCGGTGGGCGATAACGAACGTGGTTCTCGTTGCCATCAGTCTGTCC
>JAFXHH010000023.1 GCA_017536475.1 Clostridia bacterium
CCGATAACCACGCTCATAGCGGTCAGCATTGCCGCCATGGTCATGACCTTGAGGCTTCCGAACAGTGAAATTTTGGTGCTTTTCGTGTTTTTTTGCATAAAAAATCTCCTTTCCTCACAGCATAGGGCAGGAAAGGAGAAAAATATCCTTATTTAGTGCCTATGAAGCGGGATGCAAAGCCTTGACCGCGGCAAAATAAGCCTTCGTCCAACTGGCAACTCCCCGTCCCGTCGGCACTTAACGCCAAAGCCTTTACTCTTCTTTTGTTTTATGGTTATATTATAGCACTTTGTCGCCATTTGTCAAGCGGTGTGTCAAAATTAACAAAAAAATAATTTAAAATTAGGCTTTTTAACTATTGTTTATATTTTTATTGAATGTTATAATTATATTACCGCTTATTTTTACTATCAAGGACGGCAACAATGGTATTTTCGAGTTTATTCTTCGTCTTTTTCTTTCTCGCGGTCTGTTACGGATGCTATTTTTTAGGACGAACGACGAGATCGCGTAATATTATACTTCTCGTATCCTCGCTTATCTTCTATGCCTGGGGCGGTCCTGCCCTGGTCTTTTTGCTCTGCCTTATGGTATTCGTCTGCTGGGCGGGTGCGATACTGATATCTCAGACCTACAACCAAAGAACAAAGGGCGCTCTTTGTGCGGTCACCTGCGCGATCTGTATTGCAATACTCGTTTTCTTTAAATACACGGGCTTCTTTTTGTCGACGGCATATTCGCTTTTCGGCATTGACGCGGCAATTCCCTCTATCGCACTGCCGATCGGTATCTCGTTCTACACCTTCCAGCTGATATCCTACGTCATCGACGTGCGGCGCGGCGAGGTCGAGGCGCAGGAAAAATACTGGCTCTTGCTTCTCTACGCATCTCTTTTCCATCAGTGCATCGCAGGTCCTATCGTCCGCTATGCCGACGTTAATTTTGACATCGAAAACCGCATTATCAAGCGCGAGGAGGCAAGCCGCGGAATCACGCGCTTTTCCGTCGGTCTTGCCAAAAAGGCAATTTTAGCAAACGGTTGTGGTGCGATCTTTGATGCCCTTTTCAACGACGCTTCGGGAAATCTTCTCGGTGCGGACGGGATCGCAGGGCTTTCAAGCGCGGCGATACTTCTCGGTTGCCTTTGCTATATGCTTCAGATCTATCTCGATTTCTCGGCATATTCGGATATGGCGATCGGTATGGGTCTTATGGTCGGATTTCACTACAAGGAAAACTTCAACTACCCCTACATTGCCGATTCGGTCACTGATTTCTGGCGAAGATGGCACATCTCACTATCGGGCTTCTTCCGTGACTACGTTTACATTTCCCTCGGCGGCAATCGCGTTAGCATTCCCCGTCATATTCTCAATATGCTCGTGGTCTGGGCACTTACGGGATTCTGGCACGGCGCCAACTGGAATTTCATATTATGGGGACTCTATTTCTTCGTTTTCCTCGTTATCGAAAAGTATCTTATCAAGCCCAAAAAAGATCCTGCTATTTGGTGGCGGATACCGAGAATACTTCTGACGATGGTTATCGTATTCTTCAGCTTTATGATATTCAAATTTACCGATATGGCAAGTCTCGGACAGGCTATCGGCGGCATATTTACCTCAAATGGCAAGGGATTTGGCGATTTACATACCGCCATGGTCTTTAAAAACAACGTCTTTTTCATTATAGTCAGCATTCTTGCATGCACGCCGATCATTCCCGCGCTCACAAAGCTCTGCGAGCGCTCAAAGGTGGCTGCCAAGATCGCCTCGGCAATCGGTGCTGTCGTTCCGTCGCTTTTGCTGATCATCTCGGCACTTGCACTTGCGGGTGACAGCTACAATCCCTTTTTGTATTTTCAATTTTAATTCGGGGAGGTCAGAATGGAAAACAATTTCAAAAGCAAAACAGATGCCATAAAGACCGCCCTCTTTGTAGCGGTGATGGCGATTTTCGCGTTTATCGGTCTGCTGTTTTTCCTCAGACCGACGGTCTCGGAGACCGAAAAGCGAGAGCTTACCAAATTCCCCGAATTTACGCTCGAGTCCTTTCTCTCGGGCGAGTTTACAAGTCAAGTCGGCCTTTGGTTTGCTGACACTTACCCTCTCCGCGAGGGCATGATAAGCGCAAACAGCTCGTTGCAGTCGCTTTACGGCATTAATGACGAGCAGATCGTCCTCGGCGGCGACGCCGACGACATTCCCGACGCGCCCTCCGACCCCTCGGACGTGGTCTTCAACCCCACCGACGACGGCTCGGGCGAGAAGGTCAGCGGCCTTTACGTCAATGCCGACACCGCTTACCAGTTATATTCATTTAATCAGCAAAACTCCACGTCATACGTGGCTTTGATCAACAAATTTGCCTCAAAGGTAGATGGAAAAGCCGAGGTTTACAATCTTATCGCGCCGCTTCATTATCAGATCGCGCTTTCGGTCGAGACCGCGCAAAAATACGGCGCCTCGGACGGAGAAAAGGCGATAGATTATATGTATTCTCTGCTTTCCGACAGCATCACGTCAGTCGACGCGCTCGGCGAGATGCGAGCTCATAACGACGAGTATCTCTACTTCCGCACCGACCACCACTGGACAGCGCGCGGAGCATATTACGCGTTCGTCGCATTCTGTGAGGCGAAGGGCATCGAACCGACCGCGCTTGACTCCTACGAAAGCCTGCGCTTCGACGGATTTCTCGGCACTCTTTATTCCGAGGCAAAGCAGCCCACAGCGATGAAGAACAACCCCGATTTTGTCGAGGCTTTCGTGCCGATGGGAACTAACGAAATTACGGTCACCGAGCGCGGCGGCAACGTGGTTAAATATCAGGTAGTTAACAGGCAAACTAACGCATGGTATCCCGCCGCGGGCGCTAAATACAACTGCTTTATCGCGGGCGACAACCCTCTTTCCGAGATACACAACCCGAATATAAGTGACGGCTCGTCGATCGTTGTAGTCAAGGAATCCTACGGAAATGCTTTCATTCCCTTCCTCGTTGATTCCTACGAATACGTTTACGTTATCGACTACCGCTACTGGTCGGGCGATCTTGCCGATTTTGTTATCGACAATGGCATTGACGACGTGCTTTTCCTCAACGTAGTCAGCAACACCTCAACTTCGGCAAGACTTGAGGAGCTTGCGGATATTATCAATTAAATCGCAAAAAGAGCACCCACGCGGGTGCTCTTTTTTATTATCCGAGATCGGGCTCGGCGAAAAATTCTATTGTGGTTGTACTTGTGCCGTCAGACTCGAAGACGACGATCTCGTTTTTGCCCTCGCGGAGAATCGGCGCGGGAACGTAGAGCGTTTTGGTAGGTCCTACCTTCCAGTATCTTCCGAGATTGAAGCCGTTGACTGTAACAAAGCCCTTCTCAAAGCCGTCGAGGCGCAGGAAGGTATCCTTGGGCGTGCCGTTGATCTCAAGGCTTCCGCGCAGAAACACGGGGCCGTCTATCTTTTCGCCGTCGATTCTCTTGTATTCGAGGCCGGAGAGGTCGGTCATAGGAAGCGCGTACATATCCCATCCGAAGTGGAGCTGTGTGCCAAATCGCATTCCAACCGCGCCCTTCTGATCTCTCAGCTTGGGGCCGTAGTTTATTCTTCCCATATTTTCAACAAGGATGTCGAGCTGTCTTTGCTCGCCGTAGGTCATCGGGAGTTTGACCTTTTGCTCGTCGGGAAGCTCTGTGCTGCGCATATAGGTTGCCTTATATTCGCCGTCAACAAAGACCTGCGCGCGATCGTGTACGTGCTCGAAGTTGAGCAACCAATCGTTTGTCGGGCCCTTGACGGTGGTTCTGTAAAGGATATATCCGAAATCCTGCCCGATGTTCTCCATAAATTGGGGAGCAGCAACGTGGACGGGCGAGGAAAGGTTTTCAAGATTATCAAAAAGCTTGGCGCTCTCGGTCAGCTCGACCTTGCCGTAAGCCTCCTTTTCGGTCTCCTTTGCCGTGATTGCGGGAACCTTATCTCCGTACTTTTCGACGAGGATGTCGCGGAATTTATAATAAGCGTCAGTTCGGTCGCCAGCCTCGGTCAGAAGCGCGCCGTAATCGTAGCTTGTGATCGTTGCAAAATATCTGTCGGTATAATTCGCACCGTTGGTAAAGCCGAAATTCGTGCCGCCGTGGAACATATAGACGTTAATCGACCAATCGTTGTCCATAAAGGTCTTGAAGTCCGAAACGATCTCTTTGGCATCTCTGCGGTGGTGCTCGACTCCCCAATGGTCAAACCAACCGTTCCAATATTCTCCGCACATAAAGGGCTGGTCGGGGAAATATTCGAACATTACCGCGCTCTGCTCCTCGGGCCTTGAGCCGAAGTTAGCAACGCTGATGCACTCGCCGGGCAGAGTGCCGCCCGTAAGCATACTGTAGCAGGGGCCGTCCGACGTAAAAAAGAGACAGTCGGCGTCAAATTCCTTATACATATCAAGAACCGCGTGCAGATAGTCTTTATCGTTTCCGTAGCTGCCGTACTCGTTTTCGACCTGGAGCATTACGATGTTTCCACCGTTGACGGCAAGGTGAGGTCTTATTCTGCCGAGAAGCTCCTTGTAATATCTGCGGACCTTGGAAAGATAAAGCTCGTCGTTGCAACGCAGAGCCATATCGGGATACTTCAAAAGCCACGCGGGCAGACCTCCGAAATCCCACTCTGCGCAGATGTAGGGACCCGGACGGAGAATGACGTAAAGTCCGAGGCTTGCGGCGGTCTCTATATATTTTTCGATATCGAGCATCCCCGAGAAATCAAACTTGCCCTCCTCACGCTCGTGAAGATTCCAGCAGGTGTAGGTCTCTACACAGTTAAAGCCGCATTCCTTGAGCTTGAGCAGGCGGTCGTACCAATATTCCTGCGGTATTCTGAAATAGTGCATCGCACCCGAGATGACGGTAAAGGGCTCTCCGTCCATATAAAATTGTTTGCCCTTGTAGCTTAAGATACTCATTGTGCATCTCCTTCGGTCTGAAAACTGACCGTATCGGTCGACTAATTTTAGCATATCGTCAAGGCGTTGTCAACAGATTTCAGAAACTTTTAAGGTGAATTTGCATATAATAAATAAGGATTTCAAATAATCGCTTGCAATCGCGTGCTTTTTGTGATAAAATAAAGAAAATGGCGCATTTCCCTTACAGATATTGCGCACTTATGCCGCAAATCGCGGCAGAACGGAGGCAAAAATGAACTCTTATATTCAGTTAACTCCCGATGAATTTGATCGCTCGCCCTTTCGTCTTATCGGCAAGGAATGGATGCTTATATGTGCGCCTGACGGCTCAAAAGAAAGCGGCGCAAATGCTATGACGGCAAGTTGGGGTGGCTTGGGCATACTCTGGAACAAGCCCGTAGCGACCGCATACATCCGTCCGCAAAGATACACCTACGGTCTGGTTGAGGAAAGCGAAAAGATATCTCTGTGCTTTCTTGGCGAAGAATACCGCAAATCACTCGCATTTTGCGGCAGAGAGTCGGGTCGTAACTGCGATAAGCTCAAGGAGTGCGGTCTTTCGACCGAAAAGTTTGACGGCGTGCCGACGATCACCGAGTCTGACGTGATAATGATATGCAGAAAGCTTTACGCCGACGATCTGAAGGAAGAAAAATTCGTTGATAAGAATATGCTCTCTCATTATAACGGCGATTACCATCGCTTTTATATTCTTGAGATTGAAAAAATACTTGTTAAAGAGTGATCCTCTTTTTGCTATGAGGCTTTAAAACCAAAACCGTGGGATCAATCTCTATCCTACGGGAAGTTTTGAGGGGTCGAGGGGAACTTTTACAAAAGTTCCCCTCGCGCATCCCCCTCGGAAAGGAAATCTAACTATGAAACTTTTAATTGCATCGGATATTCACGGAGACGCGGCGTGCTGTCTCGCTATGCTTGACGCGGCGGCTCGCGAATCTGCCGAAAAAATACTGCTTCTCGGCGACCTGCTTTATCACGGGCCGAGGAACGATCTGCCCGATGGCTACGCGCCGAAGGAAGTGATAGAAATGCTCAACGCCGCAGCGGACAAGCTACTTTGCGTGAGAGGAAACTGCGACACAGAGGTGGATCAGATGGTGCTTAACTTCCCTATACTGTCGGACACGGCGTGGGTATATGACGGCGAGGCAAAATTGAGCTTATTTATGTCTCACGGGCACAAATATTCGCCCGAAAATCTGCCACCCTTGCCGAGTGGGACGGTGTTTTTGTACGGTCACACGCACGTGCTCGGTCTTAAAGAGGTGGGCGGTGTGATCTGCATCAATCCGGGGTCGGTCAGCCTGCCGAAGAACAACAATCCAAAGACATACGGAGTCTACAACGGTGGGGTTTTTGAGATCAAGGAGCTTGACGGAACGGTCTTTGAGCGTTATGAGTTGCGAAAAAATGCTTGATTTCGCTGATTGTAACAGAAAATTTACAAAATTCGGTCTGTCTCCCCTTGAAAAATGATCAATTATGTTATATAATGAAATGTAAACTATGCACGACTATATTTTGGTGCTTATTTGGAGGTAAACTTTTATGGTAGTAGCCGGTGATTTTAAAAACGGTATAACTTTTGAAATGGATGGTAACGTTTATCAGGTTATCGAATTCCAGCACGTAAAACCCGGCAAGGGTGCGGCTTTCGTTCGTACAAAGCTTAAGAACGTTATTTCCGGTGCAGTTATCGAGAAAACTTTCAGCCCTACGGACAAGTATGAGAATGCTTATATCGAGAGAAAGGATATGCAGTACTCCTACACCGATGGCGATCTTTACTATTTTATGGACATGGAGACCTTCGACATGCTTCCTCTTAACAGAGACAAGCTCGGCGATGCCTTCAAGTTCGTTAAGGAAGAAATGATGTGCAAGATTATTTCCTACAAGGGCAACGTATTCGGCGTTGAGGCTCCCACCTTCGTTGAGCTCGAGGTTACCGAGACCGATCCCGGTTTCGCAGGTAACACCGCGACCAACACATTGAAGCCCGCAACTCTTGAGACCGGTGCGGTTATCAAGGTTCCGCTTTTCATCAACGTTGGCGATATGCTCAAGATCGACACTCGTACGGGTGAATATCTGTCCCGTGCTTAATTTCTGAAAACAATAAAACGGGAGGCTTTTGTACAATCTGTGCACAGACTCCCGTTTTATGCTGTTATAGTAAAAAGTTTTATGCTGTTATAGCAAAAAAAATATAGAAAAGAGGATAATAAAATGACACTTACTGAAAAGACTGCATACATCAAGGGCCTTTGCGAAGGTCTCGAATTCGACAAGAAGGATACTGCTGAGGCAAAGATCATCAAGGCGCTTCTCGATCTCTGCTCCGATATGGCTGAGGAGCTCTCCGAGCTTGAGGCTGACGTTGAGGATCTCTTCGATTACTGCGAGGAGCTCGACGAGGATCTCGGCGACGTTGAGGAGGTTCTTCTCGACGAGGATGAGGATGATGACGAGTGGGATGACGAGGAATGCGACGGCGAGTGCGACGAGTGCGAGCTTTGCGGCGAATGCGAATACTGCGACGACGAGGACTATTTCGAGATAGTTTGCCCCTCTTGCGGTGAGACCGTTTGCTTCGACGAGTCGGTAAACGCCGAGGATCTTGCTTGCCCTGCTTGCGGCAGCGAGCTCGGTTGCATCGTTGACGAGGACGACGTAAATCCTGTTGAGGACTGATTAAAGCAACATATTAAAACGGGAGAAGGATAACATCCTTCTCCCATTTTTTTAGAAAAAGCGCTTACGAATACCGTAGCTTCTTAAGGACAGTTTTTAATCGAATAGAGTATATTTCCTAACGAAAGTATACTTAACAACTGTCGTTCCTGTGTTTTTGCTTGACAAAAATATCTTTTAATGATATAATTTCAACAAGAAAACCAAGTCAAATAGGAGGATTTATGCTTTCTTTCGAAATAGGAAATACAACGGTTCATCTTGCGCCATTGTTGACTTTTATTGTTGTTATTCTTCCCGTCACTGTGCTGCTTACAGCTATTGTTAAAACCAAACAAATAAATTCAATGAAAAAACTCTGCCAATCTGGAGATTATGAAAAATCGATTCTTCTCGCCAATAAATTGATTACATATTATACGCGCAGTTACAAATTATACCGTGTCAAACGCACAAAGTTGGAAATTGAAGCCTTCCACGTTTGGCTTGCTATATCTTATTTGGGATTATCAAAATACGATATGTTTTGGGAACACATAAACAAAGTCGAGCAACAACAGAATTTAAAGTACTGTTGGATAGCTACGTATTACGTTCTGCAAAATGATATTCAACAGGTGAAGTTTTATAAAGAAAAAATAGAGCCGACCGAAGAAATGAAGAATACTCTCTCATTTTTTACGGGTGTTGTGTTGTGCGAGGAAGGAAAGGTAAGCGAGGGAAAAGAAATCTTGTCCGAAATTGTTTCCAACTTGAACTTTGAGTTAACAAAACAAATTGCATTAAATTATACGGCGTAATCCCCATGCCTTGCAGGGCAAGAAATGCAGAAAGAGGGGAACGAACAGAAACTCTTTTTTGTTATCCTTTGCCTTCCGGTAGGTATAAAAAAGCCTCCCTTATGTAAAGGGAGGTGGCACGCGTTAGCGTGACGGAGGGATTGTAAATGTAATTTTCTATAAAACAATCCCTCAGCCGCCTTCGGCGTCAGCTCCCTTTACACAAGGGAGCCTTTTTATGTTCATCTATTCCCCCACAAGCATTGCATTTGTGGACACAAAAGCAAAAATACGGCATACACCATGCCGTATTTTTGAATATTGTCCTTTAGAGTGACGCTCTAATTGTAAGCGCTTTTTGTTATTCTTAATAATATCTTACGATCTTATTTGAGATAGCGTAGAAAACACCCGTGAGCCATCTGCCGAATGCACCGGGGAGATTGGCGAAGAAAAGGGGCGTGCGCCAGCGGAAATAATTCCCGTACTTTTTGTCAAACACCTTGCAATCCTCCCACATCTGCTTAAGGTCCGCGTCGGTCTCCTTGGTCTTGTTCGCTCGGGTTACGAAGGTTGAAATGCCAAACATCATAAAAAGCTCGTGCTTCATATATCGACGGAGCTTGCGAGATTTGAGATCGTCGATATGACAGCTTTGGAAGCTGAGGACAGTACTGAGAAGCTGATGCTTATATCTCTTTCTGATGATATCGCGCTGCACCGACTGACCCTCTCTGCCGATGGTGTAGCGGTAGAGGTCCTTATTGAGATAATACATTTTCTCAACGTACGGCAACGACAGACAGATCATATAGTTATCCTCGTAAAAGGTGTGCTTTGGAAGCTCCTTGCCGCTTTTTTTCATGATCTCGGTGCGGAAGGTGCAGCTGTGTATAGTCAGCATCTGGCGGAGACGGAAGCGCTTAGTTTCTTCCCAAGTGAATATTCTGTTTTCGGGAAGCACGTTCTTGTAACAGATCGATTGGTCGCCGACCCCATCCTCGTGGGCGTAAAAATAGTTGGTCACGAGAAGATCTACTCCGCCCTGCGCTTCACATTCTTCGAGCTTGTCAAGCATCAAAGGGAGATTCTCGTCGAGAACATCGTCGCTGTCCACGACCTTGAAATATATGCCCGTGGCTCTCTTAAGTCCCTGATTTATGCCCTCGCCGTGACCGCCGTTTTCCTGATGGACGACTCTGACGATCTCGGGATATTTTGCCGCGTACTCGTCCGCTATAGCGCCCGTGTTGTCCTTCGAGCCGTCGTTGATGATGATTATCTCAACTCTCTCTCCTCCGACAAGCAGACTGTCGATGCATTTGCGCATATAACCCTCCGAGTTATAGCACGGAACGGTTACGGTAAGTAATTTTTGATTATTCATAGCTTCACTCCAAAATGGTTTCCGACAGCTTCAATGCCGAAGCTATCACTGTATCCATATCGTAATATTTGTATTCTCCAAGTCTGCCGCCGAATATGATTCCCTGCTCGACCTCGGCAAGTGCCTTATATTTCGAGTACAGCTCGCTATTCTTCTCGTCGTTTACGGGATAATAGGGCTCGTCGCCAACCGTCCACTCCGAGCTGTATTCGCGGCTGATAACGGTCTTCGGCTGATCTCCGAACTCGAAGAATTTATGCTCGATAATTCTCGTCCAAGGGGTCTCTCTGTCGGTATAATTGACGACGGCGTTGCCCTGGAAGCTCGGCTTATCCAAGATCTCGGTTTCAAATCTTACCGAACGGTATTCAAGTGCGCCGAGCTTATAGCCGTAATACTCGTCGATAGCGCCCGTATAAATGACCGTTTCGGCAAGCGCACAGAGCTCGTCCTTATTCTCAAGGAAATCAACTCCGAGTCTTACCTCTATGCCCTCGAGCATATTCTCGACCATTTTCGTGTATCCGCCCTCGGCGATTCCCTGATATTTCGCGTTGAAGTAGTTATTATCGAAGGTAAATCTGCAGGGCAGGCGCTTGATTATGAAGGACGGAAGTGCCGTGCAGGGTCTTCCCCACTGCTTCTCGGTATATCCCTTTACAAGCTTTTCATATATATCCGTGCCGACGAGCGATATCGCCTGCTCCTCGAGGTTTTTGGGCTCGGTTATTCCCGCCGCAGCTCTTTGCTCCTCGATCTTTGCCTGCGCCTCTTCGGGAGTGACAACTCCCCACATCTTATTGAAGGTGTACATATTGAAGGGCAGACTGTAAAGCTCACCGTGAAAGTTTGCCACGGGAGAGTTTGTATAGCGGTTAAACTCCGCGAATCTGTTTACGTATTCCCAAACCCTCTTATCGTTGGTATGGAAGATGTGCGCGCCGTATTTGTGGACGTTTATTCCCTCTACGGACTCAGTATACACGTTGCCCGCTATATGATCGCGGCGATCGATAACGAGAATTCTCTTTCCATGCCGCTTTGCCTGCTCCGCAAAAACCGCGCCGAACAGTCCTGCGCCGACGATAAGATAATCGTATTTTTTCATTAGCGGTATTCTCCTTAAAACTCAACGCATGACTAAAGTCCCGCGTTTTGACCTTGTAAGCCATAGATATTATAACACTACAGGCATCAAAATGCAATACCCGACATTATTAAATGTCCTTAAAAAATGTTAATTAATTGTGACCAAGATCTTGATCATCGTGTTTTTTTGTTTGTTTTTCGCGCAGAATCCCTTGCAAAACTATGGTTTTTACTATTTTTTTGGTTTCTCGCGGTTGTATTTTTCGCACCTGCGGCGTTTTTGGTGTTTGGTCTGCCGCTACCCGATCTTGCCTGCTTGTCCTTTGCCGAAGATCGCGACGATCGGGCGTTTTTATCCTTTTGGCTTCGCATATTAGTCTGCTTTGCCGATCTGTCGGCGGCGGGGCGAACCAAACAGTCCTCGCCGTAGCCGATAAGGTCCTCTCTGCCCGCCTTGACAAGAGCCTCGCGGACAAGGTCGGCATTCTGCGGTCTGTTATACTGCAAAAGCGCTCTTTGAAGCTGCTTTTCGTGATAATCGGTAGCTACGTAGACCGACTTCATATCAAGAGGATTTATTCCCGTGTAATACATGACCGTAGACGCGGTGCCCGGGGTAGGATAATAGTCCTGCACCTGCTCGGGCGCGTAGTGGTCGCGCTTGAGGCAGAGTGCGAGGTTGATTGCGTCGTTGAGCGTTGAGCCGGGGTGGCTCGACATAAGATAGGGCACGAGGTACTGCTCTTTTCCTATTTCGTGAGTTATATCGAAGAATTTTTTTCTGAAGCTCTGATAGACCTCGAAGTCGGGCTTGCCCATACAGCGAAGCACGGGGGACGAGCAATGCTCGGGTGCGACCTTAAGCTGTCCCGATACGTTGTCTTTGACTAATTTGCGGAAAAACGCGTCGTTTTTGTCGCACATCAGGTAATCAAAGCGTATTCCCGAGCGAACAAAAACCTTTTTGACTTTAGGGATCTTCTCTATTTCCTCGAGAAGCTTGATATACTCGGTGTGGTCGACCTTGAGATTTTTACACGGTGTGGGCGCAAGGCATTTGCGCGAGGGACAAACACCGCTTTCAAGCTGCTTATCGCACGATGGATAGCGGAAGTTTGCCGTGGGACCGCCTACGTCATGTATGTAGCCCTTGAAATCGGGCATTTCTGCGATTATTTTCGCTTCGTTGACGACGCTCTCTATACTTCTTGAGCGAACCGTTCTTCCCTGATGGAATGCGAGGGCACAGAAATTGCAGGCGCCAAAGCAGCCGCGGTTGTGCGTGAGCGAGAATTTGACCTCCTCGATCGCGGGCACGCCGCCCTCTTTCTCGTACGAAGGGTGATAGGCGCGCATATACGGCAGGCTGTAGACGTGGTCAAGTTCCTCTCTCTCAAGCGGTGGCATCGGCGGATTCTGGACTAACATCTTGCCGTCGTAAAGCTCGCAGATAGCCCGTCCGTTGATAGAATCCTGATTTTTATACTGCACGCCGAAGGCTTCGGCGTACTTTCTTTTATCGGTCTTGAGCTCATTATAATCGAATGTTGCCGCCACGGGATAATTGACCTTATCCTCGGGCTTGCAAAGGTAGACCGTGCCCCTGACGTCTCTTATCTTCTTGATCGGAACGCCCTTGTCGAGAAGCTCGGCGATTCGTGTAAGTATTTTCTCACCCATACCGTAGGTCAGAATGTCGGCGCGACTGTCGACAAGAACCGAGCGACGCACCTTGTCGTCCCAATAGTCATAATGAGCAAAGCGGCGCAGAGAAGCCTCAAGCCCGCCGAGGATTATCGGCACGTCGCCGTACGCTTCTCGTATTCTGTTTGAATAGACTATGACCGCACGGTCGGGTCTCTTGCCGATCTTACCGCCGGGAGAATAATAGTCGTAGGTTCTCTTTTTCTTCGCCGCAGTATAGTGCGCGACCATTGAATCTATATTTCCCGCACTTACCAAAAAACCAAGCCTCGGTCTGCCGAATCTCTTGAAATCCTCGCAGGACTTGTAGTCGGGCTGCGACAGAAACGCGATTCTGAAGCCCTTGTCCTCAAGAACTCTGCATATTATCGTCGCGCCAAAGGACGGATGGTCTACGTACGCGTCGCCGCAAACGTACACGAAATCAGGCTGATCCCAGCCTCTTTCAATCATATCTTCTTTGGTTATAGGGAAAAAACCTTTATCGTGCATTTTGACTTGTCCTTTCTTTGTGGGTTGAGAGGGAGGCGCGAGGGAGACGCGAAGGAGGCGCGCAAGGGGAACTTTTGCAAAAGTTCCCCTTGACCCCTCAAAACTCCCCCCCTAGGATAGAGATAGGCTCTACGGATCGGGTTTTAAGATGGTGGAGCTTGGGTGATAGGTGATAGGGTGAATAGAAAAGCTCGCCTGATTGGAGTTTTTGAAGATTCTTAAGAAACTTTTTCCCAAAAAGTTTCTTAAGCTGTCGGAGACTTATCTCTTTTTCTTCTCTTTTTTTATCCCGAATATTTTTCTGAGTACTGGGGCTAAAAAGCCCGGTGAGCGCACAAGTATTATTTTCATAACGACCTCCGAATATAATGTGTTCACCAACATTATATGCTGACGGAGGGATACTGACCTCAAAAATTACAGGTCTTTCGACTCTATTATATAAACGCCGCCCTTTTTAACGGTTATAAGCGCGCAATTTTTGGTAATCTCGTTGGAAACCGCGAATTGATGGTTACGCAAGAGCGTTTTCTTGACCAGCGGATATTTGCCGCCCTCGATGCTGACGCCTTTGACCTTTTCGTCGGCGGCAATCACCGAGAAATATTTATATTGGCTCCTCACTACGATAAAGCCGCTGTCGCGGATATATCTGACTCGGTTCTGACCGTTTACTATGTATATGGGGATTCTCTTTTCCCAATATTTTTCGAGGATCGCGAGTGTGGAGAGAGTGTGGTCAAGTCTGCCCGACGTGCTACCGATGATCACTATCTCGTCGGCACCGCGCTCGACTGCCATATCGACCGCGATGTGCGTGTCGGTAACGTCTTTTTCGGCAGGAAGCCTGAAGACCTCGTCGACGTCGTCGGGAACGTCGCTAAGTGAATCGAAGTCGCCGATAAGAATATTTATATGTGCGCCCATAAGCTTAGCGTTCTTATATCCCGCGTCGGCGGCGATAACGAGATCGTCCCCCTCGGGCTTTTCCTCTATGTATTGGTGGAATATCTCTCCGCCTGTAAAAATATATGCCTTCATAAGTAATTATTTATCCCATTTGTGTTTATTTTTGAGGATATCATAGAGCATAACGTAGCTCTCGTGTCGGCTTTTCGCGATCTCTCCGCGTTTGACCGCCTCGACGATAGCGCAGCCCTCTTCCTTCAGGTGTGTGCATTTCGTATACTTACACTCACCGATGCGATCGTTTATCTCGGGAAAGCAAAGCGGCAGCTGCTCGAGATCGAAGAAATCGAATCTTTCAAAGTCCAGCATTGAAAACCCCGGGGTGTCGGCAAGGAATGAGTTTTCTCCTATTGGAAAAAGCGTGACCGCGCGCGTGGTGTGCTTTCCTCTTGCAGTCTTTCGGCTTACGTCTCCCGTGCCGAGCTCTAGCGTCGGGAAAAGCTTGTTCATAAGCGTTGATTTGCCAACTCCCGAAGCACCTGCAAATGCGGCGATCTTTCCGTCAAGAGAAGTGTTTATGTAATTTTGTATCTCGTCTATTCCCTCGCCCGTGGCACAGGAGAGGACGAAAACACGATATCCCGCTTTTTCGTAAGTCTCCTTGATCACGGCGGCATATTCTCTGTCAAGCTCACATTTGCCGACCACTATCACGGGTGTGATATCGTTATGCTCAAGGATTGCGGTGAGCTTATCGGTCATGTCAAGCATCGGCTTTGGAGAGCTTGCCGCCATCGTAACGAATATCGTGTCAAGATTGGCAAGCGGCGGACGTATGAGCGAGTTTTTGCGATCGCTGATCTCATTGATCACCGCGTTCTGCTCGCCCTCCGACACGTCGAGGAAAACATCATCTCCAACCATAGGAGAGGTGTTTCCGTGTCTGAAAACGCCTCTGGCACGGCAGGATATTTCCCTGTATTCCTCGCCATCCTTTACTCTGACGGTGTAAAGTCCGCCCAGAAGTCCCATTATTTTCCCTTTAATCTTCAGATCCATTAAATCTCCATTCCGCCGCCATCGGCGGCACAAATTGCCATCGGTGAATTTCGCCACAGGCGAGTAGTGAAGCTATCTCTATGCCACGCGTTAACATTCCCTATTGAACAGAAATAACTTTCACGCTATTCTCCGTTTTTAATCTTCTCCGTCGGTGATATGTCTGCCGAACGGATGTAATTGGTCGATTTTATCTTCATTTCCCGTGCTTACGGTGATATTTATCGTGCTGTGATATTTAACGTAGGTCTCGGGCACGAGGCTTTGAGATATCACGCATCCTTCTTCTACAGTATCGGACGCTTCAAAGATTATCTCGCCTAAGAGCAAGCCGTCAGTCAAAATTTTGGTGCAGGCCGCCTTTTGCGTAAGCCCCGTCAGGTCTCTCACCTTGACCGAGCCCTTGACGTGCTTGCGACAAACAAAAAGCGTGACGCGTTCGCCGTACTCTATTCTCGCACCCGCCGCGGGTGAGGTGTACAATACTCTGTCGCTTTCGGCTTCGTCGTCATACACCGACACTATACGTATCTGCGCGCCTAACTCGCGAAGCGTCGACGCCGCCTCCGAGTAGGTGTAATTTTTAAGTTCGGGCAGAGTGCGGTCCTCTGCACCCATGCTCACCGTCAGCTTGACGGTGCAAAGTGCACCAAACGCAACCTTTCGCCTCGCACCCGAATAGGGCGTTTGCGAAATGATCTCCCCCTCGGGCACGTCGTCCGAGTATACAAGCTCACACTCGAAATTTATTCTGTCATGAGGCTCTAATTCAGTGTATTTTTTCCCGACAAACGATGGGATAATTATTATATCACGATCCCTTTTTGTATTTACGAACAACGCAAAAAAGACGCAGATCGCGGTGGTTGCAAGCACCGCCATTGAAATAAAAGCTCCGAAAAGCAGTTTTTTTGACGAGATTCCTTCCTTTTTCACGGCAATTCCCCTTTTTGTTGATATGTAAAGGGGCGCGTTGCCTCCGGCGGCTTAAAACCTTTTTGGAAAAAAGGTTTTAAGAATTCCAAAAACTTTCAATAAGGGTTTTTGAGGGTGTTTTTTTGTACTATATCATTTTAAAACCCAAACGGTAGGATCTATCCCTATCCTACGGGAAGTTTTCGAAGGTCAAGGAAACTTTTTTCAAAAAGTTTCCTTGCGCATCTCCTCGCACCCCTTCGCATCCCCCTCCGCGTCCTCGCGTCTGAGCTGACCGCAGGAGGCATTGATATCCGAGCCGAGCGTACGGCGCACGGTTGCTCTGATGCCGTGGCTTTCGAGGGTTGCGGCGAAGGCTTTGACGGCAGATTTATCCGAGCTTCTGAAGCCCGATTCGGTGACCTCGTTTACGGGAATGAGGTTGACGTGGATAGGCATAGTCTCACTTCTCGTGCGAAGCTTTGCGTTAAGTGTATTTGCAAGATGCAGGGCGTTTTGCTTGGTATCGTTCTTCCCCGCGATGAGTGTGTATTCAAAGGAAATTCGGCGCTGGGTGGATCTGTAATACTCGCGGCAGGCATCAAGGAGCTCGTCCACGCCCCACGCTTTATTGACGGGCATGATCTCCGAGCGCGTGCTGTCGTCCGACGCGTGAAGCGAGACCGAGAGCGTTATCGGAAGATCGAGCTTGGCAAGCTCATATATTTTCGGCACGACACCGCAGGTCGAAAGCGAAATGTGGCGGTAGCCGACGTTAACTCCCTCGGGGAGATTTACAAGCCGCAAAAATTTAACGACGTTGTCGTAATTGTCAAGCGGCTCGCCGATTCCCATCATAACGATATTGGATATTCTGATGCCGAGATCCTTCTGCGCCGCGATGAGCTGACCGAGTATCTCACCCGATTCGAGATCGCGGACTCTTCCTGCCACTGTCGACGCGCAGAATTTGCATCCCATTCGACATCCAACCTGCGAGGAAACGCAGATCGTGTATCCGTGCTCGTATTTCATAACGACCGATTCAATGCAGTTACCGTCTGAAAGCTCAAAGAGATATTTTACGGTGCCGTCAAGCTTGGAGGTCAGCTTGCGCTTTACATTTGGCAGACTGCAATCGAGCGCGTTATGTAATTTTTGCTTGGTCACCTTGCCCACGTTGGTCATCTCGTCAAGCGAGATGCACTTGTGAAGCTGGGTAAATATCTGTCCTGCCCGATAGGACGGCTCGCCGAGCGATACCATCAGCTCCTTGAGCTCATCGGGCGTGTATGATAATATGTTTTTCATAATTTTCAACTTTATTTTCTTGTGAATTTTGAGACGAAAAATCCGTCGGTGCCGTCCTTATCGGGAGAAAGCGAGAGCATTCCGCGCTCGGACTTGACGTTTCCTACCTCAAAGTCGCAGGGGGCAAACTCGGGGTGAGATGCGAGAAATTTAGCAACGTTTTCTTCGTTCTCCTCGGGCAACACTGTACAGGTCGAATAGACCAGCACGCCGCCCTTTTTGACGTATCGCGAGCAATTTTCAAGAATTGCGAGCTGGATCTCGGGAAGCCTTTCAAAGTCGGAAATGTTTTTGTATCTTATCTCGGGCTTCTTTGCAATTACACCGAGTCCCGAGCAGGGCACGTCGCAAAGAACTCTGTCGGCTTGCCCTTCGAGCTTCTCGTCAAAGCTTCTGCCGTCGCGCACCGATGCGGTGATCACGTCGATGCCGAGACGCTCTGCGCTCTTGTCGATAAGCTTCAGCTTGCTTTCGTGAAGGTCGAAGGAAAGGATCTTTCCCGTGTTCTCCATTTTTATTGCCGAGCCGAAGGATTTTGAACCCGGGCAGGAGCAGGAGTCGATCATAAGCATATTTTCCCTCGCGTCAAGCGCTTCTACACATATCTGCGACGCCTCATCCTGAACGAAAAACAAGCCTTCGTCAAAGCCGGGGAGCGCAGCAAAGCTGACGTTATCAAGCAAAATTGCGTTTTCAAGACGATCTGACAAGGTATACTTGATTTCCCTTTCGTCGAGCATCAGAGCATATTTTTCGCGGCTTATCTTCAGCGTGTTGATGCGCAGAGTCAGCTTGGGCGGACGATTGAAGATCTCAAAAATTTCTTTTGCCCGGTCGTATCCGTAGATCTCCAAAAATCTGCGGCAAACGTCCTCGGGAAAGGAGTAACGAAGCGACAAGCATGCGATAGGATCGGATTTTTCGTCCGGAAAAAAGCTTTCGACTCCCTCGCCGTCGCGACGCCTTAAAAACGAGCGCATGATCGCGTTGACGAAGCCTCGGCCTCTTCTCGGCGCCATATTCACGGTCTCGTTGACCGCCGCGTAATCGGGGATCTTGTCAAGGCAGAAAAGCTGATATATACCCATTCGGAGCAAAACTCTCGTGTCGGCATCGATCCTTTGCGAGTTAGCGGCAAGCTTGTCGATAATATGATCGAGCGTGAGCTGTCTTTCGGTCACGCCCATAACGATCGCCGTTACAAGCCCCTTGTCGACGTCACAGAGCTCACTTTGAGTCAGCGCGCGGTCGATCGCAATATTTGAATAAGTCGCGTTTTTTCCCGCGTCCTTCAATATTTTGAAGGCAAGCGCTCTCGCGTGATCTGCCATATTAAAGATCCTTTCTGTAAAATAGTTTGCATCAAAATGTCAAAATAAATCGATGAAATATTTTGAATTATGAAAGCAGATCTCCCTCTGCTATCTTTCTGCCGCGGACGAAATCTGCGGCGCTCATTCTGCCCTTGCCCTCGGGAACAACGGTCAGAAGCGACAAAATGCCCTTACCGCAAGCGACCTTGATGTCGTCACCGACCGAAATAACGGTGCCTGCGGGCTTGTCGGTCGTCTTGTGGTCATCAAAAACGCGACTCGCAACGATCTTGAGCAGCTTTCCGTCGGGAGTATGCGTGAAGGAAAGCGGAATGGGAGAAAGTCCGCGGATGAGGTTATGAAGCTCTCTCGCAGGGCGCGAAAAATCGAGCAAGCAGTCGCTTTTTTCGATCTTTGCGGCATAGGTTGCAAGGCTGTCGTCCTGCTTTTCGGGGATTATTTCTCCCTTTTCCAGCTTCTCAACGGTTTCTATCAAAAGCTTAGCTCCGCAGTCGGCAAGGCGGTCGTGTATATCCTCAAAGTTGTCATTTTCGGCGATCTCGACCTCAGATTTGAGCAGCATATCACCCGTGTCAAGCCCTGCCGCCATAAGCATCGTGGTAATGCCCGTGGTCTTCTTTCCGTCGATTATCGCTCTCTGCATCGGCGCCGCGCCTCTGTATTCGGGCAAAAGCGAGCCGTGAACGTTCACACAACCGTATTTGGGATAATCAAGCACGTTCTGCGGCAAGATCTTGCCGAATGCGACTACAACGATCAGCTCGGGATCAAGCTCTGCGAGCGTTGCGGCAAACTCCTCGCCCTTAAGCGTGCTCGGCTGATATACGGGTATATTTTGCTCGAGCGCGTAAACCTTGATGGGCGGGGGTGTCAGGTGATGTCCTCTGCCCTTTGGTGTATCTATCTTGGTTACTACTCCCACGATCTCGTGCCCACTCTCGCAAAGCGCACGCAGAGTCGGCAGAGCGAAATCGGGTGTTCCCATAAATAAAATTCTCATAAATTCAAATGACCTCGTGTTATTCTAATTCCTCGATCTCCTCGCGGGTCAGCATTCTCTCGGCTACGTCGGGATAAAGCTTTCCGTCAAGGTGGTCAAGCTCATGGCAGAAGCAACGCGCCAAAAGTCCCGAGCCGCTGTAATCAACGGTCTCGCCGTGACGGTTGGTTGCTCTTACGGTCACGTGCATCGGGCGCTTTACTATTCCCCACTGTCCGGGCAGAGAAAGGCAGCCCTCCATTCCCTCCTGCTCGCCTGCAAACGCGATTATCTTCGGGTTGATCAGCTCTAGCACGTTGCCGTCCTCGACCTCAATTACTACGATTCGGCGCAAAATTCCGACCTGAGGACCCGCAAGACCAACGCCTCCCGCGTCTCTCATCGTATCAACCATATCGTCAAGCAGAGTCAGTACTCTGGGGGTTATCTTGTCTACGGGACGGCAGACCTTACGCAAGGTATCGTCGCCTACTTTTACTATCTTTAATTTTGCCATTGTTTACTCCTTTCTTGTTCGCAGGGCTCCACCCTGCACCCGCCAGAACCTTTTTGGGAAAAAGGTTCTGGACTCCAAAAACTTTCGATAAAAGTTTTGGGTGTCAATTAATCTGCTATATTATTTCAAAACCCAAACCGTAGAACTTGTCTCTATCCTAGGGGAAGTTTTTGAGGGGGTCGCTTTATAAAAATTTTCTTGGCGTTAAAATTTACACCATATCATTTTAAAACCTAAACCGTAGAACCTATCTCTATCCTAGGGGAAGTTTTTGAGGGGGTTCACTTTCTAAAAAGTTTTTGGTTTAAATTTTTTGCTATATCATTTTAAAACCTAAACCGTAGAACCTATCTCTATCCCAGGGGAAGTTTTTGAGGGGGTTCACTTTCTAAAAAGTTTTTGGTTTAAATTTTTTGCTATATTATTTCAAAACCCAAACC
>JAFXHH010000011.1 GCA_017536475.1 Clostridia bacterium
AAGTATACTTTTCGCGCTCTACGACAATATACTTGCCGTACTTGTCCTGCACAATTACAAGATCACCCTTTGCGTTAAAGCCCTTTACCGCACTGTCGGAAATAAGGTAGCTTACGGGGATCTGCTCCTTCAGCGTTTCAAGCTGATTGGAGAGATTGAGGTATTCCTTGTAGTAGGACTTGAACTGAACAGCGTACTGAGTGCTCTTTTCACGGCACAGCTTGATCTGATCGTTGATACCTGCAAGCTGTTCGGATATGATCTCGATCTGCTCCTCGGTGTTGTAGTACTGCTTGGTCAAGGTGCCGTTATCGGCAGAAGCCGGTGCCTCAATTCCCGGGAAGTTGCAGATCTGGGTTGCGATATGGGATTTTTGTTTATTCCAGTCGCTCTCTTGCGCGGGAATTATAACATTCTGATGATGGTTAACGAGTCCTATTTTTGTATTGGACGATAGGGTAGCGTCATCACTTCCAATTAAACCAATCTGTAAATCAGGAACATCCTCAGGTTCAACATTATTGGTTTCAATTTCTTCAGTTTCAACTTCTTCAGTTTCAACTTCTTCAGTTTCAACTTCCTCAGTTTCAACTTCCTCAGTTTCAACTTCCTCAGTTTCAACTTCTTCAGTTTCAACTTCCTCTGTTACTTCTTCTTTATCAGGAGCAGTAGCCTCCTCTTCATTGGTGGTGTTAATGCTGTTATTAGGGGTTGAGTTGTAATAGTCCCTCTCAATTTGTAGTGCCTTCAGTTGCACATTATTGCTGGTTCTTTGATAATCAAAGGTGTCTGTTGCATCATGCTGAAGCATCAGACTTTCAGCACTGTTCTTCAAGCTTTCCTTCTGCAATTCAAGCGCCTCTTTCGATGCATTCAGGGATTCCTTCTGTGTCAACAAAGACTTGTACGAAAGCGCCTCCTCCTTGGAAAGCAAGAGGTGCGAAGCGCAGCTGATCTCGCTCAAAAACGATTCTACAGAATCGGGAGATGACAATATGTCTTCAGTTATAACAGACGATACAGCGGCTTTTTTATTTACGGAAACAAAGTTGCAGAGTGTATTTTTATAGGACTTGATCTGCTCCTCTGCCTGCTTTTCCTCATCCATGCGCTGATCGATCCATTCTGCGTTGTTTACAGCTCCTTCAAGGCGCGCAGATGCACGCAGACCTCTGTCGGTCGTCAGCTCACGGAACACCTCAACGTTACCCTGCCACAAGCGTCCGTCCGTATCCGCGGTAATGGAGCTGATTTCAGAAGTAATATAGACCTTTTCGCCGTTTGATCCAATGCGATAAAAATGCTCCTTGAACGTGTGCACGTCACCGTGTGCATCGGTGTATGTATACTGTGCACCCGTAGCAGTGGTGCTTGTTTTAACAAGCTTTTCGTCAAGGTTCATTCGGAAGTTCTGACCGTATTCAACAATGTTGTCATTGGGCTTATATACATGAGATACGGCTACACCCAAAACGCTGTCTGCAATATCGTCAAACATTACGGTTGCATTTCCTGAAAGAACGTCGAATTCTGCACTGACACCGTTTTCTACAGAGAGTGTTTTACGCACAGGCGCTTTATAGATTGGCTGATACTCAATCTCCAGAGTGGGAATGCAGAATTTGCGTGTTTTTTCGGCAGAACACATTGACAAATCAACTGTAAAATCTTCGGATTTGGCATTGTAAATGTCAGTAATATTGGCGGTTACTTTTTCGCCGTTGTTGTGGGTATAACTACGGTTGCCGATCATAATATCGGCAGAAGTCGAGTATTTTTCACCGGAGCACTGTTCAAAGATCAGCTTTGCGGAGATCAATGTGTTTCTGGTAAGATCGATATCGTCCGTCTTAATGTTAAGCTTGGCACTTGTCTTTTCAGAATCGTTATTATGCAGATAAATATGGGAATAATAAGGATTTCCCACGTGTACCCAATCGTATTCGTTGCAAGCGCAATCACTGCACTCGCACCACTGATACTGATCGTGCGTAACGGTAATGTGCGAGTCGCCTACGGTCAACAGTTGGGGGTCGATGCAAACAGGGAAGACCCTATCCTCTGAATTGATCCATTCTGCATCTGCCTCAACCGAGAAGATGTACATTCCGTCCTCGATTTTTTCAAACGTATACGTAACGTTGCCGCTGCGGGCACCGTTAGCGTCGTACGTAAACGGTGCGGGCATGATAAATTCGGGAGCAGTTTTTTCAGTCTTGTTGGGATCAGAGTTGGATTTGTAAAATTCAATTCCAACGCCATCGGCTGCTGTCTTCATTTCAAATCCCGCAACACGAAGTAAGAAATAATAACGATAGCTATCGCTCTTTTCCTTGACTGTGATATTTTCTTTTACTCCGTTGCCTTCGATGAGATAGTCAATATCAACGTTGCCTTCTGCGTCGGTATATATAGCGCGGCTTGCGCTCGAGATGTTAAGCGTGTCATTGATCTTTGTTTTTACGTTAAGCTTGGATCTGCGTTTTGTGTTGCTTCTGATAGTTGTGTTTTCCATATCTGAAAACGCATTTCTGTCGATGCCAAGATATTCCCAAGATATCGTTTCAGCGCCATTTGAAACTTCAACGGTTTCATTATCCTTTTCTTTTGAGATCTTGGCAGTATATTTGCCAAGATCTGCAAGGTAACCATCCTCGGTTTTCTTAAGTGAGTTGTCAATTGTCTTCCATGCTTTCTCCGATTCATCAAAATAGTTCATACTGCCCGAAGAAAATACGGCTTTTCGAGTTCCGTTGTTCAAAATAAAGTGTTTAGAGTTTTTTGTCGTTTTTGATCCGTCCTCTTTTATAATGGCCGAATCGAAGAATTTGTTTTTCCTTTTCATAATTGGATTTTTCCTTTCTTTTGTTTAATTTATTTATTGAAATTGCACCTCAAGAATCTGAGGTGTGTAAAAATTGTCTGCGGTAGGTATAACCGCCGTTTTATCTGTGTTTTTTGTTCTGATAACGTAGTTTTCTGACTTTTTTTCGAGATTTCCAAGCAGATTCGTTACGTCAATATGGTAATATCCGTTTGATGCGAATGATTCGGCAACAGGGTCGGTAATGGAAATCTTATTTTGCCAGGTCGACCCAAAACTACAGAATCTTGTTGAGATCCGATTAACCGTCAGCGATGTTACAGAACGGCTGAGCTTGGGTATATGTAAGACGGTCTTTATGATCTTTTTTCTTTGCAAATGCGCAATATTTGAGATCTCCAACCGCGAATAGAGCCATTGTTCGCCGAAGCTCTTGCTTTCTCCCAAAAAAGCTATTCCTCCAAAGGCATTATTTTCCTCCGGATGCAAGCTTTCAACGGTAGTGTCATGAAACAATTTTGGCTCATAAATATTGACCTCAATTGCGATACGGGCGCTTGTTTTATTTGCCGATGAAAAGGTAAAAGCATACTCGAGATCTCCGACCTTTTTACAGTGCAATTCACACGGCGCCAGCACGCTCCCTTGAGCGTTAAGTACACCGATGCACGAGACCGTAACAAACGGAACAAGCAGTTCGCGTATAATGGAAAAAACTTTGCCGTTTGTGTAGGTTGCTCCAAAAATGCGGTCCAATTGCAAAGTTATCGTTGGTTGAGATTGTATGTTATCGTAATCCAATATAAGCAGTAGTCCATTCAAAGTGGGACGGAGCTCCAAACAGTGATCATTGTGATTGATATAGACGGCAGTTTCTGTTTTCTTTGATACTTTTCCTTGAAAAACAACATCACATCGCCCATGTTGGTTGATCATTTCTACCCTATCGGTAACCGTAATTTTTGCTTCGCTTCCGTAAAATACACTTCCGTACTTGCTATGGTGAAATCGCAAATCAACAACATCATTGGTTTTAATATTGCGGACTGGAACGCTAAAGCAATACGCTGTTTTAGTTCTGTCTGTCTCTTGGCAGAGAACGGTATATCGACTGGTCAACGACTCAATTATATTGGCGGAACGACCGCCGCGTATTTTTTCTATCTCTTCAAAAACAGAGTTCAAATATGTGTACCTCCTTCCTTGTTGATATTTCTATTTATCACAAAGCTTTTTTACTGCTTTTGTGTTATGCTTTTTGTATATATGGTTTTTACGACTTGGAATCGATAGCAGCTTTTACTTTGAAAAATCTGTTGGATTTGCTTGGAACGTGTGGTATTTGCGTACAGCTTGATGAATAAGAGAGAAGTCCATTTCGACGCATCAATATATCAAAAAAATTTTGAAGAATAGACTGGGTAGCCTTTTCGTGACTCGGAGCGTACTCAATTTCCATCTCGTAGTCGATATGATCAAGATATTCATTCTTATCCAATGCAACTTCACAAAACGAATCCTTCAAAATAATACAGCGTTCGGTAATAAGCTCTCCTTGCAATTTTAATCCCATGTCGATGAAAGCATTGTTATAAATGCCGTCTTGGACTTTTATCTCAATCTCTGTGCTGTGATCAGTAGAAGTATGCTTTTTTATCGTTCCTTTATACTTGCCGTCTTTCAAACGAATACGACAAGTTATATTTTGCCTATTCATAGACAGTTTCTCATCATCAAAATAGTAATTGATCTGTTTAACGATGGAGCTATTATTTCTGAACCGATCTAACAGAAAAGTATATTCATCCTTTGTAAGAAGCAGTTTCTTTTCGAGTTCGTTCATATATAAGTTCTCCTTATCACTTTGCCCGATCCATTCTTTGGGAGCTCGTCTAACAGTTCAAATAAAATGGGGACCTGAAAGGAGGGAAGAACTTTGATGCAGAGGTCCCTTACGTCCTCAATACATTCAAAATTGCCGGCAATCTTCAATCCTATTTGTGTGCCGAACTGTGTATAAAGCCCATAAGCAAGAACTTCTCTAACACGGGGATCCTGCTTCAGAACACTTTCAATCTCTGAGGGATAAACGTTCATTCCCGACTTGATAATCAGATCATCATTTCTGCCCTTGATTTTCAAAAAGCCTGCGTCGTTGATCAGCGCAATATCTCCGGTACAAAGCCAACCGTCCTTGAGCACAGACCGTGTTTTCTCGGTGTCTTGATAATAACCGATCATAACATTATCACCCTTGACATAGAGGATGCCTTCCTCGTTTTCTTTGCATGGTTCACCTGCTTGATTTGCAATTTTCACTGAAACAGAATTCAGGGGAATTCCTACACAATCAGGATGATCGCAAAAAGATTCGGGAGGTAAGTAGCTTATACGGGGGCTGGCTTCAGTAAGACCATAGACATGATATATCCGGCAATTGGGAAATGCTGCATGGATTTTAAGTCCTGCCTCGGCGCTCATGCACTCTCCGCTAATGCAAATATGCTTGAGGGTTTCCGCTTCTGAACGGCGATTAAATCTTGCCATAATGGAGAGTAGCGTTGGAGTTCCGCAAAAAGCGGTAATTTGGTATTGCTTGATCAACTCAAGCATTTTTGTAGGATTGAATTGTTCGGAGTAAAAGCGAATGTTAGAGCCCTTGACAAGCGCAGTAAGAAACTCGCCTGTAAGTACAGCGCAATGATAGAGAGGACGAGCAATCAAAATTGTGTCGTTTCTACCCAAAGCAAAGTAATCCGCGATGTCGATTACGTTCGTCAGAATATTTTGTTCACTGAGCATAGCGCCTTTGGGTTTACCCGTTGTACCGGAGGTACACATGATCAAGGCCGGATGCTTGCTTGGAGTGATGTATTGGCTATCCTTGAGTTTGTATATCTCGATCTCTCCATTTGTATCCATAATAATGGCATCCGGACTGATAGTGTCAAGGATCTTATTACAGTGCGCTTCGCCATACCGCATCGAAAGAGGAACAGCTGTAACTTCTGCTGCAAAACACGCGAGCAACGACATTGCCGCAACCATTTCCGAAGAGCAAAGAATAGCACAGCAACGAATACCATGAAGTTTATCTGCAAAGGTTTCTGCCCAAATGACAGTTTCTTCAAAAGAGAGAGATGCACCGTTTTCGGATATCTGTTGGTTTGAGCTTGCAAGCATTTGCTCCTTTATATAATTCCATAGCTTCATTTTGTCTTATCTCCTTTACCGTTTCTCAAAAGCTTTTCCAAAAGCTTCTGCTCATTTTCTTTCAAGGAAAGAAGCTTTTTCTGTATAATGGGTAGAACAGATCTTCTTTCTTTCATATGATGTGCTGCGTAAAGCATTCTGCAATTATCGGCTTCTCTTACAACTGCCCCATACGCATCGCTGATATTATTGTCGAGTGAAAGTGCCTCCTCAATCGATATAATCCGCTGTAACATTGCTTTTTTGTGCTCCCAAATAACGCGGAATACACGTCGATCCATTTTCTCATAGGGTATCGATCCATCATATAACTTATCAACGTATTTGGCAATATAGTCGTGAACAACAATTCCATATACTGCGCCTTCGGATGTTTCAGGATACATTTCTATAGTGGAATCCAGATATTCGGATATCTTTTTTAGCGCTATATCTGCGGAAAACACAACTTGGTCTTCCTTAGGTTTAATTCCGCATATACAACCAAATTCTCCTTTGTCAAATTGAGCCCTACGACCCTTGTCGAATGATTTCTGTGTAGTCCAAAATTTTCGATAGATCCAATTTTGATCGTAGGAGTATATACAATAGGTTCTATTTTCTTGGTCATAACCGCAAATACATCCATCGTGAGAGAAATGTTTTTCGTGATACCAACTTTTGCCCTTAACATAGTAATCGTCAATGCCACTAAAGCACACGTAATATCCGTCATCAAGGAGATTGCGTATTGTGTGATTAACATGTCCTTTGAGAAATTTCATACCGTACCATTTCATATCTAGGTGCGGATTGACTTCCCATGAAGAATCTACAATATTGGTTTCGGGAGTAGTAAATCCATTCAAAAACCTGCGCGAGCAACCGAGAATTAAAACTTGGTTTAAATACCAGTTTCGAATGGAGGGATTATTTACAAGGATAGCCGTACCTGGTCCTTGGAATTGGTAGGCGCTATATATAGGTTCTACTATTGGAAGCTCAATTTTCTTTTTCATTTATATCACCGCCTACATATTTTGCCAAAAGGGAGACAATGTCGCTTACTGTAATCAGGTCAAATGGATTCATATCCGATTCGGATAGAGTGATTTCAAAGTTCTCTTCTAATAATATGAGGAGTGTGACCATTTGAAGACTATCAAGGACAAGGTCGTCTTGCAGCTGATGCTCGGGGCAGATGTTTTCAATTCCGCTGAGCAGAGACAAAATTTCCTTTAATTTATCAAATATTTTCATTAAAAATTATCTCCTTTACTGCTTTTTTTACGAGTGAATAGCACTCATTCTCGGGTTGAATGGTTGAAATCAGAATGCCGTTGTTTGCGGTGCAAATATCCACATACTCCTTGCGAAGTTTGTATTGCAGATCCATATCAATATAACGATCCTTCTCTTCAGGGCGTCGACGCACTCTTCTAACTGCTTCTTGCACAGGAACATCGAAGAAGAAGGCAATATCCGGCTTGATGACGGACTCTGCAATCTCATAGATCCATTCATCATCTTGAAATCCTCTTGCTCTCAAATTGGATAGACAAGAATAAAAATATCTGTCGCTGAGAACGATTTTTCCGCTTTGCATAGCGGGCTCGATCACCTTGTTAACATGCTGTAAACGATCGCTCGCGGCAAGCAGGGACAGACTTCGGTAATCAAACGCGTCGTGATCAGGGCAGTCCATATAAGTTCTGAATATCTCGGAATTGCGCACGGCATTAGTTGGCTGTTTTGTCACGAAAACATCGTGTTCATTTTCAAGGTCGGCAATGAGACGTTCCATCATCGTGGTTTTTCCGCAGCCGTCGAGACCGCAAAAAGTGATGAGGAATCCCGGAGTTTCATTTTTTCGCATATTAAGTTTTTTCATTAGAGAAAACCTCCTTTAAGTCATTTTCACGCGACTCCATAAAGAATCGCTCGTTGACATCTGCAGTCTGATAAATATACATTTTCTTGTCTTTCGGCGATACTACTTTGAGACAGAAATCAGGCTCGTCGGCAATAGCTTCGATCGCCATATTATAGGCAACAGAATTGTTCATATCAAAGAGTCCAATCGTTTCAAGAATGGCATATGCACAGATTTTTTCCAAACCTAATTCTTTTGCACGGTTGAACACTCTGTACAGCTGATTGTCGGTCATTTCTGATAAAAGCAAATAGATATCGCAGTATTTGTAAAGCGTCATATCTCTGTACATTTTTATCCAGGGAAGTGTGGTTGCTTCTTTATACAAATGCGAGCAAAGATGAATAAAGAAGTCTTCATTGCTAAGAGTGAGAATAGATAACTCTTTTTCATTAATAATGCGTACATTGGATAGCATACTTGATAATGTGTCGCCATTGCTGTTCTTATAATCCAAAGAGAAGTTGATGTCTACCTCGAAGAATCTCATAAAAGGAAGATTCACTTCTTTGATATAAGGAATAGTTTCTCCTCTCATCATCTTGGATTCAATGATTTCCTGTCTTGTAGCGGGAATGAATTCACCGTTACGAATGTTGCCCTGCTTAAATCCTGCCGCCGTTAGAAGATTTCCTATGGTAGTTACGTCTTTCGGCAATACAAGAAGATCTACATCATTGGATGTTCGATAACCGTCAGGATAATGAGCACACAAGTATGCGCCCTTGAGCATAGCTGCATTGCAATTACAATGCGAGAGAATCTCGGAAAGCATTACAACACACTGACGGAAGCTTTGGTTCTTCTGCACGTTTTGATAGTATGCTGCTCCAAGAGAGTTGCGAAACTCGCGATTGACATTGCCAAGCAGTCCGCTTTTCTTAAGAGTGTCATAAGCAACACCTTGCATACGGTTGAAAAAAAGGTGTCCAAGAACAGAGGGCGTGGCAAATTCAATCATATCGCTATCGATTGCTGATTCCTTGAATTTGCACAATGCCTTAAATAGTCGTTTTTCTTTTTCTTTCATAATAAAATCCTTTCATGCTTTAGATTTGGGCTTGGAATATTGCGAGATAAGAGATCCAAGCAGTTTTTTTTCATCGTTTGTAAGCAGTTCCGCATTCTCATCAGCTGCTATGTATAATTTTTCTAATACACCGAGTTCAGCGTTTGTCATATACATTCGATCTATAAAATAACCGTCTACGACGTATATCCCTCCACAATATCTGCCGGATTGAGTATATATCGGTTCGGTTCTGCTTAGAATTTCGATGTCTCTCTGAATGGTTCTTTTTGAAACTCCAAACTCTGATGCTAAATTTGAGGTGGTTTCACGCCTTCTTCTGCACAGCGTTTTCATAATCTGGCATCTTCGTTCAGTAGTTTCCATAACCGTTTTCACCTCCATTCCGCCACCATTCTAAACCTTAACATAGACAACTACTGTCATGTTAAAAATAAAAAATGAAGCTTGGTCGAAATTTTTATATAGAAAGCGGATTTATAGGTGTTAGAAGAAATTTTGACAATAAATATCCCTCCGTTCAAGAACGGAGGGATTAATTATTATATTGTTGACATTTTTCGACACAAATGGTATAATATATATCAACCAAAAAGGAGGGCATTAAATGTTACCGATAATTTTGAACGTTGCTGATGACGACGACCGTTCATTCGTGGAAGATATCTACATAAAATATGAAAAGCAGCTCTATTTGATATCAATGAAATATCTGCAAAATCATCACGATGCTCAGGACTGCGTACACGATACGATCAAATTAGTCATTGACTATATAGAAAAGTTTAAAACGGCGCGGGATAATGGATATCTTGAAAGGCTGTTAACGGTAGTGTGCCGTAATTGTGCGAAAAACGCGTTGCGTGTGAAAATTCGAAAAAATGAGTACGAGCAGTCCCTCACCCGATACAATTACGACGAGGACTCATATGAGGAGATCGATATCCCCGACTACACTTCGTGTGTTGATAAGCTATACGTCAGCGAAGAGAATTGCGAGTATCTTCATGCGCTTATAAATAAACTTGACGATAAATACCGTGACGTGATACTACTCAAAAGCCTGGGCTTTGACAGCAAAAGCATTGCCGAGGTGATGAATATTTCCGAGGAGCTTGTGAGAAAGAGATATTCCCGAGCGAGAAAGAAGCTTTGGGAGATGGGAGGTGAAGAGCTCTATGTTGAATAACACCGACAAATTTGACCATTTAATTGCATTGGCGGCAATGAAATGCACCGAGGAGGAGGCAAGCGAGCTTAAAAGCTTGGACACTTCATCCGTGAGCTTTGACCCCTCATATTACAGAAAAAGGAACAAGGTCATTCGCCAATATAAGCATAGGACGACCGGCAGGAGATCAATAGCAGTAAGATTGGCTGTGGCAATAGCGGCGGCGCTTATTCTTATGACGCTTTTGATAGGATGTGTGCCCAGACTCAGAGAGGCAATATATAATGCCATCGTCGAGTGGTACAATGATTATTTTGCTGTTCGTTATGAAGACCCCGACGGCAAGGAAAAGGAGACCTTGTATGAGGAGAAATCAACAACTGCAAACGAAGCTGGTGTAGATGCTCCGAAATATATTGAGGATATACGTAAGCCAAGAGATCTGCCCGAAGGCGTATGGGAGGATGTTCTATCCGAGAATAATACTCAAATAACTATTGACTACTATATGCACGATGAGTATTTGTTCTCATATGTACAGAGTATATTGAAACCAATTGATAAATACGTTGATATAGAAGATGCAGATGTTACATACGTTGATATAAACGGTAATAATGCCACGGTTGTAGAATATTTAAACAAAAAGGAGATAAATATCATTTGGAGAGATAACGAATATTCATATTATATATTTTCTGCGGAATGTGATCTTTCCACTCTTTTAGAATACGCAAAAAGTGTAAAATAAACTGCGCTTTTCAAGTAAAATGTCAAAAAATAAAAATTTTCAAAAAAATTCCGAAAATGTTGTCACGTTTTCGGGATTTTTTTGTTATGAATATCGGACCCCCGAGGATGTCTTTATGACATCGGAGGAAAATGAAACGTAATAACGTAATAAAAGCGATCATATCACTTACGCTTTCGTTTATTATGATCTGCTCGCTGACAGCGCCTGCGTTTGCCGCGCAGCCAGAGGATACTACCGTACAGCCGAGATGGACGAGTATTGCGACTATGGAAGTTGCTATGAGCTTTGTTGGCAGTGACGGTAACGTTACGGCAACTGCCAGAAAGCAGTCGACCGCATCTCATATCGTAGGCACGCTCTATCTTTACAAGTGGAACGGCTCTTACTACGAATATATGGATGAGGTCTCGGGCAGTAAAACGGTAGGAACATTGTGCCTTAGTATCGACTTCGTTTGTGAAAAGGGAGTTCAGTATAAGGGAGTTCTGAGCGTTGTTGCTTATACTGATGAGCATGGTGAGTACGAAAGCGTTTACTACTGCGAAACCTGTGAATAACTTGGCTATAAGAAAATCTGCAATCAACCTAAAAAATAATATTGATAGAAAGATCATTATAGACATTCGACGGGGTCCAAAAAATACAATACCTATTCATTCATCAGATCATTGATGACGTCAATAAAATGTACCTGCGGAATTCTGTACTTATTTAAGATGTCAACAATAGAGAGGGCGAGATCCTTATCGGTGCCGATCTCCTTGATGCATATGATATTATGCTCATATGCATCATGCACGGCTATGCCGTAAGCATTTTCCGGGTCTGTTTTTGCGATAACAGCCAAGCTGTATTCGCATACGTCACCGAGAGAAGCTACCTTAGTCTTGATTGATTTGTTCGTCTCCATTTTGCGACGCTCCTTTCTCGAGAATGACATCATTATACTCTATTTGACAGAAAATTCCAGGGTCAATTGACCCTTTTTGGAAATTTTTTTGGCAGATCTTTGATTTGATGGATGGGTAGGTACGCGAACCAAAGGTGGAAAGGGAAGTGTTCAGAGAGCCAAAACTCAAAATACAAACGGAGAAGCGATCAAGAGTATGTCTATCAAAAAACTTGATTGATTACAGAAAAAGGCTCAATATTTCAAGAGAGCACCTGGCACTTAATTGCGAGGTGGACGTCAAGTATCTCTCAAGAATTGAACGCTGTAGCGCGAACGCTTCACTTGACACCTTGGACAAGCTCAGCGATGGAACCGGAATCGCCGCCGGGGAGCTGATTACAAAATAAACCCAATTCTGACTTTGCCGGTTTTGCGACTGTTGCGCGACTTCAGTCAGAATTTTTTAACGCACATATTTTGTTGATAAAACATTTTTGTACAGGAATTGAGAAGTGTAAGCAGTGTACAATCGACATTCTTCTAATGGGGTGTTATCAATTTAAAATAATTGAATCTGTTCTTCAAATGGAGAAAGGAGAGGGTTTGACATGACTGAAGAAGAAACCAAAACAGAAATTATAATCAATCAAGAAGAAATTGATTATAAAATTGAAATTGCAACTCAAACGCTTGATCGTAATATTGCTTTTATTGTGAACTGTGATAATAAAACATCAATCGTTTTGGCTACATTAGGGGTTCTTCTTGCAATTATTCTGACAAATGAAGGGCTGAACGAAATATTTCATATTGTAAAAAGTTGTATTGATATGAAAAATTTTTGTAGCATTTTATACCTGGTGTTTTTTGCCGGTGCTACTTTCATCCTCGGCATTGGACTTTTTAACTTGGGGAGGGTGTTGATTGCTAGAATATCAGAAGAATCTATTGGGGAAAAAGGTGAAAATTCACGCATTTTCTTTATGGGAATAAAAAAATGTGGCGATTCTAGAACATACACTAAAATATTCTATGCAATGAGCAAAGAAGAACTTTTAAACAATTTGATTGATGAGATATACATAAATGCAATGATTGCCGCCACTAAATATAAAATATATAATTTTGGACTAGGGTGTGCGGTAGTAGGTTTTATTTTGTTTGGTTTTCTTTTGCTTATAGGAATTTATATTTGTTGAGGAGGATACTATGGCAACATATGATTATAAGAAAGGCAAAGAGCGAATAGAAACCATATTAGACAATGATTTGGTTGTTATAGAGCAAAATGAATTGCCGAATGATGAGTCATTTACATTTTCAAATGGTTATTACAGTTGGATAACTGGAGTCTTTGTTGATATTCGAGATTCTTCAGCATTGTTTGCCGATGAAGACAAGGAGAAAGTTTCTAAAATTATTCGCAGCTTCACGTCTGAGGTTATTGAGATTTTGCGAGAAGATAATAATTTAAGAGAAATCGGGATCCGAGGAGATTGTGTATATGCAATATATACAACTCCGAGCAAAGATGATATTTACGAGGTGGCAAATAAGACGTTTTATATTAACACCTACATGAAAATGTTGAACAAGCTTTTGTCAGAACGGTCTTTACCGAAAATAATGGCAGGAATTGGAATGTCAAGCGCCAAAGAACTTGTCGTGAAAGCTGGCAGAAAGGGCGTTGGAATAAATAACAAGGTGTGGATTGGTAAAGCGGTAACACGAGCATCTAATTTCTCTGCTATTGGAAATAAAAATGGCAACTCGCCATTAGTGTTCTCCGAGTGCAGTTATCATAATTTTATAGAAAAATTGGGAAAAATCAACAGCGAAAAGAATCCACAAAATTGGTTTACATACCATTCAGACGAAGGCGATGGTGCTTATTATACTGCTGATATCACTGATGGTACTTTTAGCAATTGGATTAATAACGGGATGGAAGATTAAAAGAATAATCAATGGTTTCTTAAGCGGTCTTATTTGTGTCTGATGCGCGAGCATTATTGTGTTATTCACATTTTCTGCATAGTTGTTGCAAGGAGAACGCGATCGTATCATTCCAAAAACGATTATTTCTGCCGTGTATTTTGAAAAATGATGTCTGCCATGTCAGGAAGCTTTAAATATTAGATAACATACCAAAATGGTAAACATAAGGAGAGCTTGTAACTGTATTCTCTGACGAAGCGGAAGAAAACAAAATAAAAGTGTCTGAAGAAAGCGAGCATTTTGCTTTGGTCAGACACTTTTTTGTTTTGGAGAAAACAGTATGTTTTTTCATTTTAAATATTTTTACTGATTGTTGTTCTTATGCGATAGCAGACACAAAAGGCTCGCACGACGGGGCTTGTCCGTGAAACCCCTTATGAAATAAGGGGTTTCGACGAGTGCTGTAATGCAAATCGTCTTTATAGCATAGCGCCATCTGCCGCGAGGTCTTCGTTGAGGTCGGCGATGACGTCGCCCTTGACTCCGATATATTTCATATCGGCGGGGACGCCTGCGGCGCTTGCGGGGTAGACGCCCGCGGTGTGATCGACGAAATACTGCGCGAAGGGCGAGTTTTCGATCTCAGAGACGGGCAGATTTTTGGTCAACTGGGTGAGGATCGAGCCCACCATTTCGAGATGCGCGAGCTCCTCTGTGCCTACGTCGGTAAGGATTCCGACGATCTTTCGGTCGGGCATCGAGAAGCGCTGATTGAGGTAGCGCATCGACGCGGCAAGCTCGCCGTCGGGGCCTCCGAGCTGGCTTACGATGATCGAGGCGGCACGCGCGTCGGGATTTTTGATCTTGACGGGGAATTGAAGTTTCTTTTCATATATCCACATAATGCTTTCTCCTATGAGTGTTATTGTCAGGTCTCCCAGGGCCAAGGCGTGCTCGCCCAATCCCAAGAGGTCGTGCTCTCGTTACCGTACATGGTCAGAGGTCCGTGCTTCGCCTGATACTCGGCGACGAGCGCCCGTCTCGCGTCGAGCAGGCTGTGATAGTGCATCAGTGCCTCCTTGGACTCGGGATATGCGTCGAGATAGAGCGTGAGCTCGTAGAGCGCGAACTCGACCTCTTGCAGCCTTTTCAGAAGCGAGCTGTTGTTACAGTTCATATTCATCATCTTGCACAGCCTCCGTTTCTTTTGTTGTGATAGCCCTCGAAGGGAAGGTCAAGCTCGGAAAAGAGCGTGCCGCGGCCGAGTGCTATGTCTGGTGTGTAGGTGTCGCGGAAGTGCTGGTAGGGAGAATAGACCATCGCAAGTGGGTGATCGTGGAGTCCCCAGCCTCTGTGGGCACCGTTTTCTACGTTGCCACAGCCTCTGCCGTTTCCCGCGTGACCGCAACCGTTTCCGTTTCCCATGCGACCGCAGCCGCCGTTTCCTGCGTGGCCGTTTGATACCTGACCGCGCTGTGCGTGGTCGGGTGAAGAACCGTCACAGCGTCTGCCGCCCTGATCGGCGTCGAGCCTTGGGATGTCGCTCGCGACCCTTACCGCCGTTGGCATCTGACGGGCACAATGATAGTTTTGTCGGTTTCTGTCGTTATACATTTCAAAAAAGCTCCGATCTGATTTTTTTGATTTTGACGGGTAGCCCCCATCACTAAAATTCTATGCGGCGGCGCGGTTTTTGTTACTTTTTGTCGAAGGATATGTGTTAATCTGTCAAAAATCGGACAGTGATTTTTGTTCAAATTGCTAATTACATTTTTTGAAAATTTATGGTAAAATATATATGTAGACTCGGCAAGTTTTTGCGAGAATGACGTCAAAGTGAAGGGAAGTGAGATTATGTTTGCACTGGGAGATAAAATAGTTTACGGTTCGGAGGGTGTTTATACCGTGTCCGAATATACCCGTTCGCCGTTCGATGACAAGGACGAGAGAGTATTTTACCTTCTTCGCCCCCTGCACGGCTCGGCGAGCAACGTAATAGTCACTCCGTCCGAGGGCGGCTCGACCGTTATGCGCGAAATAATGACGCGCGACGAGGCGCTTGCGCTTGTCGAGAGAGTTCCCGAGATCGAGGAGATCGCGGTTGAAAAGGAGCGCCTCAGACGCGACGTGTACCGCGAGTTTTTGAAAAGCGCGACAGCCGATAATTTCGTGTCGTTGATAAAGACCGTTCGCGCTCGCCGTGAGGTGTTTTTGGCGCAAAAGCGCCGTCTTTCCGAGGCGGATACGGACTTCGAGAGCAGAGCGAAGCATTGTCTTTTCGGCGAGCTGTCCGTGGTGCTTGACGTCACGGTCGACGAGGCGGAAAGATTGGTCGTTGAAAAGTTGGGTTGATATATAAAATCGGCAGAGGGGTTGTTCCTCTGCCGATTTTGTGGTATAATGGGGTGGAGGAAAGCCTCTCCCTTTGGGAGAGGTGGCGGCGCAGTCGACGGAGAGGGATACGGAGAGAGGCATAGAGTCGCCCTCTCACCGCCCTCTCACCCGACTCCGTCGGGAGCTCTCCCAGAGGGAGAGCCTTGGTTTGAGAGATGGCGTTAAATAACAAAAAGAGAGAACTTGGCGCCTGCCTCGTTCTCTCTTTTTTGTTATGCGTTTGGATTTGCCTGACTATACTTCTGCTTCACCGCAGAGATCTGTGCGGGTTGTGCGGTCTCGGCGGGGTACCAGCCCTTTTGCGCCATCTTGGCGTAGACCTCGTTCTGCATAGCGAGGGTCTCGTTGAACGCCTGCGTGAAGGCGCCGTGCACGTTTGGCGTCGAGGACTCGACCGCGCCGTGCATCAAAAGATCACATTCTCCCTTGAGATTGAGGAGCAGATTTTCCATAATTTGCTTTTCGTTCATAGTTGACCTCCTGTTTTTTAGCCGAGCAGAGTGTAGAATCGGCTGAACGCCTGCGAATGACGTGCCGAGATCTCGGATATAAAGTTTTTCAGCTCGGGGTCGGATACCGCGTTCGCGGACTCGGTACAGCACGCCTTGATCTGCTGCTCGTGGCCGAGTGCGTCGTCGATATAGAGCAATTCTTTCGGTGACATAGTTTTTTACCTCTCTTTTTTTGGTTTGCAAGGCTATTTTTGCCTCGGGAAAGGTGATTTATTCGCTCAATCGCGCCAAAAACTTCCGATTATTTTTGAAATCGTTAAATACTGTGCGCGCATAGTTAAAAATCGCTTGAAACTCGTATGGGTAATATGTTACAATAAATAGGGATTATCCAAATCTGTTTTTGGAGGAAAAATCAATATGAAAAAAGAATTTATAAGATTGCTCACGTTATTGCTTTGCGTAAGCATGCTCGTTTGCTCGTTTGCGGCTTGTAATCCGAACTCGCAGAACGGCGGCGAGACCACCGCGGGCACTACCGATGGAACGACCGAGGGCAGTGAGCAGACCACGTCCGAGGAGACCACCGAGGAGCCCTTCGTGCTCACAGATGGCGAATACGCTCCTCTGATCCAGAACGCTCACGAGCTCAAGAACGGCGTGAACGTCTACTTTACCGACTCGACGCGAAATAAATACGTTGTCAAGAACAAAAATATGCAGCTTGAATATATGCTCAACGCGGATCAGTCGCAGCTTGTCACCGCGATCAAGAGCGCATCGGGCAAGGCTTACGTTGAGAACACGATGGACGTTTACGTCAAGACGACCTCGGGCAAGGTCTACTATGCCTCCGACTCGACCACGCAGGCGAGAACCAACGTACTCAAGCTCGGCTACTATTACTACGACGTCCGCATACTCGATCAGAGCTTCTTTAGCGAGTTCGAGACCGTCAGCGAGCACAAGCTTAATCTTGCGGACTACGATTATTGCGCCGATATGAAGGAGCCGAAGGTCAGAAACGGTGTGCTCAGAAGTGAGGTCACCTCCAATCTCGACACCTGCATCGCGTACACGGTTGACTACAACGCGGCGGACTACAACTACGTTGCGGTCACGCTCAAGGTATCGGGCACTATCTCCTATGCAAATCTTTATATGCTTGTTGGCGGAAAAACCGCGCTCGACGAGAAGCACAAGCTTTCGTTCGACCTCCTTTCCGACGGCGAGACCCACACCTACTACATTCCTATGAGCACGATGCCCGACTACACGGGCAAGGTCACTCAGATCCGTCTCGACCTTTACGGTCAGCCCGGCGACGAGTTTGAGATAAGCGAGATCAAGGCGGTCAACGCAAAGGTTGCCGAGGGTGCTCCCGCGCTCTATCTCGACCGAAATCTTAACGTATATTCCGACAAGCTCCACCAGACTCTGCACTTCGTTGCAGGCGAGAAGGTCACGGATATTGCCGAGCTCGGTATGATCACCGATATCGCGGCGGATACCGTTGATAAGCTGATAGTCAAGGACAAGAACGGCACGCACGACAGTCTCGACGGAGTCGATTGGGCAAGCGCCGAGTATATCGGATTTGATATCAAGGACGTTGGTATCTTCGGCTACATTATGCCCGTCCACGCGGCAAGCGGAAGTATAACGGTAACGCTTGAGGGCGGTAACTACCGCATCGTGCAGTCAAGCACCCCTGAAAATAACACGATCAATCCTCCCGTCAACGACAAGAGCAACGACTTCTATATGGGTCAGCGCCTCTACACCGACGAGAGCCACGATTTCGCTGCGTTCTTGAACGAGGCAGAGTGCGAAAGACACCCTCTGACGGGCGAAAATATCGTCGTTGACACCGAGAACTCCAACAACGGAGCGTTTGCAGGCTACGACGCTCTGCGCGGCTACTACCGCTTCACGCTCGACGGAACGGTCTCCTTTAACTATTCTTATTTCGGGCACCAGAACGAGCATTTCAACGTCCGCTTCACCATCAAGGGCGATAAGCTCGACCGTAAAATGTATATAAACACCTTCGCGGACTCGACCAACATCGAGGGCGGCGCGGTGCTCTCCGAGAAGGATCTGCTCCTGCCGATTCCGATCGAGGTCAGCAAGAACTTTATTCACGAAAAGGAAGAGCCGCTTTACGACCGCGGCGACAAGGCGTTCAGCGAGACCTTTATTCCCGTCACCGTCAAGGCAGACGAGGAGCTGACGCTCAATATCCTCAATCTCTATCAGAATTGGGGTAAGTTCCCGCTTAAGCAGGTGTCCTCGATCCAGGCAAATATGCCTTACTACCATCTCTCGACGGGTGTTACCGAGTCCAACTGTATCTGTCCCTACTTCGTCCACGGCAGAGACCTTCAGATCCTGCCCGACCACAGAGCCGCAAGCGGCATTATGTGGAGTGACGTAGATCATCACCCCAACGGCAATCAGCCGCAGTTCACAAACGGCGGTTACCACTATCTGCTTCGCTATACCGATGCAAACGGAAAGGTCTGCGCGGCTGAAACTCTTTCGTCGACCGTGCTCTCCGCAGGTCCCACCTATGCCGAGGTCGAGATGAAGTATCTCTCGGACGACGGCAAGATCAAGGCAACCTACACTCACATGGAGATGCCCCAGACCGACGAGAACAGAACCTACTACACCATGAAGCTCGAGGTCCTCGAGGACGTAAGCTTTACTAATTTCGCAACCGATTTTTCGTTCTACAGAATGGTCGGATTTGGCGAGTACAGTAAGGTCGGATATCTTGACGAGCAGGGAAATGCGGCGGTCAAGAACGCGAACACGAGAGCAAGAGCAGAGGTAACGAAGCTCGGCAGCAACTGCCCCTACTTCTCCTACTACGGACTTATCAAGGGTGACACGAACGACTACGTTAACCTTGCTTGTCTTGTCTACAATTCGAGCATTACCATTGGCGGCGCGGCTTCTGACGCAGGCTTTGTAGTCAGCGACGTCGACAATTCGCTCTCGCTTTCGCTTGATCTTGAAGCAGTCACGCTCAAGGCAGGCGACGTCATCGAGATCAATATGATCCTTCTGCCTTGGGGCTCGCCCAAGTGCACCGACGACACGAACGTTCAGAACGTTCGCAACGACAGCTTGCTCGATCCCCTCACCGTTACCGCAGGCAACGGAGCAGAGGTCATCGAGAGCGTATATCTGCCCAAGGTGCTTGCGACCGACGGCAAGAGCGCTGAATTCACTCTTTCGGGCGGTGAAAACAACGTTGCAGTCAGAGTCTACGGATTCAACAAGCTCACCGCACCCAAGATCTATGAAAAAGTGAACGGGGAATGGGTCGAATACGTCGTCAGCTCCTCCAAATCTCCCGACGAGTACGGAAACTATGAGTATTATGACGGCTATGCGGTCACTTACGATGGCGACGGTACGTACTCCTACTCCTTCGTCGTTGATATGACGGGAGAGGCCGAGCGCACCTTCCGCATCGTTGCCGACGAGGACTTCGAGGGCTGGCCCGAGAAGGAAGAGGTGATCGAGCAGTCGCGCTACGATCTGACTCTTGACGCGAATACTCTCATGACAAACGCGTCCAATCCCAACAGCAGTATCGGTGAGGTAGTTCTCTCCGATGACGAAAGCTATACCAGATTCTTCGGCAACGGTCTTGGCGAGACCTACGCGCATTTCGCGCTCAGTGGCGTGACGGGACAGTATATGGTGGTCAAATACCGCCTGCCCGAGAGTAATCCCGAGTCTGCGGGACATTTCGGCGTGTTTACCAGCACGGTGGATCAGGGTGCAACGGGAATCGGCGACTTTATGGTAACCGATGCCGTTGTCAAAGACGGAGAGTGGCAGGTCATGGTCATCGACCTTGCGGCATTTAATCTTTCGACCTTCGCGCCCGCCACTAACGGCAACTATTCGATAAAGTTTATCAGATTTGATATGTTCAATCAGACCACGGCGCTGACCTCGTATATCGATATCGAGTATATCGCGTTCTGCGACGAGCTTGCCGACGCGATCGCTTCTAACAGCGACCGTGAGTCGATTACCTTCGTCAACAGCGCCAGCGGTAGCGAGGAGATACCCACGGCTGTGGCAGAGTGATCTTAATTAACTGAATAACCAAGGGCTTGAGCGACTCGTTTTTCGAGAACGCTCAAGCCCTTTTATTCTTGACAAGCAAAGAAAAATGAATTATAATATGAGTGACAGTAAAAAACGGAGGTTTTCTGATTATGAGCAATCGCTACGATTCGTTCCGTCCCGGTCAGGTCTGGCTTGACACCGAAGGAAAGCGCATACATGCCCACGGCGGCTCTCTTATGTATCTCGACGGCTGCTATTATTGGTACGGCGAGAACAAGGAATTTACAGACGAGGCAAAGGGAATATGGCATTGGGGCGTGCGCTGCTACAGGTCAACTGACCTCTATAACTGGGAGGATCTTGGGCTGATCATTCCGCCCAACACCGAGGATCCGCGCTCGCCCCTCCACCCCACGTCGCTTATGGACAGACCTCATATCATATACAACAAAAGGACAAAGAAGTTCGTGTGTTGGCTCAAGATCATGGACTACGACGGTACGCAGAGCGAGACCGTTCTGACTGCCGACGCGCTGACGGGACCCTATACTATTGTTCGCGAAAAGCTCTATCCTCTGGGTATGAGCGCAGGGGATTTTGATCTCGTCGTCGCGCCCGACGGTAAGGCTTATTACTACTTCGAGAGGGTTCATTCCGAAACTATCTGCGCCGATCTGACCGACGATTACACCGACGTCACGGGCTTTTATTCCACCCATTTTCCACGTCCTTATCCGCCATTCGTCAGAGAGGCGACCGCACATTTTCAGCGCGGCGGCAAGCATTATCTCGTCACCTCGGGAACGACGAGCTATCTGCCCAATCCCTCCGAGGTAGCGGTCGCGGACACCTGGCACGGACCATTTAGAGTGTTGGGAGATCCCCACCCGAGCGACTGTAGCCGAACATCGTTCCACAGTCAGATCTCTAGCGTTTTCAAAGTGCCCTTCAAGAAGGATCTCTACATCGCCTGCGCTGACCGTTGGCTGCCGCACCGTATGGACCTGCCCTACGAGCTCTACGCCAAGGCGTACGAGGACGCTTTCCGTTCCGATGCGACCGACGAGGAGCGCGCCGAGGCGACCCGTATCATGTCGACCGTCGAGCAGCGTGATATCAAAAACGCCGACTACGTCTGGTTGCCCTTCCGCTTTGACGGTGAGCAACCCTATATCGAATGGCTCGACGAGTGGAGAGTTGAGGATTTTGAGTGATTTTTGTTGGAGCGAGATCAAAGCGTGAAAAAGATAAAAGCTCTCCCCCATGGGTGTGGGGGAGAGCTTTCTGATATCAAGCCTTAGGAAGCAAGCAAAAGTATCATTGTTGCTATAAAGGTCACAAGCTCAACGGCGCAAAGGATAGCGGTTATTCTGAGTCCTCTGCGGTAGGGCTGCTTCGATCTGAACGAGAGCACCAGACAAACTATCATCGCTGCTAAGGGGATTGCTCCGAAGAACAGCGAGAGGATCACTGCCGAGAGGCCGATGATAAGCTCGTTGCCGTCGTAATCGGGATAGAAGTTGACGTCTTCTTCAAATATTGCCCCGTCGATCTTCCACAAGGTTACGTGCTCTCCGACAGGCTCGGAAAGGTGGTCGTAATAGTAGTAATTTCCTTCGTTATCGCAAAGGATATCGCCAGAATATACCGAAAAGTATCCGTCGGCACTGATGGTGTGGACCGGGGAGTAATTTTCGTAGTAATATACCTCGTACGGCTTGACTTTTACGGGGTTTTTGAAGATGTCGGCACGCTTGAGGTGAATCTCCTCATAATTTTCATGATCATAGAAGATATATTGTGCGCCGCCCTCGGCTAAAAACGCCTCGTAGTCGTCGATATAGTTGACGTTGATGTAGTAGTCTTCGAGATATCCGCCCTTCTCGAAGGAAATACTGATGTGCATATAGACGTCCTCGCTGGCGTATGCCGTGATCGAGGAGATCTCTGCTTTCTGCTCGTCGGTCAGAGCAAACTCGGAGTCGGAAATAAAAGTTTGGTCAGAGTTGCCGCTGATCGATTCGGGGAAATAAACGTAATCGTTTCCGTTGTAGGTCACGCTGTTGTAATCCTCGCTGATAACGACCTTGCCGCTGTCAGCCGACGGAACTATTATCAAAAGAGAAGAGATAAGTGCAAGAGCCAATACGAACAATAAAATTTTTCTTGTTTTCATTACATTCTACCTCCTTAAGCCAGATTGAGCTTCTTATCGAGCAGATAGTACTCAAGAAGATATAGGGCAACGCAGAGCGCCGCGGCGAAGGCTAGGATGACGAGCAGTATCAGGGAGACGGCTCCCATCATCGCGGACTCAGGAAGATTCGAAAACGTGCCGCCGATGAACATCAAGCCGAAAATATACGTCAACTGGACGACGAATGATACGGCGGAATATGCTCCGTAGTATATACCTATCGCAGCTATCACCTTGGCTTTTTTCACGATGATCGAAGCCAGAGTTATACATATATACAGCAGAAGTATAGACGAAAGACCTATAAAGATGGCGATCAGCAGTATTTCCAAGATGTATATGATCGCGTAAATGCCCAAGGACTTTGTCGCCTCTCCGAAGAACCAGCCGATCGCCTGCCAAAACTCCGAATTGAAGAAATCGGGCGTGCCGATCGCGAATATCATAATTACGTCGACGATGAGCACGAGGATAGTCGCAAGGGAAGCGGCAGCCGTTATGATAAGCTTGGAATTGAGCAGCTGTGAGCGTTTGACGGGGAGAGTGAAGGTCAGATATCCCTCGTCGGTAAAGAAGTTTTTGTAAAAGCGCACGAATATCAGTATTTCGGTGACGATCAAGAATGCAGACAGACCGATAACCGTTGCTACGATTCCGAGCACTGCCACGAGGATAATAATTACGTTAGGGTCGGTGTCCTCAAAGTTCATAAGCGCGTACAGGCACGTGCCGCCGACGAGCGAAAGACCGATCGATGAGACCGCTAATATCCACCAATATTTAAATATTGCACGCAGATCGTATTTAAGTAATTTTTTAAGCATTTCTGAACACCTCCCTGAAAAGCTGGTCGAGGGACTTGCCCGTGTTTATTCTCGTTTCCTCCGCCGAGCCCGATGCGACGATGCGGCCGCCGTAGGCGAGGAAGACGAAGTCGTCGAGCACCTGCTCAACGTCGGTTATTAAGTGAGTGGTGATTATAATGGTCGCCTCGCTATCGTAGTTGTTGACTATCGTGCTGAGAATATACTCTCTCGCCGCAGGGTCAACACCCGCAATCGGCTCGTCGAGCAGATACAGTCTTGCCTTGCGCGACATTACGAGCACGAGCTGGACTTTTTCTTTCGTGCCCTTGGAGAGCGTTTTGAGTCTTGCATTCGGGTCTATGCCAAGATCGGCGAGAAGTCTGTATGCGCGCTCCTCGTCAAAGTCGGCGTAAAATTCCTTGAAATATTCTATCAATTCGTTGACCGACATCGATCCGTTGAAATAGGGCCTTTCGGGAAGATAGGATATCATCGCCTTGGTCTGCTCGCCGACGGGGATGCCGCAAACCGAGATCTCTCCCTCGTTTGGCTGCAAAAGTCCCGCGATGAGCTTTATAAGAGTGCTTTTTCCGCATCCGTTAGGACCGAGAAGTCCGATTATTTTGCCCTCGGGGATGCGGATATTGAAGTTGTTGAGGACAAAGTTGCCTTTTTTGTAGGCCTTTTTCAGATTTTTACATTCAAGGACGTTCATTGATCTCCTCCTCTATCATTGATAAAAGTTCTTTTGTCGGGATCGACATTTCTTTTGCGCTTGCGACGAAATCGCGCACAAGTGTTTTTGCTTGCTCACGTTGACAGCGCTCTATAACGGCGCGGTCCTCGGTTACGAATTTCCCGAGAGTGCCGCGCACCTCGAGCAAGCCCTCGTCCTCAAGCTCGGCGAGCGCGCGCTGGACGGTATTGGGGTTGACCGCGGTCTCTGCTGCGAGCTGGCGAACGCTTGGGATCTGTTCTCCCGCGCTATATTCGGAAGAAATGATCTTTTTTCGCAGTCGCTCGGCAAGCTGTACGTACACGGGGCGGTCTGAAGCAAAGCTCCATGCCATATTTTTCTCCCTCCTTTTCGGCTTGTTGTTGTATTACTGTGTTAATACAATAATACACTCGCTTTGAGAATTTGTCAATAGGTTTTGGAAAAATTTTTCAAAAAAATTTGTTTAGGGGGATTTTGCGGAGTAAAACGGGGGCTGAGTTTCGCTTGCGAAACAGTGAACCCATACACTCGCTTCGCTCGGTGGCAGATTCGACCAAAGCCGCTTGCGGTAGAAAATGTGCCGGAAGTTGCTTCGCGAAGCGAAGCGGGGGTCAGAACCTTTTTTTCGCCTGCGGCGAAAAGGCGAATTCAACCAAAGCCGCTTGCGGTAGCAGAAAAGGAGAGCTGTGACGAGTCACAGCTCTCCTTTTCTGGTGCCGGAAGCGGGGGTCGAACCCGCACGGTATCGCTACCACTGGATTTTGAGTCCAGCACGTCTGCCAATTCCATCATTCCGGCGTAACAAAAGTATTATACTACAAAACGATGAAATAGTCAAGACTTTTTCTCAAAAATGCCTATAAAAATTTTGCTTTTCAGCCAATTATTGCCTCTGCAAAGAGTTCTCCTAACTTCACGATCGAATCCGAGTCGTAATGGTATGTGTCGGGTTCTTCCACGGGCTCATTTTTTGTCGTCAGCCCCGCCGCGAGCGTGTCAATATATCTGTGACCCGACTTCTCGGCGTAGGAGCGCTTATTTTCGTTCATTTCCTTATAAAAATCCCAAATTTCCGAAATTCCCGCCTCAATATAGCGGCAATTCTCAAAATAGGGAGCAAATCTTACGTTAAGATCGCCAAGCAAACGCTCGTAGCGACCGATATACGCGTCGGTCGTTTCCTTATTCATCGCGTCGTTCTCGCCCTGCATCCAGCAAAAAGCGTGGACCGTCGGCTCGTATCCGTCGCGTTTAAGTATCTCGATACTTTCGTCAAGCAGTCTGACCAACTCGTTGTAGCACCAGCCCGCAGGTGTCGGCTCGATGAACTGGATCGCCTTGTTAAAGTCGACCTCAACGCCCGAAATATGCGCGGGGTCGGACTCCGAGAGCCAATCGTGGCAGAGGCCCGTGCCGCCAAAGGCGCATTTTACGATGAAAAACTGCTCGCCGTTGCATTTTGCGTCAAGCACCCGCGCGATACCCACCTCGGGGCCGAGCGTGTCCTTCGTCGCCTCGGTGCAATTCGTCCTCGTCTTGACAAATCCGTTGCTCTTGATCGCGTGCGAGGAATAGTTGATGAGAATATTGTCGTATCCCTCGCGGAAGCGCTCCTCGGTCGCCGCGTCAAAGTGCTTTGAAAGGTATTTGTTATGTCCGACGCCGACTGCGTTCGACTGTCCTGCGAGAATGATTATCTTTGCTTTTTTCATTGTAAACTCCATTCCGCCGCCCACGGCGGCACAAATAGTAATAGATGAATTTTGCCCAATGGCAAATTCGTGCGTGTTACCGCACAGGCGAAGCAGCAAGCTATCCTCCTACGTCTTGCGGTATGGTTCACTATTAGTTGTGAGCAACTTCCACGCTGATCTCCGTTATTTCGTATACGTTCCAAAGGTCCAGACCTCGTCCTTGATTTCGGTCTGAGTGTAGGTGTGACGGTAAAGGCTGTTTATCTCGATCGAGCCGTCGTCCGCATCGAAATTGCCGCGAAGGTAAAAATCGGGTGGATAATAGTTGCTGACTGTCGTGTCGTAATGCTCCCGATCAGCCTTCCTCACCTTTTCGTAGGGCTCGTGATCGATATAAAGATAGATAGTGCCCTTGTCCGAGGCAATCGTGCAAACGCCCTCGACGGTGACGTCGCCCTTGACGTACCTGAACAAAACCGCGCTTCTCGGTTTGGTGAACACGAAGGTGATGCTCTCGCCACTCTCGGTCTTGTACGTGCCCGCAGGGATGTTGTATTCGTCGGAGTCGGCATAGTTGTTCGACTCGGGCTTCAGCTCGTTGCCCTCGAGCACGTATGTGCCCAGCTTGTAGGGAAGCTCGCTGAGTCGGTATCTGTGCGAGTAGACCGTGCCGTCGATAAAGCCGAGATCCTTTTCTATCTCCATCACCGTGAACTGCGTGAAGCTTTCCTCGAAATTCTCGGCGTAGCAGCCAAGCCAGTTTTCAGTGTCGCCGATCTTCAGCATGAGAGTCAGGGGAGTGAGCACGTCGTCGCCGTTGCCGCGGTGGACCGCGCTGAAGCTGCCGCTTTGCTTATCGGCTCCGTCCTCAGTGTAGCTGAAGGTCATCGCGCCCTTTGAGCCGTCAAGGATGAAATAGGTGTCCTCGTCGCCGTGAAGTATCCACTTTCCAGTAGCCGAGACGAGCTCCTGCTCGTATTTATCGCTGCTTGACGACGAGCCGCCGAAGATCATATCGCAGCCTGCGAAAATAAAGCAGACAAGCGCAAGAAGGACGGCAAGAATTTTAATTTTGCTTTTCATTTTTTTCACCTCGTTTTTGTGTCGGTTGAATGGAGGGATAAAATTACTATACGTATTAAATTATAGCATATACGTATTAAATTATAGCATGAAATTCGCATATTTTCAATAGCTTTAATGAAAAAACGGCGGCAGATACGAGAAATATATAGGATCATGCAACACGATTTGGGGTGAAGAATTCTCTTGAGCCCCTCGCCGACAGCAAAAAACAAAGGCACTCCGCAAGGGAGTGGAGGGAGGTGGATCAATAAAGGTGGCATCGAGCCCCCTTTATTGATGGGAATCGCTCTCGCCTGCGGGCTCGGTCAGGGTCGGCTTTGACGGAAACCCCCAAAGCTCGGCTGCGCTCGCTTCGGGGAACCCCTACTGCTGCCACTGGCAGTCATTCACTACCGACCCGTTCGATTCCCTTACCGATACCAAACGCAAAAAAGACCACAAGTTAAATTTAAACGGTGAGGACGGGGAATCAGAACCTTTACACAAAAATCGCGTTGCGATTTTTGGTGAGAGATTCTCTTGAGCCCCGAGCCTCTGCCAAATACAAAAGGACACCCGTGTGGGTGGATAAAAAACATCCCTCGGGCATCGAGCCGTCGGGATGTTTGGGAATCGCTCTCGCCTGCGGGCTCGGTCAAGGTCGGCTCTGACTGCCACTGGCAGTCATTCACTACCGACCCGTTCGATTCCCTTACCGATACCAAACGCAAAAAAGACCACGCTGAGCGTGGTCTTTTGCGTTTGGTGGAGGTGAGGGGAATCGAACCCCTGTCCGAAAACCTCTTGATACAACTTTCTCCGGGTGCAGAACATCTATTAAGTCTTTTTCTTCGCCGAGCCGATGCTCAGGCTCGGGGGAGAAGCAACCGTTTTCTGCGTGATCGGTTCAGCGGTAACTGCCGATGCACGTGCACCACTAAAATGACGCTCAGTCTCGGTTCGTGGTCCTACCGAGAGGAACGGGCGACCCGCAGGTCGCGGCACTGCCATTGTTAACCCCGAAGGGTCAACAATTAGGCAGCCATAGCAACAGTGTTGTTGTCGTTTATTTTTTAAAGTTTGAGCAGTTTTAGAGATTACTCGGCTCTACCCGCTTATCATACCTCAAAATCCCCGTCGAAACCTTTACACCCCCGTGGGCGAAAATGCGGGGCATTTTCGCAGTGATATTTCAAATCGCAGGGCGATTTGAAGTGATATGTTTGCTTTCGCAAACGTGATATTGCGCCGTTGGCGCAGTTATGTTGTGCTTTCGCACAGTTGCTAATTAAATGAACGCAATTTTCTCGAAAAGCTATTCGTCCCAGGTCCAACACGGCAAGACGGACTTTATCTCAGTAGGCTGACTTTTTCGGCTTGCCGAAAAATCAGTGTCATCTCACCTTTGTTAGAACCCCAATAGGGAAAGCTCTTTGCCAAGCTTTCTCTCGAGAAAGCTTGCCGCCGGAGGCACGCATCTTACCCCCGATCCTTCATCCTTCTCTCGATCTCGCGATCGGCGTCGTGCTTGGCAATCGAATCGCGCTTATCGTAGAGCTTTTTGCCTCGGCAAAGTCCGACCTCGACCTTAACGCGCGAGCCTGAGAAATAGAGCGAGAGGGGAATGAGCGAAACTCCCTTTTGCGCGACGAGACCGAAAAGCTTGAGGATCTCGCGCTTGTGCATCAAAAGCTTGCGCTTTCGCATGGGGTCGCGATTGAAGATATTGCCGTGCTCGTAGGGACTGACGTGCATACCGACGACGAAAAGCTCGCCGTTCTTGACGTCGATATACGAGTCCTTGAGATTGACCGCGCCTGCGCGCAGACTTTTGACCTCCGTGCCGAAAAGCTCGATGCCCGCCTCGTATTTTTCGTCCACGAAATAGTCGTGATACGCCTTTTTGTTTTGGGCGATTATCTTATGCCCGCCCTTTTTATCAGCCAAAACGGACACCTCCTTTTTTCAGTATGGAATATAATTATACAACAAACGCAAAGCGTTGTCAAGGCTTTTTGTGTCGAAGAAACCGTTGGTTGAACGGGAATTTTAACCGTTCGTTATATCCTCGGTCTCAATATCGTTCATTTGCGCCGAAAACTCGACCGACTTGCCGTTCTTTGTCATACAAAGCAGGTTGAGCTCGAGCATCTCACCCGCGGGGAGAATTTCAAGGTGCAAAATTGCCGCACCGACCAGCTCGTCGGGGCAGAGAATTGACTGCGCGCCCGAAAGTGTGACCTTGCAGGACACGTCGGTGTATTCGGGTGAGGTCGTGATGACGAAATTGCCGTTTTCAGCTCTCTCAAGCGCGCTGATCGGCGCGTTGAGTATCCAGTTAAGACAGTTTATCTTGTACCAGCCGAGCTTTTCGGCAAGCTTTTCGACCTCGGCGTCGTAGTCCTCCTTGACCGCCTCGCAGCGACGGTTGACCTGACCGCAAAAGCGCGTGATCTCGTGGAAGACCTCGTAAGACGCACTGCCCATAGCAAGCACGCGCACGTCAGCAACCTTTGCGAGAATATCGGCAGGAATATTATTCTTTATAAACTCAAGGTTTTCGTTGTAGCTTGCCTCAAACGCTGCCTCTGCCGCCTCTGCGTCAAACTTGACCTTGCTTTGCTTTGCAATGACCTTTTCGCTCTTCAAAAACCACTTTTTCTGTCCCTCGTAGAGCGACTTGAAGTGCTTTTCGGAGAACTGATCCGCCTGTGAGGTGCTACGCATCTGAAAGCAGACCTCGGCAAGTATCGTGTCGTTGTACCATTCCTTCGTGAAATATCTCATTGATTTTCTCCCTTTAAGGTTATTAATGGGAGGGGCAGGACCCCTCCCATAGTCGTGATCAATTAAGCTTGACGGTTACTATAATTCCACCCTCGTTCGTACCCGAGATCTCGTAAGAAACCGCCGAATTTTCTTCTCCTCCGTCAGAGATAACGGGGAGGTTGACCAGATCGCCGCCCTTGCAGGCAACGTAGTAGATTCCGTAGCTTGCACCGTCGGAATCCTTGACCTTCAAAAGCTTGTCATGCGACGTATTCTTTTTGAGATATTCTATGTACTGCGAAAGGGAAAGGTCCTTATCCGCCATATACTTTGCGTGGACCGTACCGACGTAGCGATAGCCATTTTCGGTGAAGCTTTCGACAAATCCGTACTTGACTGCGTTCTTATCGAGCCAGCTCGCGTAATCGCCGTGAAGCTCGCCGTCGTCGTAGTTGGAGAGGAAGATGAGCTGCGCGGTGTTGTATTCCTCGTGGCTCGAGTCGTGCTTTCCATACGCATATCTGATCAAAAGATCGTTCAGACCAACCGCAGTCTCGGCATCGGTAAGCATATTGTGAGCCGCCGCCATAGCCGCGGTGGTAAGGAAGTGCTCCTTGTACGCATAGTAGGGACCCTGATCCGTATCTCTGTGCTCGTTACGGTAGAACTGGCAACCGATAAGATCAAGCAGAGAAGCGTCCACGGAATAGGGATGATCGGAGTCTGCAAGAACGAGAGAGCCCGTGCTGACCTGATCCGAGGATACGGTGCCCAACTCAAATTTGAGTGAATCGACTATATCGTCGACCTTCTGGTCTCCCATGCTCTTGTCAACGCTTGCCATAATTATGACGAGAAGAAGCACGAGGGCAAGCAGTGTAAGTGCAGAGACCACGACGAGCGTGATCTTCTGCAATTTATTTTTGTTGGTATTTTTTAAAATATCCATTGTTGCTTCCTTTCCAAATTTTTAAATTTTGGGGTCAGAGATCACTTTGCGTCTCTGATGGAGAAGTCCATACGACCCTTCTTGTCAAGACCCATGTACTTGACTACGACCGAGCTTCCGACGTCGATTCCCGCGTCGGTAACCTTGTTTATTCTCTTGTCGCAGATCTTGGAGATGTGGACCATGCCCTCCTTGCCGGGAGCGTACTCAACGAAGCATCCAACGTCCTCGTTGGGCTTGTCCTTGCTTGCAAGGATCTTAACAACGGTACCGTTGTAGCAGCAGCCAACCTCGGGCTCGAATACGATCGCGTCGATCATAGCCTTTGCGATAGCAGCGCTCTCGCCGTTAACGGCTGCGATGCAGATAACACCCTCGTCGTTGATGTCGACCTTCGCGCCCGATTCAGCGCAGATCTTCTGGATCACAGATCCACCCTTACCGATAACCTCGCGGATCTTGTCGGGGTCGATCTTGAAGGAAGTCATCTTGGGAGCGTACTTCGAAACCTCTGCTCTGGGAGCGTCGATAGCCTTGAGAATTACCTCGTCGATGATGTACTCACGGCCTGCCTTGGTCTGCTCGAATGCGCGAGCGATGATCTCGGGGGTAAGACCGTCAACCTTAAGGTCCATCTGGATAGAGGTGATACCCTTCTTGGTACCTGCTACCTTGAAGTCCATATCGCCGTAGAAGTCCTCGAGACCCTGAATATCGATCATGGTATCCCAAGAGCCGTCCTCAGCGGTGATAAGACCGCAGGAGATACCTGCAACGGGAGCCTTGATCGGAACGCCTGCTGCCATAAGAGCGAGGGTAGAACCGCAAACAGAGCCCTGCGAGGTAGAACCGTTAGAGGAAACTACGTCGGAAACAAGACGGATCGCATAGGGGAATTCCTCCTCGGAGGGAAGAACGGGAACGAGAGATCTCTCTGCGAGAGCTCCGTGACCGATCTCACGACGACCGGGGGAACGAACTGCCTTTGCTTCGCCTGTGGAGAAGCCGGGCATGTTGTAGTGGTGCATATATCTCTTGGAGGTCTCGGAGTCGATACCGTCGAGCATCTGAGCCTCGGAAAGAGTACCGAGAGTAGCAACTGTAAGAACCTGAGTCTGACCTCTGGTAAAGAGACCCGAGCCGTGAGCGCGGGGAAGAACGTCGACCTCAGCCGCAAGGCCTCTGATCTGGTTCATGCTTCTGCCGTCAACTCTCTTCTTGTCAACGAGCAGCCAGCGGCGAACGATCTTCTTCTGGATCTTGTAAACGAGCTCGTCCATCATAGAGGGAAGCTCGGGATATTCTTCGGTGAACTGTGCCAAGATCGCTTCTTTGATGGGGAACATTCTTGCGTCGCGAACCGTCTTGTCGTCGGTGTCGAGAGCGAACATAACGTCCTTTTCGCAGAAAGCGAAGATCTTGTCGAACATATCGTGGTCAAGCTCGCAGGAGGGATACTCAAACTTGGGCTTACCGATCTCGTCAACGATTGCGCTGATGAACTCAAGAAGGTCCTTGATCTCCTTGTGAGCGAGCATGATAGCGTCGTACATAACGTCGTCGGCAACCTCGTTAGCGCCTGCCTCGATCATAACGACCTTTTCCTTGGAAGCGGCAACGGTGAGCTGGAGGTCGGAGACCTTCTGCTGTGCGGTGGTGGGGTTGACGATGAACTTACCGTCGATAAGACCGATGTGAACACCGCCGATAGGGCCGTTCCACGGAATGTCGGAGATAGCGAGCGCAGTCGAAGCACCGATCATAGCGGCAACCTCGGGAGCGCAGTCGGGATCTACGGACATAACGGTAAGGGTGAGAGCTACGTCGTTACGAAGGTCCTTGGGGAAAAGGGGACGGATAGGACGGTCGATAACGCGGCTGGTAAGAATTGCTTTTTCGGAAGGCTTGCCCTCTCTCTTGAGGTAACCGCCGGGGATCTTGCCCGCAGCGTACATTCTCTCGTCGAAGTCGACGGAGAGGGGAAGGAAGTCGATACCGTCACGGGGCTTTTCGGAAGCGGTAGCGCAGCAGAGAACTGCTGTCTCACCGTAACGAACGAGGACGGAACCGTTTGCAAGGCCTGCCATTTTACCGTTCTCGATTACGAGGGGGCGGCCTGCGAGGGTGTAATTGAACTTCTTGAAGTTCTTGAACTCCATTGCGGAGCTTACGATTGTAGTGGACATTTGTTTTTCCTCCGTTTTGAATTTTTATTTGGATCACACGGAGTTTTAGGACTTAAATACATGTCTGACGAGTGGGGTCAGGCGCATATTTAAGCTCTAAAATCCTCGTGTGGATCAATTTTCCTTTGATAAATTTCCGAGCTCCTCTCTACACGCAAGCAGCGCTTGCTGTGCTCCTCAAAATCAGCTCGCCGTAGAGAAAACTACGGCTTCACTTGGATTTTTTCGGTGCGACTTGACCTCGAAAATTTCTCTTCGGAAAAGAACTTTTTTGACTTTTTTTGTCGAAAAACTCTTTTCCTGTTTTGCTGGTTACAGCAAGAAGCGGAGTGTCAAGGGCAAACCCCGCACTCCGTTTCTTATACAATTATTACTTTCTCAGACCGAGCTTTTCAACGATAGCTCTGTATCTTTCGATATCTACCTTCTGGAGGTAGTTGAGAAGGTTTCTTCTGTGACCGACCATCTTGAAGAGGCCGCGACGGCTGTGGTTGTCCTTGTGGTTGCCCTTAAGGTGCTCGGTGAGGTTAGAGATTCTGTGAGTAAGAATTGCGATCTGAACCTCGGGCGAGCCGGTGTCGCCTTCGTGGATGGCGTACTTTTCAATAATTGCCTGCTTTTCTGCTGCTGTCATTTTCGTATTCACCTTTCGAAAATAAAATATTTTTTTGCAAATACGAGCTGCACCGCAACCGAGAGGGTGAAATTCACGCTTTGGGTTATCTCCGAGGGGAGTTTTACGGGCGTGACGTAGCGAAACCGTGAGGTTTTGCAAGACTCGGGAAGCCGTGCCGCCGTTATGCAGGGTACATTATATCATAAAAAAAAGGATTTGTAAAGGGGTTTTGGAAAAAAATTTCGCTTTTTTGCAAAAAGCTTGCAAAAATGGAGTGACTGAATGCGTGGTTTTATGTTACTTTCCTGTCATCAGCGACAGGAAAGTAACCAAAGGAACGCCGCTTAAGGTGGGAGGTCTCGCCGTTCAAAAAGCAGCAAAGCCGCATTTTGAACTTGCTCAACATCTCCCTCCTTAAGAATCCAACCCTCTGCCCTTCGGGCGCATCCAAAATCCAATGCTTACAGCCGAGGCGCTGAACTGCCAATGGGGTTTCTTGTCCCTCCAAAGCGTTCGCTCACTTTTATTGCTCGCACACGCTTGTGCTCGCAAGGTGGCGAGGGTAAGTGAGGTCTTTGGTGCGCGTGATTAACGGTAAAAACGATGGTGTAATAAAATGTAGGCATCGGGCGGATATGGAATCCGCCCCTACGGCGTGTGGTGCAACAATATCGGGCGGATATGGAATCCGCCCCTACAGCCTGTGGCGTAACCTTGCGAAGCACAAGCGTGTGCGAGCAACGCAGCATCACTTTGATTTCAGATGGACAAAAGAGCCCCATCAGGAAGTTCGACCACGTGGCTTTGTGTTCGGAAACACAGGGTGCCGAAGGCCACAGGGGGTTTCTTAAGGGGGAATGGCGTAATGATTCGGGCTTTAATCTTTCAAACCGAGGCGCTTTGCTACCGAATCATAAGCCCTCTCCCCCTTAAGCGGCGTTTCTTTTCGTACTTTTCTTGCAGCTGTTGGCAAGAAAAGTACATACCTTGTCGCATTGGTTACTTAAAAAACAACATTCTTAAAACAATCCCTCACCCGCTGTCGCGGGAGCTTCCTTTACACAAGGGAGCCTTGTTTTTATCGAGCTTTCTCTCTTACACAAGGAGACTTGTTGAAACACCGACGCGGGCAGGAAATGAACATTCTCCTCTCATTCAGTTACTCAACCCTTTTTGCCAAGCTTTTTACCAAAAAGCGTATAACACCCCGACAGCACTAAAAGCCCCCCAAATATCCGCCGCAAAAGGTCTCCCTCGATCAATTTGCCCATATATCCCCCCACGACAGTTCCCAAAAGTGCGAACGCGGCAAGATACACCGCCAGCCCAAGATCTATATTCCTCTTGTTCTTTAAATGAAAAAGAAACGCCGCAGATGCCGAAAAAACGAAAAACAACAAATTCATACCCCTCGCCTGCGTCGCCCCGACTCCCATTAAGGCAAGCCAGATGACGAAAAGACCGCCGCTTCCGACCCCAAGTCCCGAAAGCACCGCCACCAAAAACGCCGCTATAGCGTTGACTATTCTTAATTCCAAATCATTCATCGCATGCCTCTAAAATATCCGAATTTTTATACAAGCAACATTCTGATCCCCGACCACGTCACGAGCGCCGCAAATATCCTCGCTATCCACTTTGCGTCTATCCTTGACAAAAGCCACGCGCCAACGCCGCCTCCGATCACCGCAGGGATCGCAAAGACCGAAAAATTCGTCGTGTCAAGCAAGCCGCCCTGTGCGTAGATCAGACACGAAAGCGCGCACCCGGGAATCATCGCCGCCTGCGAGGTCGCCAGAATATCTCTGCGGTCAAGCGTTTTGCCCGAAAACGAGCCGTTTTCTCCGCCCTTAAGAAGAAGTTGCCCCATCGTCAGCGACAGAAATATTCCGCCCCCCGCACCGAGCAGAGAATTGCAAAATCCTGCAAGCGTTGACACCGTGGCAAGTATTATCGCCCTTTTAGCCGTCTTCGTCGAAGAACTCATCATTTTTCTCCCAAAATCAAAAATAAAATGCCTAAAATTGCGTCTGTCTATTTACAAACTATTGGAAATATGATATAATAGTTATAATATTACTCAAATCAGCGTGACACGGCGCACATTTTCGGCGTATACCGATATTTTGTGCAGAAAATCACGATCCATTCCCAAGTAAGTAAAGATAAGGACGGCAAAAGATCAAATGGCAGACACTAAAAAGAAAAAAATGCACTCCAACGAAGAAACGAATAAAAAAGACAAGGCCGCGCCGAAGAAGAATTCATTTGGCTATAAGCTGATACCGTATATCCTCGTAGCGATAGCGCTCGTGATGGTGCTTTGTCTTATCACAACGCTGATATTCGTACTCGGCGACAGCGGAGATCTGGACGATCACGTGCTCGGTCCCTTTGGCTACTATTTCAGTACGGTGTTTTTGGGTATTTTCGGATACTCGGCGTTCGCGATCCCTGTGCTGCTGACTATGTTCCTCATATTTTGGGAAAAATATAACAAGCAATCGCTCGTTGCGATAAACGCGATAACGGCTTCGGTGTCGGCGGTGATAGTTTCGGCGCTCATACATATCTTTATAAACATGGGTGATGGCAAGCAGGCGTTTACATACGACGTCGTTGCACTCTACGAGGACGGTGCGGCGCTCCGCGGCGGCGGTGTGCTTGGCGGCTTGGTCAGCTTTGCACTGGTGCATTTTGCCAATATAGTGGGTGCAATAATTCTGCTGATCCTCATTCTCATACCTATGATCTTCTTCCTTGCGGGCACGACTCCCGTCGACGCGGCAAAGGTCATCGCCGCAAGGATAAAGGAAGCCAATGAGGAAAGAAAAGAGCAGATCGCGAAAGACAAGGCCTACGAGCGCGAGCAGGAGAAGCTCGACAAGGAAGCCGAGAGAGAACAAGATAAGCTCGACCGCGAGGCAGAGCGAGAGGCGAGAAGACAAGAGAGAGAAGAGGAAAGAGAAGCGGCACGAATTGCCAGAGAAGAAGAAAAGGCGGCAAAGGCAGCCGAGAGAGAAGCGGCGAGAGAGGCAGCAAGAGAAAAGACGAGTGAAAACGACGTTGCTGCGAAAAACAAAAATGCAGTACTTAAGATAAATTCCGTCGCCGATACAGACGATGAGGCAAACGAGGACGAGACCGACAAGTTCGCACTCAAGACTGAGGTCTTTACCGATGACGAAAAGGGCAAGATCGACGGTATCAAGGACCCCGATCGTGAAGTCAGCGGTGTTTACAAAGACGACGGTGACGACGATGAGGACGATAACGACGACGTTTTGAACACCGTGGTGTTCTACGGTTCCGACGACAAGGAAAAGGAAAAGCAGAAATACGGCTTTGAGAGAGTCGATCAGCTCGTTTCCGAGAGATTTGACGAGAACGGAATGGTTATCGACGAGGAAACGGGGGAGGTATTTACTCCCGCAGTTCAGGATAAAAAGGCAAAATCTGCAGATGAGTTCCGCGCACAAAATGAAAGCAAAGAGGATCACTTTGTCGGAGAAAAGCCCGCGCCCATTCCGATTCCCGAATACAAGTTCCCGAACGTAGAGTTGCTTGAAAAAGGGCCGTCCCGCTATTCCTCCGATCCTGCGGAGGTTGAGGAGAATGCGGCGAGACTTCGTGACGTGCTTACCGATTTCCGTATACCGATCAAGGAGATCACCTGCTCATGCGGTCCTACGATAACCCGTTATGAGATCAAGCCCGAGGCGGGCGTGCGCGTTCGTCAGATCGCAAACCTCGTCGACGATATCGGCATGGCGCTTGCGAAGTCGGGTATCCGTATCGAAGCTCCCATTCCCGGCAAGGCAGCGGTCGGCGTTGAGGTCCCGAACGACAAGCCTGCGGCGGTCAAGCTCCGCAATCTTATCGAGACCCCCGAATTCACCGACCACAAGAGCAAGCTCGCGGCTTGTCTCGGTGCGGACGTTTCGGGTAATCCCGTCGTATTTGATATAGAAAAGATGCCCCACCTGCTCGTTGCGGGTACTACGGGCTCAGGTAAGTCGGTATGTATCAACTCTATCATTATGAGTATACTGTACCACGCAAAGCCCAGTGAGGTCAAGCTCCTGCTTATCGACCCCAAGCAAGTTGAGTTCCAGATCTATAAGGATCTGCCTCACCTTTGCTGTCGAGTTATCAGCAATCCCAAGAAGGCGGCAGGCGCGCTCAATCTCGCGGTCAACGAGATGGAAAAGCGCTTTGAGCTTATAAAAGAGGTCGGAGTACGTAATATTACGGGCTACAACGAGGCAACGAAGAACGATCCCGATAAGCCCTATATGCCCAGAATGGTCATTATCATAGACGAGTTCGCCGACCTTATGATGACCGCGAGAGACGAGGTCGAAACGGCGGTCGTCCGTATCGCGCAGAAGGCGAGAGCCGCAGGTATCCATCTGATCATAGGTACACAGCGTCCCTCCGTCGACGTCATCACGGGTCTTATCAAGGCAAATATCCCCTCTCGTATAGCGTTTACGGTCATGTCGGGCGTTGACTCGAGAACTATTCTCGATACCGTCGGTGCGGAAAAGCTCTGCGGACGAGGCGATATGCTCTACGCTCCCGTTGGTTCACAAAAGCCCCAGAGAGTTCAGGGAACCTTTGTAAGCGACGGTGAGGTCGAGACCGTCGTCGAGTGGGTCAAGGCAAACAACGCGCCCGTTATTTACGATAACGAGTTTGAGTCTCAGCTCGATATCGAGGCGGCAAAGTGCGGCAACCAGCAGGAAAAGAGTGGCGGCGCAGGTGAATTCAGCGGCGGCACGGGAGGCGACGAGGAGTCCAAACTCTACGATGCGGCTATGCTCGCGATCGACGCTGGCAAGATATCCACCTCGCTTCTTCAGAGAAGACTCAGCATCGGCTACGGCAGAGCCGCGAAGATAATCGACACCCTCGAGGAGATGGGAGTCGTTGGTCCCGCGGACGGTAATAAGCCCAGAAAAATACTCATGACCAAGGAAGATTTCGCCGAGCTGATGAATAATCAATAATAGTTGCGCGTAAGTGTCATTCGGATAAAGCATCTACGGCAATTTTACCGCAGAGGCAAGATCTTAACGGATTTTGCCTCTGTTGCGAAAGGAAATAATTTGTATGTATCCCCATCAAATATTTTTAGGTCTTACACTGTACGATATATTGATATGCGTGGGCATAGTCGCGTGCTTTGCGATCTTCGGACATCTTGCCGACCGAAGAAGGCTTAAAGGAAAGCTTCAAAATTTCTCGCTTCTGTGCGGCGGCGTTGCGATAGCGCTCGGCATCGGTTCCGCGATCTTGTTTCAGGCAATATATAATATCGAAAGAAACGGCGGCTTTGAGATAACGAAAAGCACGGGCGCGACCTTCTACGGCGGACTTATCGGCGGTGTGGCGGTCTTTCTCGCCATATATTTCACCGTCGGCAAGATGGTTTTCGGTAAGACCGATATAAAGGACTACCACGCAAGGCACTTTTTCGATATCGCGGCCTCTGCGATCCCGGGGCTCGTACTTGCTCACGGACTCGGCAGGCTCGGCTGTCTTACGGCGGGTTGCTGTCACGGCGCGCTGACTGACGCGTGGTACGGAATAAAAATGTACGGAAACGAGGGCTTTGCAAAATACGTCCCCGTCCAGCTTTTTGAGGCACTCTTTCTCTTTGCGCTCTTTGCTTTTCTCTTTATCAGAGCGAGAAGGGGGAAGGGATACCACCTGCCGCTTTATATGGCGATATACGGCGCTTGGAGATTCTGTATCGAGTTTTTGAGAGCCGACTATCGCGGCTCGGTCGGAATTGACGCGCTGACCCCGTCACAGCTTATCGCGATTTTAATGATAGTCGGCGGCGTGGGAGTCTATTTTCTCGAAAAAGCCATTACGCGAAGATATGCCGAGGCAGATGCGACCGAACCCGCCCAAACGGAGCAATAAACCGTCAAAAATATTCTAATTTGGTGAAAAAGTTGAAAAAAAAGATAGATAAACGCAAGCTTGGTATCACGATCACCGCGCTTTGCGTTCTGTTGCTTCTTCTCTATGAGATCTTGGGCGCGGAGCGCATATTCGGCGAGATCAACGATGCCACGCTGAAAAACACGGTAGATCTGACCGTCACGCGAGCGATCGGCAGTGCGGTCTTCCTTACCATACTTATATATCTCGGCTATCACGTGATAAAGCCGATTGGCAGAGGCACGGCACGTGCCTTGCTCTTCTGCCTACCCGCATTTGCGGTGGCAGTCAATAATCTGCCGATATATCCGCTTATTTCGGGACTCGCAAGAGTCACCGCACCCTCGTGGCGAGTCGCTTTGCTCGCGGCGGAATGTCTTTTCGTTGGACTTTTCGAGGAGGCTTGCTTTCGCGGAGTAGTCTTGCTCGGATTTTTGGAGAAGAGAAGAGCGACGGTCAAGGGCAGGTTCTGGGCGATCGTATTAAGCTCTGCCGTTTTCGGACTCGTCCACGCGGTCAATCTTTTCTTCGGCGCAGGACCGATAGCGGTGCTTATGCAGATCGGTTACAGTTTTCTGATCGGCGCTATGTGCTCGGTCGTGCTGATGGAAACGGCGAATATCTGGCTTTGCGTGGCACTCCATTCGATCTTCAATTTCTGCGGTGCACTTGTGCCCGACTGCGGAGCAGGAACGATCTGGGAGCCGATAACCATAACCGTCACGGTGATAATTGCCGTGCTTACTACTATTTATATGACAGTTGCGTTCTTCCGACTCGGATCGGAGGAGCTTGAAAAAATATACGAAAAAACCCAAGGAGAGAAGACTGATGAGAGGAATTAACACCGCGCTCCGCGGACTCAGACATGCGGTCTTTCGCGAGGTCGCGAGAGTGGCGTACGAGTCCGAGGACGAAAATATAAGAGGCGACATCGAGGCGATACCCTATATAATCACACCCGACGAGAAGCCGAGATACAGAGAGAGCATTTACAGAGAGAGGGCGATCGCGTCCGAGCGAGTCAGACTCGCGATGGGTATGTCACTGCGCCCCGAGAACAAGCCCGTTCACCCCACGAGTGGACTCAGCAAGAGCAATATTGCCGACAAATACTACGAGCCGCCGCTTATGCAGGTCATTCCGTCTGCGTGCGAGGCTTGTGAGGATAACGTTTACGTCGTCAGCGATCAGTGCCGCGGCTGTGTGGCTCACCCCTGCGTGAGCGTCTGTCCTAAGGGCGCTATCTCGATCGTGAACGGCAGATCGGTGATCGATCAGAGCAAGTGCATCAAGTGCGGCAAGTGCAAATCTGCCTGCCCCTACGACGCGATCGCGCACAAGACCCGTCCCTGCGCGGCGGCTTGCGGCATCAAGGCGATCAAGTCGGATAGTCAGGGCAGAGCAAGAATAGACAACGATATGTGCGTCGGCTGTGGACAGTGTATGGTCGCTTGTCCCTTCGGCGCGATCGCCGATAAATCGCAGATATTCCAGCTTATTCAGTCGATAAGACGCGGAGACAAGGTCGTGGCGGCGGTCGCTCCCGCGATCGTCGGTCAGTTCGGCGAGAACGTTGGGCTTGGACAGATCAAGGCGGCGCTCCTTCAGCTCGGCTTTGCCGATATGCACGAGGTCGCGGTCGGCGCGGATGTTGGCGCGGCTACCGAGGCGCATCACTACGTTGAGGAGGTTGCCACGGGAAAGTTGCCCTTTATGCTGACCTCCTGCTGTCCCGCTTGGGCGATGCTTGCGAAAAAGCAATTCCCGATAATGATCGATGAGATATCCACCGCGCTGACTCCTATGGTCGCGACGGCGAGAAGCATAAAGCAGAAGGATCCCGACGCGCGAGTCGTTTTCATCGGTCCCTGCGCGGCTAAAAAGCTCGAGGCAGGCAGAGAATCGGTGCGAAGCGACGTCGATTTCGTCATCACCTTCGAGGAGCTTTCAGGAATGTTCGCGGCGAAGGGAGTTGACTTCGACGTTTACGCAGGTGAGGTCTACGAGCCCGAGGCGACCGCGGCAGGTCGCGGCTACGCGGCGGCAGGCGGTGTCACCAAGGCGATTACCGATTGCATAAATGAATATTACCCGGGAGTCGAGGTTAAAATAGAGCACGCGGATGGTCTGGACGAGTGCCGCAAGATGCTGATCTTAGCCAAGGCGGGCAAGAAAAACGGCTGTCTTATTGAGGGAATGGGCTGTCCCGGTGGTTGTATCGCAGGCGCGGGCACGTGTCTGCCTGTTGACAAGGCGCAGGCGGCGGTCAGAAAGACCGTGGATGCGACCGAGAAAAAGCTTCCCGAAAAGGATCTTTTTGAGATCGAGCTGCCCTGATTCCCCCCCGAAACTTGCCGCACTCGGCGGCGAAAAATTTAACGATAATTTTTATTTGTGCCGCTATGGCGGCAGATAAGGAGTAAATATGAGTCAAATAGAAAAGGGCGCAATGCACAAGTTTTCATACGGTCTTTTTGCACTTTTTACGCACGACGGAAACCGTGACAATGCCTGCATTATCAACACGGGCGTGCAGATGACCGACGATCCCAAGCGCATTAGCATCTGTGTCAATCAGTCGAACTATTCCTGCGAGACCCTCAAAAAGACGGGTGTTTTCAATCTCTCGATCTTGTCCGAGGACGCGAAGTTCGACATCTTCAAGCGCTTCGGATTTGCAAGCGGCCGCGATACCGACAAGCTCGACGGTCTTGATCCCGTGGCGACCTCGGATAACGGTCTTAAATATCTCACCGAGGGAACTAACGCGCTGATCAGCGCAAAGGTCGTTTTCAGTGCCGATTTCGGTACTCACACGCTCTTCGTTGCCGAGGTGACCGAGGCAAAAGTCCTCTCGACCACCCCCTCCGCTACCTATGCTTACTATTTCGAAAATATCAAGCCCAAGGCTCCCAAAGCCGACGACAAGCCTGCCACCGAGGAGAAAAAGATCGTCGGCTGGCGCTGTAAGATCTGCGGCTACGTGCACGAAAGCCCCGATCTCCCCGACGACTTTACTTGCCCTTGGTGCAAGCACCCTGCTGACGATTTCGAGCCGATTTATGGGTGAGATTTGCAGGAAGTTACTGAATGCCACGATTTTCTCTTCTTTTCTTGGAAGAAAAGAAGCAAAAGAACTTTCCCGATATTTTGGGTCCTTAGAAGGTGACGTAGGATTTTTTCTTCGGCAAGCCTTGAAAAAATCCCTCACTGACCTTTTTGCATTGCAAGGGTTTGGAATCCAGCCGATACTGTGCAACTTATTTCAAAGTATCTTTAAGTTAAAGTTAGATGAAATGTCTTGGGTTCTACACTGTAGGACATTTGTTATCTCAGTAGGCTGACTTTTTCGGCTTGCCGAAAAATTAGAGTTTTCAGCTTGCTGAAAACAAACACCTTGGTTAGAACCCAAAATACGGGAAGTTTTTTGGCTCCACCCGAAGTTTGCGGAGCAAACTCGCAGAGCAATCCGCTTACGGTTTGCGTAGGTTTTTCTTCAAAAAAGGTGGAAAAATCGACACATCAACTATCTCCCCCAAAAAGACCGCAAAGGCGGTCTTTTTTTTGCGCCTTGATAATATAATTGGATAGAAGGGCGGTGATGGGAATGCAGATAATCGACATGAGGCGGCAGAGAAGCCTTAGTGACGAGCTGCCGAGCTTTTTATTATCGGCATTACCGTACCGCCTTGTCGACGAGATAAGTGCGCGGTGGGGCGGCGAGAGGATAGAGGAGATAAGGCTACGGAGAGATAGACAAGCGTCCCTGACGCTACCGAAGGGAAACATGATACTTGACACGGTGCTTGACGGGAGTGCGATCGACGCGACCTTAACGGGCATGTGCTCGGGCTCGCTCTACGCGTACAGCGACACGATCAACCAAGGGTATATATCGCTACCGAACGGGGTGCGAGTGGGAGTTTGCGGCAAGGCGACCTGCGAGGGCGAGCGACTGATCGGAGTGCGCGAGGTCACGTCGCTTGTGATCAGAATACCGCACAAGGCGAGGTCCGTTGGCGCGCCGATAAGACGACTATTGCACGAGTTCGATTATAGCCGAGGGGTGCTGATATACTCACCGCCCGGCGTGGGCAAGACCACGCTTTTGCGCGGTGTGATCGCGCTTCTCGCCTCGGGCGAGGGAGGATATGCGCCGATCCGAACGGCAGTAGTCGACACACGCGGCGAGCTGACCTTTTCAAACGGCGGCAAGGGGCTCTGTATCGACGTGCTTTCGGGATATCCGCGCGCACTTGGAATAGAGATCGCGACTCGCACACTGTCGGCGCAGGCCATCGTTTGTGACGAGATCGGCGACTATGCCGAGGCTATGGCACTGGTCAGTTCGCACAACTGCGGCGTTCCGCTGATCGCATCGACCCACGCAAGCTCGGTAGACGAGCTTTTGCGCCGCACGGGAATAATGCTGCTCCACGAGGCGCGTGTGTTCGGCGCGTACGTCGGGATAAAGCGGTCGGGCGGTATGGACTTTTGCTACGACGTGCATTTGCGCGACGAGATCGGAATATAGGAGGACGGTATGCTTGTTAAAATAATCGGCAGTATTTTGCTCGCGCTTTCGGGCGTTTGCACGTCGGTCTCGCTCTGCCGCTACTGTCGGCGCAGGCTTGACACGCTCGATGGCTTTATTGCCCTCATTTTTTATATAAAGGGTCAGGTCGAATGTTATGCGAGACCGATCAGCGAGATACTTGCGACTCTCTCGCCCGAAATTTTGCGCGACTGTAACTGCCCGACGGGTGTGAGCTCGATCGAGGAGCTGATCGCGGAGAGCAGGATCTATCTCGACCGCGAGAGCTTACGGCTCGTGACTGCTTTTTCGCAGGAATTCGGCTCGGTCTTTCGCGAGGAGCAGTCGAAACGGTGCGAGTATTATATCGCGCTGCTGAACGAGCGCCGAGCTCTGATCTCAAATCGGCTTTTGCCCGAAATGCGCGCAGGAAGTGCCGTTTGCATCTGCTCGTCGCTTTGCTTGCTTATTTTGCTTTGGTAACTAAAAAAGGAGAAGAAATGGACATAGGATTGATCTTAAAGGTAGCGGGAGTGGGAATTTTGGTGTCTGCGGCGGCGCAGATACTTCAGAAATCAGGACGGGACGAGCAATCTACGCTTGTGGTCATCGCGGGTATTATTGTGGTGTTGATAATGCTTGTGGGCGAGATCGAAAAGCTCTTTGAGCTTGTGATCTCGGTGTTCGGATTTTAATGAGCGAATATCTTTTCAAGGTCTTTGGTGTTGCCGTGATCGCGGCGATGCTGATCACTGTGCTTCGCAAGTGGGGAAGTGACTTTTCCACTCTGCTAAAGGTGGCGGCGGGTGCTATCGTTGCCGCGGCTTGCGTCGGTGGGATAGCGCCGATCGTCGAATACGTGCGCGAGCTTGGCGAAACTGCCTTGCCGTGGGAAACTGTGGAGGGAATGTTGCGTGTCCTGGCGGTCGCTATGGTGACGCATATCTGCGCCACGATCTGCCGGGATTGTGGGGAAGCGACACTCGGGGGGTATCTTGAACTCGGGGGCAAGGTGGAGATAATTGTCTTAACTTTGCCGATGATAAAGGATATAGTGGAGACAATGGTGGGGATATTGTGACAAAAAACGACAAAAAGGGTGATGAAAATGACAAGAAGAATAAAAATTGCCGTAATATGCCTGTTTTTTGCGTTTTTTGTGTGGATAATTCCATTAAAAGTGCAAGCGTCCACCACTCTTGACGGAAAACAAACATATAATTGTGAACAAATCACCACTTGCACATCGCAATTCGGTAAAAAACTGCATCATTTCACCACTTATTCGCTAAAAATGCACATTTTTTCAAAATCATTCACCACTTTGGATCAAAAAAGCAGCTCTGACGGTGAGATATCACCCGAAGAAACTCTCCCCGACGAATACGGCGAGTTTATCGACTCTCTGCCGAACGGCGTGACCGATTCGCTGCCCGACTCGGCTTTTTCATCCGATTCCGCCGAAATACTCGGTGCGGCAGGAGAGCTTGGCAGCGTGAGCTATCTTTTGGAAACGCTTTTAGACTCCTTCGGAGGCGCGATCGGTGAGCTTTTACCCACGCTCGCGCTCCTTTGCGGAATCGTGATCTTGTCGGCGGTCTGCCACCTTTTTGCCTCGAATCTCGGTGGCGGGGTGTCGGCGGCAGTCTCTTTTTCCGCAAGACTTGCCGCGTTTTGCTCCATAGCCGCCTCGGCGGTCTCCTCGCTCTCGAGACTGCGCGACTATTTTGATTCGCTTTTCTCGGCGGTCGCGTCCTTTCTGCCGCTGACAAGCGTGCTATACGCCTCAGGCGGTAATCTGACCGCCGCGGCGTCGGGCACGCTGACGCTGAACGCTATTCTTTCGGTCTGTCAGCTTGTTTTCACCAAGACCGTCATTCCCGTGTTTTCGGTCTGCCTTTCTATGTCGCTGCTCTCGGTTTTTGACGGTGTCGGCGGTTTTGCCGCACAGTCGATCTCGTCGTCGGTCAAAAAATGGTACACCACCGCGCTCGCCTTCGTAATGATGATCCTCACCACCGCGCTCGCCGCCCAGACGATTCTGTCCGTTAAAGCCGATAACGCTGCTATGAAGGGAATGAAATTCGCCGCAAGCAGCTTTATTCCTGTCTCGGGCGGCGCTGTGTCTTCGACACTTGGTACGCTCGCCGCTTCGGTCGAGCTTATGCGCGGTGCCGTCGGGGTCATCGGGGTCGCCGTCGTTCTCCTTTTGCTGATACCCATCATCGTTGAGCTCGCGCTCCTGCGCGCCGTCTTTGCCCTCGCCGCCTTTCTCGCAGGTATGCTCGGCTGCTCCTCCGAGCACAAGCTCCTAAATGAGATCGGCAGTCTCTACGGCTACCTCGAGGGCGTTGCCGTCCTTTCGTCAGTCGTCTTTATTATCGCTTTCGCAATCTTCGCCGCGACTTGCTCTGCTGTTGGGTAGGGGAAGTTAGCGAGTGCAAAGGAGTTTTTGGGGTGCCTTTTGAAAAAGGCGCCCCAAACCCCGCGAAAACTTCCGGTATTTTGGGTTCTAACTAAGGTGTTTGTTTTCAGCAAGCTGAAAACTCTAATTTTTCGGCAAGCCGAAAAAGTCAGCCTACTGAGATGACATACGCCCTACCGTATTGAACCCAAGACATCTCATCTAACTTTAACTTAAAGAATCTTTGAAATAAGTTGCATAACATCGGCTGGGTTCTAAACCCTTGCAATATAAAAACGATAGACAGGGATTTTTTCAAGGCTTGCCGAAGAAAAAATCCTCCGTCACCCTAAAAGGACCTAAAATATCGGGGAAGTTCTTTGCCAAGCTTTCTTTCAAGAAAGCGACCTATCCTCGCACTCGCTAACTTCCTACCAAAGAGGAGCAAAAAATGAAATCATACATCATTTCAATAATATGTGTCGGAGTTATCGGGTCGATAATATCGCTGATCGCGCCCGATGGGGAGGGAGGAGGACTTGGCAAGCACGTGAGACTTGCGGTCGGCTGCGTGCTTGTTTTGACGTGCGTGTCGCCGCTTGGCGAACTGATCGAGGGGATAAGGGGGCTTGATTTAAGCGGACTTGTGCCCGATGTAAATGAGGGCGCGATAGAGGAATACGAGAGCATATTCGGGAACAGCTACGAGGCGGCGGAGCTGTCGAGTTTGAAGGAGGGCATTGCTGCGATGCTGGGTGAGCGATACGGGATAGCGCGCGAGGATTGCGAGATCAGGGTGGTTGCCGATAGGGGTGCGTCGGGAATCCTTGAACTCAAAAGGATATTTATAACGCTTTACGGCTCGGCGATATGGAAGGACACGGGCGAGATAGAGCGATATTTCGGAGGACTTTTCGACTGCGAGATAGTCACGGCGATTGGCTGATGGAGGTAAATTATGGCAGATAATACGGGGATAGAGGCGGTTCAAGTGGTCAACCACATGAAGAAAAAGGGAAGCTTCAAGATAATCATTTTCGGGTTCATTATAGGGGTAGCTCTACTTTTGATCGGAAGCTTTGCCTTGCCGAGCGAGAAGAAAAGCACTGAGAAGACCGACGACGCGAAAAACACGTACGAAGATTTTCTTGCATATAAGGAAACGTTGCGCCGCGAGATTGAAGAGATCTGCCTGAGCGTAAACGGAGTCAAAAGCGCGGAGGCGGTGGTCTTTTTCGACGGACTCGGCGAGAGCATATACGCTACGAATACGCAGTCGGGCAACAGTGATAAAATCGAATACGTGATAATCGGAAGCGGCTCGAACGCGCACGCGCTCTATCTTGGCGAGAGTCTGCCAAAGCTCGTCGGAATTGGAGTGGTCTGCGACACGGGCGGCAACTTGGGAGTCAAAAACGAGCTTGCGGCACTGCTTGCCGCGGCTTACGGGCTGCCATTGACGAGAGTTCGCGTCGTTGAGTATTAGAAAAAGTTTTCACCAATCGGTCAAAGTAAGCATATAGAGGACGGTTTGAAAATATAATGTAGCGTAACAAATTTTTCGGGAGGACTGAAATAATGGCAATCAATGACAAAATCAAAGCGGTAAAGAACTTCTTTATGAAGTCAGGCAAAAGAAATCTTATCATCGCGTGCGCGGTGGTGCTGATCGGTGTGGCGGTCTGGGCGAATTGGCTCTTTTTCTCAAACAACGACGACGGATTTGACTACAGCGGCAGCACGGGAATGTCGGGCGAGCTTGACAACAGCAAAAATCCCACGTCAGGCGAAGACGAAACGGGCTCGGGAAACGTGTCTGCGGACAGTTACTTCTCCACGATGCAGGTGAGCCGTCAAAGATCTCGTGACGAGGCGCTCGAGGTGCTTTACGCTATCATCGACAACGCAAATGCAACCGAGGAGGTAAAGGCAGAGGCGGCGGCAGAGGTCGCACTGATCGCTGAGTCGATCCAGCAGGAAGCTTACATAGAGGCGGCAGTTGGCTCGCAGGGCTACGAGAATTGCGTTGCTGTGGTCAGCAACAATACGGTCAGCGTGGTCGTTCAGTACGACGGCAAGCTTTCCTCAACCCAGCTCGCGCAGATCAACAGCGTGGTCTACGAGTACACGGGAATCGAGCCTGTGAATATCACTATCATCACTAAAGCGTGAATTAAATCAGGGACTTCTCGGAGAAGTCCCTGATTTTTATTTTTTACATGCGTTTTGGCAAAAAATCGAGGAAAACTGCAAACGAACAAGCCGTGCTTTGCATAGAATGTATCGAGAATTAAGTAAAAGGAGAAATTTTATGCAACACGAATATTTTGCCGCTTCAAACTCGTCGGAGGGCTTTAAAAGCTACTATCCCGAGGTCTTCGGGCGCGCCGATCGGCTCTACGTGATCAAGGGCGGACCCGGCACGGGTAAATCGAGCTTTATGAAAAAATGTGCCGAGACTGCGAAGAAAAACTCTCTTGAGGTCGAGTATTATTATTGCTCGTCCGATCCGCGCTCGCTCGACGGTGTCTTGATGCTCGGGAGCGAGAATATCGGAATAATTGACGGCACGTCGCCGCACGTCTGGGAGCCCGTCAACCCGGGTGCGCGCGAGGAAATAGTCAATCTTGGGCAGTTTTGGGATCCAAGACTGCTACGGCTTCAAAAAAACGAGATCTTTTCGCTCTCAAATAAAAAAAGCGCCGCTTATAAGCGGGCTTACGATTATTTGCGGTCGTGCGGAAATTTACGGGCGGTGAGCGACTCACTTCTTCGCAAGTTCGTCGATTGTGAGAAGTTGCAGGCGGCGGCTTATCGGCTTGTGCGCTCGCTCGATCTGCCTCGGGGGACTGCAACCGTCCTTCCGTCACTGCTTGACGCAGTCGCGATGACGGGAAGATCGAGCTTTGACAGCTTCCGTGTGAGTGCCGACAGAGTGATCTTGGTCGACGACTTTTACGGTGTTGGGAAGCTCTTTCTCGGCGCGCTTTTGCGATCGCTGTCGTCGGTCGGCGAGACTGTGCGCGTAGCGTACGATCCCGTCGACTCCCGACTTGTAAACGGACTTTTCCTTGAGGACAGCAGGATCGCGTTCATTCTCTCGAACAAGGACAGAGCAGAGTGCGACGAAGGCAAGATTGTCAACGCAAAGCGCTTCGTCGATATCGAAAGGCTGCGCGAGATAAGGGGCGAATTGCGTTATGCCACAAGGCTTTACGGCGACTGCCTTGACGGTGCTCTGCACGCTCTATCCGAGGCGAAGGTCTACCACTTTTTGCTCGAGGACATATACAAAAACGCGATGAATTTCAAGGCGCTGAACGAGTTTACATACGATTTTATCGCAAAGCTGTCGCGTTGAATAAAAAAATCGCTTATGGTTCTCATAAGCGATTTTTTTGTTTAAGATCAATTATTTCTGCGGATCGAGGTATTTCCACGCACCGACGATGTAGTTGATTCCCGAATGGATCGTGAGATAGATCATCAGAACCGTCGTAACAAGCGTGATCGGTGCAAAGCCGAGAAGCTGAATATTTGCGCCAAGCGCCGAGTAAAGCACGGGCTCGATGATCGCCGCACAGATCGCTACGATCTGCGTGACCGTCTTGAGCTTGCCGAGCATATTCGCCGCGATAACCACCTTTTCCTTGCTTGAAGCTGCGATAAGACGGATCGCGGTAACCGCCAACTCACGAAATACTACTACTACGAGAGCCACGAAATAGAGGGTAAACATACGGATATTGCCTGCATTGGTGAAGAAAATGCACATCAATGCGCCGATGACCATAAATTTGTCAGCAAGGGGATCGATAAACTTGCCGAAATCGGTGATGAGGTTGTATTTTCTCGCGATCTTGCCGTCAAGCATATCGGTCAGAGATGCCGCGATGAACAAAAACGCACCCACGAGCGTCAAAATCGTGTCTACAAGCGGCTCAAATTCGGTAAATACGGGCAGTAGCATCACTACCATAAATATCGGTACCATTATCAGTCGAAGTACCGACAACTTGTTCGGAAGATTCATTTTCATTTTCTTGGTTGCCTTTCTTTTATTGTTGGGAAGTTAGTTAGATTGTGCTACGAGTTCTTAGGGAACTTTTTGGGAAAAAGTTCCCTAAAACCCTCAAAAACTTCCATTATTTTGGGTTCTAATTAAGGTGAGATGACGCTGATTTTTCGGCAAGCCGAAAAAGTCAGCCTACTGAGATAATAAACGTCCTACCGTGTTGAACCCAAGATATATTATCTTACTTTAACTTGGAGAAACTTTGATTAAGTCATACTGTATCGGCTGGGTTCTAAACCCTTGCGATACAATAGCGTCAGTGAGGGATTTTTTCAAGGCTTGCCGAAGAAAAAATCCTACGACACCTTAAAAGGACCCAAAATATCGGGGAAGTTTTTTGGCTCCACCTTTTTTTCAAAAAAGGTGGAAAAACCATAGCATTTGCTAACTTCCTGTCTTACTCCTGCAAAGCGAAACCGCAGAGATCGTATTCTTCAACTCGACGAACCTTGACGCGAACGAAGTCACCGGGAGCAATCTGCTTTTCGGACTTAAAGAAGACCTTGCCGTCGATCTCGGGGGCGTCCGCGGCGCTTCTGCCGAAGTAGAATTCACTGACGGGATCGTAGTCCTCGCAGATAACGTCGATGATCTTGCCGATCTTTTCGGCATTTTTCTCCTCGTTGATAAGGAGCTGGGAGCGCATGAGAATGTCCATACGGTCCTGCTTGACCTGCTCATCGATCTGATCGGCGAAATCGTAGGCGGGCGTGCCTTCCTCACGCGAGTAGGTGAAGACACCTGCGCGGTCGAAGCGCTCGGACTTAATGAACTCTGCAAGCTCGGTGAAGTCCTCGTCGGTCTCGCCCGGGAAGCCGACTATAAAGGTCGTGCGGATGGTGACGTCGGGGATCTCCTTCTTTAATTTTGCAAGAACCTCGCGAATGAGCGCGCCGTTGCCGTGGCGGTTCATTCTCTTGAGCACCTTGTCGCTGATGTGCTGAAGCGGCAGGTCAATGTAGTTGAGGATTCTCGGATTGTTCTTCATCTCCTCGATAAGACCGTCGGTGATCTTGTCGGGATAGCAATAGAGCACGCGGATCCACGGAATGCTTGTCGCCTCGGTGATCTTGCGCAGCAGCTCGTCAAGACAGTACTTGCCGTAGAGATCTATACCGTAGCGTGTGGTGTCTTGCGCGATTATCGTCAGCTCCTTGACACCGAGCTCGTCGAGCTCACGCGCCTCGTCGATCAGCTCCTCCATGGGACGACTGCGGAATTTCCCGCGAATGTCGGGGATCGCGCAGTAGGTGCAGCGATTGTCACAGCCCTCGCTAATCTTCAGATACGCCGCGTAGTCGGGCGTGGTCAGAATTCTGTCGCCGCCGAGCGCGACCGTGTTTTTGTCCTCGTGGGAGTAGTAGCGGCAGTCGGGCGCGTTCTTTTTGCGCTTTTTGCCCATATTTTCGGCAACGCTGTCAACCGCCTCAACGATATTGTGAATACTGCCGACACCAAGCACGGCGTCGACCTCGGGAAACTCGTCGAGTATCTCGCGTCCGTATCTCTCTGCCATACAGCCCGTCACCACGATTCCCTTAAGGGAGTGGTGCTTTTTGAGGTAAGCGATGTCGAGAATGTTGTCGATCGCCTCTTTCTTGGCGGATTCAATGAACGCGCAGGTGTTTATAATGACTATGTCCGCCTCGGTCTCCTCGGGGGTTATCTCGTAGCCCGCGGAGGCAAGGTGGTGCAGCATGACCTCGGTGTCGAGCTGATTTTTCGGACAACCGAGGGAAACGAATCCAATTTTCATATACTTTGCCTTTGTTTTGTGATTTTGTGAGTTGAATAGCCACGTCTGTAAGCCGGGTTCTGTCTTAAACGGTCATCAATCTTTGCTTTTCGTCGCCGAAAAGCTCTAACGCTCTCGCGTTATGCCACCTCGGAGTATCCTTGCGGAGCTTGGGCGACTTCCTCCGGGGTGTTGCTTCGGATAGGGTTTACAGCAAACCTATGTTACCATAGGAGTGGGTGAGCTCTTACCTCGCCTTTCCACCATCACCGAGGATGCCGTGGAGAATGCAGAACAATAAGCGAAGCGATTTTGGAAAGTTTTGGTGTCGCTTTTTCAAAAGCGACCGCTGATCCAACGCGCGGAGCGTTGGTCGCGCCTCGCAAGGCGCGAAATTTCCTTATCGTTCGAAAACGCCACGAAGGGTGAATTTCAAAGGCTCGCAGAGCTTTTGAAAGAGGGGAACACACAAGTGGGGGTTCCCCTTGTGAGCATTCGCCAATATTCTTATGGCTTTGTGTTTTAAAATGCTGTTTCTACACTCTCCACGACAGCCTCGGCAGTCTATTTCTGTTGCACTTTCCCGACGGTTACCCGTGGCTGACGTTATCAGTTATCCTGCCCAATGAAGCCCGGACTTTCCTCACGCGGAGACCTTTCGGCATGACCGCGCGCGACCGTTCGGCGTAGCTATTCATTATATTATAACATTAAATTATATAATTGTCAATCGGTTTGCAAAATTATCTTTGATTGCCGAAAACGAAAGGGCAGACCGAAAAAGCCTGCCCTTAAATCGACAAAATATAAACAAATAATAGAGAAATAAACAGAATATTACAAAATTTGCCCATTTTATAGAGTCTGGGGCAGGGTAACGGTGAAGCTTGAGCCCTTGTCAACCTCGCTTTCAACCGTTATATCACCGCCTGCAAGCGTTACGATCCTCTGAACTATATTCAGCCCGATGCCGTTTCCCTGAACGGCGTGGGCGGTGTCGCCCTGATAGAATTTCTCAAATATTCGCGATTTGACCTCCTCGCTCATTCCGACTCCGCTGTCGGTGATGCAAAACTGCACCTTGTCGCCTGCCTTTTTGAGTGTGATCGAGATCCTTCCGCCCTCGCGCGAAAATTTGATCGCGTTGGAGAAAAGATTGATCCAGACGTGCGAGAGCATCTCCTCGTTAAAGACGTATTTTATCCCGTCAAGGTCGATGTCAAGCTCAATATCCTTTGCGCTCCAATCCTTTTCGAGCAAAAGCACCGAGGTGCGTATCTGCTCGTCGAGCTGAAACTCCGACTTTTCGGTGACGATGTTCAGATATTCGAGCTTGCTGAGCAAAAGCACGTTTTGCGACATGTTCGCGAGTCGGTTTGATTCGGAAACTATGATGTCGATATATTCGCGGCGCTCCTCATCGCTAAGGCTGTCGCTCTGAAGCTGACGCGCAAATCCGCGGATCGAAACGATCGGCGTTTTGAACTCGTGCGAGAAGTTGTTGATAAAATCGTTTCGGAAAAACTCAATGCCCTCAAGGTCTGCCGCCATCTGATTGAAGGCGCGCTCGAGCTCGCCGAGCTCGGTCAGGACCTGCTTTTTGTCACTTTCCGCCACTCTCGTCTTGAAATTTCCCTTGGCGATCTCGCGCAAGCCCTCGGTAATTCCACTGACTCGCCCGAACCAGATTCGCAGAGTTGCGCCCGTGATCATTACGCCGATCGCAATAAAGGTAAGCACCATCGCGCCGACGAGGAGAATATCGTTCGAGAAAAAGCTGTCAAAAAACGGGAAAAGCTGAAGCAGATAATAGATCAGTGCGGTAATTCCTCCCGCCGCGGCAAAGAGGATAAGGACTATAAGACCAAAGCGCGAGGTTATAGTGTGAACACGCTTGATCCTTTTTCCTGTAAGGGAAAGCAGTGGATAGTGCTTCTTTTCCCTCGGCTTGCTTTTCTTTTCCTTGCTCATCTCTGATATACCGCCTTGTAGCCGAGTCCGCGCACGGTCACGATTTCAAAATCGGGGCAGCCTCGGTATTTGTCGCGCAGACGGCTGATGTGAACGTCGACCGTTCTTTCGTCGCTCTCGCTCTCCATATCCCAGATCTCGTCCATAAGCTGACGGCGCGTAAAGATCTTGCCGGGGTAGGAAAGAAGCTTGAAGAGCAAAAGGAATTCCTTTTGCGGATGTTCGTATCGCTCGTTGCCGCAAACGACCGAAAGCGAATCGTAATAAAGCGTCGTCGAGCCGACGGTCAGCTTCTTCTCGCTGACTATTTTGGAGCGACGGAGCAGAGCGCCGACGCGGAGCACCATTTCCTCCTCGTCGACGGGCTTGGTCATATAGTCGTCTGTGCCGATGATGAAGCCCTTACGCTTGTCAACGGGGGATTGCTTCGCCGTGACCATAAGTATCGGGAGATTGCAGCCCGACTGACGCAGAGTTTCGGTGAACTCAAAACCGTCCATTCGGGGCATCATAATGTCGAGAATTATCAGGTCGATATGCTTTTTGTCGAGAACGTCGAGCGCGTCGATGCCGTCGACCGCCTGAGTGACGTTGTATCCGTATTGCTCGAGTACGGTAGCCATCAGCTTGCGCTGGTTGGCATCGTCCTCAACTATCATTATATTAAACATAGTGCCTCCAAAAAGAGTATTTTTCACTTTACAATACTATTTTATCACTAATTTGTTAACTGAAGATAAATGCGGGCGATTTTTGTGAGTTTTTTTGTTCGTCTCATTAATAATATTTGGGGTTGACTAAATTTTGCCGTTTCCTTGGCGACACGCTTCATAAAGGTAAGGCTATTTTTTTTTTAAAAAAGCCCTCCTTTTTTGGGAGGAAGCTTTTGAAAGAGGGGTGTTGCACTTCGTAGACGAGTGTTGTGAGTTTTATGCGCTGCATAAAACATCCGCGTCGTATAAATGCGACGCGGGGAGGAAAACTTTTCGAGAAAAGTTTCCTCCCCGCATATCTCTTAAAAAACTAATTACTTAAGTGCTGCCTGAGCTGCTGCAAGACGTGCGATCGGTACTCTGAAGGGAGAGCAGGATACGTAGTCAAGGCCGATCTGGTGGCAGAACTCTACGGATGTGGGGTCACCGCCGTGCTCACCGCAGATACCTACGTGGAGGTTCTTGTTTGCGGGTCTGCCGAGCTGGATAGCCATGCTCATGAGCTTACCAACACCGGTGGTGTCAAGCTTAGCAAAGGGATCGTTCTCGAAGATCTTTGCATCGTAGTAAGCCTCAAGGAACTTGCCTGCGTCGTCACGAGAGAAGCCGTAGGTCATCTGAGTGAGGTCGTTAGTACCGAAGCAGAAGAAGTCTGCGTTCTGTGCGATCTCATCAGCGGTGAGACAAGCTCTGGGAATCTCGATCATAGTACCAACTTCGTACTTAAGCTCAACTCCTGCAGCTGCGATCTCTGCGTCAGCAGTAGCAACTACAACGCTCTTAACGTACTTGAGCTCCTTAACGTCGCCAACGAGAGGAATCATGATCTCGGGAACAACGTTCCAGTCAGCGTGAGCCTTCTGGGTGTTGATAGCCGCGCGGATAACTGCCTTGGTCTGCATTGCTGCGATCTCAGGGTAGGTAACTGCAAGACGGCATCCACGGTGACCCATCATGGGGTTGAACTCGTGGAGAGAGGAGATGATAGCCTTGATCTCTTCAACGGACTTGTTCTGTGCCTTAGCGAGAAGAGCGATGTCCTCCTCGGTGGTGGGAACGAACTCGTGGAGAGGGGGATCAAGGAAGCGGATGGTTACGGGATAACCCTGCATTGCCTCGTAGATACCCTCAAAGTCGCCCTGCTGCATGGGCTCCAGCTTTGCAAGAGCGGCCTCGCGCTCTTCAACGGTGTCGGAGCAGATCATTTCGCGGAAGGCGGCAATACGGTCTGCCTCGAAGAACATATGCTCGGTGCGGCACAGACCGATACCCTCAGCGCCCAGCTCACGAGCTTTCTTAGCGTCTGCGGGAGTATCTGCATTGGTGCGGACCTTCAGGGTGCGGAACTTGTCAGCCCAGCCCATGATGGTGCCGAAGTTGCCGGAGATTTCAGCGTCTACGGTGGGGATGATGCCATCGTAGATCTTACCGGTGGAACCGTCGATGGAGATGTAGTCACCTTCAACATAGGTCTTGCCGGCCAGAGTGAACTGCTTGTTTTCTTCGTCCATGGCGATTTCGCCGCAGCCGGAAACGCAGCACT
>JAFXHH010000024.1 GCA_017536475.1 Clostridia bacterium
TTTTTGAAAAACTGCAAAACTTCACAAATCCGCCCAATTTACATACGAAAGGAACACACATCATGTCCAATTATGTTCAGAACGTTCTTGCGGATCTTATCGCAAAGAACCCCGGTGAGCCCGAATTCCATCAGGCAGCAACAGAAATACTCGAATCCCTCGAGGTCATCTTCGATAAGCACCCCGAGTATGAGAAGGCAGGACTTCTTGAAAGATTCGTAGAGCCCGAGAGAACCGTTATGTTCCGCGTTCCCTGGGTAGACGACAACGGCAAGGTCCACGTAAACAAGGGCTACCGCGTCCAGTTCAATAGCGCTATCGGTCCTTACAAGGGCGGCTTCCGCTTCCATCCCACAGTAAACCTTTCTATCCTCAAGTTCCTCGGACTTGAGCAGATCCTTAAAAATAGCCTTACAGGTCTTCCCATCGGCGGTGGTAAGGGAGGCTCGGATTTCGATCCCAGCGGCAAGAGCGACGGCGAGATCATGAGATTCTGCCAGAGCTTTATGAGCGAGCTCTACCGTCATATCGGTCCTAACGTAGACGTTCCCGCGGGTGACATCGGCGTTGGTGCAAGAGAGATCGGCTACCTCTTCGGTCAGTATAAGAGACTTCGCGGCGCGTTCGAGAACGGCGTTCTCACGGGCAAGGGACTTTCCTACGGCGGTTCTCTCATTCGTCCCGAGGCAACGGGCTTCGGTGCGGTCTACTTCGCACAGAAGGTGCTTGAGCATTACGGCGACAGCATCGAGGGCAAGACTGTAGTAATCTCGGGCTTCGGTAACGTAGCTTGGGGCGCAGTTAAGAAGGCAACCGAGCTTGGCGCAAAGGTAATCGCTATCTCGGGTCCCGACGGATATATCTACGATGAAAACGGCGTTTCCACCGATGAAAAGATCAACTATATGCTCGAGATGAGAGCTTCGGGCAGAAACAGAGTTCAGGACTATGCCGAGAAGTTTGGCGTGCCCTTCTATGCAAAGGAAAAGCCTTGGGGACTCAAGGCAGATATCATGATGCCCTGCGCAACTCAGAACGAGGTCGGCATGGCAGAGGCAGAGAAGATGGTTGCCAACGGCGTCAAGTACTACATAGAGGTCTCTAATATGCCTACCTCCAACGAGGCGCTCAAGTATATCATTGATAGCGGCGTTACCGTTGCTCCCTCCAAGGCAGTTAACGCGGGCGGCGTTGCAGTCTCTGCACTTGAAATGTCCCAGAACAGCATGAGAATGTCCTGGAGCAGCGAGGAGGTCGACGCAAAGCTTAAGACCATTATGGTAAATATCCACGACAATGCGGCAGCAGCGGCTGAGGAATTCGGATACGGCTACGATCTCGTCAAGGGCGCAAATATCGCAGGCTTCAAGAAGGTTGCCGAGGCGATGATGGCTCAGGGTATTATTTGATTATCAAACAAAAAGAAAAGAGCTCCTTTGATAAGGAGCTCTTTTTTATAGCTTTTATAATCAGATCTCAGGAATCTCGATCTCAACCTCACGGCCAAGCTCAGCAGAACGTGCGATTCCGTCGAGGATCGCCTGGTTGTAAATGATCTGCGAGGTGGGCACGGGTGCGGGAAGACCGTACTTGACTGCGTCAAGGAAGGAGCGTATCTTCTTGTAGAAGAGATTATCTGAGGGCTGGGTTCCCATAGGAATAAGCGGAACCTCGGTAACGGTCTGAAGACCTGCAACCTCGTGATATATCTTCATTGGGCTGAAGAACGTGCCGTTCCAGCACTCGGTGGAGGGAACGCGAAGGCTTCCCTTGGTACCCATGATGATCGTGTCACCCGAGGTGTCCAGATTCATAGCCCAGGCTATACGGAAGTCGAGAATGACACCGCCTTCAAGACGAACGAACGCGGCAGCAAAATCGTCAACACCGAATTTTGCGGCGTATTCTGCCTTCTTGCCCTCGGGATAACCGCAGTAGTTGGGGTCGGTGCCGAAGAATGCCGATTTGTAGCCCGAAACAGTCAAGGGCTTGGGATATCCAATAGCGTTCAGAACGAGATCGAGAGAGTAGCAGCCGATGTCTGCAAGTGCGCCGAGACCTGCGGTCTCATCCTCGATAAAGGTCGTTCCGAAGGGGGTGGGAATACCTCTGCGGCGGCCACCGCCGGTCTGAATGTAGTAGATCTGACCAAGCTCGCCGGATTCAACGATCTTTTTGATCTGCTGCATGTTTGCGTCAAGTCTGGGCTGGAAGCCGATGGAGATGATCTTTCCGCTTTCCTTTTCGGCCTTCATGACCTCAACAGCCTCGTCGAGAGTAACGGTAAAGGGCTTTTCAAGCATTACGTGTACGCCCTTCTTGAGCGCGTAGATCGCGGGCTCTGCATGCTGGCGGTTGTATGTGCAGATAGATACTGCATCGAGCTTAAGGCTCTCGTCGTCGAGCATCTCCTTGTGGGAAGCGTAGTCGGTCTTAACACCCTCAACACCGTGCTTCTTGAAGAATGCCTGGGCCTTGCCGGGAATGAGGTCTGCGCCCGCAACGATCTCTACGTCGGGCATAAGCTTATAGCAGGCAATGTGAGAATCCGCGATCCAGCCGCAGCCGATGATACCGACTCTGAGCTTTTTGCTCGCGTCAATAACGACCTGGTCGTTTTTTACGTTATAATCAAGGTTTTTATCCATTTTTTCAGCCATTGTTTTGTCCTCCAATAATATAAATGTAGAAATTTCAAATTACCAATCGAACGATCTCAGATATTCGACGCTCTTTTTGATGCATTCGAGAGGAGTGAGATCCATAGAGGGCGCATCCTGCTCGACCACTACCCATTCAGAGCCCGCTTCCTTCGCCGCGGCGAGAATTGCGGGGAAATCCTGCAGTCCGCTTCCGACGGGACGAAATTCAAAGCTCTCGGGCTTTACGGGAGGCTTTTTCTTGATTCCAATCAGCTCGTACATATCCTCGGACTTTTCACCCGTGAAATCCTTGAGATGAACTACGGGAGAGCGACCGCTGTACTTTTTGATATATGCCGCGGGATTTTCACCGCCAATGTTTACCCAGCAGGTGTCAAGCTCGGTCTGGAGCAGATCAGCGGGGATGGTGTCGTAAAGAACGTCAAGGGCATACTTGTCACCGACCTTGACAAATTCGAAATCGTGATTGTGATAAAGCATCTGAATGCCGTAAGACTTCGCGATCTCGCACAGCGAACGCATAAAATTCACAACGTAAGGGAAATTTGCGTGATCGGGTCTATGTTCGGGCATCAGATAGGGGATTGCGATGTATTTGCAGCCCACCTCAGCGTAAGCTGATATGACGTCCACGGGGTTCATCAGCATCTCATGGTATGCAACGTGAGCAGAGATCGGAACGAGACCTAACTCCTCGCACCACTTTTTGACTTCGGCAGGCGCGTGACCGTAAAGTCCGGCAAATTCAACTCCGTCGTATCCCATCTCTTTTATCTGCTTGAGTGTGTTGTAAAGGTCGGCAGCCGCGTCATCTCTGACTGAATAGACCTGTACTGCTATCGGTAAAGACATCTTGTATCCTCCTGATTATATATAATGAAGGAATTTTATCCCCTCTTAATGCTATTATAAGACACTTTTGTATATGATTCAAGACAATTATGGGCAAAAACAAGACAAATATTGCTATTTTGCTTGTGCAACTGTCATTCTGCACTAAAACGAGAGACTGTATTTGGTGATATAACACATATTATAATTAAATAAGGTAGAAACTTAAATGTGTCTATGAAGAAAAGATGCAAATTCACTAATAAAGCGTCAAATATCGCCAAAATAAAAGACAAAAGCAACAAAAACAAAAAAATCCAAAAATTTTTTAAAAAACCTATTGACAAAGGCAAAGAGCTGTGATATAATAGACAAGCGCTCGCAAAAAGGGAGCGCGAAATTGAAGCTTGACAATTGAACAACAAAAGATAGAAGTACAAAGCAAAAAAGCAAGTGCGAAATACAGATCTGTCAAAAAA
>JAFXHH010000025.1 GCA_017536475.1 Clostridia bacterium
GTTGGCTATGAGCTTCACGCCTTTATCCGCTCCAAGTACAAGGCAAAGGAGAGTGATAACTTATGGCAACCACCTCTCTATGGGCGGTGAGAGGGACGATCCGCGATGTGGTGGCTTACGTCAAAGATCCAAACAAAACCGCCAATCCCGATTACAATCTTAAAAATGTACTGACTTATGCTGCCGACAGTAGCAAGACCGAAAAGCAGTATTACGTTACGGGGCTGAACTGCTCGCCGCATTTTGCTTTTGAGCGCATGACGGCGACCAAGGAACGATATGGCAAGCGCGGCGGTATCGTCGGATATCATGGATATCAGAGCTTCAAGCCGGGAGAGCTAACTCCCGAGGAATGTCACAAGATCGGTGTGCTGACAGCCAAGCGAATGTGGGGTGACCGCTTTGAGGTCATCGTGGCAACCCACGTAAAAGGCTCGTCGGCTCTGCACAACCATTTCGTGATCAATAGCGTATCATTCAAGGACGGCAAGAAATACCGTTGGCAGAAAGGCAGTTATCGACAGTTGCGCCGCGTTTCGGATGAACTTTGCCGTCAGTATCAATTATCTATCATCGAAAATCCAATGCCAAAGAAAGTGCCGAGGCAGATATGGATCGCAGAAAAGCAAGGCAAGGTCACCCACGCTTCCATCTTGCGCCACGATATCGACCGAGCCATACGGAGCAATATCAGTTACGAGTATTTTCTCCAAGCCTTGGAATATCTCGGTTACGTTGTTGTGCGAGACAGCAACTATAAGCACCTTTCAGTCATTACCGAGGGATGGGAAAAGCCCGTCCGTATTGATAGCTTGGGAGCGAATTATACCCTTGAAGCCATTGAGCGGAGAATCCGAGATAATCTCCACAAAGAGCCTGTACCGCATATCCGCAAACCGCAAAGACGAGTGGCTTGTGAGCTTGAAAAGCAAATGAAGGCACTGGAACGGTATTCCACTATCGAGATACTGTTTATGATCTTCTTTGAGCTAATGGGGATTCCGTATGATGACCCATTCACCAAGGAACAGAGAATGCCGCCCAAGTATGAGATCACATCACCCTATTTCGCACAAGAGGCAATTAACAATGATCAATATTGCCGTGAGATCCGCCTTATGAGTTGGTATGAGCTTCACACAACAGAGGATGTAACCGCATTCCGCGACAAGCGCAAGGCTGAACTACAAAGCTTGGAGCGTGAGAGAAAGGCGGCTGACAATCGCAGACGTCGCCTTACCGATCCCGACGAGAAACAGAAAAACAGCATCGAGCGAAGCACGATCACAAAGAAAATGACGAACGTCCGCAGGGAGATGAACCTTGCGGACGATATTTTATCCGATTCGATGAGACTTGCCAAAGCCATAGCCGCCGAAAAGGCTTGTGAGGAGCGTCTTGTGCCGGATAGAACCAAGCAAAAACACAAAGAACAGGAGAGATAAAATGTATAAGAAATTAAAAGAACAGATCACCGAAACCACGCAGTATTATCTGCTGCGAAACGTACACCCGAGGGCAGAACAGCCCTTCCAAGTTCGTGATGATGAGGAAATGCAGGAGCTTGTAGAAAGCATACGAATGAATGGAGTCCTCAATCCGCTTATCGTAACACCAAGGCGCGGAGGGTATGAGATTGTATCTGGACACCGCCGTTATGCCGCTTGTCAAAAGCTTGGTGTAGAGACCATTCCCGTTATTGTTCGCGACCTTGATCCCGACGAAGCCACCCTTTGTATGATCGATTCTAATCTGCACAGAGATCATCTGTTGCCCTCGGAGAAAGCCTACGCTTACAAGGCAAAGATGGAGGTGCTGAACCGTCAAGGTCAGCGATACGGTCAAACTTCGTCGCAACCTGCGACAAAGTGGGATGCCGCTACCGAGATCGGCAAGGCGACAAACGAGAGCCGCGACCAAGTCTTCCGCTATATTCGCTTGACTAATCTCATCAAGCCTCTGATGGATATTGTGGATAGCGGACGAATTGCATTCACCCCCGCCGTGGAGCTTTCCTATTTGCCGCACGAATTGCAGGACAAGGTTGTGGAGATCTTTGAGAGAGACGAAGCCACGCCGTCCTACGCGCAGACGGTGAGATTCAGAAGACTTCACAGCGAGGGTAAGCTGACGGCGGATACCGTTGAGGATATTATGGCAAAGCCGAAAGCCAATCAAAGAGAGACGGTCAAATTCAGCTACGAGAGAATTGCCCGTTTCTTTCCTCCGAATTATAGCACTAAGCAGATGGAAGATGCAATTGTGCGGATTCTAAACGACTATCAAGCGAAAGAACAAAATCGGGGGAATCTGCTAAATAGCAGCGATAGAGATGGGAGGTAAAAATATTTGAAATTGATGAAGAGGGCAGTATACGTTCTGTTATGGCTGGCTCACGATAAAAGTGGCGAATACAGACCTCGCTCATATATTCCAAAGCACGAGATCGAAGCAATCGTCCGAGCTTTTTATCCTGCGGTAGTGGCGTTCTTTGAAAGCGAGGAAGGCAATCGCGAGTTTGAGGAATGGAAGGCTAAGAAAGAAGCAGAGAAGGACGTCAAGGAGAAATCCGCCTAAACAGAAAACCTGTGCCGCATATAGCGACACAGGCATACATAAAAGCTTCATCATAAACTTAATGAAACTGTACCCGATAGGTAGTTGCTTGTCGGGTACAATTTTCCTTTTTATCTACAGCTATGTTGTGTACAAAAAACAAAGAATCCGAACGCATCCCCAATTAGGAATAAGTTCGGATTATCTTTGTTTGGTCTGAGTGACAAGACTTGAACTTGCGGCCTCTACCACCCCAAGGTAGCGCGCTACCAGCTGCGCCACACCCAGAAACTTGCCGTATTTCGACGACTTGAATATTATATCACATAAAAAGCGGTTTGTCAATAGCAAATTTCGAAAATGTTGAGAATTTTTTGAATTAATTTTGATCAATATGCGGTCTGAGATTTGTGCAGGTTGTATATCTTGGTCAGGAGTCCTCGCAGATTAGCTTGGCTGCCGCATTTCAATATATCAACCACATTTTTGGCTACATTTTACAGAATAAGTCTGTGTCGTTTCGAATATACTTTTTACAAGTAAATCTTTGAGGTGAAGTTATGAAACGATCAGTAGGCTTATGGCAGTTAATGGGCTTTGCGGTAACGTCGCTTGTTGGCACATTGCTGCACTTTTTATACGACTGGACGGGTGGATCGGCGCTGGCGGCGCCGTTTTCAAGCGTGAACGAATCGACTTGGGAGCATATGAAGCTACTATTTTGGCCGATGTTTATTTTCGCCGTCATCCAGCGCTTTTTCTTCAAGAGTCGCGAGGATTTTTGGTGTGTGAAGCTGAAGGGAATACTGCTTGGAATAGTAATGATTCCGGTGATCTTCTATACCTACAACGGCGCTTTCGGTCAGTCGCCTGACTGGATCAACATAGCGATCTTCTTTATTTCTGCTGCGATTGCGTACGTCTATGAAACGCGGCAGTTTAATAACAAAACGACGGTGTGCAGATCTCCAAAGATTTCTTTTTCGATTCTGTGTGTAATAGCAACCCTTTTCGTAATTTTTACGTTTTTTACGCCCGAAATCGGTATTTTCAAGGATCCGCTGACAAGCACTTACGGCATTAACGGATAAAAATAATCAGCCCTCGCTCGATGAAGCGAGGGCTGTCAATTTAATCAAATAAAAATCAACCAAATTATCTTGCTCACAATATGGAAAAGCGCGTGGGCGAGCATAGCGTAGGCAATGCCGTGCTTACGGTAGAGCCAACCGAACACGAGACCAAATCCGCCGTTAAGCAGGAAGCAACGGAATACGATCCAAGGCGTCAGACCCCCGGACAGCACGACCGTAGCTGGCAGGTGTGCTGCGGCAAAGAGAAGCGCCGCAATTATGTTGGCAATCACGAAAACGCTTGACGGTATGTTTTCCTTGTCGTACTTTTTATAAAAAAGCTTCCATACTATCAGGGCGATCAGCGACATAAAGAATAGACGGAGCATCACCTCTTCAACAATTCCGCCGTAGAGCACGGACGCAATCACGTTGCTTGCAGTTATATCTGCGACATAGGATTCCTTCACGGGCTCGATGAAGCTGCCGAAGATCCAGTAATCCAGGCTGAAAATAATACCGCCCACAAGTGAAATAACAAGTGTTGTGACGAGACTCTTTTTCTCAACTCGTATCGTACGCCAAAGCCCCAGCTTGTTAGCGAAAATATACCCGAAAAGTCCGCAGACAAAGGCATATCCTGCCGCCTGTATTCCGGTTATTACGACCAAAAGCTCGAGGCTTCCGATCTCGGCGATAGCCTCTGCAACCATCTCCTCGGGCAACATCTCGATCTGATATATGCCTGTGAATACTCCTGCCACGAGGGCGATCGGCAACAGGCAGAGAGCAAATAATAACGGTTTCTTGAACTTTGTCATAGTAAACACCTCCATAACAATATTATACAGCATTACGCGGCGTCATAAGCAATACCTTACGCAAGGGGATTTTCGAAAAACATCTCAACTATTAGTTGAATTTTCGTATTTTTCGGTATTTCTTAGTGTATTACCCCTCGCTTCGTTGATGAAGCGAGGGGTAATGTTCTCCCTTATGGATTTTGTTGTTTCTTTTTCAGTGTTTTATTGAGATTTGTCGTAGTTCTTTTAATTATTGAATAAATAATAGCCCAAATTACGATATAACCCACAACAAAGATTGCCGAGAATACTATAATCGGTATTATGCCAAAGTCAAGCCAATCGTTAAGCAGATAAGTGACGAGATAGCCGATATACAAAACACCGCCATGAATTAAAATCGCCGTCATTAGCGGCAAACGCTCAACTTGATAGATGGCGTTCATACCTCCAGCAATAAAGGCAAGTGCGGTCAATGAAAATATACCTACGCAGACTTGATCAACAGTTAAGGTGTCTATGGAGGTAGATTGCTTCACGATCAAATAGACTATCGCCAGAACGATCGGACCGATACCCGAGGCAATGAAGCCGCGGCGTAAAAACTCCAAACCAAACCTTTTCATATTCCTTCATACCTCCTTCTTATTTCCGCAAAGCAACGCCTTGAAACATATTCTCGATAGCCACATTGAAATATTGCATCGATACCACCGCTGAATACCGCGTCAAATCGCTGAATACGGTGTTCATTTGCAATGGTCGACTTGTTAATACGAATAAAGCAAGATGGTAAAATGTCCTCTAAATCACGTAGCCTGTCTTTGAGCGTATAGCGATTTCCGACTATATCGATGGCGACCACTTTCCTATCAAGAATGGTGATGCATTCTATTTCCCCAAAGGACAGCTTTCGCATTTCTTCATCTCGGTATCCCATAATAAAGTCAGCACCCGAAAAGCTGCGCACGAGATCTTCTATCTTTTGTGTTAGCGAAGATGGCGAGTGAACGATTGCTATTATTTCTTCTTCTGCATCCTTGTCAATAATGAGTTTGTACTTCATTTCCTGTATTCCTTACTGTTTTTTCATTTGTCTGAGAAAGCATAGCATGGCAATTGCCGTTATTGTGACACTATACAATAAAATCGGTAAAACGTGTGCTGCTACAAGATCAAAATTTCCGCTGAATAGTGCTTTTTCCATTTCTACTGCGTGAACGAATGGGAGCGCATTCGCTATTTTCTCGAAGAAGCCCCCCACGAGAGAGAGATCAAACCATACCCCCGAAAGCCATGCAGAGAGATTGGTAAGTAATGCTCCGCAGATGCCGCCGACCTGCTTGACGCCCAAAACACTTCCGCATAAAAGTCCAAGCGAGATATTGAAAACAACCATGGGTATCATACCGATAACCGCATAAACAATATTCACGCTGAGCGTCAGTCCTAATGGGATTGCAACAAGGTAGCAGATAAGCGTCTGACCGAGCGCAATAGGAAGAAGTGGGAGCATATATCCCATTATAAAATCAAAGTACGTAAGAGGTGTTGTGTACAGTCTTTGCAAGAGTGCGCTTTCTCGGTCTTTAGCAACCAAGGTTGCCGAGAACAACGTCACAAACGACAATCCGAACACGGTAATTCCCGGAGTCAATGTGTCGATTTCAAATAAGCTCACGGGTATATTTGTCTGCAAGGCACTGAGAAGCAATAGCAATACCAACGGGAATCCCAATCCGAATCCAAGGTTGATCGGATCGCGTAAAATCTCCTTCGTACATCTTTTGGCAAAGGTCATCATTCTCATACCGCGCCCTCCTTTACGATAGAAACGAACGTCGCTTCAAAATCGTTTGTTCCGGCTCTCTCGTTAAGCTCCTTCACAGTGCCTTGTGCAAGAAGCTTGCCGTTTTTCATAATGCCTATGCGGTCGGAGAGTGCCTCGGCTTCCTCCATATAATGTGTTGTCAGAATAATCGTTACGTTGCCCTTCAAAGAGCTAATGGTTTCCCAAAGCTCGTGCCTTGCTATAACGTCAAGCCCAAGAGTGGGTTCGTCCAAAAATAGAATTTGAGGCTCGCTGATCAGTGCCATTGCAATACTGACACGGCGCGCGTAACCGCCCGATAGCTTACCGGCTTTCCTTTGCAAAACGGTATCTAAACCGAACCTCTCAGAAAACTCTCTGATTTTCAACTTGGTCTTTTCTTTCGAGAATCCGTGAATGCCACATATCAGTTCAAGGTTCTCCTTTACGGAAAGGTTAGGAGCAACCGCTGTTTCTTGCGGCGATACACCAATCAACCGCTTTACCTGTTCCGATTCCTTTGTTATACTGTAGCCGCCTACAACGGCATCCCCGTCCGTAGGCATTGTTAGGCAAGAAAGCATTTTTATTGTTGTAGTCTTTCCCGCGCCGTTTACGCCAAGCAGGGAGAATAGCTCTCCCTCACGTATTTCTAAATCAAGCTTATCTACGGCAGTTATATTTTTGTATTGCTTGACAAGCTCGACCGTTTTTATCGCGTGCATTTTTTATCCTCCGTTTCTTCTTTGCTCATGGATAATATTATAACAAATAAAAACGGAGAAATGCACATTTTTGTCTATTCGGTCGTTTTTTATGTCTTATCGGTTTTTATGCGAGGAGTTAAACAGTAAGCCCTCGCTCCGAGAAGAACGAGGGCTTATTTTATGCTGCTTTACGCTTCTTTGTTTTCGCGAGATACCAAACAACGCATACTGCGAGATTGATCACGTGCAAGGATAGCAAGCCTGCGCATAGTACTATCATTTCGTCAGAAGGAATCCCACCCCGAGATGAAGGAATTACTACCGAAATGCGAGAATAAGTCCTTGCTTATGAATCAATTTCTTCCGTAGCAGCTTTTTTATCGAGCATTCTCGCCTTAATTTCTTTCCCAACCCGAACAAGAAGAATGATACCAAGCGCGGCGGTCAGCATATTGACTCCGACGAAGTTGAACCAAATTCCGTCAAGTCCGAAGCTCCAGAGCGAGCCGAGAATGATGACGGGGAAGATAAGCGCCGTCGATACCGACATACAGGTCGCCAAAACGGGCTTTTCGATCGCACTGAGGAAGCCCTGCGTCGTCACGCCAAACCATCTGAACAGATATGCGAAGCAGAATAGCCTGATTGCGCGCGTGGATTCCTCAAGCAGCATCGCATCTTCAGCCTTGACGAACAGAGAAGCGATTACGTCGGGGAAGAAGAATAGAATCGACGTCGACACAAGACCAACGATCGCAGTGCCGATATACGCGCATTTGACGATCCTTTTAACTCTGTCGTAGCTTTCAGCGCCCCAGTTGTAGCCGATCGCGGGCGAGAGCGAGTCGCTGATTCCGTAGAGAAGCGGCCAGCAAAGATCGCTCGAGTACATCAAAACGGCGTATACCGCGACCGCCGTCGTGCCGCCATTCTCGCCCCAGGCCTTGACTCCAAGCGTCATCAGGGAAATGTTCATCAGGATAGAGGTAATGCGTCCCGAAACGTTGTTCAGAAATACGGGAGAGCCGCAGGCGGCGATCTCCTTGAACATAGCGGTGTGAAACCTCGGCTTTGTAAATTCGAGAAGCGTTTTGCGGCGCAAAAAGGGGATCATTGCGATAATCGAGCAGATACACATTGAGATCGACGTAGCAAGCGCCGAGCCGACGACGTCCATGTCAAGCCCAATGAGAAAGAAGGTCAGAAGACCGAGAGTTGCAAAATTCGAGCAGACGTTGATCACCATACTCGTCTTGACATATCCGCTGATTCGCAGATAGTTGTCCATCGCAAAGAAGATTGAGGAAAGCGGACTGCAAAGCGCGCAGGTTCGCAAATATCTCACCGAGGTGTCAAGCAGCACGTCGTCCGCGCCCATAAGGCGACAAAGCGGCTCCGCCGCAAAAAACATCACCGCACCCATTATGACCGACGTAATAAATATCATTATCACCGAGCAGGAGAACACGTTGTTTGCCGTTTCCTTGTCCTTTTTGCCGAGTGCGATCGAGATCGGCACCGACGCACCGACTCCGATAAGATCGGCAAGAGAGAAGTTGATCATAACCAGCGGCATGGCGATATTTACCGCCGCGAATGCGCCCTCGCCGAGCTTCTGCCCTATAAAAGCGCCCTCGATGATGCTGTATATCGACATCGCGAACATACTTATCATACCGGGCAGAGCCACTATAAAAAAGAGTTTCCACGGCTTCATCGTGGCGTACATCGCCTCTGTATCACGTTTCATATATTGTTCCTTACATATCAGATATCAATTTCTCTAACCATTATACAACATTTGTACTGCTTTGTCAATTTGTTTGGACCGATTTTGAGGGATGTTTGATCTTTTAGCCTCTGAATTATCATGCGAAGGCCAAATTCACAAAAAGTTTACAAACAAATCGAACAACCCATTGACAAAACATATATTTTATGGTATAATCTTTATTCGGTACGGCTTGTGATGCCCACAGCCGTCTCTCTACCGCACAAAAAGACACAGTGCGGTCGATTAAAGTCCATAGGGAGGTAATAAAACATGGAAA
>JAFXHH010000026.1 GCA_017536475.1 Clostridia bacterium
AATGCACGAAACTATTGGATAACCGAAATAGTCTGGCTTCAAAAGGAGGAATAAGCCAATTCCGGAGAAAGATATACCGATTGCATATCCTGTAATGGCACTATCTATTTCTTTTGTAAAAACGATTTTCTTCTCTTTCTTTTCTTTTTTCAAATCTCTCACCTCACCCAAAATATTTTTGCATCAATGCTTTTTTTAGTGTTTCGAGCTTCGCAAGGCTCTTTTGAATTTCAAATTTTGATTTGTCAGTCTGTTCGACAAAAGCTGCGAACTTTTCTTGCAATTCAAAAGGTTCAAACGGAACTTCGAATTCTTTAATCTTCGACAAACTAAGGTTTTTCTGACGTACGCCCTGTCTTTCTTGCAAGAAAATAGGTTTCATAATATCAAATAAATAATACAGCCAAACAATGTTATACCCTTGCTTTGGATTCAGGTTTGCACACGCTTGGTTAGAACTAGAATCCTCTGTCAATATGCCCATCTTAAATGCGGCAGTATCGTACATTCCAATCATCAAAGTGCCCTTATTAAAAAGTTTTGCAGATGATTGTTGGAGTGCCATCTCAGAAATGTGTTCAACTGAATCAGGCAAATACAAAGAGTTCAATTCACCTGCACTATACCAACGAATATCTCCTTCGAAATACTCTGGCTTTGCTCTGGATGGTGTTCCTCCGCTTGTTAATGCTCCAATTTCATCGATTTTTACAAGGTTGCTTTTATTGTATTTAGGATCACCAAACATCTCGATAAATCGGGATTTAACAAGCTCGTCCAATTTTGAAAGTTGCTGTTTGCGGAGAGAAATTAGTGTGTTCACTTTATCAAAATTTTCAACAATCTCATTTTGTTTCTCAATTGAACATATGGGAATTTGTGCTTCTGTTAAATTTCCAAGTTTGATATATTTGATTACACCACCGATGGATTGCTTTCTCAATTCTTCTACATAACCATCAAGAAAGCAATATAAATATGGAACAGTTAGAGCATTTTTGTCTTTGCTCTCAATGATATATGTTCGTTGATATGCGTCAAATTTTCCGTTATAATATTTAACATTCAAATCTCCGTTTCCTGCTACCAAAACACATTCACAATCGTAACTATATGTATCAATTCGCAACGGGGTGACGGAGCACGTAAAGAAAGGGTATTGACCGGTTTCACTCGATGCATTTGCATCTAGTTTTCCGGTTTTTATTTTTACATAATCGCCTAATCTCGCCATCAATCATACTCCTCTCGCGTTTGACACGCCATAAAAATCAAAAATCCAATAAATGCAATTGCTACACACGCAATCAAAATAGCCCACCATGCAAATTTTGCAAGTCCCAAAACCCATAGCACGCCAACTGTGAGAGCATATAAAATCAAGTACAAAAAGCTCCCCAACGCAGGTGCGGAACCCTTGACATAAGACAATCCTACTATTCCATATACAACGACCTGAATAATCGGCTCTGCAATCCAATTTATTGCAGCCGCATTGTCCCCAAAACATTCAAACGGATTGGGAAGAAAGAATTGTCTAACGACAACACTTATAATTGTCATTATAGCATAAGGCGATAGTTTTTTCACAATATCTCCTCCAACTCCGCAAGCCCCTTTGTAATCTCCATTTCGAGCTCATGCAATTCCACCATAAGCTCGGCGGTAGAGGGGTATTCTACAGGGGTATATTCAGTCTTTTTGTACTTATTGATCGAGAGGTCGTAGTCGTTCTGCACGATCTCGTCCTTGAGTACGAAGAAGGATTTGTCTGTACGCGCGCGGTCGTTTTCTGCTTCGAGGTTGTGGAAACGCGCGATGATATCGGGAATGTCGTTTTCTTTGACTTCGCTGCGCTTATCGTCAAGGCTGAATCCGTCGGCTTGCATATCGTAGAACCAAACCTTATCGGTGCCGCCGTGTCCTGTCTTGGTGAAGATCAGAATTCCCGTCGAAACACCCGCATAGGGCTTGAACACGCCCGAGGGCATGGAAATAACGGCTTCAAGGCGGTTATCATCAACGATTGCCTTTCTGATCGCCTTATGAGCTCCTGACGAGCCAAAAAGCACGCCGTCGGGAACGATAACGGCGCATCTGCCGCCCGTGCGAAGCATACGAAGCATCAGCGCGAGGAAAAGCAGCTCGGTCTTCTTGGTCTTGCACACCTTGAGGAGATCAGGAGAGACGGTATCATAGTCAAGGCTTCCCTTAAAGGGGGGATTTGCAAGAATAAGCGAATATTTATCCTTATCCGCGTTCTGATCGGACAAGCTGTCGCGGTATTCGATATAGGGGTTATCCACTCCGTGGGTCATCATATTCATAGCACCGATGCGGAGCATGGTTCTGTCCATATCGTAGCCGTGGAACATTTCGTTCATATAGTGCGCCTTCTTCTGTCTGTTGAAGAAGATCTCTTCCTTGCGCTTTTCCTTGAGGTAGTCACCTGCGGCAACAAGGAATCCAGACGTACCGCAGGCAGGGTCGCAGATAACCTCGTCGGCACTCGGATCCATCAGCTCGACCATCATACGAATAATGTGACGAGGAGTACGGAACTGACCGTTGAGTCCTGACTGCGAGATCTTGGAAAGCAAATATTCGTACACATCGCCACGGATGTCACTATCCTTGATCTGTGCCATCTGTGCATAGATATCGTCAAGAATGGTTACGATTTTATCGAGCAGCAAGGGCGTAGGAATCTTAAAGATGGCATCGTCCATATACTTGGAGTATGCGCCGTTTTTGTTGTCGTGCAGGTTCTTGATGAACGGGAATACCCACTCCTGTACCGTCGTGTACATCTTCCCTGCGGGAAAATCGTGGAAGGTCGACCACTTGAGCTGATTGCCGTCGATCTCGCGGTCGCCGACCTTTACCTTATCGGCAAAGATGCTCTTGTGAGAAAGTCCGAGCATCACCGCCTCCTTGGCACGCATATTATCGGTGTCGTCAAGGTCGTGAATAAACATAAGATAAGTGACCTGCTCGATTACGTCGAGGGGATTGACAAGTCCGCCTGCCGCAAATACGTCCCAAAGTCCGTCAATTCTATTTTTAAGCTCGCCTGTGATCATTTTTTAGTCCTTTCCGTGATTCCACATATACGCGGTGTATCTTCCACCGCCGATTTTCAATATTTCCCCGCTTGTCACCAGATCGTTGAGTGCTCTCTGCACCGTGACCTGACTGATATCGGGGCATTTTTCCATAATCTCGGTTTTTGTGATTTTTCCGAGCGTGCCCTTGATGATCTCTCTGATACGCTCGGGCTTGGACATATTGCCCGTCGCATGAGCCTGAACTCTCGACGAAAACTCGCGATATGCCGCAACTATCACTCCGAGGGTGTACTGAACAAAGGGGATATAGTCGTTTTCGCCCTCGTGCCAGCTCGCCGAGCTGTTGCCAAGCGCCTCGTAATAGGTTTCCTTGCTCTGCTCTATCATTTTTTCGATACTGATATACTTGCCGACGATATAGCCCGCGCGGTAAAGTAACAAGAGCGTGAGCAGGCGGCTCATTCTGCCGTTACCGTGGTTAAAAGGGTGAATGCAAAGGAAATCCAATATAAACATCGGAATGATAAGAAGCGGATCGGCATCGCTCCCTTTTATCATTTCGTCAAAGGCTTCGCAAATTTCGTCTATCGCGCTCGGTGTCTCGAATACGGACACGGGCTGAAAACGAACGCGCCTATTGCCGTCAATATTCTCTTCGGTGATCACGTTGTCCGAATTTTTGTAATTGCCGCCGATTGATTTGCCGCTGAACTTATAAAGATCGCGGTGAAGCTGCAGAATGATTGACGGCTTTACGGGAATATAGTCGTGATTTTCGTGAATCGTTGCGAGCACGTCGCGATATCCTGCTATCTCCTGCTCGTTTCTCGTTTGCGGCATCGTTTTGTTTGAAACGAGGCTCTTGAGACGGTCGTCAGAGGTGTAAATACCTTCAATTTTATTCGATGCCTCGGTACTTTGTATTTTTGCAATCTCAACAAGTTGAGTAAGCGTATCGGCTTTTGCTTCTATGAACAGGGTCTGCTCGCCCTTGTATTCGTGGATCTGTGTCAATAGCGACACGATCTCAGGTGTCAGCAGCTTTTGCCATTTATTTCGGTAATTGTAATTACGCATATAAACCTCGCGTTACATAATTTTTATCTATAATATAGTATATCACCAATTTCGTCGCTTGTCAACATTAATTTGATCATTTTCTCTCAAATGATCAAATTGAACATTGGGTGATCATAATAAAGTCTCCAAAAAATGCTCACATCCCACGCTTTCCTATAGAACATGCCTCGAGTTTGTGAACAATCTGTAAATTCTGCTGCGATTTGCAATTTTTATCTCAAAAAGCAAAAAAAGTCTATATAAAAGCGGTTAGGACGCTTTGCAATTTGACAAGCAGGCGAATTTGTGCTAAAATATCCACAGATGAGGCGGAATTCCGATTCTTAATTCCTTTCTTTTTTTGTTTTGAGAATATAGCAATTCTCTTCCCTGATGGGATTCGCCGCTTTTATTGTTTTGTGCGGCGAGCTTTATCAGCCTACATTAGGGTTACACAATGCCCACACTCGGGCGAGACCGCCGCTTCCTGTGCGGCGGTCTTTTCATTATTAATTAATAAGGAGTTAGGTATGAATAACGTAACACGAGAATTTTGGTATGGTAACCTTATACCGCACAGCAACTGCAGACTGCAAACTCCGGAAGCTCAGCAGCTGACGGAGCTAATAGTTCGCAACCGTCAAGAGCTTATCACGAGCTTGAACGATCAGCAAATTGAAACGTTCGACAAGCTAGACGCCTGCTGGACAGAGTACGTAACGATGACCGAAGAGGCGATTTTTGCTTACGCATTTAAGCTCGGAATAAGGATGGCTACCGAATCCTTAGTCGAAAGCTTCGGACAGAAGTAAACAAACTGAATATGCGAAAACCGGCGCAGAATTGCTCAGACGATTCTGCGCTGGTTTTTTACGTCAATAAATAGAATTTTCAAAAAAACCAGAAAAACAACCTCATCTTTCATAATTATATTGAATACACAAGAAAGGAGGATACCTTATGCTTTTTTTAAAAATTTACTACATTGGTTTCTTTGAAAAGTTGCTTGCATCAGCCTCGACCGAGACTCGTGTTCTGGCGTACATTTTTCGTCATGTCGGCTACGATAACTACATATACATCAGATACAGTGATGTAGCCAAGGTTGTCGGCTGCTGCCGCGACACCGTCGGCAACGTGATACGCAATCTAATTGAATGCGATTTTTTGCGCCAAAACGGCCCCAACAGATTTATGATTAATCCGACCTGCATGCACAAAGGACCTAAAGGTCGATTCGACATACTGTCGGCAGAGTTTTTTGGCATTACGCGCACAAACTGAAAAGCCAACCGCGAACGCCGCAAAACGCCGCATCTACTGTGCATGCTTCCCTTCTTCATCGGATATACCGCATTGTGCGGCTAGTATTCTGTTTTCAAAAAAAGAAAAAAAGAAACAAAAAAAGAAGATAAGATGCATTACAGACCGGCAATTCCTGCCAATCCCTTACCACTAAAGGGATTGGCAGGACAAGCGGGTTCGAATATTTTCGTTTTCAGACACAGAAAAATAAGCTATCCCCCCAAAAAATAGGATGGTTTGTTTTTGCATTTTCATTCCACACTAATTTCGTTTAAACTGTATCATTTCTAGTCTTCACTTAATAATATTGAATAAATTCAACCCCAAGGAGAACGTACTATGAACACCTACACAACAACAAGCACCTTCACCGGCGATGCGATATCCACCAAGAAATACACGCTGATATGGCGCGCCATCATCGAACGTTCAGAGAACAATCACACCAAGCATATAGACAACGGCAAGTCGAATATGGTATAATATAGGCGGAGGTAACAGTACGTTCTTGCCTGATAAGGAGGAACTTAATATGAACCAAAAAGTAGCGATCTACTGCCGTCTTTCCGAGGAGGACAGGAACAAGCGCAGTGAGACCGACGACTCCGAAAGCATCCAGAATCAAAAAAACATGCTCACCGAGCACGCGATCAAGAACGGTTGGGACATATACGGCATTTACAGCGACGACGACTACACGGGCGCTGACCGTAACCGCCCCGAATTCAAACGTCTGATCGCCGATGCAAAAGCACGCTGCTTCAACATTGTGCTCTGCAAAACGCAGTCGCGCTTTACACGTGAGCTTGAGCTCGTCGAAAAGTACATACACGGTCTTTTTCCCTTATGGGGCATACGTTTTGTCAGCATTGTAGACAATGCTGACACCGCCAACAAGGGCAACAAAAAAAGCCGTCAGATCAACGGTCTTATCAACGAGTGGTACCTTGAGGACATGTCCGACAACATCAAAAGCGTGCTTGAAAGCAAGCGCCGTCAAGGGCTGCACATCGGCTCGTTCGCGCTCTACGGATACAAAAAGGATCCCGAGCGCAAGGGGCATCTGATCATCGACTTCCCTGCCGCCGACGTCGTGCGCGAGGTCTTCTCGCTCTACGATCAAGGGTACGGTAGAACGGCGATCGCGAGGATACTCAACGAGCGCGGAATTCCCAACCCCACCGAGTACAAGCGCTTGTGCGGACTCAGATATCAACCCTCGAAGTCAAAAAACAGCACTATGTGGCGCTATCCCGCGATCTCGAGCATGCTTTCTAATCCGATGTACATCGGCAACATGGTTCAAGGAAGGAGCGGCAGTATTTCCTTTAAGACAAAGGAGGTCAGACCCCGTCCGAAATCCGAATGGTTTATCGTTGAGAACACGCACGAGCCCATTATCGACCGCGAGCTATGGGATCGGGTTCAATCACGACTTGCCGAGCGCGCAAAGCCCTTTATAAGCGGCACTGTCGGGATCTTTGCCAAAAAGGTCTATTGTGGCGAGTGCGGATATGCTCTGCGATCATCGAAAAATCACGGCAGATACTATCTTCAGTGCGCCACGCGCCATATCGCAAGGGATGCCTGCGGCGGCTGCTTCATCCCCGTAAGCGCGCTGGAGGAGGCGGTCATCGGCGAGCTCAATAAGATCACCGACGAGTATCTCGACCGCGACGAGCTTGAGAGAAGCATCGAATTTGCCGCCGCACTCAAGGAAAGAAAAAAGGAGCTGACAAGCTCGCTTGCTGCTCTCGAAAAGAACTGCGAGCAGCTTTCAAAGGGCGTGCGCGACTTGTATATGGATAAGGTCAAGGAGCTGATCAGCGAATCCGATTTCATTGCACTCTCGCGCGACGTCAAAAAGGAGATCAACCGTGTAGAAGACGAAATTTCAGCGCTTCAAAAGCAGATCAGAGAGCTTGACGAGCGCATCGAATCGGGCGACGACCGCCAAAAGATCATCGAAAAATACGTCCATCCCGAGCACCTGACGCGCGAGACGACCGAGGCCTTGATCGACAGGATCACGATCACGAGAAATCCTTTAAGCAAAAAGGAAATCGGCATAAATATCCGTTGGAAATTTTAGCGCCGATCCGTCGTCGTTAGCCCATAGCACCAGAACAAAAGGCGAGAGTCACCTACGACAACATCCTTCGCATGATCGACGATCCCGATATTCGCGAGCCGATCAAATTCCTTCGTGAGCGCGAGCTCGTGCACTATCAGCGATTCGCCGACGCCCTCCGTCACGCGCAGGAGTCGATGAATTCGAAGAATTTTTACGCGACGAATCCAAGCTTTGACAAGTAAGATCACCTCGTAATCATAAAGCAACAAACCCGAGCTTTGCGACAAAGAAATTGCAACAAGCTCAAGCCTTGATATAAGTAAAAGCAAACAAAAAGCCCAGGTCCCTTACGGATTGCTCCGCAAGAGACCTGGATTGTTTTTTTCAACGTTGACGTTGCAATTTTCCCGCCAATTCAAGCTTGCAAGCGTCACCTTGTCATGATGTCAATAATTGCATCTGCCGATTGGCGTATTTGATCCTCCGGCTCGATGCGCGAAACACCGTCGCCCTTCTGTTCTCCGTACATACCGAAATATGCGTGGCATCCTCCCTCAATCACAATTTCCACCGCGCCGCTTGGCAGGTTTGGGCGACACTCCTCATATTTGGCGCGGTCCATAACACCGTCCTCGCTACCGTATAAGGAAAGCACCTTAAGATCGGTATCCGAAAGATCTGCCGTTGAATATGCTCCCAGAAGAATGAGACCTTCGTAGTCATCGGTATGCTTTTCGACGTACGAGGCCGCCATTGCCCCGCCAAGAGAGTGACCGCCTATATACCATTCCTTGATCTGCGGATAAAGCTCCCTGATTCCGTCAGCCGCATTCATATCAAGCACGGCAAGGCGGAACGGCATATCCACAATGATGCAAAGAACTCCCTCCTCTGCGCATGCCTGCATAAGCGGAATATATGCAGTATGCTCTACCTTTCCACCGGGATAGAAGATAAATCCACGCGTTGCGTTCTTGGGTTCAATGACAATATTTCCGTTTGATTCGACCTTCCATTCACAACCATCAGGCAGAAATGCGGAAATAGCGATCTCATCTGCTTTATAGTAGCTGCCAAGGTAGATCGAGCAAGCCGCAATTATTACGGCAAGCGCAAGGCAAACCGAAAGTAAAGCAATAAACGCTTTGCGTTTGCGGCTATCTCGCATAAAACTCATTTAAGCTGCACCTCAATTCTGTTTGCATATTTCAACAGTTTCACCTATCAAGAGGGGCTATTGTAAGACAGCCCCTCTGCAGTCAGATAATTTTAAAGCTTATAGGTCCGTTCCAAAGAGAACCCGCTTGAAAAGCAAGGACGTCTTTTCTTGACCAAGCTCCTTTTTGAATACGTCGGTCGACGGGCCGCCTTGACTCAAAAGTCCGTCCACGTACCGCGCGGAAAGCTCTTTCTTTTCCGCGTTCCCCGTCACCTGATCGGCGTTTGTGTTGATGTAAGCATTGAAATGTGCTTCGGCAAAGGCGTCGAAGCTATTTTTCAAAGCCTTCTTGCCCTTTTTGGAAATGCTTTGAGCAAGCTTGATGGAATCATACCAATGCTCTCCCGGATCGCGCTCGGGCAGATCGGCAAATTTCGCCTTGACCCCGTCAAGCGCGGAAAGATCTGTGTCCGTGATCAGTGTGTTATAAAGCTCAACGATCAGGGTGTCGTTGCCCATCGCGTAGATTCTGTCATAGGAATACAACGGCAGATCAATATCCGTCGGGACGATCATAAGAGTGTCCATTTTCATAAGACCGAAAAATCCCTTTGCTCTCATTACGGAAACGTGGCCAAGCCCCTCTGCACGATATGCCTCAACCGAGAATTTCATTCCGCTTGCCTTAAGGCTTGCGAACTCTCCCGCATCGAGCTTTGTAAGTGTATATTTTTCCTTCAGGACATCAAGAAGCTTATCCGTCATACCTCTTCACCCCTGTGTATCTTGAGATCTGCAAGCCCGTTTTTGTCAAGAAGAACAACGGACAGCAACAGCGTTCCCTGTCCTACGACGTTTACTCCCTCGGCAATCCAGTTCATAGAGGCTTCGGCAAAGTCCTGACTGGAAAGATATCCCATACCAAGCGAGCATACGAATGAAAGTGTGAGCAGCGCGATTACCCAAGGCTTTTTAAGTTTGACGGCAAGGATGCAAAGCACGGCATCCATAATGCCAAGTCCCGCAACCATAAGACCTACGAAAACGAAGGTTCCCGAGAAGATCGGAGGGGCTACCGCCGCCAAAGCTTTGTTCGGGTTTTTGAAAAGCATCATCAACATTCCCGCGCCTGCAAGCAAAAAGCCTAACGACTGTACGGGAAAAAACATATGGTCAAGAGCCTCAAAATTGCAAACACCCGCGGCATACAGAAGCTTCCAAGTCGCCTTGAGCGCGCCTGCGATCGTGATATTAAGTGATCCCGCCGCAAACAAGGCAAAGGCTGCCTTTGTCATTTGGTTGTAAAGATCTCGCATGAGGATCGCGGATGCAAAAAAGAATAAAATTACGGGGATATAATCCACAAGTGCCATCGAAATAGAAAAGTCATTCATAAGATGTCTCCTTATGCAATTATTTCTTCTTGTTGAGATGATAGATGGGAAGCAGGGGGATTATTATTGGTGTTTTGTTCGCATACTCATTATACTCATCGTTATCTCCGTAACGCGCCATCTGGCGCTTTTCAAGTCTCTGTGCGCCGTTAAACATGATATAAACGATCGCGATATAAGCCAAAACCGCGCAGATCCACTGACCGACGGTCTTGTATGCGGTAATGCCGCTTATAAATACGCCTGTCCAGAACGTGATCTCGCCAAGATAGTTGGGGCAACGGCAGATCTTATAAAGTCCCTTGGTCGCTACCATGTCGGGTCTTTCCTTCTTTTGCGCGGACTTCTGCTTGTCGGCGATAGACTCAAGAATAAGACCGAGAACCGAGATCGCAAATCCAACCACGGGAACGATATAGTCGGTCGCGCCGTTGTCATAACGGAAAAGCATAGGGCTGACCTGAGCAACGTAAAGAACCGAAACGAATACCCAAATGGTCGCGAGAACGAAAACGGGCATCTTCTTTTCCCCGTTCTTTGCAAGCGTGTCCTTAGCAACGTCGGTCTTTTTGAAGGTGGCGTTCTTAAGCTCACGCACAAGGAGGAATCCCGACAGGCGCGCGCCGTAGGCGATAAAGAGCGCAGTCTGCACAAGAACGATCCAAAGAGGCGTTGCCGTGGGGTTTACAAGCGACATAACAAGCACCGCAACACCGCCTGCCGCGATGGCAAAGCCGTATCCGATCGAGAGAAAATAAACGAACTTATAAAATCCTACGGCGCACGCGACCGCGCAGACCGCAAGAAGAATTCCTAAAAGTGTCCAAGGCATATCAGTTTGTCTCCTTTCCAAAGTAGGACTTTATGTATTCACCAAAGCTCTTGTCGCCGACGACGGTATCTCCGACGAGATCGTGAGAAAGAGTCCACTTGGAGAACAGAATAATATCGTGCTTTCCCGCCTTCTTGATCTTGGGAAGATTTGCAAGAACACCAAAGAGCCAAATGGGCGCCCACTTGATTGCAAGAGGCTTGCCTGCGGCATCAAAGCACATTTTTGCCATCTCCTCGTAGGTATAGGTTTCTTTTCCACCTACGTTGTAGGTGACGTTGGTGTCGTTCATGTGATCAACGATAAATCTTGCAAAATCAGGGCAATCGACAACGTTTGCCTTAACACCGCCAAATCCCTTGAGCAGCTGCATCTCGCCCTTGTCTACGTAGGGCTTGAATACCTTGGCGATATCGTAGAAATAGCCTGTGGGACGGTAGATGATCCAATCCATCTCCTGCTTTTTGATCTCTTCTTCAACGAGATACTTCGCGTGAAGCATCGGAACCTTTTCAGCGCCCGGCTCGTCGCAGGAAATAACCGATATATAGTTGAACTTTTTAACGCCCGCAGCCTTTGCCTCTGCGTAGAGATTCATATTTCCCTTGTAGTCAATGTCATAAGAGGTCACCTTTGTAGATGCGCCCGTAAGACCGACGGTAGTGATTACTACGTCTGCGCCATCGCAAAGACCCTTGAGGGTTTCGGGATTAGTTGCGTCGATCGCCTTGAAGGTATACTTTCCTTCACAGCCCTCAATAGCGGTCTCGCGCAGGTCAGCGGCAACTACCTCGTGACCGTCCGCACAAAGACATTTAAGAATTTCCGCGCCAAGATTTCCAAAAGCGCCTGCCAATACAACTTTCATTTTAAACGATCTCCTTTTTATTTATTGATTATTTTTTTGCTTTTTCTTTTGAACGCTTATCGTTAATGATCTTCATGTGTTCTTCGGTGATCAAGGTCACGTTGTTTTCCTTCGCCCAAGCAACGCAGCCCTTGAGAACGACCGAAAGGAATACTCTCGGAACACCGAGGATAGTCATAAGCGCCTCATCGGTAAACTTTATCGTATCGTCGGCTCTGTCTGCGGCGTAGCGGACCGACTCGAGCGATGCCTGACGCATCTGAAGGAGCTCTGCTCTCATCTTCGTCTTTCTGTGGAACCAGAAATTCTTGGAATCGCGGTATCCGTAGTCGACGGGAAGCGCGGGGAAATCCTTTGCCTTAACGCCGTTTATGATCGCATCGCTGTATTTCTTCTTCATAAGTATCTTGTCAACACGGAGAATAAAGTGAGCGCCGAATTTCGACGTGATTCCGTTGAAATCGTGATAAGGACCCTCATATCCGTTGAGCTCACCCGCAACGTCCTTGTCCGCGCCGTCAAGCTCACGCATCCACGTGCATTCGATCGCCTCGATCGCATCGGTCAGAACCATAGGTCTTGCCTCGCCGGTCTCCTCCTCGATCATGCTCTTTTCAAGCTTGAAGTTGCACTTGGGCATTTTTTCCTCGGGCTTGTCGCCGGGCCACGAAAGCTTGACCGCCTCCTTAAAGGTCGCAGGCTTGTCGTCAATGAAATTGATCGTGCATTTACCGTTACGCAGAATGTTCTGTGCGGTATTGGACGAGTTGCGGCAGCACAAAAGCATTGCATAATAGTCCTTGCCCGCTACGTAGTAGGGCTGAACAAGAGAGTAAGGACCGAGATTTGTGGTGCCATTCTCGCAAAGCGTTGAGATGATGACGGTGGGCATCGGGAAAAACAGAGATGTCTGATAGAAGTTATCCACGATGCGAAGGTTTTCAAAGCTGCTCATTTTTTGATTCTCCTTTGGTTTATTTTATGTTTTTATTATTTTTTCAAGTAAAGGATAGACGGTTTCGAAATCCAAGTTTTCCATAGACCAGCAGATCAGCGCCTCGGCAACGAACTCCGCACAGAAATTTGAATCACAAACAGGCACGATAAAGCCTGCTATCTGATCACGCAATCTTTTATGACGGCTTGCAGAACCGACCGATACGAGCTTTACCGCATCGACGTCGGAAAACAGCTTCTCGTTTTCTCCCGCGAAGCTCCTGAGTGAATCAAATATTCCCTTCAAAAGCTCTTGGGGATCGTCGTGCGGCAGATTTTTCATTTCCTGCAAATGCTTTTTCCAATCCTCATACACGAACGTGGCTATCAGCATCTCTTTGGAATCAAAATAATTATACACCGTGCCAACGCCAAGTCCGCACGCACTCGCAACAGAGCGCATCGTGGTGTCGGCATACCCGCGCTCGAGAATTTGCTTTTTTGCTTCTGCCAATAGCTGCTCGCGCACGTTTTCAATTATCTTCGGCATCCGTTCGCACCCCCAATATTTTTATGAACCTGTTCATATAATATTATACCTCATTCTTTGCAATGTGTCAAGCGGGATAAAAAAATTTATCAAATACCGCCGCCACGCATTTCCCTTTTCTCATAAGACAAAGCTCCGATTCATTCGAAAGAGTAATATCGCCGACGCCCTCCGTCACGCGCAGGAGTCGATGAATTCAAAAAATTTCTACGCGACGAATCCGTCTTTTGCCAAATAAATTGCACACATCTCTGCATCTATCACAAAAACACCGTTTGAGCCAAATCGACTCAAACGGTGTTTTCGCTATTCCATTCACATCAAATCAAACAGAACACTAAAATTAAAATTGTTTGACTGTATGTAAGACAAGTCATATCCTCCGTCCGTGCTTTAGGTTCTCGTTTCACAAAAAAGGCTCCGTTCTCAAATTAGGAACGGAGACCTTTTGATTTTAGTTATTCATTGCTTTGAAAAATTCGCCTTTGATCTCTGCGGCGAAGTCCACCGAACCAAAGCAGAAGATGAGCTGTTCGCTCTTGCTGAGCCCGAGCAACTCCTTTGCCGCTTCCTTCACGGATCTGCACCTGATGAGATTATCCGTACTCGATTCCTCCTCGGTTTCACAGTTGACAAGCACGACGTTGTTGAGTTTTCTACCCGAGAACGCGGAAAAAAGACTTGAAAGGCTTGTTTTCTCATTGGGAGATACTACTATCGAAAAGCTCTCGGAAGCTCCCCAAAGCTCGTCCGCGGTCTTAAGCATCGGGATCAATTCTTCTCTCACGCTTGCCGAATCGGTCACTATTATGGGCGATGCGGAGATCATCTCGAAGCATCTCGTATCCGAGGCAGATGAAAGTCCGTTGAAAATGCCGTTCCACGGCATTTTGACTCCCCCACGCCGCAATGCAAGAGACGCTTCAACGGCGGTCATAGCGCAATCTCTCAACACGTGAGACGGACTACGCAGAGTATATCCCTCCTTACCTCCGTAGTTGAAGTTCAAATTGCGAGCAGAGATATCGGTAGTCTCAAACTGCGCCTTAGCGGGAATATAGAGCCTCACTCCGCTTATAGCGCAAGCCTGTGATATTTTATTGTACACGTCGCTTCGCTGATTTCCGCTTACGACCTCGCGCGTGCCTCTGCGGATCACGTCACATACGGTCTTTATCTTGTCGGCTGCTCCGCTACCCTCATAGACGGTAGGAACGACGATGAGATCGTACGGTGCACATATTGCATCGAGTGCCATACCGTCCTTTGAAAGTCCTTCCAAAATAACGTATTCACACGCCTCAAGCTTGCAGATCAAAAGACCGAGAGCTAAAACCATCTCCTCTCTTGTGTACATATCATCGGGATCGTTTTTGGCTACGCTTTTGAGCGCGGTGACCGACTTATTATAGGTCTCGATGCTCACCGTTTCGCCCCCGATGAGAATTGAGCTTCTCGAATCGAAGTCGCAGCAGCTCATAATTCGTCCTACGCTATGCTCTGAGCTTTTTATGATATTCTCGAGCAACACGGCGCAGGCGTGTCCCGCACTGCCGTCGGGAACGTAGATATATCTTGTGCCAACGTTGACTCTGCCGAGGCGCTTGCATAGATCTGTTATTCTTTTTTGGGAAATATCGGCGGGGGTTTTTGCGGGAGAAAAGCTATTCATATATTTCAGAGAATTTGAATATTTCATCTCGGCACTTCCTTTAAAATCATTGCACTGTCAGCTCTTACTGTCATTTCATCGTTATATCTCTCACCGCTTATAAGGTCGATATAGGTTGAACCCTCGGGGATCTCAAACCTAAAATCAGCACCTCTGTTCGCGACGGTTATCACGCGGCTGTCCTCTTTTTCGCGAACGTATACGATCGCTCCGTTTTCGTGGCTGACGACGTAAAACCTTCCGCCGTCGAGCGCTTTCTCGTTTTTTCGTATGCTTCCAAGCTTGCGGTAATATTCCAGCAAGTCTGCGCGGTGCGATTCACCCATCTTATGCCACGGGAAAGGCATACGGCAGAAGGGATCTCCGTATCCCTCCATACCGATCTCATCGCCATAATAGACCGACGGGATACCGTACACGGTAAATTGAAGCGCAGCGGCTATTTTAAGCATATCGATTCCGTGTCCCAGCTGGTCACGTGATAACTTTTTGGTGGATTTTGCTCTGTTATCGAGAAATTCGTCCTCCTCATCCCTGCCAAGCACGGTGAGGATGCGGTCGGTATCGTGAGTGCCGATAATATTCATCAATTTATGCGAAACGCAGGGCGGATACGAGGAATATATCTCGGTGAGGGTATTGTAGAGCGTTTCCTCGTCTCCCCACTGGCAAAATGAGATTATCGCATTCTTTACGGGGTAATTCATAACGCTATCGAGCTGACTGCCTCTGAAATAGCGTCTTCTCTTGCCGTATGCGACCTTATCGGCGGCATTTTCCCATACTTCTCCGATAATTACCGCCTCCGAGTTACTTGCGCTCTTTGCGCTGACTCGCAATTCGTCAAGAAACCGATCGGAAAGCTCGTCCGCTACGTCGAGTCGCCAGCCTGCGATGCCTCGGTCTATATATTTTTGGATTATTCCACATTCTCCCGTAAAATAGCGGCGGCAATCCTCGTTTTCGTGATTAAGCTTGGGCAATATTTCTATTCCCCACCAAGATTCGTATTCATTGGGGTAATTTCTGAAATTATACCAGCTGCGATAGGGCGAATCGGGGTCGTTGTACGCTCCGCCGTCGCCGTATTTTTTGTATCGGTTGAAATATACGCTATCGTCGCCCGTGTGGTTGAAAACTCCGTCGAGAATGATGCCGATACCCTTCTCTTTTGCCTTTGCGACAAGATTATCAAACGCTTCATCCCCACCGAACATCTCATCTACGCGCTCGTAGCTTGCGGTGTCGTATTTATGGTTGGAATACGCTTCAAATATCGGGCACAGATATATATATGTAACGCCCAAGGAAGACAGATAGTCCAATTTTTCGGCAACTCCCCATAGGTTTCCTCCAAAGAACATATTGTTCTTCATGGGCTGACCCGGATGCTCCTGATACTGAGGGATTCCCTTTTCCCAATCCTCATTTAGCACGGCGTCCTCGCGGACTGCGATATTTTTTGCCTTTTCGCTCTCTCCGCGGAAAAATCTGTCCGTGAAAATCTGATACATTACTCCCTTCCCGAAGCTGTCGGGGGTCTTGAAATCCTTTTCGTAGACAAGCATACGGAAGCGTGAGCCTGCTTTTTCGTTAAGCTCAAAGTCAAAATTGTTGCAGGTATCGGTGAATAACGTATTCAAGCCGCGAAGGAAAAGGAATTCATAATAAAACAGTCCTTGGTCTTCTCCGCGACAGAGCTCTGCGGTGTTAAGCGTACAGCAATATACGTCCTCTCTGTTGTCGGAACGGCAAAAATCCAATGGGATATCAACGTCACATTCACCGTCTTTACAAATACGCAAGACCACTCCCGACGCGCCGAAACGGTGGGAAACGGTCACCTCTACATCTATGATCTCTCCGCACGGAAAAGCGCCGAGACACGAAACGTCCTCGGCATTTATAAATTTACGTATCTGCACGGTTCCCGTGCTCTCTGCTTGCTGATAAAATTTTGGGAGCATCTTTTTTCTTTCCACGGTCTGCTTTATTTTTGCCGTTCCCGAGGTAACGCACGGCGCCACCTCGGGAACGGGATCGAAAACAAACCGATATTTATTAAAAATTTATGGTCTTTTCCGCGATCAGTTCACAGGCTTGAGGTCCCAGAACTTTTCGGCATATTCCTTGATAGAACGGTCTGCTGCGAAGAATCCTGCCGCACTGGTGTTAAGAAGCGACATTCTCGTCCACTTCTCTCTGTCGTCGTATGCCTTGAGCATCTCGTCGTGAGTCATACGGTAGGACTCGAAATCCGCAAGACACATATAGGGATCTGCTACGCCGTGGCCTGTCAACAGATAGGTCGCGATATCGGCAAAGGACTCGCCCGCAAAGCCGATCGAGAGGAAGTTGATGATTCTGCGAAGTCTTGCATTGTTCGAGTAGAACTCTGCAGCACGGTAGCCGTTAAGCCAAAGCTTTTCGACCTCGTCGCTCTTAAGACCGAAGATATACATATTGTCCTTACCGACCGCGTCAAGCATTTCGACGTTTGCTCCGTCGAGAGTACCGATGGTGATAGCGCCGTTGATCATAAGCTTCATGCAGCCCGTACCGCTTGCTTCCTTACCTGCAAGAGAGATCTGCTCGCTGATATCTGCCGAGGGAATGAGTATCTCGGCGGTGCTGACATCGTAGTTTTCAAGGAACACGACGTTGAGCTTTTCCTTGATCTTGGGGTTGTTGTCAATATCCTTGGAGATCATACAGAGAAGCTGGATGATTCTCTTTGCCATCTGATATCCGGGCGCCGCCTTTGCTCCGAAGATAAAGGTCTGAGGACGAATATCGAGATCGGGGTTATCCTTGAGCTCAAGGTATATACCGATGATGTTGAGCGCGTTGAGCAGCTGTCTCTTATACTCGTGAAGTCTCTTGATCTGTACGTCAAAGAGCGAATGAGTATCGATCTTCTTTCCTGTTTTAGCATAAAGATGATTAGCGAATGCGATCTTATTGTTGTGCTTGATCGCGCGTACCTTTTCAAGTACAGCCTTATCGTCTGCAAACTTTGCAAACTCGGAAAGCTCTATGGGGTTATGTCTGTATCCCGTGCCGATGCACTCGTCGAGCAGAGCCGCCAATTCGGGATTGGAGTAGCAGAGCCAACGGCGGTGTGCAATACCGTTCGTTACGTTCTCGAACTTATTGGGATACATCTTATAGAAATCGTTGAAGACCGTCTTGGTAAGAATATCAGAGTGGAGCTTGGAAACGCCATTTACCGAATGAGAGCCGATAACCGAGAGGTTTGCCATTCTTACCGAACCGTATCCTACTACGCTCATCTTGCTTATTCTCTGCCAGTTGCCGGGGAACGCGTTCCACGCATCGCGGCAGAATCTTTCGTTGATCTCCTTGATGATGTCGTATATTCTGGGGAGCTTGAGCTTGAACAGATCCTCGTTCCAGGTCTCAAGCGCCTCGGGCATAACCGTGTGGTTGGTGTAAGAGCAGATCTTTACCACCTTATCCCACGCGTCCTCCCAAGAATAGAAATAATCGTCCACGAGGATTCTCATAAGCTCGGGGATACAAAGTGCGGGGTGGGTATCGTTGATATGGATTGCTACCTTTTCTTCGAGATTGGCAAGCGTTCCGTACACTGCCATATGGTCGCGAATGATGCTCTGAACCGATGCGGAAACGAGGAAGTACTGCTGGGACAGACGGAGGAGCTTTCCTTCGGTGTGATTATCCGAGGGATAGAGCACCTTGGTGAGAGTTTCGGCATTCGTGCTATCCTCAACTGCCTTATGATACTGTCCCTGAGTAAACAGACCCATATTGAAGTTCTGGATATTTCTTGCCTTCCACAGACGCAGACGGCTAACTCCCTTACTGTCAGCACCCGAGATCATCATATCGTAAGGAACTGCCTCGATCTCCTCGCTGTTTTCATAAATAACGGTCATGTGGTTATTTTCCCACTTTTCGCGGACGTGTCCTCCGAAGCGGACTATGAATGCGCGATCTGTTCTCGGAACGAGCCAGACCTCTCCGCCGGGAAGCCATACGTCAGGAAGCTCTACCTGCATGCCGTCGACGATCTTCTGCTTGAAAAGACCGTACTCGTAGCAGAGAGAGAAGCCTGTTGCGGGGTAGTCGAGAGAAGACAAGGAGTCCATAAAGCAAGCGGCAAGTCTTCCAAGACCTCCGTTACCAAGTCCCGCATCGGGCTCGCACTCGTAGAGATCGTTGAGCTTGAAGCCAAGCGCCTCAAGTGCCTCTCCGTAGGACTTGTCAAGTCCAAGGTTGCAGACGTTGGTCTTGAGCGATCTGCCGAGCAGAAACTCCATGCACATATAGTAAATGCGCTTCGCTCCCTTTTTATTAACTTCCTTTTTGAAGTCGCCGCGCTTTTCGGTGAGGATGTCGCGGACGGTCATAGAGACCGCCTTATACATCTGCTCGTCGGATGCTTCGGCGGGAGTGCAGCCAAAATAGCGCGAAAGCTTGATTTCAATGTTTTCTTTGATTTTTGCCGGGGTCAAATTTTCGTGATTCATTTGCGTTTTATACCTTTCGGATCAAAATTTTGTTTTTAAAATTAATTGCTCACGAAACTTCGTGAAGCATATCTCCACTTACAAGGTTACTTATAAACAGAGATATGCCGCACGCTGTCGGGCAGCGATTTACTGTCTCAATAAATTTCACCGTCCCCGAGAGTTTTTGCCCTCGGGGACTTTTTTTGGCATTTTTATCAAAATTTATCGATATTTATCAAAGGGAGTCGAACATCTCCATGTACTTGCCTGCAGATACGCTCCAGGAGAAGTCGGTTCCCATGATCTTACTGATGAACTTCTTATTCTGAGCCTTATCCGCATAGAGTGCGAGGGCGGCGTTAATTCTGTCCTCAAGCTCCCACGACGAATAGTTGGCAAAGGTAAATCCGTTGCCCTTGATCTCGCCGTTATCTACCCAATAGCCCTTGATCGAGTCGGCAAGTCCTCCCGTCTCTCTGACTACCGGTACTGCACCGTAGCGCGACGCGATCATCTGCGAAAGTCCGCAAGGTTCGCTCTTGGAGGGCATTACGAAGATATCGCAAGCGGCGTATATCTTCTTCGACAGGTCTCTGTCGTAGGTCAACAGAGCTTTGACCTTATCGGGATATCTGCACTCGAGCTCGTAGAAGAAGCTTTCGTACTGAGGCTCGCCCTTGCCGAGAATGACGAACTGGACGTCGTTATTTCTCACTACGTTGTCCGCGATATCTCTTACGAGGTCAAGTCCCTTATGGGTGGCAAGTCTTGAGATGATTGCAAGCATCGGCACGTCGGCTCTTTCGGGAAGTCCGTACTCACGCTGAAGCGCCATTTTGTTCTCTGCCTTGCCCTTGATAACTCCGCGGCGGTCGTAATTCTTTACGAGCACGTTATCCTTTGCGGGATTATAGTAGTTATAATCTATACCGTTGAGTATTCCCGTGAGCTTATGCGCGTTTCTGTAGAGTATGTGGGAAAGACCGTGCGAATATTCGTAGGTCTTGATCTCCTCAGCGTATCTTTCGCTTACGGTGGATACCATATCAGCGCATTCGATCGCCGCTTTCATAAGATTGATGCAATCGTCATATCTCATCAGCGAGTAATATTCGGGACCCATATCGAATACGTCTCCGAGTATTTTGAAATCGTACTTACCCTGATACTCAATATTATGAATAGTATAGACCGTTTTTGTGTTTGCAAGTCCCTCAATATAGCGGTATTTGGTATTAAGATAGACCACCGCCATTGCCGCCTGCCAGTCGTTCGCCTGAATAACGTCGGGATAGAACTTGAGGTGAACGAGCATTTCCATTACTGCTTTGCAGAAATACGCATATCTTTCGCCATCGTCATAATATCCGTAGAGCATTCCGCTACGCTTGAAATAATACTCGTTATCGATGAAATAATACGTTACTCCGTCCTTAACGAGACTCTTTACTCCGCAATAGAGGCTTCTCCATGCCAGCGGCACGTAAAAGACCGCCTCGTCCTTCATCTGAGCTCTCCACTCGTCCTTGATTGCCGAGTACAGAGGCATTACCACTCTGACATCTACGTTATTTTTTTCCTTTGCCTTGATCGCCGCGGGCAAAGAGCCCATTACGTCGCCAAGTCCTCCTGTTGCTGCGAAGGGCATGACCTCCGCGCCTACAAATAATATTTTTTTCATATTTCCTAACCTATCTTTTCTGAATTTTGAGATAGCTTACATTATACTGACATTTTTTTGCCGATATAGAACGGCATCGTCTTGTGTCCCGAAAGGACTCTGCCGTCCTTTATCATAACGTTCTTATCTGCGATAACGCAGTTAAGCTCTGCATTCGGGCAGACGTAGCTGTCCTGGAACAGAATCGAATTCTTGACCACTGCTCCCTTTCCAACGTGCACGCCGCGGAAGATTATCGAATTCTCTACTGTACCCTCGATCACACAGCCCTCTGCTACTACAGAATTCGTAACCTTTGCGCCGTCGCAATATCTGGTAGGCGCGGAGTTACGTACCTTGGTGAGCACGGGACGGTTCTTGACACCGAAGAGTCTTTCTCTCGCATCTGCCTCGAGCAGCTTCATCGAGCACTCGAAATAGCCCTCGAGCGAACCAATGTGTGCGTACCAGCCATCATACTTATAAACCTTGTACGCTGCCTTGCCGATATTCTTCATGATGATATCGCGAAGGAAGCTGGTATATCCGCGCGAGATAGCCGTTTCAACCACGTTAAGAAGGTACTGTCTCTTCATAACCATTATGTTGATATACACCTGGGTATCCTCGGATACGTGATCCTCGAATACGTCGGTAACGTTATCGTTCTCATCGGACTTGATGAGGGTCAAAATCTCGTTCTCGTTTACTCCCGTGAGGTCGGTGCTCTTGGTAACGAACGTAATATCCGCGCCGCTTGTAGCGTGTCTTTCTATAACGTCATTGAGATCTATGTTGCAGATAACGTCACAGTCCGACATAACTATGTAATCCTCGTTGCAACGGTGGAGGAAGTTCACGGTTCCCATCAGCGCCTCAAGGCGAGAGGTATAGAACTTGTTCGCACCTGCGTTGTCGAACGCGGAAACGAAGGGGGGCAAAAGCTTGATTCCGCCCGAGCGACGAGCCAGATCCCAGTCCTTTCCGTTTCCGAGATGGTCGAGAAGCGACTGATAATTGTTGTGGGTAACAAGACCTATTTTGGATATTCCCGAATTTACCATACTCGAAAGCGCGAAATCGATAAGGCGGTATCTGCCGCCGAAGGGCACGCTTCCGATAGTTCTCATTCTTGTGAGCTCGGGAATGCTATTATCGTGTATATTTGAAAATATAAGACCTACTGCTGTCATTATTTTTACTCCATTCTGCCGCTGAAATGGCGGCCGCAAATAATATTGATGAATTTTGCTCCTGCAAAATTCGAGCGTAAAAAGATCAATTATCTTTCAGGTGGTCGCAGCTTTCACGCGACTCGCCAATCAAAGCTCTGAAATTATTGCGCCGTCCTCAATAACGGTGCCGTTGGGTACGTCGATATCCTCACCAAGCACGGTGATTCCCTTTGCCTTATCCTTGGAAACGCCGACTATCGCTCCTGCGCCGATCTCAACTCCCGTATCGATGATCGAGTAGTTGACCGTTGCTCCCGAGCCGATGACCGTGTCACCCATAAGCACGCAATCCTTTACGTACGCACCGGGCATTACCTTTACACCCGAGCCGAGAACGCAGTTCTTTACGGTTCCGTAGATCTCACAGCCATCGGTAACGTAGCTGTTGACGATCTTGGCATTCTCGCCGATAAACTGCGGTCCGTTGGACTGGTTTCTCGAATAGATCTTGAAATTGGGATCGTTGAGATCAAGCACGGGGTCTGTGCCGAGGAGATCCATATTGGCCTCCCAAAGCGAATTTATCGTTCCAACGTCCTTCCAATAGCCCTCGAAGGGATATGCGAACATCTTCTCTCCTGCCGCGAGCATATTGGGAATGATATTCTTACCGAAGTCGTTGGAGGAATTGGGATCTGCCTCGTCCTCCTCAAGATACTTCTGAAGCTTTTCTCTCGTGAAGATATATATACCCATCGACGCGTTGGTGCTATCGGGGTTCTTGGGCTTTTCTGTGAACTTATATATCGAGCCGTCCTCGTTGGTGCTCATAATACCGAAGCGGCTTGCCTCCTCGATCGGAACGTCGATGACTGCGATAGTGCAGTCTGCACCCTTTGCCTTATGATACTCGAGCATCTTGGCGTAGTCCATCTTGTAGATATGGTCGCCCGAGAGGATAAGAACGTATTCGGTATCGTATCTGTTGATGAACGCGAGGTTCTGATAGATCGCGTTTGCCGTGCCCTTATACCAGTCAGCCGATTTCTGTCCCTGATACGGAGGCAGGATCTTTACACCGCCCCAGATACGGTCGAGGTCCCAAGGCTGTCCGTTGCCTATGTACTCATTCAAAACGAGGGGCTGATACTGGGTCAGTACTCCAACAGTGTCGATGCCCGAGTTGATACAGTTCGACAGGGTGAAGTCGATAATTCTGTACTTTCCTCCGAAGGGTACTGCCGGTTTTGCGGTTTTCGTCGTCAGGGCATACAAGCGCGAGCCCTGGCCTCCTGCAAGCAACATTGCTACACATTCTTTTTTCTTAAACATAAGAACTCTCCTCTATGATGTAAAAAATTAATGGTACGCGATTTTTCCGAACGCTCGGACAAAGGGATATTGCTGTATTTACGTATTATTTTTGCTCTTTTCTTGATTTCTTCCGTTTTATCGGGCTTTTTTGACCGACCGGCTTTTTTGAGGTCATTTTCAGTATGACTGCTCCGAGAGGGGGCACGCGGAGATGTATTCCCTCTGAATATTTGCCGAACACTTTATCTCGGGTGCTTTCAAACTGCACTCCTGTGTTAGTCACACCGCTTCCGCCGTATCTTTCGTCGTCGGAATTGAATATTTCCTCGTAAACACCCTCCTCAGAAACACGAAGGAAGAAGTTTTCGTAGGTCGTTGGCGTGAAATTTATTATCACGACCAGCTCGCTACCGTTTGAGGCTATTCTGCGATAGGATATGATACTGTCCTTCGAGTTGTCGGGGTCTATCCACTGATAACCCTTCCAACTGTCATCGATCTCCCAAAGCTGCGGTGACCGCAGATAGAGGTCGTTCAGCTCTGCGCAGAAGAACTGATGCTTGGCGTGGGTTTCGTAGTCAAGCAAGAACCACTCGACCTGAGAGTCGTGCGCCCACTCGCGAAACTGACCTATCTCCGAGCCCATAAACGTGAGCTTTTTGCCCGGGCAGGTCATTCTATAGACCTCGAAGGCTCTCGCTCCCGCGAATTTGCACCAATAGTCGCCTTGCATTTTATCAAGGAACGACTTTTTCCCGTGAACCACCTCGTCGTGTGATATAGGCAACACGAATCTCTCGTTGAAGGCATATATCATCGGGAAGGTAAGCTTAGAATGATTATCCGATCTGTACTTAAAATCGGTGGCAGCATAGCCGAGAGTATCGTTCATCCAGCCCATATTCCATTTGAGATCAAATCCAAGACCTTGTCCCTCGGTTGAAGTAACGCCCTGCCATGCGCTCGACTCCTCTGCGATCATCAAGACGTCGGGGTGAAGCTCCTTTACGGTCCGGTTCAGCTTTTGCAAAAAATCTATTCCCTCAAGGCAACGATTGTCGCCGTATTCGTTCGGGGTCCAATCTCCCGGGGCGCGATCGTAATCGAGATATATCATAGACGATACCGCGTCGACTCGCAATCCGTCGGCGTGATATTTTTCAATCCAATAAAGTGCGTTTGATATAAGGAACGAACGCACCTCTGCTTTTCCAAGGTCAAATCTCAACGTTCCCCAGCCCCAAAGCTCAGATCTTTGAGGATCGGCATACTCGTACAGCGGTTCTCCGTCGAACCGAGAAAGCCCAAACTCATCCTTGACGAAATGGGCGGGGACCCAGTCAAAGATAACACCTATACCCGCGCCGTGCATAATATCCACGAATCGCATAAGATCCTTCGGCTCGCCATATCTTGACGTGGGGGCATAAAACCCGCCGACCTGATAGCCCCACGAACCGTTGAAGGGATGCTCGGAGATTGGCATCAGCTCAACGTGGGTATATCCCATCTGCTTGACATACGGAACGAGCTCCTCGGCAATCTCCTTATAGGTAAGATAGCTTCCGTCCTCGCGGCGCTTCCACGAGCCGAGATGCAGCTCGTATATATTCATCGGACGCGAATAAAAATCCGTATCCTCTGTACGCTGCTCAAGCCAACCGCGATCTCTCCAACGATATCCGCCGATATCGGCAACGATCGACGCAGCGTGCGGAGGGTTGTCCATACGAAAGCCGTACGGGTCAGATTTATAGATAACCTTATCGTGCGTGCAGAATTTGAATTTGTAGAGATCTCCCGCTTTTATCTCGGAATCGGGGATTTTCGTTTCCCAAACTCCCTCGTCGGTCAGCCTGATCATTGGGTGTGAATCCGACCACTCATTGAAGCTTCCCGTGACGAATGCGCTATCGGCATGCGGTGCATATACACGAAAAACGAAGTTTTCCTCCATTTTGCTCACTCCGAAAATTTCGTAGGCTTTTTTACAGTCGCCCGAATGAAACAGTTTCATTTGGTGATTTAGACTTTTTCCCGTCATATCTTACACCTCCGTGAACGATAAGGATACTCTGTGCTTTAGGACACAACACTCCCACTATTATTATACCACCGCTTTTTTTCCGTGTCAATGCACATTTCTTATAAATATACATTAATATATGTGGTAAATTTGCCAATATATCTTAAATATGTCGCCGTTTTTAACCTTTGACACCGTGTCTGAGACAAAAATACTGTTGACAACACTTGATTTTTGTGGTACAATAAAGTGATATATTGTTTAAATTTCAAGATTGGAGGATCGCGCAATGACCGACGGAATTATCTATTTTCCCAATATCGTCGGCAACGATGCGCTCATCCGCCGCTTGTCAAAGGATATATCGGAAAACAGACTCTCTCACGCATACGTTTTGGAAGGCGCAAAGGGCAGCGGACGGCACACGATCGCTAAAGAGGCTATCGCCGCCATAGAATGTGAGTCTCGATCTGACGATAAAGCTCGCGCTTTCGTTCCCTGCGGAAAGTGCAAAAGCTGCGAGAAGATCCTGTCGGGGAAGTCGCCCGACGTCATCACTCTCGGGCTTGAGGGTGACAGATCCACTATCGGTGTAGAGACTATCAGAAATCTGAAAAATGACATTTACACCGCGCCAAATGATCTTTCGGTCAAGGCTTATATCATTGAGGATGCGGATCTTCTGACTCCGCAGGCGCAAAATGCGTTTTTGCTCTCTCTTGAGGAGCCGCCCGCGTACATTATATTCTTTCTGATATGCGAAAATTCCGAAAATCTGCTTGAGACCGTGCGCTCACGTGCTCCTACGCTTCGAACGCAAAGATCGTCTTCTGATGAGCTCGAAGAATATCTGCTTAAAAACGACAGCCGCGCCGCAGAATTGAAAAACACTTCTCCTCACGAGTGGGAGGAGATCGTCTGTGCAAGTCAGGGTTCGATCGGAAACGGTCTTGAGTTGCTCGACGCAAAAAAACGCGCTCGTTTGCTTGAATACAGAAGCGTTGCCAAAAGTCTTGTTACTATGCTTGGCAGGTCGAACAAGGTTGCAGCACTTGAGGCTATCTCGTCGTTCGGGACGAAAAGATCCGAGGTCTGCAGGCAGCTTTCGTTTTTGCAAAGTGCTCTGCGAGATCTGTTGCTTTTAAAGAAATGTGAGACCGCACCTCTCTGCTTTTTCGAAAGACGGGACGACGCCATTGAGCTCTCGACAAACTTTACTGCCCACACTCTCTTGTCTCTTTACGATGCGTCGCTCATAGCGATGGACGATCTTGAGGCGAACGCAAACGTGCGCCTGACTCTGATGAATATGCTACAGAGCGCAGGACTTATTTAAATCACGAAAAATCCCAATTTAAAAAGGTTGGTACAAATATGAATTCAGATACAAGACCAAACAATCAGGGCAATCCGAACGTTTCGGATAACGCTCACTCCCATAACAAAAACAAGAAAAAGCCGTATTATGTCAAAAGAAAAAAGCGTCACGGCAACAACGGAAATCCCCAGAACCGCGAGCGAGCTCAAGAGAAAAAGAATGAGCTCGAAAACGACGAGCTTCAGCGCACGGAGGTTGAAAATACTCCCGACGTTGTAGTCGTTGAGGCAGACGACAGTATGGTTCCCGAGGTTATCGTTTCCATTGAGGACGACGATACTCCAAAGGTCCACGTGACCGGCGTTAGATTCAAGCCCGGCGGAAAGGTCTATTTCTTTGCGAAGGGCGAACTTGAGCCCAAGAGCTCGTCCTACGTTATAGTTGAGACTGCACGCGGCCTCGAATTCGGAGAGGTTGCTTTCGGCGACCGCGAGGTCAAGGAATCTGCGCTCGTTCCTCCGCTTCGTCCCGTGGTTCGTATCGCCACAGACGAAGATATTCAGCGCAACAAGGAAAACAAAAAGAAGGAAGACGAGGCGTTCAAGATCTGTGCCGAAAAGATCCAGAAGCACGGGCTGAGTATGAAGCTTCTCGAAGCACAATATTCATTTGACAATTCCAAGCTTCTCTTTTATTTTACCTCTGCCAACAGAGTCGATTTCAGAGAGCTCGTAAAGGATCTTGCAAGCGTATTCAAAACTCGCATCGAGCTCCGTCAGATAGGTATACGCGACGAAGCAAAGATCATGGGCGGTCTCGGCGTTTGCGGCAGACCTCTTTGCTGTTCGACGTTCTTATCCGATTTCGTTCAGGTTTCTATTAAAATGGCGAAGGAGCAAAATCTCTCGCTCAACTCCGGAAAGATCTCGGGATGCTGCGGCAGACTTATGTGTTGCCTGCAATACGAATACGGCACCTACGTGGAGGAGACCTCAAAGACCCCTCCCGTTGACTCCACCGTAAAGACCAAGGACGGAATCGGAATCGTGACCGAGGTCAGTCCTCTTGCGGCTACTCTCAAGGTAAGACTTAAGGACAAGCCCGATTCGTCTCCCGTAGTATATAAAAGAGACGACGTCACCTTGATCTCAAAGCCGACCGCAAAGAAAAGCGAGGATTGATTCGGCAAATTAGCCTACGCTAACTGTGCGATTTTGTGCAATCCGCATAAATTATCCCGAAAATTTTGTACACAACGATACTTGAAAATTAGATCGGATTGTGATACAATGATAACATCAAAAATATATGGAGGTACATTTCTATGGCATACAAGATTTCCGACGATTGCATCTCTTGCGGCGCTTGTGCAGCAGAGTGCCCCGTTGAAGCTATTTCCGAGGGTGACGGCAAGTACGTTATCGACGCTGACACATGTATCGACTGCGGTAACTGCGCAGAGGTATGTCCCGTTGGCGCTCCTGCTCAGGACTAATATAGCTTATAGCTATTCGCCGAGCCGCGTGAGTGGCTCGGCGTTTGTTTTTATTTTGATTACTTAAACGCTTATTCGGAGGTCGCTTTGGAAAAGACTACGAAAATAAACGATGATCTTACTCTGATACAAAGCTCGGACGGGCTGACGTTCGGCAGCGACGCTTACCTTTTATCTGCGTTCGTTTCGGGAGGCAAAAATCAGATCGGAGCCGATCTGGGTAGCGGCACGGGGATCATTCCCCTGCTCTGCGCTTCAAGAGAAAAAGCGGCAAAAATATATGCCGTTGAAATACAGAAAAAATTCGTCGATCTTATCGGAAGAAACGCAGAGATAAACGGCAAGGGCGAGATCATTCGCCCCGTGCTTGCCGACGTGCGCGAGCTCAAGGCTTCGGATATCGGTACGGAGGTCGACTTCGTTACGGCAAATCCTCCTTATATGAAAATTGACAGCGGAAAACGCAACGAGCACGACGAAAAATTCATCGCGCGCCACGAGGTCTGCGGAAACATCAGCGATTTTTGCGCTTGCGCTTACAGACTTTTAAAGCACGGGGGCAAATTTTACACAGTCTGGCGTCCCGACCGATTCGTCGATCTGATCTGTGCTCTGCGAGAGAACCGTCTTGAACCGAAGCTTATCACATTCGTTTGTGCAACTCCGCAAAGCGAGCCGTCTATGGTGCTGATACGTTCCTCAAAAGGCGCGGCATCGGGATCGGTAATGACACGCACGCTTTTTTTACACGATAGCAAGGAAGACGCTATTCAAAGCAAGCTGTCGGCTGATGCTGCCAAAATCTATGAAAGCTGCTCGTTTTCTTGCTTCAAATGACGGGCATTCACGGAGATCTACTTTATGGAAAATATGAAACGCATCCTCAGCTACACTCGCCGAGGAATAGACGATTATAATATGATACAAGAGGGTGACAAGATCGCCGTCGGTGTCTCGGCGGGCAAGGACTCTCTTACCCTGCTTTGCGCGATGGCTTATCTGCGCCGCTTTTATCCAAAAAAATTCGAGCTTATAGCCATAACCGTGGATATGGGATTCGACGAGGGTATGGACTTCGGTCCGATACAAAGACTTTGCGAGGAGCTCGACGTACCCTATCACATCGTGCCAACGCAGATATACAAGATCATTTTTGACGTCAGAAAAGAGGCAAACCCCTGCTCTCTTTGCGCCAAAATGCGACGCGGGGCGCTTCACAATGCGGCAAAGGAGCTCGGTTGCACGTCGGTTGCTCTCGGACACCATTTTGACGACGTGGTCGAGACCTTTATGCTCAATCTCTTTTTTGAGGGCAGACTTGGGTGCTTCAGTCCCGTCACCGAGCTCTCACGAGTCGGAATAAAGCTGATCAGACCGATGATATATATGCCCGAAAAGGACGTTGCCGAGTTTGCGAGAAAAAATCAGCTTCCCGTTATCAGCTCTCCCTGCCCTGCGGATAAAAACACCGAACGCGAGGAGATGAAACAACTTTTGCGCTCACTCGAGCGCGGAAACAAGGGACTTCGATATCGAATTTTCGGTGCTATCTGCCGTGGAGAGCTTGACGGATTCCGTGAGCTAGGCAGAATGGAAGGAATAAAAAAATACTCGGAAGACGAGCCGAAGGAATGATATAAAAAAGACCTTTTCGCCAGGTGAAAAGGTCTTTTTATTTGGGTTCAGGGTTATTTTAACTTTTGAATATCATCGTGCCGAATTTTTCGGGTCGATGAAAGGTGAAGCGTTCTCTGTCCACCTCGCTCCAAGATAAATAGTGCGGCGGCTCGGAGAGGTCGGCGCATTTATAGCAGTTTGCACGGACTGTCTTGCCTTCTTTTGCTTCAAAATCAGGAAAAAATCTGCAGATTAAGTCAAACGGAAGCTTATAAAATATTTCCCATCCATCATTTAATTTGTTTATCTTGGGCTCGAATATTGATTCATGACCTTCGGGCAGGATAAGTCGAATGAGCGTGTCGACAGAAGATCCTATACCGAGGAAAAGCGTGCCGAGCGAGTTGAACTCTATATTCAGATATCTGTTATCATCTTGCATCGGGCAGATGAAAAATTCAAGGCAGCTATCCTTACACGGTGCGGCAAGCTCCCCTTTTTCTTCGGCACGTGTATTCGGCTCGCAGGTAGCGAGATGTACGAGGATCGCATTATCATCCCACGCGATCTGTGCCGAAGCGGTGATATCACTTGGTGTGTCGAGATACGGAACGTCGATATTCAAAGCAGGAATATCATTCCAATTTGTGAATTTGTTTATTCGATACGTTTTCATAATGCGTCGACTTTCTCAATCATTTGTTTATTTTTCTATATATTGTTTTGATATTTATAGGATTTTGGAGCACCATGTCGTATTTTTTGGGCCAACGTTGATTTGTTTGCGAATTGCAGACGGCTTAACCCAACAAAACGTCTATTGCGAGCATAGTACAAAATCCTATAAGCAAAGCATAGGTCGCTCCTCGCTCGTTTCCGTGGGCGTGAGTTTCGGGAATCATCTCGTCGCTGACAACGTAGATCATAGTTCCTCCGGCAAACGCAAGAGCAAACGGCAATATCACCGAAGCTATCGAAACAGCGAAATATCCAATCAGAGTGCCTACGACCTCGACAAGTCCCGTAATCATAGCGATGACAAATGTTTTCCCGGGTTTAACACCTGCGGCAAGCATAGGTGCGATGATTATCATTCCCTCGGGAATGTTTTGCAGCGCGATGCCGCCTGCGATTATAAGCGCTCTCGAGGTGTCCCCGGCGCCAAATCCTACTCCCGCCGCAATACCCTCAGGCAGATTGTGAATAGCAATGGCAACGACAAAGAGTAAAACTCTGCTTAAATTCGCGTTATGTCCGTGTGATTCGATGTCCGATCCGACGATTCTATGCAAGTGAGGAACGACTCGGTCGATGACGTTGAGAAACAGCGCGCCCACAAAAATGCCTGCGATCGTGACAAGCAGACCGAACTTTCCTCCGTATTCAAGAGACGGAACGATCAACCCAAAAACTGCGGCGGCGAGCATTATTCCCGCTGCAAAGGATTGTATTATATCTGAAAATTTATGAGAGGCGTTTTTGAACAAAAAGCCTATCAGGGCGCCTATCACAGTAGCACCGCCAACGCCAAGCGCGGTGAGCAAAACAAGATCCATAAGCGTCTCCTTTCAAACGTTGTTAATCTTTAGCTTAATTATAAGGCATTTTCACGCATTAATCAAGTCAAAAATGAAAAAAATTTGCCGTTTTGACCGTTTGGGTCGGAGGTTTGCGTGAATATCGTGTGACGCAGAGACAATTTGTGCGTAGTTTTCCTATAAATCTATTGACAAATCAAGCAAATTGTGGTATACTACCGCTTGTGTCTGCACTAAAATGAAACATAAAGGCAGATAAAAACAATTTGGAGTTAAAGATGTTTGGTCTTGTATTAACAGCGCTTGGTCTTGGGGCGGGGCTTGCAATGGATGCGTTTTCGGTCTCGCTCGCTAACGGATTGCACGAGCCGAAAATGAAATTACCCAGAATGCTTCTTATAGCGGGCACGTTTGCGATTTTTCAGGGCGTGATGCCTATGATCGGTTGGATATGCGTACACACCGTGCTTCAATATTTTAACTCGCTTTCCAAATTCATTCCCTGGATAGCGTTTGCGCTGCTCGGGTATATCGGCGGAAAAATGATATATGACGGAGTCAAGTGCGGCTGTGACGACTGTGAGTGTGACGAAAAGCTTACGTTCGGATTACTTATGGTGCAAGGGATCGCAACGTCAATAGATGCGCTTTCGGTCGGTTTTGCCATCGCTGAGAACTCGCTTTTCGAGGCGCTATTGAGCGTAGTAATAATTTCCGCTATGACGCTTGCAATTTGTATGGCAGGGCTTATTATCGGAAAACTTTTCGGCTCAAAATTTGCAGGCAAGGCTTCGATCTTCGGCGGCGTTATTCTCGTGGCGATCGGGCTTGAGATACTTATATCGTCCTTCTTTTAAAGTTCAAACAAGTCAGGTGATTCTGCGAGTCACTTGGCTTGTTTTTTATTTTGATACAGTTTGTAAATTATTGTTGATTTTAATTCGAATATATGGTATACTAATATTACGAAAATTACCCGATTTCAATTTAACGGAGGAACATATGGAGATCAACGACAAGATTCAAAACATACTTTCCGCATGCGATCACACTCTGCTTTCTACCACAGCAACTTGGGCAGATATCCGAGAAATATGCAACGATGGAATGAAATACGGCACGGCTTCGGTCTGTATTCCGCCCGCATTCGTTGCAAGAGCTCGCGAATATGTAGGCAAAAAGCTTAAAATTTGCACCGTTATCGGATTTCCTAACGGCTATCAGACCACCGAGGTCAAGGTTTTTGAGACACAGAACGCTATTGCTAACGGCGCTGACGAGATCGATATGGTAATCAACGTCGGCGAGCTTAAGGCGAGAAATTTCAGTTATCTTATCGACGAGATCTCGCAGATAAAGAAAGCTTGCGGAGATAAGATACTTAAGGTCATCATTGAGACTTGTCTTCTGACCGACACCGAAAAGATGGAGATGTGCCGCGTGGTCACTCTTGCGGGCGCTGACTTTATCAAGACTTCAACGGGATTCTCCACGGGCGGCGCGACGTTTGACGACGTCAAGCTGATGCGCGACTCTTGCGATCCTGCAGTTAAGGTCAAGGCGGCAGGCGGAATTTCGTCACTCGAGGATGCTCAGAAGTTCCTTGATCTCGGCGCGGACAGACTCGGCACGAGCCGCGTGGTCAAGATCGTAAAAAATGAGAAAGGCAGCGGTTATTGATATGTATACGAAGCTTTTAAATTGTGTAAAAAGCATCAGAGAAAAGACCGATTTCGTGCCTGAGATAGGTCTGGTTCTCGGATCGGGTCTTGGAGACTACGCAAAGAACATCGACGTGGTCGCAAGGGTCGAATATTCGGATATTGAGGGATTCCCCGTATCGACCGTCCCAGGTCACTGCGGTCGATTCGTTTTCGGCTACGTTGGCGGCAAAAAGGTCGTTGCTATGCAAGGCAGAGTTCATTATTACGAGGGTTATCCCATCGGAGACGTAGTGCTTCCGACTCGCCTTATGGGAATGCTCGGGGTCAAAAAGCTTTTGCTCACCAATGCCGCAGGCGGAGTTAATTTCGACTTCAAGCCCGGAGACTTTATGATGATAACCGACCACATAACCAATTTTGTTCCAAGTCCTCTTATTGGAAAAAATATTGAGGAGCTTGGAGTCAGATTTCCCGATATGAGCGAGGTCTACAGCAAGTCATTGCGAGCTATCATCGAGCAGGCTGCAGCTGAACACTCGATCGAGCTCAAGCAGGGCGTATACGTTCAGCTTACGGGCCCTAACTACGAAACTCCCGCGGAGATCCGTATGTGCCGCACGCTCGGCGCAGACGCAGTAGGCATGAGCACGGCGTGCGAGGCTATGGCGGCAAGACATATGGGCATCGAGGTCTGCGGAATCTCCTGCATAACCAATATGGCGGCAGGAATGACCAAGGAAAAGCTTTCTCACAAAGAGGTTCAGGAAACCGCTGACCGTGTTGCGAAGCAATTCGAGCTGCTCGTTTCGTCGGTCATTGAGAAAATGTAATTAAGGACAACAGCGTGAAAGTTACTTCCAATCTAACGCTGAAGTAATCTTTTTCACGCGCGAATTTTGCCATGTGCAAAATTCATCAATTAATATTTGTACCGCCGATAGCGGCGGGATGGAGATTAATATGAAAAAAAGAGCTTTTATTATAGTTCTGGATAGCTTTGGCATCGGCGAGCTTCCCGACGCGGCTGATTTCGGCGACGAGGGCAGCCACACTCTGCGTTCGGTTGCAGGCCTTCCCGAATTCAACTGTCCCAATCTTGCTAAAATGGGGCTTTTCAATATCGAGGGCGCGTCGGTTGGCGGTCATCTGCCCGAAAATGCGCCGACGGCTGCTTACGGTCGCATGGCGGAGCTTTCCAAGGGCAAGGACACTACCACGGGTCACTGGGAGATCGCGGGGCTGGTATCAGAGCGCGCGCTTCCGACCTATCCCGACGGCTTTCCCAGCGAGATAATATCCGAGCTTGAGCGCAGGACGGGCAAAAAGATCATTTGTAACAAGCCTTATTCGGGCACGGAGGTCATCAAGGACTACGGCGAGGAGCATATTCGCACGGGTGCTCTTATCGTCTACACATCGGCGGATTCGGTGCTTCAGATAGCGACACACGAGAAGATCGTGCCGCTTCCCGAGCTTTACAGATACTGCGAGATAGCCCGTGAGATCATGCAGGGCGAGCACGGTGTTGGAAGAATCATCGCTCGTCCGTTTGGCGGCGAATATCCTTTCCAGCGCTTGTCAGGTCGCCACGACTACTCGCTCCTTCCTCCCAAGCCCACGATGCTTGACAGACTCAAAAACAGCGGCTATGACGTTATTTCGGTCGGCAAGATCAACGACATCTTCGCGGGACAAGGAGTTACCGAGAGCCATCCGACCAAGAGCAACTCCGAGGGCATGGACGTGGCAATATCTATGCAGGACAAGGACTTTGACGGCTTGTGCTTCGTCAACCTCGTTGATTTTGACATGGTTTACGGTCACAGAAACAACGCCGCAGGCTATGCCAACGCCCTCACCGAGTTTGATCTTCGTCTGGGCGAATTTCTGCCGAGAATGAAGGAAAACGATCTGCTTATCATCACCGCAGACCACGGCTGCGATCCCGCAACGCCGTCCACCGACCACTCGCGTGAATACGTGCCGCTTTTTATTTACGGCAAGGACGTAAAGCCCGAAAACCTCGGCACAAAGCAAGGCTTCTTCTTTGTCAGCGAGGTTGTGGAGGAGTTTTTGGCAAAGTAACAAAATAACGGCAAAAACTGACACCGCCCGAAATGCTCGGGCGGTGTTTTTATTACTTGCCTGCTATAGCGTGTTACACCTTTTAGGTGTACTATCGGACGGCATGAGCCTCCCTTGTGCAAAGGGAGGTGGCACGGCTTGCCGTGACGGAGGGATTGTAAAATGTTAGATTTTCACTTAAAACAATCCCTCAGCCGCCTTCGGCGTCAGCTCCCTTTACACAAGGGAGCCTTTCTTTTATGTTCATCTATGCCTTGTCAATTTTCCTGACAAGCACTGCTTTTGTGGACACAAAAGTGAACTACGCATTCTTTTGAGCTATTCGCTTTTCAATATCGCTAAGGTCAAGAGGTTTGTATTCGTTTAATTTCTTTTTATTGTAATTCTTCGTAAAATAATTGAGCATATAAGTCATATCTTTGACGTAATCACGAAGTTCAATATGATCAAAGGCATCAAAATAGATATGCTTGGCTTTTTCGATCAACCCATCTATGCCTTCTGTCTTACCCAAACGGAACATACAGGTTGCAATATCCAGTAGCGTCATGGCGTGATTGGCATGCGTGCCACCGATGAGGTAGGCATCGTAGCCCTGTTTGTCGGGGTACATGAACCGTTCGATTACGTCCACACTTTCCTGAAAATGGATCATAGCATTTTCGTAATCCTCCATATCAAAGTAACGATGAGCAACACCGTCACATGCAATAAAAAACTCCTGCCATTCGATCTCTCTGAGCGCCTTGGCCTCCTTCATGCCTTCTTCACCCTTGATATAACTGGCGGACATCCGCATTTTATCCGCCAACATATAGGGATACATATATGGTAGGGTTTCAATGATCTTAACAATATCTTCGTAATGATCCTCTCCCTTTTCGAGTTCCAAATATCTGTAAACGTGAATAATATTCTGCTTTGTGCGGCAGGTGCAGAATACATCTTGAGATGTGCTGATGATCTGACCACCCAGCTCAAATGCTTTATTCACGATCTCGTCGCCACGATCCAAATTGTAGGCATACAGTTCCATCAATTCAGTTTTGAGCTGGATTGAGGCGGGATAATGTTTCAAGCCATCCAGTAGGATCTGCTCCGCCTTTTCAAAATTGTTCCAAAAATACTTGTTTTTCTCCAAGCGGATCTCCTCGATTTCCTTTTCCACGTTGCTTACATCGAAATCAAATAGCTCGTCTAAGGACACCTTAAAAAAAGCAGCCAAGGTAGGAATCATGGTCATATCGGGATATGAGGCTCCCATTTCCCATTTCGAAATAGCCTGCGCTGAGATGTTTAGAGCCACGGCCAACTGCTCTTGGGTGAGATTATGGGCTCTGCGAAGCTCGCGGATTTTATTACCGAGATTCATATTGTTTACTCCTTTTGTTTCATTTCGGAGGCGCCTTCCGTGATTATATTATATCATATCAATCAAATGGAGTCAAACATCCTGTTATTGAGTTTTTTCAACTGTTGGTTGGGACGGTTGAAAAAACACCAAAAGTTATCCATAGTCGTAACTTTCGGTGTTTTCTATATTCATTCAATGAATCTGCTTTATCGCAGGTACGCCAAGCGAGTCTTTTTATACGTTCCAAACCTTTTCGAAGTCCTTGACCTCGTGAAGATAGCTCTCCTTATCCGCAGGAAATGCAAGTCCGTGGCCCGCGCCCTTGACTGTGAGCAGCTTTTTGGGTGCTGTGCAGACCTCGTACATCTCTTTACTCATTTCATAAGGCACGAAGCCGTCATTGTCGCCGTGAACGAATATTACGGGGATCTTGCAGCGATTCATTGCCTCGATCGGAGAGTTGCTTTCAAGCGAAAATCCGCCGAAAATTCGAGCGCCGAGCTTTACGAAGGGATAAAAGAAATTGACGGGAAGCTTCATTTGCTTCATTACCTTGCGGATTATTTCGCGCGGAGACGAATATCCGCAGTCCGCAAGCGTACAGACGACGTTGCTTGGGAGCTCCTCTCCCGACGCCATAAGCACGGTCGATGCGCCCATTGAAATACCTGTGAGAATGATCTTTGTATTCTTGCCGAATTTATTTATCACGAAATCTACCCAAGCAAGACAGTCGCGACATTCCTTGATGCCAAAGGTTATTACGTGACCGTCGCTGTCACCCGACGCGCGCTGGTCAACGATAAGCGCGTTTCTGCCAAGCGCAAAGCATCGCTCCACTCCGCCACAGAGATCTCTTTCGGCAGTGCCTCTGTATCCGTGGAAAAGTATTTCGGTTACCGCGCCCGGCTTGTATTCATAATATTTACCGCGAAGGGTGAGTCCGTCGAAGGACTTTATAGAGACCGCCTCGTACGGAGTTGCGCGGATCGATCTGATCCAATTCTCTATTACGTCGCGGTATTCCTCGTATATCTCGCCCTCGGGGATCTCGATCACGTCGTCCATCGGCGGCTTGCGCTTGGGCGAATAAAAGGTCAGTCTGAAGCATACGAAGGATATCAGCAAGACCACGAGCAAAATGCCCATAACCGATATCGGCAGATACCACCAAGGATTCATAATTTATTTGTTCCCTTTCTGAAAATACTTTTGGCTAATCGATCTTGTGATTTAAAGCTCTTTTGTGCGTTTATATGCGGACTCGACCGAATCGATCACGGCAGCTCTGAAGCCGCCCTGCTCGAGCGCCGCAACTCCCGCTATGGTCGAGCCGCCCGGACTGCAGACCGCGTCCTTAAGCTCGCCCGGATGCTTGCCGCTTTCGATACAGAGCTTTGACGCACCTGCAAGCGTTTCTGCTGCAAGGAGCTGCGCCGTTTCTCGCGGAATTCCGCATTTTACTCCTCCGTCGGCGAGCGCTTCGATAAACATGTACACGAATGCGGGGCCACAGCCCGACACGGCGGTCGCCGCGTCTATCAAGTGCTCTTGCATTTTGTGCAGACTACCCGCTTTTGAAAGCGCGTCGCAGAGTGTTTTTTCATCTTCTGCGGTCGCTCTATCGCCAAGGCAGTAAAGGATCACTCCCTCACCTATCGAAACAGGGGTATTTGGCATTATTCTTATTATTTTATGCTCTCCGAAAAGCTCGGCAAGTCGCGCGCAGGTCACTCCCGCAGCCATACTGACAAGGCAAATCTGCCCTGCTCTCGTTGCGAGTTTATCCTTGATCTTTTCCGCAACCTCCGGTAAGATCTGCGGCTTTACGCCCAAAAATATGACGTCGCAAGCGTTCACTATCTCTTCGATGGTCGTGGCTGTCGCGCCGATCTTTGCCGCCAGAGCTTCGGCTTTTTCCTTATGAGCGCAAGAGACGAAAACGCTATTATCCGTCTTTGCGACGGCGGTGGCAAGTGCCCCGCCCATATTTCCTGCACCTATAAATCCTATTTTTTTCATTGTCCTCTCTCCGTTTCGGTCATCTTATTTGTCCGTCGCCCGTGATTATATATTTGTACGTGGTCAGCTCGGGGAGCCCCATCGGGCCTCGCGCGTGGAGCTTTTGAGTCGAAATTCCCATCTCGCAGCCGAAGCCAAACTCGCCGCCGTCGGTAAATCTCGTTGACGCGTTGACGTAGACCGCCGCACTGTCGATCTGCTTTGTGAACGCTTCGCAAACCGCCTTGTCCTCGGCAATTATCGCCTCGCTATGATGTGTCGAATGCTTTGATATGTGCTCGATTGCATTATCCACGCCGTCAACCACACCGACGGCAAGGATATAGTCAAGAAATTCGGTATCGAAGTCGGTTTCTTTAGCGGGAGTGCCATCGATGATCTTCTGCGCTCTTTCGTCAAGGCGAAGCTCGACGTCTGTAAGTCTTTCACGTAAAAGTGGCAGAAATTGCTCCGCTATCGCACTGTCAACGAGGCAGACTTCGGCTGCATTACAGACCGATGGGCGACTCGTTTTTGCATTCTCGATTATATTGAGGGCTTTTTCAAGATCTGCCGATCTGTCAACGTATATATGGCAGATCCCTGCGCCCGTTTGAATACAAGGCACGGTCGCATTCTCCACGCAGGCTTTTATAAGTCCCGCGCTACCGCGAGGGATCAGCATATCTACGTATCCGTTCGCCCGCATAAGTTCAAGAGCGCTCTGTCTTGTCGTGTCCTCTACGAGCGTGACCGCATCCTCGGGCAATCCCGACTCCACAAGTCCGCGTCTTATCACACGGACTATCTCACTCGAGGTCAAAAACGCCTCCTTACCGCCGCGCAGTATGCAGACGTTTCCGCTTTTCAGCGCTAATGCCGCGGCATCCGAGGTCACGTTGGGACGGCTCTCATAAATTATCGCAACCACGCCGATGCCAACACTGACCTTTTTTATCACAAGTCCGTTGGGGCGGCTGATCTCGCTTATGGTTTTACCGAGAGGCGACGGCAGATTTGCCACGTCTCTTATTCCGCTTGCCATTGACGCCATTCTCTGCTCGTTAAGCCTCAGGCGGTCCTTCATAACCTCTGAAATGCCCTCGGCTCGCTCAAGATCCTTAAGATTTGCAGCTAATATCGAGTCGACCGCATCGCGCGTGCAGAGTAGATCGGCTATCTTTAAAAGCGCTTTATTTATTTTTTCTTCGTCGGCTAACGTCAGCTTCTGCACTGCTGATCTTGCCGCCTCGAGTATTTCTTTCGTGCTTCTCATTTATCTACCTTCTTTGCGTAAAACCTTGTGCCTATCTGCTTTCCGTCCGCCATGTCGTAAAGCACCTCGGGGTGCTCGCCGTTCGTAATTACCATATCGCATCCGCGCGCGGTCACGATCTCTGCTGCGCGGAGCTTGGTCGCCATTCCTCCCGTGCCGAGCGACGAGCCCTTGCCTCCTCCGAGTGAGATTATATGCTCGTCTATCTCATATACGCTTTCGATAAGTCTGGCATTCTCGTCTTTTCTGGGGTCTGCGGTATAGAGCCCATCGATGTCGGACAGCAGAACTAGCAGGTCGGCGCCCACACTGACGGCGACTATTCCCGCGAGGGTGTCGTTATCTCCTATCTCTATCTCCTCGGTTGCAACCGTGTCGTTTTCATTTATTATTGGCAAGACCTGCATTTTCAGCAGTCGCTCCATCGTATTTTCGAAGTTTTTGTGGCGCGTTTCGTTGCGAAGATCCTCGGCGGTAAGCAGTATCTGAGCTACCGTGTGGTCATACTCTGAAAAGATCTTATCGTACGTATACATAAGCTCACACTGCCCAACTGCCGCCGCCGCTTGCTTGCCCGCCGTGTCTGACGGTCTCGCCGACAGCTTCAGCTTGCCGACACCCATACCGATAGCGCCCGACGAGACGAGAATGACCTCGTGACCCGCGTTTTTCAGATCGCTGAGCACCTTACACAAAAGCTCCATTCTTCTTATATTCAATCTGCCGCTTGCGTGTGCAAGAGTAGACGTTCCAACCTTTACAACGAGCTTCATATATGCCTCCGTATTGCATTTTGCTTTAGTAAGTTAAAGTTACCTTTAATTATATCACAAAACAGTGGATTAAGCAAGATTATTTTGAAAATTCTTTTGTTAAATAAACAACGTCTCCACGGCACGCGTGCCGTGGAGACGTTGTTTTAGTAAATTACTTGATTTTTTCTTCGATACGGTACAAACACACAGCTATCTTTTCAGGTTTATTCAATGGTAAACGTGAATTGGCTCTGTGCGCTGCCGTATCTGTTGTTCATTACGGAATAATAGCGGACCGTTACCGTGTTGCCGTCTTCGGAGAAATAAAGCATAGCTATCATACCCGTACAGTAAGGCATATTAGCATCCATACTCTGAGGATTGATCAGAAGCTGAGTCACAACATTTCCGTTGTCGCCCTCAGTCCTCGTGCAAACGATATGATCCCAGGGATCGTGTCCCGACATTACGAGAACGATATTTTCGTGCTTGGAGATCAGCTTATCCCACATGTCGTCGCCGTCGTTAACTCCGCCCTGTGATCTCGATGAAGGATACGCCTCGTCCTTATCCAAGGTGGTTCCGTCTCTATACAAGTAACAGTGAGTAGTAATAATTACTCTGTGATCGCTATGAGCTTCGATCAATTCACCCGCCCACTCAAGCGCTTCATCCGAGGGACCGTAATCCAAGCAGATGAGCAGATATTTTGTGTTCGCAACGGTAAACGCCTTGTACGTATTTGCAAGATCCCAATCGTTCAGACATCCGTCTATTTGAGAACGGTAGATCTCGTTGTCAAACGCCTTATAGAACAAAGCCTCTTGACGAAGCTCGTCGGGATACGTCGTAACTTTGTTTTCATCCGTTATCTTGATCTGGGGCTCGACCTTGTCGTGATTACCTCTTGCAAGCGAGAACGGGATGACTCCATCAAGTCTGTAAAACTGCTCTTTTACATAATCCCATTCGGCAGTATAGCTCTTTTGGGTAAGATCGCCCAAAGTCATCACGTACTCTATCTTGTGCTCCTCCTTATTGGCGATCAACCAATCGATCATTCCCTTTATATATTCGGGTTTGTTATCGAGGTGATTCGTATCTTCGTCAACGTAAACGTCATCGTAAGGAAGATTTTCATTGGGAGTTCCGTCAGGATTTTCTCCCTTGTCGCTTAAATAATGATCGTTGAAATAATCCTCGGAAAGTTCTTGAATATCTCCGATCACCGCAAAAGAATATGCGAATTTGCCTACCGACGCGACCTCGCTCGCATCAAGCCAAAGATCCTGCACAGTAAGGTTGTTTTTGTGTGAGGAAAGATCCTTAAGCGCGTTTTTTGCGTTTCTGAAATTATAGGCTACGAGAAGCTCGTCATCCGAGGCGTTAAGCGCAGTGTAGGATGCTATTTCTTCATCGCTTCTGACATCCGACCAAACCGAGAGTTCCTTAAGCACTCCCTTAAAATGTTGGCCGTTACTGCCCATCCAGTTTCCTCCTACCACGAAATTTTGAGGCGTCTCAAAATCGGCAAGAGGCGGAACGCCCTCTAATCGCTGTGATTTTGTAAGTATTTCCTCTTGAGTAAGAACTTGCTTAAGCTCTCCGTTTACATAGCAACGGACCTCTGCCTTCTCCCTGTCGTGCACCAGCGTCAGACGAGTCTCATCGTAAGATCTGACATCGACCTCCTTAAAATTAAACGTCAACTTGGTCTTCTTGATCTTATATCCGTGAACCGAGGTCTCGTCTTCCGCAGTATTGTTGATCCAAAAAGTTACTTTGGGATTTCCATTCTCAGCAATCTCAACAGACATCTGAGAAGCCCAGTGGTCGTAATTACTGAGAATCATTCCGTAGCTTTCGCCCTCTTTTGCTGCATTCTTGTTTAATTCAAACACCGCCTCAACTGTCTGAGGAAGGGTTCCCATCTTCTCAGATACGACCAATCGTTCCTCAGTAGAAAAGGTCTTTCCTTCATCCGTTATACAACCGTAAGTGGATGCCGTACCGAAGGTTCTGTAGAAAGTGTCCCCCGTTTCGTCGGTTTCGGTTATAGTAAGCATAGAGTTGGTCTGATAATATAACGCTCCGTCATGGAAATTACAGGATGAAAGCAAAGTGACGTACCTTCTCTCTCCGTCCTTGATATAGGAGCACATAATGTCCTTGGAATGTATGCCAAGGCTCTTGTTCTTGAGACTCAGATATCCAATATTATCTCCAACCTTAAGTGATTCTTTAAGTTCATCATATTCGTACGAACCACACAAAATGCTCAAGCGATTATCAGGATGAGAGTAGTCGATAAACGCCTTGTTTACCATCTCGTCCATTATTTTAGATACGTTAAACGATCTGGTATACGTAGGACAGTTCCAAGTGAATTCTCTGTACTCGTCGGGATAGTTTATAGCCGAGTTGTAAAGGTTTTGCATCTGCTCACAATAGGGGTTAGTGAGCGTATTCCATGCATCGTAATCGCCACCAAGACTTGAGAAATAAAGCTTGAATACCTTATCGGTATCGTTTCCGAGCCAGGTTATCTGCTCTTCATCGGGGATCTCTTCTTCTCTTCCTGCAGCTATAAGCTCTGATTGCTCGGTGTTTCTTTGACGTACGAGATATCTGAGCTCATAGAGCTTTTCCTGACCCGAATACTCGACCATAAGGTCTACGTAATTCACGGTTGCATTATATATCTCGTTGTGTCCCGTAATAATAACACCTGACTGCGAGCCGTTATTACCGTTACAGCCCTTGTAATCGATAGCGTCAAGATTAGAGCTGGTAAGGAATACCGCATTTTCGTGAGCGACACCTTCTCTGTCAAGATAATGTGACGTTGTCAAGGCCTTGAGGTGCATCATATCGGTTCCGCCCTTGTCCTCAAGCGCCCACTCAACCTTTTTGAAGGTCATAAAATCGGAAACTTTTTTCCCTTCTGCGTACTTTTCGTAGCAGTCCTGCGTAAGACCGTCTTTAAAATATTTCTCATAGGATGCTTCTGCAACCTTTTTTAACGCTCCCTCGCTATTATACTGCTTTACGGCATAGGAATTCAACTGACCTACTACAGTCACGTCTATTCCCATCTTTGCCGCCTCAACGAGCATATAAACTATGCGAACGAATCCGTTCTCGTCGTAGTCGTTGCCCTCGCCGTAAAGCGATCTCATATATCCGTAGTAGCGGCTTTCGGGAAGTACGCACACCGCTGCGGTGGGAGATATACGGTAAGACGAGAAGCATATTCTCACGTCCGCTTCGGGATTTGCTATCTTATAGAGAATAGTTTGATACAGAAGAATACCCATTCCTGCGTTCGGGTCGTTGAGTGCCTCGTTTTTGACTCTGTAATAGGCGTCTGCCATAACGGTATTGCCGTCTATATTTTCATAGACCGCCGTACCCAGACTCAAAAGATTGGTGGTGTTTTGAGTTCTTGGAAAGTCTTCGTAGGTTTTGTTGACGTATTCTCCCTGCTCGGGATTTAAAGATCCGAATTTCTCCTCAAAGAAGGAGGTTTTGGTATAAGTGACAGACGGGGTGATGAAGTCGTAATAAGGGTCCTCCTCGCCGTCGGGAAGTCCTGTTTCGTCGTCAAGCTCATCATCGAGTCCCGCATCGCCCTGCTTAAGCAAAAGTGCCGCGCCAACGCAAGCCGCGCCCAAAAGCATTACTATCACCAATATGATACATATCAGTTTTCTTGTCCTCATATTAGTTCTCCTTCCTAAATCATTGCTCTGTTGTGGGAGCAGTCAACTCGTTTACAGTTGACTTAGCTCCCTTCTTTATCAGAACGTCCCAGTTATCGTTTACGTCAGCTCCCGTAACACCCGCTTTATAAATGTTCAAGGTGTTCGCGGAATTTGCCGTTTGGATAAATCCAAGACTTCCCGTGGTAAGATCGTTGTGAGTTGCTCCGGACTTATTTCCGGAAAGAGTTGCGCTGTTAACGTTAAGAACAGAATTTGCAGATGTCAAATAGATAACCGCGCCGCTACCCTTAGTAGTATTATCGGTTGCGACAAGACCGTTTACTGTCATTTGACCTGCACCGCCGACGTAGATTGCACCGTTTTGACCGTCGTTGTTCTTTACGGTAACGTTGTTAAGGATAACGTTGGTATAAACCGTAACCGTTTCTTCTCCGTTTAACACCTTAGCCGAGCCGTAAGAGGTTATCGCACCGCCCGAATACGCTTTGTTGTTATCGAAGGTTACTCCGTCAAGCGTTGCCTGCGAGCCATAGTATACTGCTATGCCTCCGCCGTAAGAACCACTGCTCGACCAGGTCTTGTCGACCGTGCCGTTCTTGACCTCGCCGCCTACCATAGTAAGCGTTGAAGTAATGCGGTAAGTCGTGCCATCAACATCATAATCAAACGATGTTGACATAATAGCACCGCCCTTGCTTTCCGCAACGTTAGAATCGAAGCTACTGTAATAGATCTCTGCATTGGCTCCAACGTTCGCCAGCGCTCCACCATTGACTGATGCGCTATTTGAAGTAAACGTCGAGCCGTAGAGCTTGACTGTTCCTGCCGCCGCATCGCTTGCAGTTATCTCAACGCAGATCGCTCCGCCGTTCGTCGCAGTATTGGAAGCAAAGGAAGATCCGTTTTGGGCTCCTGTAAGAGTTTCACCCTCAAGGACTGCTTCACCGTCGGTGTAGGTTCCCTTTGCAACGTATACTGCTCCGCCGTTTTCGGCTGCAGAGTTGCCTGTAAAGGTACAACCGGAAGTCGTAGTAGTTCCGCTTGTATAGATCGCGCCACCCATCTTTGCGCTGTTTTCTGCAAATTCGGAATTCGTTATATTAGAAGTTCCGGAAATATATATTGCTCCGCCGTTTGCAGAAGACACGTTACCTTCGAAATTGCTGTTATTAACGGTAATTTCGTTCGTAGTGTATATTGCGCCGCCACTTGTGGCAGTATTGCCAATAAATGTGCAGCCATCAATGCTTGCTCCGTCGCTTGTATAGATTGTACCGCCATTTGAGGTAGCCTTATTTCCAATAAAGCTTGCTCCGCTTACGTTAACAGTGCCTGCGCCGCCAATCGCTCCGCCGTGCTTTGCAATATTCTCTTCGCCCTCAAGTTCTCCACCGAAGGTGTTGACCACACCCTCGCCCGAAAGAACGCTGAGAGTTCCTGAGCTCAAGTATGCAAATCCGCCGTAGCCACTCTCTGCCTTATTGCCCTTGGCAATTATTCCGGTTATCTCGGCAGTAGCGTCGCTATACAGCCAGAGTGCTCCTCCATTGCCGCCCGAGACGTTGTCAATGAACTCTACGTTTTCCAGATAAGCCTTGGCTTTTGCAGAATTGAGCACGACTGCACCCGCATTGCTTACTGCGGTGTTTTCTCTGAAGCTGACGTTCGTCGCATATATCGTTCCGCTTTGAGCAAATATAGCACCGCCTCTTGCTGTGGATGCGCCATCGACCGCGTCGTTTGCGACAAATTCAGAGTTGGTAAACGTTGCCGTTCCGCCACTCATATAGACTGCTCCGCCGCGATTTGAGCTGTTTTTCTCAAGGCTTGCTTTATTTGCCGTGAGAACAGAGCCCGAAGCAAGATAGATCGCTCCGCCGTATGTAATAGCAGTATTATCAGCAAGCTTTGTATTTTCAAAAATTGCCTTTCCTGCTTCACATCCCGAATTGGTAACAGCTGCCAGATATACGGCTCCTCCATATTTGGCGTTGTTGGAGGTAAACGTAGATACAGCATCGCTATCAGCCTCGCCGTCGGCGAATATTCCATTCTCATCAACGTATACCGCGCCTCCGTTCGAGTAGTTCACGGTAGTTTCCGAAGTCTCTCCCAACGTCACAGTGGTCTCATTGGCAATAGCTTTATTGGAAATGAAGTTACAGCCAACAGTGGTTACGGTTGAGAAGATATTCGTTACGGAATCATCGGCCTCGGTATTGGTCGTGCCTACAACGTAGATAGCGCCGCCGTAAGCCGCAATATTTCCTTCAAACGTGGTATTTACACCGTTATACGATGCACCGCCTGCTACGTAGATGGCACCTCCGTTGCCAAGATAGGTCTTAACGGTCGTGACCTCTCCGCTTTCCTCGTCCGTGCTCTCCGTGGTCTCGGTCTTAACCGAGTTTTCCTTAAATACGGAGCCGTAGGTATTGGCAGAACCTGCAGCCACGTACATAGCGCCGCCGTTTTCCGCTACGTTATGTGTAAACGTAGAACCGTTATCAGCAGAAGATGAGATTCCATCCGTATACGTTCCCTTTGCAACGTATATTGCTCCGCCTGTTGTTGCAGTATTGTCGATGAAGGAACAATCATTCGTGGAGGTTGCTCCACCTGCAACGTAGACAGCTCCGCCAAGAACGGCGCTGTTTCCATTAAACGTAGCGTTGCTGATCGTATTGGTAGTGCTCGTGTAGATAGCTCCGCCGTTGGTTGTTGCGATATTGTTGTTGAAGCTGGTGCCGTAAAGGTGACATTCACCGAGAATGTATATCGCACCGCCGGCGGTCTGGGAGGAGTTTTCTGTAAACGTAGAGCCAGAACCACCCTCTATGCTTCCGTCTGTATAGGTAGCAGAACCTGTTCCGTAGATCGCACCACCGTATTTGCCGCTATTACCCGTAAAGGTACAAGACAAAGTGGTAACAAGCTCGGAATTGTGCATATAGATCGCGCCGCCTCTATAGGTTCGATCGATATTATTGCTGAAGACGCATTCTTCAAATACAGATGCCTTCGCAGCAGTTAAGACAACTGCGCCGCCCGCCTTGTAAGCATCGTTATATTCAAAGGTTACTTTCTTCGCATTCAACGAACCGCTTGTTATTAAAATTGCACCTGCGCGATTATTTGTAGACTTGTTACGGATAAACTTGGTATTCTCAATAGTGACGTTAGCTCCTGCACGGATCGCTCCGCCCTCACCGGCTGCAGTATTCTCTACAAAGAGAGAACCATTGTCAGTGTAGGTCTTGCTTGCGTAGATCGCTCCGCCATTACCTTGGGTCGAGTTCATATATATGACCGATCCCTCGGTATTCAACGCACCGTTTGCATAAATTGCTCCGCCGTTACCGGTGGTATTATGATTCATAATCGTTGCGCCGATAACAGTTGCCGTACCCGCAGATGCGCCCTCGGTCTCTGCCGCCGCGATATAGATCGCCGCGCCGTTTGCCGCAAGGTTGCCATCAAATTCAGGTCCTGAGTAATCATTTGCAACGCCGTCCGTAAAGGTAAGCTTCTCTGTCGCAGTATAGTTGAACACTCCGTTCTCAGCGACGTAGACAGCTCCGCCCTTGCCGTAGGTCACGGTGGTTTCGGTCGCATCGTTCGTCGTTACTGCAGTTTCACTCGTAATAGCTGCGTTTTCTGTAAAGGTGCTGTCGGTAGAATTGATCGTTCCGCCCACAGTATAGATCGCACCGCCGAGAGACGCAATATTGCCTTCAAACGTGGTGTTTTCACCGTTATACGATGCGTCGCCCGCTACACAGATCGCGCCACCGTTACCAAGATATGACTTAACGGTCGTGATCTCTCCGCTTTCTTCGTCCGTGCTCTCCGTGGTCTCGGTCTTGACCGAGTTTTCCTTAAATACGGAGCTGTAGGTGTTGGCAGAACCTGCAACAACGTACATTGCACCGCCGTTTGTCGCAACGTTAGATATAAACTCAGAGCCGTTGTCAACTGAATCGGAGGTTCCATCTGTATATATGCCATCCTCCACGTATACTGCTCCGCCGTTATCGGATGCGGAGTTACTTGTAAAGATACAATCAGTAGTGGTCGTAGTACCTGTTGTATAAATCGCGCCACCGAGATCCGCCGTGTTTTCGGTAAAGGTGCAACCAGTCGCGGTAGCAGTTCCGCTTGTGCAGATCGCTCCTCCGCAGACCGCGGAATTGCCAGTGAAAGTACAAGCGCTTGTATTCAAGACGCCGCTTGCAAAGATTGCTCCACCGTTTTCTTTTGCAAAGTTACTCGTAAAGCCGCAATCAGTAATGGTAGCAGTTCCGCTTGCGCAGACAGCACCGCCCTGAGTTGCTGAGTTGTTGGTAAATACGGAGTCAGAAACATCTACCGTATTGTACGAATAGATCGCTCCGCCATTCGATTTGGTTTCGTTGTCTGTGAACTCACAGCCCGTTGCAGTCAAGGTCGTGCCTGCATACATCCATATAGCTCCACCGTTCACGCCTGCCTTGTTCGTATTGAACACGGAGTCGGTCACGTCAAGGACAGATCCTCTCGCAACGTCGATAGCTCCGCCATACTGTGTTGCCTCGTTACCGTCAAAGCTACAGTTGTTTACACCTACCGTAACGTATTCCGCTACGTAGATAGCGCCGCCGCGTCGTGCAGTATCGTCGCCGCCCTCTATCGCCTTGTTACAGTCGAATATTGAGTTGCTGAATACTACCTTGCTCTCGCTCGACAGCTCTGATTCATTCGCAACGTATACCGCGCCGCCTCTATAGCTTGCGCTGTTGCCAATGAAAACACATTCATCGATAATCGAAGAATTCGATCCCTTAGCAAAGTATATTGCGCCTCCGCTTATTGCAGAGTTATCTTTAAATTCTGCGCCGTTGACAATAACATTACCGTAGCTTCCTGCCGTAAGAGCTCCGCCGTTTGCTTCTGCTCCTTCCGCGGATGCTATTGCGCTATTCTTTTCAAATACGGTTCCGTTAAGCTCTGCATCCTTGTCTATATAGATAGCTCCTGCTCCCGCTGCCGTATTGCCGACAAACTTGGAGCCGCTTCCCTCTACCTCTGAGTCTCCGTCAACATAGGATCCGGACGAGGTACCGTATATCGCTCCGCCGAGTCCTGCAGCGCTGTTTCCGTTAAATTCACAACGCAGTGTAGTCAGAACTCCGGAATTGTGGAGATATATTGCTCCTGCTCTGTTGCCTGATACGTTGTTATCGAATACACATCCGTCGAAGATGCTTTCCGCGGCGCCTGTCAGAACGACAGCACCGCCGTTTCCACTCGAAACGTTTCCTTCAAATACAACGTTCGTTGCATTGAGAGCACCTGCGGTAAGATAAATAGCTCCTCCACGCTTTCCTGAGCTCTCCGCCTTGTTTTCTGTGAACTTGGTACCAACAAGAGTTATTCTTCCATTTGAGTGAATAGCTCCGCCCTCATCAGTAGCGGCAATATTGCCCTCAAAGCTTGAGCCGTTGTCAATAAGTGTTGCGGTTGTTGCTGTGCCGATCGCACCACCCTTATCCGCCTCGTTAGAGTTGAAGAAGATTTCGTTCAGGGTGATCTCTGAGCCCGTGCTTCCATATATAGCTCCGCCTGCATTATTCGCCGCGTTGCTTACGAACTTGGTTCCGTAAAGTTCTGCCGTTCCCGCTATGTTATCGGGAGTCTTCTCGGGATCCTCTACCTTTGCAAGATGGATCGCTCCACCGTAGCTGGCAGTATTGATCTCGAAGTGAGATCCTGCTTTTTCTACAACGGTCTCACCGTCGGTCGCGTCAACACCGTCACAAACCTTGCCGTTTTCACCGACGTAGATCGCACCGCCGTAATATTTTGTCGAGTTGTTATTGAACATACAGCCGTCCAGGTCAAGTACACCTGTGACGTATACTGCACCACCGTAGTTTGCAGTATTTCCATCAAATGCGGAATTGCTGACGTTTGCAACAGAAGTTGCGTAAATAGCTCCGCCTTCGGTTGCATAGTTGCCGATAAAGCATGCGCCGTCAACGTTTATCTCGGAGGAGCTTACTCCTGCGATAACGCCGCCACTCTCTGCAACGTTCTCTTCACCCTCAGCATCTCCGCCGAAGGCATTAACTACTCCTTCTGCAGAAAGTATATTGAGAGTGCTGCGTGTTACGTAGAATACACCGCCTGCTCCGTTTTCTGCTTTGTTGCCCTTTGCAACTATTCCCGTTATCTCAACGATACTGTCAGTATTCATCCATACTGCTCCGCCGTTAAGTCCTTGTGCAACGTTGCCGATAAATTCAACGTCGGTAAGATATGCTTCCGCGATCTTATCGCCGCTTCCGCTATTCGTTACTATTGCACCGCCGTTTAGTCCTGCGGTATTATACTGGAATTTTACTTTTTCACCGTTGAGAACTCCGCTACCTATAAATATCGCGCCTGCTCTTGCGTCGGTATCGTTTCCTTCTACGGTTGCCGCAATATTTTTGTTGAACTCAGAGTCTGCAATATCTGCTTGACCGCCCGCGATATATCCTGCACCGCCGCGTATTGCTTTGTTGTCTTCAAAAACAACTCCGTCCGCTTCGAGCTGTGCATCCATACCGATATAGAATGCACCGCCGTAGAGGTTAGCTACATTTCCGCTTATCGCTGTTCCGTCAAGTTTTGCATATCCCGCTGTTTTCTCAGGAGTCTTCTCGGGATCATCTACTCTTGCCAGATATATAGCTCCACCATAGTATGCAGTATTATTCTCGAATCTAGAGCCCGCCTTTTCTATAGTAGTCTCGCCCTCAGTCACGTCAATGCCATCGTAAAGCTTGCCGTTTTCGCCGACGTAGATAGCGCCGCCGTAATCCCTTGTCGAATTGCTTGTGAATACACATTCAGCAAGACTTATAGCTTCGACAGTGTATATCGCTCCACCGTTTACGGCAGCGTTACCAATAAAGGTACAATCATCAATATTTCCAGCACCGCTTGTGTAGATCGCACCGCCGTTTGAGGTAGCCTTATTTCCAACGAAACTTGCTCCGCTTACGTTTATAACGCCTGCGCCCGCAATAGCTCCGCCGTTCTTTGCTATATTCTCTTCTCCCTCGGTCTCTCCGCCGAATGTATTGACTACATCCTCACCCGAAAGCACTGTAAGAGTTCCCTCGGTCAAGTATGCAAATCCGCCATAACCACTCTCCGCTTTATTACCCTTTGCAATTACTCCGGTTATCTCAGCAGTAGCGTTTCCATACAGCCAGAGAGCACCTCCGTTTGCACCGGAAACGTTATTGACGAACTCTACGCTATCCAAATAAGCCTCAGCCTTAGCAGAATTGAGTACAACGGCACCCGCATTGCTTACTGCGGTATTTTCTCTGAAGCTTACACCGGTTGCGTTTATCGTTCCACTCTGAGCAAACATTGCTCCGCCTCTTGCGGTATTAGTGCCGCTGACTGCATCGTTTGCTGTGAACACGGAATCCGTGAGAGTTGCGGTTCCACCACTCAGGTATACTGCACCGCCACGATTTGCGCTGTTTTTCTCAAAGCCCGTTTTATTTACCGTAAGATCGGTTCCCGACGTAATATAGATCGATCCGCCGTTCAACGAAGCCGTATTTTCTTTAAATATTGTGTTTTCAAGAGTTGCCTGACCCGCTAAACGATCGGGATTCTTATCGGGATACTCAACTGCCGCAAGATAGATGGCTCCACCGTTTGTTGCAGTATTTGCAGTAAATATTGAAGGATCAGTATCGTCAAGTCCGTCCTTGTAGGAGGCTGTTTCTCTTACGTAGATCGATCCACCGTTCGACGCACTGTTTCCAACAAAGCTACATCCGCTTGTAGCGGTGGTTCCTCCTGCCGCAAAAACAGCTCCGCCGTTTTCTGCTGTATTGTTGTGGAACGTCGCTCCGATAATATCGACTTCGTTGTACGAATATATCGCACCACCGTCATTCGTAGCGGTGTTATTCTCAAGTATGCCTCCCGAAAGTGAAAATTCACTTCCTGCATAGAGCCATATTGCTCCGCCGTTCGTTCCTGCTTTGTTTTCGCTGAAATCAGAGTCGATCACGTTAAGAACAGAGCCTCTTGCAACGTCAACGGCTCCACCGTACTGGGTTGCTTCGTTACCTTCGAAAGCGGAATCGCTTATAAACACTCTGACGTACTCTGCCACGTAGATCGCACCGCCGCGTCGTTCCGTGTTATCTCCGCCTTCTATCGCCTTGTTCGCGGAAAAATCAGAATCACTTATAACGACCTTGAAGCTTTCAGACAATTCATCTTCATTTTCTACATAGATCGCACCGCCTCTGTAGCTTGCACTGTTTCCGTCAAAGGCACACTCGTTTACTACAGCCTGCCCAGCGACGCATATCGCGCCACCGTGTGTCGCAGAGTTATCGGAGAAGGAACATCCTTCAAACACGGGAGCAGATCCCGTGGAATAAATTGCACCACCGTTCTTTGCCGTGTTGTCGGTAAAGTCAACGTCAAATGCACTTACGGTAGAACTTACTCCACAATAGATCGCGCCGCCACTCTTTGCGTTCTTAAAGCTTTCTGTTTCGGCAGAGTCGCCGTCTTCAGCTTGTGCAACCATTTCTTCTGCACCCTTGATAACGTTGCCGAACTCGGCATCTGCAAGAATATTCAAAACGCCTCTGGTATATGCAAAGCCGCCCGAGGATTCAGTCGTATTACCCGAAGCGTAAACTCCGGCAATATTAAACTCGGTGTTTGTATACAACCACAAGGCACCGCCGTTGTTGATCGAAGAGTTGTCTACAAATCTGACTCGGTTAAGTATTGCCTTGGAATTTGTATGAGCATCAATCGCTCCACCGTAATAATCGGCGTGGTTGTTAATAAAATCAACGTCGTTGACCTCAAGATTTGCCGCAAGCATATAGATTGCACCGCCGCGGGCATCGTTATCGGTTTCGGTAGCATTTGCTCTGTTATCTCTAAAAGTAAGAGAGTTAAGTGCAACTACGCTGTCTGTAGATGCGTAGATTGCGCCGCCGGTTTTAGCGCTGTTACCGATAAGGTCGCTGCTATCCAATCCAATTGCAGCTGCGCGGCTCTTGGTCTCAACGCCTTCACTATCAGTCGTAGTTTCGGTACCCGCAAGGAAGATCGCTCCGCCCGACGCAGATGCATGATTTCCATCAAATGCACAATTTAAAACGTCAACGGTCGTTCCAACGATATAGATCGCTCCACCTGTTTTCGTTTGCTTCAGCTCGCTTATACCGTTAGAGTCAAATTCAACTTCTTCAAAGGTCGACATCTGTGCATTACTTGCATAGACTGCACCTCCGTACGTTCCGGTATTTCCTGCGAAGGACGAATTTTTAACGGTCGTAACCGATTTTGTGCTAAGATAAAGCGCTCCTCCCTTTGACGACGTATTGTTGTTGCAGATAACATTTTCGAGATCTACGACTGCGGAAAGTGTATATAATACTCCTCCACAGTTGGTAGAACTGTTGGCGTCAAACTCGGAGTCTTTTACCGTTACTGTTGTCGTTGCTTTTACTGAAGTGACAGCTCCGCCGTACTTCGCGCTGTTAGATACAAATTTAGCATTGGAGATATTTAACTGAGTGCCGTGTGTTGCATAGATAACGCCTCCGTATCCATCAACGTACGTGGTCTTTATGACCTCACCCGTGATCTCGTCACGAGTCTCAACAACACCGGGAATAGCTGCATTATTCTCAAACGTAGCACCATCAATATTCAGAATCGATGTGTTTCCACCACAAATAACTCCTCCATTGATCGCCGTGTTGGCAAGGACTTCGCTTTCTTCATCCGTTGCACCGAGAACACCGAATATATTTTCGGTCTTTTCGTCCGAGGTAATGTTCAGAGTTGATTTACTGTTGTAAATAACACCGCCTGTGCCTTCAGCAGAGTTTCCTGTGGCAAAAATACCTCTTATATTAAGCGTGCTACTATCATATTGAGCAATAGCGCCTCCGTTCAATCCCGCAGAATTGCTATGTAACTCAACGTTGGTCAAATTAACGGTATTGGTTGAAATATATAGCGCTCCGCCGTTCTTATATGCGCTGTTACCGTTAAATGCTGTGTCTGAAACGGTCAGCGACGTTCCGTTGTAAGCATATATTGCGCCTCCAACACCGCTTCTTCCGTTTTCTTCTCCGTTTACGTCAATAGACTTGTTATCTGTAAACACGCTATTCTTAACGGTTATCGTACTTGACACTGTCGCACCAATAGCGCCGCCGCCAAGGTTTTCGGATACGTTTCCTACAAACTCGCAGTTTTCGATCTCAAAAACACTACGCTGGGAGGAATAGATTGCTCCGCCGTTACCGCCGTTGAGGACAGTCTTTTCTTCCCCGGTCTCGCTATCGGTCTTGACAGAAAGATAATGAAGCGCGCCGTTTTCCACAAATCTACAATTATATATCTTTGCATACGCACCCTTATCCGCTTCCGCCGAAGAAGTAAGCGTAATGGCTCCGCCTCTATTTGCGGTATTGTTCTCGAACAAGGTATCCTGAAGCTCAACTATATGTATTATACTGTCGGCGCTTACGTAGGACTGATATATAGCTCCACCGCTATACTTGGCGGTGTTACCTACAAAGCTGTTGTTGTAAGACGTGATAGGACCCGAGGTAGAGATAGCTCCACCGTTGCTTCCCAATGCAGAGTTGCCCTCGAAAAGAACTCCTCCGAAAAGGATCAGCGGGCTATTCGCATAGGATAGAATTGCTCCGCCCTGAGTACCGGCGCTGTTATTCCTGAAAATAACGGTGCCTACTTCTGCGCCTTTCGATCCAATAAACAAGTCAGATCCGCCGGAACCCGAGCTGCATATAGCTCCGCCCTTGTTTTTTGCGTAGTTTCCTTCCATAACTCCACCGACTATGTCGATCATCGCGTCGGAATATATCGCGCCGCCGCGGTTTGCCGTACAGTTGGAAATAACGCCGCCGTACATATGGAAGGTGCCGTTATTATATACCGCACCGCCATATCCTGAAAGATTCACGGAAACTCCGTTCTCGTCCACAGTCGAATCAATGCGCGCGGAGTTATTGTCCATAACACCGCCGTACATATAAAACGCCGATCCCGACGAGATTATGGCTACAGGTCCGCCCCAAATATCAGAAATGGCTCTTTCGTTCCTTACCTTTTGGTGATTGGAGACAGATACTCCGTTATACATATTGACTCTTGCGCTGTTGATAAGGAAGAGTGCCGTACCCGACACCTCTATCCCCTCGTTCATTCCGTCGCGATTTCCGTCAATAGTCAAAAGGATCTCGTCTCCATCGTAATTCTCGTCTCCAAGAGTAAGCGCAGGAACAAGATTTAAAAGAATAGAGTTCTCGCCGTCGGCATTCTGTCCTATAACGAACAGATCTCCATCATATCCCGCATCTCTTATGAGCTTTACAGGAGTAAGTGAATATATTTTCGTCGTGGAAGGCACGTAAATCGGACGGTCTATCACTATATCGTTTGCTATGAGTATAAGATCAACACCTGCCGCCGCGCGCTCAATAAGCTCGTCAAGCGTTTCGGTAGCGTCGATCTCCCACTCAGCCGTGACAGTCACGTCGCGATCTACCGTTCCCGAGGCGCCGAAATCGTTGCCGTCAGCGTCCTTCCAGCCAATGAAGTTATAGCCGATCTTGACGGGCTCGGTCAAGGAATAAACTCCGTCTGCCGCAACGGGAACACTGATCTCGTTGCCGGTTCCGTCATTCACGGTTATATGCCATACAGCAGGGAGCTTCTCTATCGCTCTTTCTTCAAAATGATCGCAATCATTACACTCTCTGCGCTCAAGACCCTCGGTATTGACGGTAGGTGCAGTCACCTGCTCCCATTCGCCCATATCGTGCTCAAGCATCGGAATCTCTTCAAGCTTTTCGTGTCCGCATACCGAGCAGACGTAGAGTTTTTCTCCCGTCTGAGTACACGTGGGATCGAGTGTGACTCTTCCCTCGTCGTAGACGTGCTCGTGATCCTCAGTTGTCTCTTCCACGGTGGTCTCCTCAGTCGTCCCTTCGGAGCCGCCTCCCGTGGTAGTTTCATCGGGACCGTCGATAGTCGTATCCTCGGAGTCTCCGCCTACGGTCGTATCATCGCCACCGGGCTTGGTCGTATCATCGCCATCGTCCACGGTAGTGTCCTCACCGCCGATCTGCGTGGCAGAAGACGTTTCCTCGTCCTTGTTCGGCTTATTCTTGCACGAAGCAAAGCAGAAGACCAGTACCAAGGCAAGTATCACACATACAACGATAGATACATATCTTCTTGACGTATTTTGTTTCATCATTTGTACCTCCTACGAGTTACTTTTTGATCGCACATCTCATTTTTATTCATCGCGCTTATCCCTTTTTTGCTTGAAATATAAAGCAAAACGGCCTTTCACTCGCGCGGACGCGCGTGTTTCAATGTGCGTATAGTTATGCCTATTATACCACACAATCGCATTTTTGTCAATAGTAAGAAACAATCACACCTATCAGGTGAGGTCGATCGCAGAATACAAAAGCCCCTACGGAGCATGTGCCGTAAGGGCGATTTTTATAAAATCGGATTATTTAAACATTGCCTCGATATCGGAAACGCTGTATCCACTAGGTATGGTTACGATTACGGATGCCATATATCGATTATCTGCTTGGAGAAACCAACGACCCTAAAAGATATCCTAATAATTAGTTGAGCTAAAAAACCCGACACTAATCGTGTCGGGTTTTTTTAGTTTTAAATTACTTGCTGTTCTTGGCGTTTTCGATTCTTTCGTTTGCTGCGGCGGTTCTTTCCTTTGCTGCGGCGATCTGCTCGTCGCGCTCCTTCTGCATCTTCTCCTGTCTTGCCTTGGGGGACATTTTCGCCTCCTCCCACTGCGCCTTGGATTCTGCCTTTACCGCTCCAAAATTCGCCTTATCGACCTCGTGCTGCGCCTTTGCGCTTTCCTTCATATCCTTGAATGCCTTGCTAAGTCCGAGCGCGATCGCGCCAACTCCTGCTACAATGCTTGCGATGACGAGGGGCTTGTTTGTTTTCTTTGCCATTTTTCTTTTCTCCTTTGTTATCTGTTGATTGTTTTTGTTTACGGGTAGATTATATCGCGGTTTTGTTATGGTTTTTTTCAGAATATGTTTGAGTTTTGTTAATCTTAAATTTTTGGGGTAATAAATCACGGCACGCTCCGCGTGCCGTGGGATGATTAAATTTTACTTTGGAGTTACGCTTGATACCTCAAGCTCACCAAGATCGTTTTTCTCTAAAACAATTTCGTATTCGTATCCTATGATTATTTAGCCTCCTGAGCTTTATTATAATCCTCGCAAAGAAGGTTCATAGCCTTGCAAAGCTTATGGAAATATACAAACGGTCCGACCAAAATAAGAGAGCCGAAGAAAAACCAACCCCAAAAATCCTTGGTTCCAAAGTCGTAGTTAATGTTGCGCTCTGTCAGTGCATCTTCTATACGCTGCGCGACCTGATACTGCCAGATGTCAAGGACGATAGTAAACGTAAAAAATGAGAGGATGTATGCAAAAATATAGTTCATCGTTCTCGAGCCGTCTCTTTTAGGCGCTATTTTATCGAGATCAAACGAAAGCGGAATAAAGAATGCAAAGCTGTAAAATCCGAGAGTTAAAATGCTGAAAAGTATAAGCTTCCACATTTTTCTGTCTGTGGTCAGCTTGGGGGCTTTGTACTCTTTCTCTTCGTAATCATAAGGGTATTTGTATGCCATGGTGTCCTCCTTCAAAGTTTTAACTTGTTATGTCTTTATTTTATCACAAAAGGGGTGGGTTGTCAACCGTTGACTCGCCTTACGGTATTTACTGATTTTCTACTGTGATCGGAATTATTATGCTTCCTCCGAAAAAATTCAAATTTCCGTTTGTCACAGACTCGATGCTTATCGGATCATCAGAGCCTATATATAGCACAAATCCGTGATCGGATGGTGATGCTACCCTCGCCCGAATATCCTCCGTTATCTTTATTACTCCATTTTCGTCCATTTTCTCGACAAACGAGTCAGACAACTCAATGTCACCAAAATTGATCATGATTCTGTATTTTCCCAGCGCGCCGTCATAGTTGCTCATACCGTCTCCGCAATATTCGCCCTCGTCCTCGGGAACAACGCGAGCCGAGTAGCCGCCCGTCGGAAACGAATATCTTATGCGCAATTCCATTACATCGGTGCTTCTCTGCTTTATCGAAATATGTGTAACTGTACTGGGTTCATATTTTGTGATATAAGATACGAACCATACCGCAGTGACGACGATTGCAACAACTAAAATGATACTGATCAGGATATATATTTTTTTCTTTTTTATTGATTTGTTCTCTTCACACGGTTGATTCATATTCATCCCTCTATTTTTCATTACACTCTCACTATAACACACTCGAAAAGCATTGTCAATACGGTGGTGGAAAGTTTTTTTCAGGGCTATATTTTTATATAAAAGTGGTGCGGGGGTGGGGGGTAAGACTTAACTGACGGTCGGCGGCTGAAATGCAAAAAGGACACCCGAAGGTGTCCTTTTTGCGTTGGGGGGGTGACAAAATAGATAACAACGAATTATCGGTGATGTAAGTCAAAACATTCAAAATATGCTTTAAGTGTGTTAGTATTAATTTCGATTTTCATTCTCAAATTTTCTTA
>JAFXHH010000027.1 GCA_017536475.1 Clostridia bacterium
CATCTCGCCATAAAAGACGAGGCGCTCCTCGATGTCCTCCTTCGGAAGTCCCGATAATTTCGCCTTAAGCAGGTCGAGAAATTCTTGCTTACGCATTGTCCGTGTCCTCCTTGGTTACAAATTGATAGATCGACATTACCTCGCGCCATTCATCCTTGAACTCCTCGATGCGCCTGAGTCCTGCCTTCGTAATGTGATAATATTTCCGAAGTCTGCCTCCGTGCTCGGAGGTGTGTACGGTCAGCATTTTGGAAAGCTCGAGACGTTTCAGAATGGTGTACAGGGTAGATTCCGACATTTCGATATACGGCTTCATATCCTTGATGATCTTGTAGCCGTAGGAATCCTCGTTTTTGATTGCCGCGAGCACACACACATCGAGTAGCCCGCGCTTTAATTGAATATCCATAGTATACTCCTCCTTACGTAATACATCATATCACGAGGTATTCTGTTTGTCAATAGTCTTACAAAAAGATTTTTATAATTTTTATAAAAACGATAAAAGAAACGGCAATCGCTTTTGCGCTACTGCCGTTGTTGGGACATTTAATTTTTCTTGATGTTAAGAAGGGTACACGAACCCTACTTTCGTCTGAGCAGAGCAGCACCGCAAACGGATATGAGAGCGAGCGCGGTGATTGATCCCATTCCGACAAAGCCGCTGCAGCCTACGCCGCTGTTTGAGTCATTGCCTACGCCGCTATTTGAGTCATTGTCTATGCCGCTGTTTGAGTCATTGTCTACACCGCTGTTTGAGTCATTGTCTATGCCGTCGTTTTCATAGTTTTCCTTATTATTTGGATCGTCTTTACCGTTCGAGCCCTCCAGCTTGGGAGTGAAAAGGCTATATACATTGGTGATCGGCGTTTTACCCTCGTCCAAATAGTAGCAGCCGCAGTCGGGGCAATACCAATAAGCACCGTGTCCGTAGCTTGTGACGGTAGCGGGGCTCTCGGGACTATAAACGAGCTTGTGGATATGCTCTGTCCTCATTGAGCTTTCAGTGCCGTAGTATTCGATATAGCACTCGCGCTCAGGCGCCCACATAGATTTATAGGACAGTATTTCTCCTGTCGGAGACCTAAAATAATATACGAAGTTTGCCGTGACCGCCGATTCCCAAACGATATCTAAATATCTGTCGTAGCGGTAAATTCGGAACTGATTGTTATCGTGATCGCCTCTTGCTAACGTATAAACGAAGCAAAAACCGTCTCCGTTCAGAAAGCTTATTTCCGCAAATGAGGCGTCCGCCTTTTCAAACGTTACCGATCTTATTTCGTTAAGCATAGCGTCAAGTAAAATAAATTTAGGTGCGCCGGCTGTCTTGTTTATACTGCAGTAGAGTATCATAGTGCCGTCGTCGTTTAATTGAACGTCTTGTATCACGGGGAATTGTCCCTTGTCGTAAACCAGCTCGTTTTCCGCCAACACCTCAAGTGTTTCCGCGTCTATTATGCTGATGCTCGTGTAAGACTGTCCGTTTCCTTTTATGACGGTGTTGCCGTACTGTAGGATCTTACCACCCGGCAGGTTAAAGCAGCGGTGTTCGAGTATATCCGCAAACTTGCCCGAATACGGCTTGACCTCTCCTGTTTTCTGATCGACGGTAATACGCTCGGAGCGCTTTGCGTAGGTCTCACTGAGACGGATGATTATACCATCAGACACTGTCAAAGCTTCATATGGGAAAAGTTCCTTTCCCGTTCCCTTATACTTGTCGTTGGTCCATCGCAGATTTCCGTCCTTGTCGATGCAAAACATAAGATATGACTTATTTGCTTCTCCGTTATCGTTGCAGAAGAATATATAAGAGCCGTCTGATGTCTCGCATACGGTAGCGAGTATATGGCTGTTTACGAACGGATTGTCGATTATCGTATGCTTTAGTACGTTTCCGTTGTAGTCAAGTCGCATGAATTCCAATTTTGCATCGCTCACGTAATTTTCCCAAAGCGTGGTTACAACGACAAAGCTGCCGTCACAGTTGAAGAAGTGGGCGTCGGCATTGTTTCTGTTATATTCAATGTGCGGAAGCTGTATCTCACTTACGGGCTTGAATAAATTATCGGCTGCGGTGGTAAGGATCACTGCCGCTATGCCGTTGCCCGAGGAGTCTCGCAGGGCGTTCTCGGGAATAATTATCTTATAGCCGTCCTTGTGAGCGTCGCCCTTAAAGGATATCTCAAGCTGATGATGAGGGTAGTTGGGAATAAGAACGGTCGCGTCGATAGGCTTCCCGCCAAGGTCTGTTATCTTGATATCGCCAAAGCTCTTTCCCTCGTATACGTATTCGTTGAAGCTTAAGGTTGTGATCTCGTTAAAGGCAAGGTCTTTTTCCTTTGTGGTGACCGTGGGCGGCTCTGTGTCCTTGACGAAGGACACGTCAAAGGTCAGATATTTGTCGTTGTGAACGTTGAAGTTATCCATTCTGATGCCCGTATAGCGTCCGTCGTGGGTGTCCGACGAGGGTGCGGAGTTAGGGCCTAAGACCGAGTCGCTCTTAAAGGAGGTGTATTCATCTTGCGCGTTTGTCGATAAAACGTAGTTATACCTTGGGTCTGACGAAAGCTCTTCGATAAAGGGATACGGAGATGATCTTTTGCCGGACTCATGACCGCTGTTCTTGTCGGGACGCGCGTCGAAGCCTTGATTATAGTTCATAAAGGACCTGCCGTCCTCATTAAGCCGCGCATCAACGTGCCAGACCACCGCTGAGGAGGTGTACTCTCTGTAGGCGACTATATAAAATTCGTCGAACAAGCCGTTATACTTGTCGGTAACTATGACGGCGCGCCCGCTTTCCTTTGTACCGTAAGGTGCTAAACGTATACTCTTGGTGTCTGAGGTAATAATGTCAACATTGTCGATCCAGCCAAGCAGCATTTTCGTGTATGGATTTATGGTTTGCAGATTGTTGGACATCAGATCGTTGGCACCCTGCAAGGTGAAGCTCACGCTTCCGTAAAGGTCGGGCATTCCCAAGGAGTGCATAAGCTCGTGGCAGATAGTGCCAAGCACCCAGTTGTCCTTTTCCTCTGCTCCGTTATACACCTGAACTATACTCGTGAGCTTAAGCCCGGCGATGTCTCCGACACCTCCGGAGGAGCTGTAGTTCACGCCGCTGTACCATGGGTCGTTTTGGTTACGCGAGTATTCTCCCGCAAAATGGTACGTTACGGCGTCTATTATTCCATCGCCGTTTCCGTCAAACTGAGAGAAGTCAACGCCCTGAGAGCGGTAATGCTCCGCCGCTTCAATAACCAGCTCAGCCTTTCTGTCGTCGTAATACGAGCGCTCATGCTTTGCGGTGTACCAATCAAAGACTCTACCGCTCAGGTTGAGCTTCCCGTAGGATTGCTCGCGGTAAAATTTTGTCACCGTCGTGTCCGCCCAAACTCCCTCAAAGGAGCCGCCGCTGAAATAGACCTTGTCGTAGTACTCGGCGGTAGCGAAGGGCTTGTCGTTTTTGAAGTCGGGAAATTCTATAAGAAATACCGCAATTTTACCGTCGCCGTGAGTTGGCAGGCTTCGCGGAAGAAATAGCTCGGGATGCTCCTCAACGGGCGTTCCTACCTCAAATGTTTGATTTTCTGCGAAAACCGACATTATAGGGCACGACGTAATGATAAGCATTACCGCTATAACGGCAAGAAGAATTTTTTTCACGGGAACACCTCAAATTTATAAATATTTTCATGTGTATAGTATATAAAATTTTTTTGCGTTTGTCAATGAAGTTCTCGTAATATCGGCGAAAAAATAAGCACCGCAATGCTTGTGTGTTCGTATATTCCGTTTACGTCGCCAATGGCAATGTTTACGAGAATTTGTATGAGTACGGTAGCGTGGTATGAGATTGCTGTTTCGATTGCAATTCTCATCGCTTCCACCATCGGTATCGGAGTTCTTTCCGCAAAGATCTACCGTGTAGGCGTTCTGCTTTACGGTATGCCCCCGAAGCTTTCGACGATTATAAAAACCGTGTTTAAGAAGCAGTAAAGCATAGCCCTCGTTCCAAAGCGGAGCGAGGGCATTTTTTATAAAATCAACAGGTACAAATCCGTCAAAACGCCTTGATTTATTCATATTTTTGTGATATAATAGCCATTGCTAAACTAACTAAATAGAAAAACGATTATTTGATATCCAAGGGGGTACTATACCCTTTTGTATATTCCTATCGTTAGAATTTGATAAAAATGCGAATTCCACTTGATAGGATATACAGAGATGTTTTTCTATGTAAGGTTAGTTTAGCGACTCGGAGTTTGCGTTTTTTGTGCGTGGCTTCGGTCACGCACTTTTTAATTATTCGGAGGACTTTGAAAGCAATGATACTTGAACTCAGAAACATTGACAAGTCCTTTGGCGAGAAAGAAGTCCTTAAGGGCGTATCTTTCACGGCAGAGGGTGGAAAAGCGTTCGGTCTGCTTGGCAGAAACGGCGCAGGTAAAACAACATCTATTCGTATTTTGATGAACGTATTTCCGGCGAATGGCGGCGAAGTGCTGATTGACGGAAAGCCTATTGATTACGATAAAATCGGCATCGGCTACCTCCCCGAAGAAAGAGGACTCTATCCGAAGAAGCTCATCATAGATCAGCTTGTGTATTTTGCGGAGCTGAAAGGTATGAGCGCAAAGGATGCTGTAAAAGCTGTTGACTATTGGCTCTCAAGACTCGGTATGTCCGAATACCGTAACAAGCGCCTTGATACCTTGTCAAAAGGAAATCAGCAGAAAATTCAGCTTATTACCGCGCTTGCGCATGATCCCGATATCGTTATCCTCGACGAGCCCTTCTCAGGACTTGATCCCGTGAACGCAATGCTTCTCAAGGACGTGGTAAAGGAACAGATTGCCAAGGGCAAGATCGTTCTGTTTTCAAGCCATCAGATGAGCTACATAGAGGAATTTTGCGACAGTATCGCAATCATCAATGCAGGCAAGGTGGCTATCAGCGGTGATCTCCATGAGATCAAGAGAACCTATCCGCGCGATAAGATCGTGGTAAGCACCCAAGCTCCCGAAAAGATAATTGCAGACCTCGGAGATATTTGCACCGAGCGTGAGGACGGATCTCTGCTCATTCAGCTTGCAAGCCCCGATGAAAAGCAGTCTATGATGAAGCGACTTGTAGAAAGCTATGATATTGACGAGGTGAAGGTGTTTGAG
>JAFXHH010000028.1 GCA_017536475.1 Clostridia bacterium
AAGCCGACAGCGAAAAGATCGCGGGAATGTGCTTATCTATGGGCTATGAGATCTGCTCCGAGCCCGCCCTTGCCGATCTTATTATGGTCAACACCTGCGCGGTGCGAGAGCATGCCGAGCAAAAGGCGCTCTCGATAATCGGTCAGTACAAGCATCTAAAGGCGGCGAAGCCAGATATGCTTATCGGTGTTTGCGGATGTATGGTAACGCAGGAGCACCGCAAGGAGAATATCAAGCACAGCTATCCTTACGTCGATTTTGTGCTTGGAACCTCATCCTTGCACCGATTGCCCGAGCTTATCTACACGAAAATGAAAAAGGGTAAGAGGCTCTACTGTCCCGAGGAAAAGGAATACCTCGTTGCAGAGGGCTTGCCGATATACCGCGAGTCGAGCTATCGCGCGTGGGTCTCGATAATGTACGGTTGCAATAATTTCTGCACGTACTGTATCGTTCCTTACGTTCGCGGTCGCGAGAGAAGCCGCAGACCCGAGGATATAATCGCCGAGGTAAAGGGCTTGGTTGAAGCAGGATACAAGGATATAACACTGCTCGGTCAGAACGTCAACAGCTACGGCAAGGATGCAAAGAGCGACGACGGCGAGATTTACGATTTTGCCGATCTGCTTGCAGACATTGACAAGATCGAGGGCGATTATCACATCCGCTTTATGACGAGTCATCCGAAGGATGCGTCGGACAAGCTGATCGACGTGATCGCATCCTCAAAGCACGTGGCGCATCAGTTCCATCTGCCGATGCAGTCGGGAAGTGATCGTATTCTCAAGGCGATGAACCGTCACTACGACACAGAAAAATATCTCCGTACGGTTAATTATCTTCGTGAGAAGGTGCCCGACGTTACGATCTCGTCGGATATTATCGTCGGATTCCCCGGTGAGAGCGACGAGGATTTCGAGGCGACACTTGAGATGCTCCGCAAGGTCAGATTCGATATGACCTACTCGTTTATTTATTCGCCGAGAAAGGACACACCTGCGGCGGCGATGGAGTGTCAGATACCCGACTCTGTCAAGGGCGAGCGAATGAATCGCTTGCTTGAAACCCAGAACGAGATCGCGCTTGAGAAGAACAAGCCGCTTGAAAATAAAATTTTAAGAGTTCTTTGCGACGGAAAGAGCAAAAACAACGAAAAGGTTTATTCGGGTCGTACGGAGGGCAACAAGATAGTGCTTTTCGACGGAAATGAGAGCGACACGGGCAAATTCGTTGATATTTTGATCACTCGCGCGGAGACATTTGCGCTTTACGGCGAAAAAGTAGAAAAATAACGGAAGGAATTAAGAAAATGAGCATATACGCACTTGCTGCCGAGCTTGGCAAAGCAATCAAAGCGGACGAGAGAATGATCCGCATGGAAAAAGCCAAGGAGGCATACGAAAAAAGCGAGAAGATCAACAATCTTCTGATGGAATACGGTATTCAGCAGCAGGCTCTTACCACTATGGGCGACTCGGCTGACATTGATACCGATGCGCTTGCAAGAATTCAGGACAGGATAGACGAAATTTACGCGATGATCACTACCGATCCGCTTTTCGTTGAGCTTGACGCAGCGCAAAACGATGTCAACGAGCTTATGGAGACTGTCAACAACACGATCATGTTCAACGCGACGGGAAAGACCCCGTGTACTCACGATTGCTCGACCTGCGGCGGTTGCCATTGATCAGAACGCTAATTTTTCCAAATACCGCGTTGTCGCTCAAAAGCGGCTCGACTTACGTATAAGTAAGCCTTCGCCTTGCTTTTTCCGCTACGCCTTGTCTTTGAAAAAATTATTCGTCCTGCTCCTTTCTACGGGAAAGGATTGAAACCCAGTTAAACTTATAAAAGAGAGGTTCTCGCTATGACTCCGATGATGGAGCAATATTTTGAGATAAAAAATCAATACAAGGACTACCTGCTTTTTTACCGTCTCGGTGACTTTTACGAGATGTTTTTTGACGATGCTATCGTCGCATCCCGTGCTCTTGGACTCACTTTGACAGGTAGAGACTGCGGCGAGGCGGAGCGTGCGCCGATGTGCGGTGTTCCGTTTCATTCGGTCGACACCTATATCGGTGAGCTTATAAAGCAGGGCTTTAAGATCGCTATTTGCGAGCAGATGGAAGATCCCGCTCAGGCGAAGGGAATAGTAAGGCGCGACGTTATCCGCGTTATTACTCCCGGTACGCTTATTGAGTCGGATCTGCTTCCCGACAAGAAGAACAACTATCTTTGCTCGCTTTACATGGGCGAGTTTGAATACGGAGTTTGCTTCTGCGATATTTCCACCGCGGAGATCTACGCGACCTCGTTTTCGGGCACGAATATGGATTCGAGGCTTCTTAACGAGCTTGGAACATACATGCCTGCGGAGATAATTTCTAATCTTGGCGCATCCAAGTTTAAGGAGACTGCCGAGTTTATAAAGAATCGCATAGGCGCGATGCTGAACGACAATCAGCCCTTCAGATTTGAGCTTGACGCTTGTCTTGACAGAGTAAAGACTCAGTTTGAGGAGACCTTGCGAG
>JAFXHH010000012.1 GCA_017536475.1 Clostridia bacterium
ACGTCGTTTTCCGTGATCGCTTCACGGATGGTGATTTGGTTTTCCATTTTGTTTCCTCCAAAATTTTATTCGGAGGGTTAGGAAGCGTGAACCCTCCATACACGACTCATTTTCATAAAAGACCACCCTTTCTGTTTCGTATTTGTATTCAAAACACTTGTAAGTGTTGATACATCAATTTGATAGTTATAATTTAAGTACCGCATCAAGGCAGAGTGTCAGCGCATATTCGTATGCGTTGCCGCCCCAATTTCGCTCGTCGTATTTATCAACGTCGGCAAGGCTGTCTGCGGTGTAGAGTATCATTCCCCAAGTAGCATCTCTGAAAGCGGAAACGGCTGCAAGAGCCGAACACTCCATTTCAACGACGGAGCAACCTTCGCTCTTGCGATATGCGACCTTTTCTTTGGTTTCACGGAAAAATCCGTCCGTTGACCAAGTGATGACCTCCCCATATTTCATTCCGTGTTCAAGTACGGTTTCCTCGCTCTTTCGCTGATCTCCATAAAGCGTGAAGGGGGAGCGTAGTGATAGGACGTACCTTCGTCACGCAGAGCCTTGTTCGGCACAAGGAACGTGCTTTCGGGGAGCGTTTCAAGCGCACCGCAAGAGCCTGCAGAGATGATCTCACTCACACCGTAGCCAATCAGCCAATCAAGTATCTGTGATGCAGGTGCAGCTCCTACGGGAGCTTGGCAAAGCACGACTTCTTCGCCTTTGTATTTTGTTATGTAGATTGGGTAAAGCTTCGTTGCGCTGACGAACTCAGATACTTTCTCTGTTTCCGTCTTGCTTGCGTATTCGTCGATATACTCACCGAGAAAAGCGAACACGCACTTTTTCGGGAGCTTTAAATCTAATTTTTCGTGAGTTGGATTGATAACCGCCGTTTGCTCGGTATCAAACTCCAATATCGGTATTTCGTTTTTAATAATGCTCATCTTTTCTCCAATTCAAAATGAAAATGGGTTTGCTACGTTCTCTGCGCCAAAAACTTTTACCGCCATTCGATACATTGCTCTTGCGTGAATACGGTCGTGCCAAATGAACCGACGGAGAACCTTGCGGAGCGACCAATCCTCTCCGTAGCTGCCTTCGACAACCGAGTTATTGAGATAATCGGGCTTAGTCTCTAAAATTTCAAATCCTCGATTGCGGCATTCGTATATGTTTCCGTTGTTATCGGCATCAACATCTATTTCGGCAAAATAATATTCGTTGACATTCTTGGTGTGTTCGTACATTTCATCGGCAGAGCGAGGAACGTTACCATAAAATGTCTTGCGTTCTGCTATTGCAGTAGCACTCTTGTCAGGGATAGACTCATACAATGCAAGAAAATCCTTTGCCGACTTTAATGCGAGAACTTTTAATTTCTCATATTCATCTGATGTAAGCGGTACTTTTTCGCTCTCAAAAAGCACGTCAGAATCGGCATCCTTAATAGCAAGATCTGAGGCTTTTTCCTCAACGATCACAACTTCTATGTTATCGGAGGTATCCTCGCCTAACCATTTGAGATAAGCAACAATCTCTTGTGGCATTTTTGCCTTTGCAATTTCAAGGCTTTCGCCACGGGTATATGCACCGATATAATCTGTCGCATATAGCAAAGTGTCATTGCCGTTATGCTCCCATATGCAATTTACTGTCATATTATTTCTCCAGTATTTTATTCAAAACCTTTTCCGCTTCCGCATACAGCTTTGGTGAAGTCTGCGGATACGTAAGCTCGGCAGGGAGAGTGTCAAATATTTTTGTTTCCTGCATCTCGCTTTCCGGAAGCTCACCAAGGGAGTGGACAGTAGCCAAAAATACGACACCATTTGCCGAACTTTTGGAATTATATCCTACGTAATCGCAGACAGGATAAAGGTCGGCATCTTTGATACCGCTTTCCTCAAAAAGCTCACGACGGGCACATTCAAGCGGAGTTTCACCGTCCTCAATATGACCGCCTTGCGTTTCCCAAGTGTTACGATTTTTGTGCTTTGAAAGAATCCACTTTCCCTGATAAGAAGCGCAAATAACGACATACTTATAGGTGTGCAATGAGTAAAGGGGATAAATTTTGCATTGAAGCTCCTTGCGGATGCTTTCCTTGTCGCTACTTTGAGCGCTGATATCAAGCGCTTTTGTCATAAACTCGACAAGCCTTTGGCGATATTCGCCGAGCATGATGTTTTCGCTCGTGGTGTCGTATTTATTGTCGCTTTTGTCGGTAAAATAATTCATCGTGTTGCGGTTTATCGAGATCGAGTCAAGCGGCCAGCCGGGATTTCGGTCAGATGTCGGCTCACTTACCATATAAAACGCGCTTGCTCGCGTTGCCTCGCTATTCTCCATATAGGTGGATATTTTGCCGCAGTTATATATTGCGATGCCGTCGAGATAATTGGCGAGGACTTTTCCACCGAGCGAGGCGATGAGCTTTGAATAATACTCGATCATTTCCTCGTCGTCAAGCCGCTTGCCCTCCGGGGCTCTTACGTTCAGCCCGGGCTGGCGAGGGTCGTCGAGAGGCAGGGAATCGAAATAAAGTCCCGAGTCGTTGCAGACTACTCTGTCAAAATATTTTCCGTAAAACCTTGCCTTGATCGCGGCGTTTTCCTCGGGGGTGTTGCCCGTTTCCTCGGGTTCGGTGTCAATTCCAAGGTCGCGTAGGCTGAAAAATTCTATGCCGTGACCCGACAAAAGCTCTTCAAAGCGGCGGAGCTTTGAGGGGTTGGTGGTTCCTATAAGTACTTTCATTTATTCTCCGTTTTATAGCCTGAGTTGAGGCTGATTTTGCTTAAATGGTCAGATGCCTTTGCTAAATATTTGGCGTAAAGCTCCATATCGGCATCCTCATATTTGTTGCCGAGCATTATCCATTCGCAATATTCATAGAATAGAAAAAGGGATATTGCACTGTCGTATTCCTCTCGGGGAATCCCCTTGTCTGACAAGAGATTTTCGTAATAATAGTCTATGGCGAACGCCTTGTCATCGTCGCGCATAAAGAACAGCGCGCCGTCCTTTTCCTCGGTATGAGCAAGCAGACGAGCAAGGGAAGTCGGATATGGCAGTATGCCTGCAAATTCCCAATCGATGAGCATGGCGCCGCGGTCGTTTACGAGTACGTTGAATGGCAGAAGATCGTCGTGACAGAGTGTTTTCGGTAATGATTTATATAGTGACAGATAATCGGAATATGCAGATTCAAGACGGCTGTCGTTTAGAAATTTGCCGCGCTCAATTCTTCTCTCGAGGCTTTTTTCAAAGGAATATCCCGCGTTGAAAAGAGAATTGTTGTTCCAAAATTTGTTTTGCAAATATATCAGGGCATCGAGTGCTTTTTTTAGGGATTGTCGGTCACAAGAGCAGAGATCTGCTCCGTCGAAAAATTCGGTTATGAAATAATTATCACCATCAACGTTTACACTTTCGATAAAGCGTGGAGCGCTGATCCCGTCCAAAAACGAGGAATAGACCTCTATTTCGTAGTTTTTTCCTTTTTCAGCACGTATTTTTGGCTTTTTGTTTTTATCGACCAGACCTCGTAATCCTCTCCGTCCTCAACGCTTTTGAAGGGGGAGATGTCGATTACTTGATCGGGGTGCAGGATTACGAGCTTGGAAATTATGTGTTTAAGATCGGTCATATGCCGTCGCCGCGCTCCTTTCTTGGTATTGAACATATTTTACCACAATGTTGTTACAAAGTCAACAACTCTGACCGTTATCATGCTAAACCAAAGGTTTACCCATTGACAAACTTTATAAAAGGTTGTATAATTTTTATAGAATTTGCGAGGTTTGTCTTTATGGAAAGAGAATTTTTGAAAAATAAGGTCGGGGAGCTGGTCGCGCTTTGCAAAAATGCGATCGAGGGCGGCTTTTCGGTCATGGTGACGGGTCACGATATGCCCGACTGTGACAGTATTATTTCGGCGGTGATGCTTCGAGAGTTGCTTTCAAGGCTTGGCGTTGCTTCGGCGGTAAAATTCGGCACTTATCCCGACGGTGTGACGCTTCGAGATATGAAAAAGCTCGGGATCGTTGACGGAATCAACTTTGACGGCTTTGACGACAAGGATATGCTTGTCTTGGTCGATCACCACGTGACATTTTACGAAAACAAGGTCATTGGCTGTGTTGACCATCATACCACGCCTCCCGAGGCGAAATTTGACTTCAATTTAGTGGTCAAGGCGTCGTCGTGCGGTCGGGTGATCTACGATATGGCGGTCGCCTGCGGTGTTGCCGACGAATTTATGGAGAAAATGGCGATATACAGCGTTTATCTTGACACGCAGTCCTGCCGCAGCCCGAAATTTGACAAGGGAGATTTGCCTTGGCTTGCCGACGGAATCGCAAGGCTCGGACTTGACGAGAACGAGCTTACGCAAATGGGCTTTTGCCTCAATTCGCTTGACGAGGATGCCGAGATACTTGCTGCGTATGCTTACAAGAGATACGAGTTTGGCGGTCGGGTCGGCGCGTCCTCCTGTATTCAGATCGACGACGAGCAGGGCGGTTGGACCGAAAAAACCGACGAGATCGTTGAGTGCCTTAAGCGGAAAATGCTGCTTGACGGTGCGTTTATCTGGGTGCTTGTGGTCAATAAGCCGAAGATCTCTCGCTCCGACCTTTATTTTATCCGCGAGAGAGGAGTTGAGGTCGTCTGCCTTGACCGTCTCGCGTCGCGCTCCCGTGACGTCGTTCCCGTGGTCATGCGCGAATCACAGAGCAACATTTGAAAAACTTTTGAAAAGCTATTGACAAAAGTGCTTTTATCTAATATAATATTAATGTTGTTTTTAAATGCGTTGATGAGGACAGAGAATCGTTTTGTCTTGACAGAGAGCCGCCGTGGGTTTCCCGTGGTGCGAGGCGGCAGACAAGCCCTTTCTTACTCACCTCGGAGCAGTCCTTCCGAATTCACAGTAGGTTGGAACGGTCAGCCACCGTTATCGGTCAGAGTGGCGCTTCCCAGCGCAATTTGAGTGGTACCGCGGAGGTTTCTATGCTTTCGTCTCAATTTCTTGAGACGAAAGCTTTTTTATTGGGCTGGAGCAGGGGAAGCCTTTTGAAAAAGGCTCCCCCTGCACCCCCGCGAAAACTTCCATAAGGATAGATAAAAAACAGACGGTTTAGGTTTTAAAACGGGAAATTTGACCACGTTTCTCTCCACCCTAACAATACACGAGCGAATAGCAGGCTGAAATTTGCTCGCAAATTTCAGCGTTACCCCACCCTGATTAGAACCCAAGGGGTGAAAGTTTTTGCGGAGCTTTTTTCAAAAAGCGACCGCGTTCCCCGTCGTCACACAAACTAACTTTCATACATAATTACATGCCGCCACCACGGCAGAAAGGAAATATAAATGAAATACGATCATTTGTCAGTTGAAAAGAAATGGCAGGAATATTGGAAGAAGAACGAGACGTTCAAGACAGACGTTTGGGATTTTTCCAAGCCTAAATTTTATGCGCTCGACATGTTCCCCTATCCTTCGGGAGTAGGTCTGCACGCGGGACATCCCGAGGGCTACACGGCGACCGACATCGTTTCGAGAATGAAGAGAATGCAGGGCTACAACGTGCTGCACCCGATGGGCTACGACTCGTTCGGTCTTCCTGCGGAGCAGTATGCGGTCACGACGGGAAATCATCCCAACGGATTTACTCAGGACAATATCAAGACCTTCTCGAAGCAGCTCAGTGAGCTTGGATTTGACTACGACTGGAGCAAGATGATAGCTACCAGCGATCCCGAGTTCTACAAGTGGACTCAGTGGATATTCAAGCAGCTTTATCTCGACGGCTATGCACAGTACATCGATATGCCTGTTAACTGGTGCGAGGAGCTTGGCACGGTGCTCTCGAACGACGAGGTCATCGACGGCAAGAGCGAGCGAGGCGGATATCCCGTAGTCAGAAAGAATATGAAGCAGTGGGTCATCAATCAGCCTGCGTTTGCAGAGGAGCTGCTTGAGGGACTTGACGAGATCGATTGGCCCGAATCCACCAAGCTTATGCAGAAGAACTGGATAGGCAAGTCGACGGGTGTTGAGGTCAAGTTCAACATTGTCGGCGGCGGAGAATTTTCTATATTTACTACCTGTATCGAGACTATTTACGGTATTACGTTTATGGTCCTTGCTCCCGACGGCGAGATCGTAAAGCAGCTTATGCCGAGGATCGAGAACAAGGATGAGGTTCAGGCATATATCAACGAGACGCTCAAGAAGAACGATATGGACAGAACCGAGCTCAACAAGACCAAGTCGGGCTGTGAGCTTAAGGGTGTGACCTGTATCAACCCCGTAAACGGCAAGGAAGTCAGAATGTTTATCGGTGATTTCGTGCTTGCAAGCTACGGCACGGGCGCGGTCATGGCGGTTCCTTCTCACGATCAGAGAGACTTTGAGTACGCTATCGCGCACAATATCGATATGATCCAGGTAATCGACGGCGACGAAAAGCTCGGTCACGTTGACGTGAGCGAGAGGGCGTTTGAAAAGCAGGATTATCTCGGCAAGGGATACAGACTTGTTAATTCCGAGGAGTTTACGGGCCTTACCGTTGAGGAGGCAAAGGAAGCGATCACCTCGAAGCTTGAGGTGCTTGGAGTTGCCAAGAGAACCGTCAACTACCACTTCAGAGAGTGGATATTCGCAAGACAGCGTTACTGGGGAGAGCCTGTTCCCGTGGTTCACGGTGAGGACGGAGAGATCCACGTGCTGGGTGACGATGAGCTGCCCTTGATCCTTCCCGAGCTTGAAAATTACAAGGGAGTTAACGGCAAAGCGCCTCTTGAAAATGCGACCGAGTGGAAGCAGTACGACAAGAACGGTGTCAAGGGTGTTCGCGAGACCTCTACGATGCCCGGATCGGCAGGCTCGAGCTGGTACTTCCTGCGCTATATCGATCCCCATAACAACGACGAGTTTGCAAATCAGGAGCTGCTCAAGCACTGGATGCCCGTTGACCTTTATATAGGCGGTCCCGAGCACGCGGTCGGTCACCTTATGTACTCGAGAATCTGGAACAGATATCTTTACAACAAGGGTCTTGCGCCCACCAAGGAGCCCTTCCAGAAGCTCGTTCATCAGGGAATGATCCTCGGTGCTAACGGCATCAAGATGGGTAAGCGTTTCCCCGAGTTTGTCGTCAATCCCAGCGACGTAGTGCGTGAATACGGCGCGGATACTCTCCGTCTTTACGAGATGTTTATGGGTCCGCTTGAGGTCTCGAAGCCTTGGAGCGATGCGGGCGTTGAGGGCGCGAAGCGCTTCCTCAATCGTGTTTGGGCGTTCTTTACCGAGCCTGAAAACGTAGTCGATTGCGACGTTCCCGCGCTTGAAAAGATCTATCACAAGAGTGTAAAGAAGATAACCGACGATTTCGAGAAGCTCGCGTTCAATACCGCGATCTCACAGATGATGATATTCGTTAACGCGGTATATAAGGAGGGTAAGTGCCCCAAGGCTTACGCCGAGGGACTTATCAAGATGCTTTCTTGCATCTGTCCTCATATCTGCGAGGAGATCTGGTCGATCCTCGGTCACGATGACACCATCGCTTACGAGAGCTGGCCTACCTACGACGAGGCGAAGACTGCCGACGATACCGTTGAGGTCATCGTTCAGGTGAACGGAAAGCTCAAGGGCAAGATCTCGGTTCCCGTTGATACGGACAAGGACGAGGCGCTCGCGCTCGCAAAGGCGGACGAAAAGGTCGCTTATGCGCTCGAGGGCAAGACCGTGGTCAAGGAGATCGTTATTCCCAACAAGATCATCAATATCGTTGTGAAATAAGGAAAAATAGCTATGAAGGTCACTTTTCTCGGAGATTCTATTCGTTTTGGCGCGGGTGAGCAGATAGCGGGCTACGGAAAGAGAGCCGCCGAGCTGCTCGGTCCCGATTTTGAGGTCTTTCAGCCCGACGATAACTGCCGTTTCGCAAAATACACGCTCCGTATGCTGTTCGACTATGCAAGTGTTATTCGCGAGAGCCGTATCGTTCATTTTAATTGCGGTCATTGGGATCTTTGCGAGCTGTTCGGTGACGGAACCTTCTCGACTGAGGAGGAGTACGTAGAAAATCTCGTTCGCATCGCGAGAATTTTGAAATCTTATTGCGACGTTGTGATCTTTGCGACGACTACCCCCGTGCTCGATGCCAATCCGTATAATAGAAATTGCGTGATCGAGCGTTTCAACGAGATAGCCGTGGCGGCGCTCGAGAAGGAGGGCGTTATTATCAACGATCTTCACGCTCTGCTTGCCGACGATAAGGAAAAATACATCCTCGCGGCCGATAACATACATCTGACGAGCGAGGGAGTTGAGGTCTGCGCTCGTGCGGTTGCCAATATCGTCGCTGCCGAGGCTGAAAAGCTTGCTTGACGGAAATTTCTCAAAAAAATCGAAAAATTTTGCTCAATCAATATTGACAAACAGAAAAATATGGTGTATAATAGTCAAGTATCTGTGAGAAAAATTGCTCACTGAACCTGTTTAAAAGCGAGGGGAGGGAAAATAGATGGCAGAAATCAAAGTAAAAGACGGCGAGTCTCTTGACAGTGCGCTCCGTCGTTTTAAGCGTCAGTGTGCTCGTTCGGGAATCCTTACCGAGCTTCGTAAGAGAGAGCACTACGAGAAGCCCAGCGTAAAGCGTAAGAAGAAGTCTGAGGCTGCACGCAAGAGAAAGTATAAATAATTTTTATGCTTGATAAAAGCAGGCGGTGGGGGTTTCCGTGTCGTCTGCTTTTAATTTTTAAATTTTTTATCTACAAAGGAGTATACGTTATGGATTTTCTTAAGAAATTCTGGCCTATGTCTTTTAAGAACAATGACAGTGTAAGCAATCTTGTTATCGGCGTAATCGTTTACGTTGTAGTCGCTATTCTTGCAGGCGTTGTTATCGCTCTGGCAGGTCTGATCACTGGTTGGATCCCCGTTGTCGGTGCGATCCTCGGCATTCTTCTCGGTGCTGTCGGTACCGTGATCGAGCTTTATACCATTGCGGGTATAGTCTTCAAGTTCCTTGCGTATTTCAAGGTTTTTAAGGACTGATTACATAAAAAGAGCTTGTGCCACCGCACAAGCTCTTTTTGTATGTTTATTCCTGAGGTTGCTTTTTCTTGAAAAGATTTACGATGCTTGAGTTGACGATAAAGGCACACGCCTTTTTGTCCGAATGCTTTTCAAACAGATCGTAGATGAGCTTCGCAAGGAAATATGCAATAGTTCCCGCGATCGCGCCGATAATGATGCCTCCGAGGATATCGGAGGGGTAGTGGACCATAAGGTAATTGCGGCTTGCGCCCATCAAAAGAACGTAGAGCGCGCCGACAGGGAAGAGCCACTTGTGCTTTTTGCCGAGCGTGAGGCAAAGTGCGGTCATACCCGTCATTGCGGCGGTGGTGTGACCGGAGGGGAAGGAATATTCGCTTTGTACGTGCGAACCGACGTATTGCCACCATTCTACGAAATCGCTGACGTAGGGGCGGGGACGCGCGACGAGATTTTTAATAGCTACGTTGGTAAATAAAGCTCCGACACCGACTGCAAGCAAAATTGCGATGCCTGCTTTTCTTGTTTTCTTGAAAAGTAAAAGGATCGCGGCGAGCACGAAGCAAGCCAGCGCTCCGTCGCCGATGATGTCGAAAAATTTTGAAATGGGGTTAAGTATCGGGTCGGCTATCGTGGCAAGATAGTGATAAAAGCCAAGAATGGCGCGGTCGAATCCGGCAAAGGTTGAATTCAGCCACTGCGCAGCTGGTGTCATATACTTGTTCTCCTTTTGTTTATTGTATAACAGAGTAATTATACCATGAAAGCGGGAATGTGTCAATAATCTTTGTCCGAAATTGTCGCCATTTATTTTGTGATTTTAAAAAAAAGGTATTGACAAAACGAAAGTTTGTGGTATAATAGATTGGTAAGCCAATTTAAACGGATGGCTTGCGCGGGCAGCTTGCCCGTTTGAATACTTTGGAGAAGTACTCAAGAGGCCGAAGAGGCGCCCCTGCTAAGGGTGTAGGTCGGATTTAACCGGCGCGAGAGTTCAAATCTCTCCTTCTCCGCCAAAAAATATAGCCACCCAATCGGGTGGCTATATTTTTTGTCTTCGAATGAAAGATTTGAACTTGAGCGACGGGAACCGGCAAGAGAGGGAGAAAAATCGACCGCCGCCGGTGGCGGAAAAAGGGAGATTTTTCGAGTGGCAACAACTTGGCTTTTGCCGACCGAGCTCCGTAGGGCGAGGGAGAGAAAAAGCCTTAGTTGTAATAGTGCGAAAGATAAGATACACATTGCCGCGCTGCCTTGGCGGACTTCCCACAAAGCGAAACTGTTAACGCTCCTTACATTGCCATTCGAGTGGCAGCAACTTGGTTTTTGCCGAGTGAGGTCCATAGGGCGAGGGAGAGAAAAAGCCTTAGTTGTAACAGTGCGACGGAACGCTTTGCGTTCCTAGAGAATCTCTCCACCGTCCGCGTCAGCGTTAATAAAAAAATCCGTAACTGTTGGCACTCTAAAAGCCTCTTTTTTGACAGCAAGAAGCGAAATTCTCTTGACAACCGTATATTTTTAGTGTATAATTAAATTCGACAAATTCGACTTGATTTTCGGTCGACAAAACGGAGGAAATATGAAAAACTTTTTTGCTGAATTCAAAAAGTTCATTACGCGCGGAAACGTAATGGATATGGCAGTCGGTGTTATCGTCGGCGGCGCATTTACCGCGATCGTTAACGGACTTAGCAACTTCATTCTCAAGCCCATTATCAACTACGTGCTGGCTTTGATCTTCGGTGCAAGCTCGCTCAGCGAGGTCTACACTATGCTCCAGCCTGCATACAAGGACGTTCTTGACGAGGCAGGTGCCGTTATCGGTCAGGAGCTCGATCTTGCTAACTCGATCTACATAAACTGGGGCGAGTTTATCAACGCGATCATCAACTTCCTGCTCATCGCTCTCGTTCTTTTCCTTATCGTAAGATTCTTCAACAAGCTCAGAGCTGACGGTGAGAGCAGAAAGAAGAACAAGCCCACCAAGGCAGAGAAGAAGGAAATGAAGGCTCTCGGCATCAAGCGTTCCGACAAGAAGGCGGTTGAGGCTTACTATGCAGACAAGGCTCGTGCGGCTGCTGAGGCTAAGGCGGCTGAGGAGGCTGCGGCAGCCGAGAAGGCAAGACTCGAAAGAGAAGCTAATCCCACCACCGAGGAGCTTCTCAAGCAGATCCTCTCTGAGATGCAGAAGAAGGCTTAATTTTAATAAAAAGTCGTTTCGGGAGGCATCTATGACAGGTGCCTTCCGATCTTTATCAATAAGGAGAATAACAATGAAAATAGCTTTGATAGCGCACGATAAGAAAAAATCGGAGATCATTGAGCTTGCAAAGCAGTATAAGGACGTTCTTGCAAACTACGAGCTTTACGCTACGGGCACGACGGGAACGCTTATTATGGGCGAGACCTCGCTTCCGATACACAGAATGAAAAGCGGTCCTCTCGGCGGAGATCAGCAGATCGGTGCGATGCTTGCGAACGGCGAGCTTGGGTTGATCATATTCCTTCGCGACCCTCTGACCGCGCAGCCTCACGAGCCTGACGTTTCGGCTCTGTTAAGGCTTTGCGACGTGCAGAAGATCCCGCTTGCGACAAACGTAAGCAGCGCGATAATTATGCTGGAATCCTTGAAGAACGGAACCTTTCCGTCGAAATAACAAAAAATCGGCTCGCGGGTGTGAGCCGATTTTTTTGTTGGTCAGAATCCAAAATAATTTTTTGCATTGTAGTAGCAGATATCTGCGGCGATCTTCTTGAGCTGCGCCATATCTGCGGGGTATTCGCCCTCCTCGACCCATTTGCCGAGCAGGTTGCAGAGAATTCTTCTGAAATATTCGTGTCTTGTGTAGGAAACGAAGCTGCGGCTATCGGTCAGCATACCGACGAAGCGCGCGATCATTCCAAGGTTTGCGAGTGCTCTCATCTGGCTCTCCATACCGTCTCTCTGGTCGTTGAACCACCAGCCCGAGCCGAACTGGATCTTGCCCGGGATGCCGCCGCCCTGGAAGTTGCCGAGCATCGTTCCGAGGACGTAGTTATCCTTGGGGTTGAGAGTGTAGAGAATAGTCTTGGGGAGCATATCCTTTTTGTCAAGACCGTCAAGTATCTTGGAAAGACCTTCTGCGATCTGGAAATCGTTGACCGAGTCAAAGCCCGTGTCGGCGCCGAGCTTTGCGAACATTCTCGAGTTATTGTTACGCAGAGCGCCGATATGGAGCTGCCATACCCAGCCGCGCTTTGCATATTCCTCGCCGAGATATATCAGCTTCTCGATCGTCTCGTCATCCATAGAGTCGACCGCGTGGTCGGAAAGACGGCAGCCGTTCTCGTGGAAGAAATCGAGGCGCTCGGGGAAGTCGGGTTTGATCGCTGCAAGGTCGGGGCGGAACGCGGGAATCACCTTGGTGTCAAAGCCTTTGATCTCCTTGATCTGTCTGTGATATTCGAGCGTGTCGTAGGGAGCGTCGGTCGTGCAGATCGTCTCTACGTTGCTCTTTTTGATGAGTCCCTGAACTCTGTATTCATCGGTTGCGAGAAGCGCGTTGATCTTATCCCAGATCTCCTTTGCGGTGTCCTCGGACAAGGTCTCGTCGATGTCGAAATATCTCTTGAGCTCAAGGTGGGTCCAATGGTAAAGCGGGTTGCCGATGAGCAACGGAACGGTCTTTGCGAACGCGAGCCACTTTTCGTAGTCGTCGGCATCTCCCGTGATGTATCTTTCGTCAACGCCGTTGGTACGCATCTGACGCCACTTGTAGTGGTCGCCTCCGAGGAAAAGCTCGTACGCGTTCTTGAACTGATGGTTTTCGGCGATCATTTTGGGGCTGATGTGGCAATGGTAGTCGATTATCGGGAGATCCTTGACCGACTCGTAAAGCTCTCTTGCCGTTTTGGTTTTTAACATAAAATCATCGTTAATAAAACTCATAGCGTTACTCCGTCCTTGAATATTGAAATTTCTTCGTATTTATTGGTTTCGTTTTTGGTCTGCTCGCCCTCGGCAACTCTTACGACGTAAGCCAGGAGCTCGTCAGAGAGGTCGCTGCCGTCAAGCGTGGGAGAGGCGTCGAAATCGATCCAATTTGCCTTTCTTTCGGCAAGGGAGTGATTGGTTGCGATCTTTACGGTGGGCACTGCGGTGCCGAGGGGCGTGCCGCGTCCCGTGGTGAAGAGAATTACGTGAACTCCCGCTGCCATCAGGTTTGTGCAGGCGACTATGTCGTTGCCCGGGCCGTTGAGCAGGGAAAGACCGTTCTTCTCAAGTTTGTCGCCGTAGGATAACACGTCGACGACGGGGGAAAGTCCGCCCTTCTGAATACAGCCGAGCGATTTTTCCTCAAGGGTGGTGATACCGCCCTTTTTGTTTCCGGGGGAGGGGTTTTCGTAGATCACCTGATTGTATCGGGTGTAATAATCCTTGAAATCGTTGACCATTTTTACGGTCTTATCAAAGATCTCCTCGCTTTCGCATCTGTTCATAAGCAGATGCTCCGCGCCGAACATTTCGGGAACCTCGGTCAAAGCGCAGGAGCCGCCGTAGGATACCAGCTTGTCGCAGAATCTGCCGACGAGGGGATTTGCGGTGATTCCCGAAAGTCCGTCGCTTCCGCCGCACTTGAGTCCGACCTTAAGCCTGGAGATGTGCACGGGCTGACGCTTAAACGTGTCGGCGTATGCCTTCAGCTCGTTTATCAGGCGAACGCCCTCGGCGATCTCGTCGGAAAAGTCCTGCGCGTTAAGAAATTTGACGCGCTTGTCGTTCCACTCGCCAAGAACCGATTTGAAAACGTCGATATTGTTGTTTTCGCATCCGAGACCGAGCACGAGCACGCCGCCTGCGTTTGGGTGGTTGACCATTCCGCGCAAGATATACTGCGTGGTGGTCTGGTCGTCTCCAAGCTGGGAGCAGCCGAAGGGATGGGGAAAATATTTCGCGCCCGTAAGGTCCGCGAGCTTTTCGGCGATCTTATTTACACAGCCGACGGTGTTGACTATCCAGATATCGTTTCGGATACCGACCTGACCGTCCTCGCGGATGTAGCCCATAAAAGTCAGGTCGCTGTCGGTCTTTTCGTCGTGGCACTTGGATTTTTCGTAGGTGTACTCAAGCTTGCCCGAAAGATTGGTCTTGACGTTGTGGGTGTGGACGTGGTCTCCCGCCTTTATCTCCTCGGTCGCGTGACCGATCGGCTGACCGTATTTTATCACGTTCTCACCGCTTTTGATGTCGCAAAGGGCGTATTTGTGGCCGTCTGCGAGATTTATGCCCACGTTATCAAGCTTGTTTATGATAAGGAGATCATTTTCTTTCGACATACTTTGCTACCTCTTTTTCAAGGAAGGAAAGATCGGTGCCCCAAAGCTTTTCGTTGGCAAGGATCTCGCCGACGGTGGCAGACTTCATGAACGCGGTGACCTCGGGATCGTCGTTGGTCATATCGGTGGTGTAGAAGTCGATAAGCTTTGCAAAGGAAAACAAGAGTGTTTCGGGCATTTTGTTATATCTCTTGATATATTCGAGAATAGAGGGAAGCACACGCACCTTGAATTTGCTGACGCTGTTGAGCGCGATCGAGATCAGCATGTGTCTGATATAGGGGTTGGAGAAGCGGATTATTACGTTGTCGGCGTATTCGATAAGCTCCTCGCGGGGAAGATCGAGCGTGGGAATGATCTCGTCGTAAACGCACTTTCTGATGTGAGTGAGCATTCCCTCGTCGTCGATGCAGCTCTTTACGGTATCGAAGCCCGAAAGCAGAGCGTAGGGCACAAGAGAGGTGTGAGCGCCGTTGAGGATGCGGACCTTTCTGGTTCTGTACATTTCAAGATTGTCGGTCACGATTACGTTAAGACCGCACTTGTCGAAGGGGATCTCGGAGCAGAGATCGGCATAGCCCTCGATTACCCAAAGGTGAAAATATTCGCTGGTGTTGACCATCTTATCGTCGAAGCCGACGTCGATCTTTTCGTCCTTGGGATATCCCGTGTTGATCCTGTCAACAAGCGTGTTGCAGAAAATGTTATCGTTTTCGATCCAAGCCTTGAAGTCCTCGCCAAGTCCCCAGAGGTCAGCGTACTGAAGCACGCACTTTTTGAGGTTAGCTCCGTTTTTGTCGATAAGCTCGCAGGGAAGGAAGACGAATCCGCCAAGGCCGAGATCGAATCTCTTTTTGAGAAGCTGAGTCAGCTTTGCGGGGAAGGTCTTCGCGGGTCTGTCGGTTATTTTGTCGGTATCCTCGAAGCAGATTCCCGCCTCGGTGGTGTTTGATATGATGAATCTGAAGTCGGGGTTCTCGGCAAGTGCCATGTAAGCGTCAAAGTCCTCGTAGGGCTTTACGCAACGCGAGATAACGTCGATAAGCTTTACGTCCACGCCCTCGCTTCCTCGGCAAAGATGGGTATACTTACAGCCCTGCGCCTCAAGCATATCGCACATACCCTTCTCGATAGGCTGAACGACTACTACCTTGCCGTCAAAATCGGCATTTTCATTGATGATCTGAAGCATCCAATCGGCAAAGCCGCGCAAAAATCCGCCCTCGCCGAACTGTATAACTCTTTCCTTCATAATAATGAGCCTCCGTCATTTTATTGTTTACAAGTCAATTATATATCAAAAAAACACAAAAATCCTTAATAATTTTGACAAAATAGCGCGAAAACCTTGAATTTTTTGATTATATATGCTACAATGTATCGAGGGAGGTGAGAAAAATGGCCCTTGGAGAGCACGAAATTTATTTTCACCGCGACAAAGTGACCGAAAACCGAGGCAGGCACACACTCAAAAAGCACTACCACGATCTTTTCGAGATCTATTTTATCGAGGACGGTGCTTGCTGCTATTTTATCGATAATAAATCCTACAATCTCATTCCCGGTGACATTATTTTCGTTCCTGCGGGCGTCGTACATAACACCGAGTATAAGAACACTATCCACTCGCGAATGCTTGTCAACTGCTCGGAATGGTTTATTCCCGAAGCGCTTCGCACAACGCTTTGCTCAAAGCCCTATCTTTACCGAAATCCCAATCTGACGGCAGAGGTCCGCGGCATTTTGCAGGGGATAGAGCAGGAGTGCCGCGAGCCCGACGAATACAGCGACGAAAGCCTGCGCTGTTATACCTATGCACTTTTCTTTCTGATCGCGCGCAACACCAATCTTTGTGAATCTATGCAGGCCGAAAAGCACTATATTGAGGATGCGATCGAATATTTACAGAGTAATTTCTCGTCAAACGTGACGCTTGGTGATATGGCTAAAAAATATTTTGTCAGTCCCGAGCATTTTTCCCGAACGTTCAAAAAGGAAACGGGCTTTCATTTTTCGGAATATCTTAATTTGTTGAGGCTTAAAAAGGCGGAGTCGATGCTGCGTCAGCTCAATGCCGCGACGGTTACCGAGATCGCGCAGAGCTGCGGATTTAACGACAGTAATTATTTCTCGGTAAAATTCAAAAAGCTTTACGGCGTTTCACCTAAAAAATATCAGAGCACAAATAAGAAAAAAGAGCAATAGATCGGGGCAATAATTATATCTGCAGTAAATTATTAAAAATAATAAATTTTTGTGAATAAATGTTGCAAATGGTAAGAAAATGTGATACAATAACGTGTGACTGTCGAACAGTGTATATATTTTCGAGTCGGTCTTGAATTCTGAGAAGGTCTGCGAGGTTTATGAAGCGATTTTTTAACTGGGCAAAAAATAAAATAGTGAATTTTATCAAATGGCTATGGCGGGAGTGCAAGGATTGGAGAACCTTTGTTTTGCTGGTTATAGTCTGTATAGTCGTGGGCGCGCCCGTTTGGATCAGCGGTCTGCTCGGAATACTCTTTAACTGGACCTGGGCATGGGCGGTCTTTGCGGCTCTCCTTGCTTTTTGGTGGATGCCTGGTGTCCCGTATTTTGCTCTCTGCGTGGCAATAACGTTGGCTATCAAGCGGTTTTTTGAAAAAAAGACTGCAAAAAAAGCGAAGGCAAAAAGTATCTGTGAGATATCTAAAGACCTTGAGGAGATAGCCGAGGATTCCGATACTGAAGAAAAAGACAGTTAAAAATAAAAAAAGTTCCCGAAAGCCAAGCTTTCGGGAACTTTTTTGTTTTATTCTTCTTTACGGCCGCGTTCGCTATTTGTACGTCTGTACGCTATTGCTCTGCCGAGATTGCCCGACTCCTCGAGAAGTCCGATATGGCAAAGCGTTTTGACTATTGAATATGCGTCTATGCCGCGTATTCCCGATTTTGCAGAATAGTTTTTGGCACAAAAGGGATCTTCAAGGTCGTTTGGAATAAACAGAGAATAGTCGCTCGCGCTTCTGAAAACGTACGCTCGCAGAAGCGAGATCGGGATAAGCTCGTATTTTCGGTATCTTGGGCGCTTTCTGCCGTCCTTTTGAATATTTTTCTTATATTGCTCGGCTTCCATCATAAGAATAACGAGCGAAAAGCGCGGGGAAGATATAAAATCTCTGAAAAAGTAGAGTTCGGGGGCGATGTCCGTGATCTTGCCCTTAATATGCGATTTTCTTCGGTTCTCTATGTTGCCTGTTTTTGTATTTATCAGACTGACCCATTTGGTCTCTGCAATCGGGTGGATCACGGTGACGTTATAGGTCGTGTTGTCGAGGATCCATTGAATTTTATCTTTCAGGGGCGAAAACCCGCCCGTTTGGATCTCATATATAGTATTGCCGTCGAGTATGTCGGCGACGAAGCGGCGTTTTTTCTTTTTTTTGTCGCTTTCTTCATCGGATGCTGTATTTTTACAGCCGATCGAGCCGTCGATGAGTATCTCGTGCTTTGATTCGTCGGGGCAGATGAAGCGCTTTATCGCGGCGTGCATCTGTTTTTCGCCAAGAGTGCCGATGCCGCCGTGCTCGTCATCATCGACGGATAGCTGACAAGCCTCGCTCATAACGTCGATGACGATCCTGCGAAAGCGCAGAGTGTCGACGCCCGATATTTCAAAAATGGAACAGTTATCCTTGATTTGCATAAAAAGGGTAGTGCCTTTCAAAATTTTATATAAATGATTTATCAAAATCCGTACAAACTAATTTTATCACAAAATTGAAAATTGTCAACTCCCGTTTCATTAATTGTTAGACATTAAAGACGGCGGCGCGCGGCAAAATAAGAGTGTGCCGTGCGGTATATCCGAGGAGCGCCGATGGTATGAGCTCGACCCTCTTCGGCTATAAAAACGGTTGGCGGCGCAATTTCATTAAAGGAAGCGAAGACATGAAAAATATCAAAATAAAAGGAAGCGGAGCTCGCGCTCTGACTCTTGTGCTGTGCGCGGCTATGATGCTGACGCTGATCCTTGGAGCTTTTACCGTTGGGGCGGCAGCGGCAAACAAGGAGCCGTACAGATATAATGATCTGAAGCTTGTTCCGGGGGGAATACCGTTCGGCGTTAAATTCAGCACTCAAGGGGTCATAGTCATCGGATTTTCTGAAATCGAGGGGATGTCAAAAACTATGAATCCCGCGTATGCGGCAGGACTGAGGGCGAAGGACGTAATTACCGAGATAAACGGCAAAACGATCAAAGGTGCGGCTGATCTGACGAGAGCGATCGAGAGCTGTGAGGGCAAGGAGATCACGGTCACCTATATGCGTAACGGGGAGCAGACCGTTGCGAAAATGACACCTATATATTCAAGAACCGAAGGCAAATATAAAACGGGCATGTGGGTCAAGGACAGCGGTGCGGGGATCGGTACTGTTACCTATATCGACCCCGCGACGCGCAATTTTGCGGGACTTGGGCACGGTATATGTGACGGCGAGACGGGAGAATTGATACCAATGACCCGTGGAGACGTGATGAACGTAAAGATCAATGCGATCAAAAAGGGAATCGCGGGAGCACCGGGAGAGGTCAAGGGATATTTCGGCACGGAGAAAACGGGAATACTTCTGAGCAATACGAATTGCGGAGTGTACGGAGTTCTTGATCAGGTGCCCGAGTATTTAGGCGAGGCGCTGCCCGTGGGCAGCAGATACGACGTGAAGTCGGGCGAGGCGGAAATAATCTGCACGCTTGACGACGGGGTAAGACGGACCTATAAGATCGAGATCAGCACGATAAACCGCGATGAAAAGGGGTCGAAGTGCTTTATAATCAAGATCACCGACCCGACTCTTATCGAAAAGACCGGCGGCATCGTGCAGGGAATGTCGGGCTCGCCAATCATCCAAAAGGGAAAGATTGTCGGTGCGGTGACTCACGTTATGATCAACGATCCGACCGTGGGGTATGGAATCTTCATTGAAAATATGCTCTCAATGGCAGAGAATACGCCGCGAGCAGCATCGTAATCCGTTTGGCATAGAGATACAAGGTATTGTCTTTGAAATGGTACGCTTAATCGTGTATCGCTCGGGGCAATGCCTTTTTATAACGTTTAACAAAAATCAATAAATGTCAAAAAACTATTTACTTTTTACTTCATATATGATAAAATGAAAGGTAGAAGAATAAAATCTTTTGTTTTCAGGAGGAAAGAAAAATGAAAAGAAAGATCAGCATCGTGCTCTTGCTTGCTCTCGTTTTGTCTTTGGCGCTTTTTGCGTTCATAGGCTGTAGCGGTGGCAACGATAGTGGAAACACGAACGGTGAAACCACGATTGGCGGCGATCAAGTAACCGACGGAAACAAGCAGGTTCCCGTATATCAGGGAATGACTATAACCTCGGCTTCGGGTCGTGCAGTATCTCCTCTGTCGTTTTTGAGCGACAAGGAGGACTTCGACTACGGCAAGGATAACGGCAACCATAACGGTCATTTTAAGGGTGACCATTCTGACAAGGACGAGGATCTTGACAAGGAAAATCCTTTCCCCGAAAATAGCGAAAATGAAAATATTGAGAATGAGATACAGTCGTCTTTGGACGTTATCGGCTCTCCCGATACGATATACTACGCGAAGCCCAATGAGGACATCTACATCAATATTCACATAAACAACCCCGACAACTTCGAGATCATGTCCTTCACTCTCAACGGCAAGAAGTATTCGAGCTATATGTTTGAGGAAGGCTCGGATATGGAAACGATAGTGCTCAAGTATAACGTAGGCGACGCCGCAGGCATCGTGGAGTATACCATTGACGCGATCAAATATATCGACGGCACGGAGATAAAGGACGTTATTATCGACGGCAATAAGACCGTTATGGCGGGAATCAAGACCGAGGATCAGGTCGTAGCGAGCGTATCGCAGGTGGATATTGACACAAATGCGTTTGCCTTCAACGTAAACGTCAAGGATAACGATGAGCTCATCGCCTTTTCGGGCGGCGTGCTCAAGGCGGTCGTTTACGACGGATTTGAGATCGTAGCAGAGAAGGACCTCGCGCTTGGCGAAAACTCGGTAAGCTTCGAGGGACTTAAGACCAATACGCTTTATCAGTATGCGGTAGTTGGATATTACGACGATCTCTCGGGCGAAGGCTTCAAGATGAACGTTCTTTATAAGGACGCGTTCTATACCGCTTCCGTGGTTCTTTTCGATAGCATTACGATCGGTCAGGATAGCATATCCTTTGGCTTTGTCTGGCACGAGGAACATCAGGATAAAACTATATCCGCATTGAAACTTTATAAGGACGAGAATCTTGTGATCGATCTTGACGCAAGTGCAACCGTTGCAGAGGATCTTCTTTCCGATAACACCTATAAGCTTGTTGCAGAATACAAAAACGGAGAAATTACCGAAAGCATCTACATAGTATTTACGACGCTTGACAAGGCTGTTCCCGAGATAGAGATAGTTGACCCCACCAAGACACAGACAAGCGTTGGCTTTGAGATCACGGAGACCGACACCGACAACGTTGGTGCGGTCACGAAGATCGAGCTTGTACACGCAAGCGGCACGACCGTCGCTGAAAACGTCGACGTAAGAGCGTTTGCAGACCTGCTCTCGAACAACGAGTACACCGTCAAGGTCACCTACGTTTATGATCTTAACGACGGTGTCGGCGAGCAAACTATCGTAAAAGAACTCGTTATCACAACCGAGGCAAAGGCAACTCCCGAAATTGAGATAGTTGACCCCTCCAAGACACAGACGAGCGTTGGTTTTGAGATCACGGAGACCGACACCGACAACGTTGGCGCGGTCACGAAGATCGAGCTTGTACACGCAAGCGGCACGACCGTTGCTGAAAACGTCGACGTAAGAGCGTTTGCAGACCTGCACTCGAACAACGAGTACACCGTCAAGGTCACCTACGTTTATGATCTTAACGACGGAGCAGGTGAACAGACTATCGTAAAAGAACTTGCTATCACGACCGAGGCAAAGGCAACTCCCGAAATTGAGATAGTTGACCCCACCAAGACACAGACAAGCGTCGGCTTTGCGATCACAGAGACCGACAACGACAGCATTGGCGCAGTCACAAAGATCGAGCTTGTGCACGCAAACGGCACGACCGTTGCTGAAAACGTCGACGTAAGAGCGTTTGCAGGCCTGCTCTCAAACAACACCTATACCGTCAAGGTCACCTACGTTTACGATCTTAACGACGGTGTCGGCGAGCAGACTATTGTAAAAGAGCTTGCTATCACGACCGAGGCAAAGACTGCACCGAGTTTCGAGGTTAAGAACGAAACCATAACCACGACAGGCATCGAGGCAGATTGCGATATCGCCGACGTTGATAATATTCTGTCCTATTATAAGGTGGAGCTTTACAAGGGAGAAACCCTCGTTTCCGAAAACGAGGCAAAGGAGATCTCCTTCACCTCTCTTGATTACTACACCGATTACATAGTAAGATTTACCTACAAATATGATCTGAACGACGGCAAGGGTGAGCAGACCAAAACCTATGATCATAAGTTTACAACGCTCCCATATATTGACGTTATCGATTGTAATATTGCAAACACGTCTGCCGTTTCCGAGGGCGATACGATATTTATGCAGGTCAAGTTGGATAACCCCTTGGGTATGTCTATCGAGTCGGTAGTTATCAACGGTGAAACCTATGCCGTAACGGGCTCGTCGACTACGAACAAGATATTCGTCGAGATCGTTTATAACGGTCAGTTTGCGGGTGGTGATACTTATCTGAAGGTAGATAAGGTCAACGCAAAGATAGACGATGCCACGCTTACCGTAGAGCCCGAAACCGAGCTTTCGGACAACGTATTTATCAACGGAAAGCTCGAAGTCTTAAAGATTGAGTTTGTAAACGAGGACTTTGAACCGATAGATTGGGCATTCCCGTCCGAAACCGTTTACGTAATGATAACGCTTGACAATCCTACTGGATATACAGTGGATAGCATTAACGGAACAAGTAACATAGCTCCGACCAGGATTGACGACAACCACTGGTATTATAAGCCTGCTACGTGGGGATTTGGTTGTTGGCAAACAGTTAATCTTGATAGCCTTAGCTATAAGAACGAATATGTTGAAAAAACTTTGACGTATTCGAATATGAACGTCTCCTGCTATGTGGTTGAATCTGATGATACTGTCTATATCTCAACACCCGACGATCTCAAAAATATGAACGGCGGATACTATTATGAATTGACCAACGATATCGATCTTTCGGGTATTGAATGGCTTGGCAACAAGTTCAACGGAGTCTTTGACGGCAAGGGATATTCGATTGAGAATATGTCGTTCGTTGGAACGATAAAGAACACCACTGCTTATCTTGGACTATTCAGTCGTGGTTACGGCATCATTCAAAATCTTAATATAAAGGAAGCTACCATCATTGCCGAAGTAACAGCGGATGATGGAAGCAATTATAGCGCAGTTTGTGGCGCAATACTTGGTTATTCAGAATTTATGATCATTGATAATTGTACCGTAGACGAGTATTCGATCCTGACTGTCAAGAATAACGTTGAAGGTGCATACGTTGGCGGCTTGATGGGAAGCGGATATGCTATTATTACCAACTGCAGCAACGGCGCAAGTATATCTGCTACCGGCTCTGACGTATGGGCAGGTGGCTTGATAGGAAATGGAGACGTAACCTTCATCAACTGCACCAATAGCGGAGACGTAACTGCAACTATCACAAATAATGCTGGATATGTCGGCGGTCTGATAGGATTTAACGGCAACGGAACTTTTACCAACTGTACCAATAGCGGAGACGTAACTGCAACGGGCGCGGACAACACACTCGAGGTGGGTGGATTAACGGGATCAGTCAGAATAATCGTGACCTTCACCAACTGCAGCAATAGTGGAGACGTAACTGCAACGGGTGGAAATAATCCCGCTTATGCAGGTGGCCTTGTGGGAGGAATGGAATGGGGCACAACTGTAACTATTACCCACTGTGTCAATAGCGGAGATGTAATTGCAACGGGGACTAATAACTCTGTCTTTGCAGGAGGCTTGGTTGGTATTCCCGCGAGTTCGACAACCGTAATAATAACCGATTGTGATAATAACGGAAACGTCACTGTGACAGGACCGTACAGTCCCTATGCAGGAGGATTGATTGGTAGCGTCGAGAGTTTGACAACTGCGATAATCACCGATTGTACTAATAACGGAAATGTAACTGCAATATATTCTGCAGGTGGTTTAGTGGGACTGATCTCTGAGATGGCCGACGCAACTATAACCAACTGTGTTAATAACGGAAACGTAAACTCAAACGACTATTGCGGTGGATTGGTAGGATATTCCGTATCGGGAATCATTACCAACTGCACCAACAGTGGCAACATCCAAGGATCATGTGCAGGCGGCATAGCAGGATGCAACGAAAGCCACGGGGCCATTAGTGATTGTGCCAATATCGGAAGCGTAACCGCAACAAGTGAATATTATGCTTATACAGGCGGTATAGCGGGATATAACAGCGGAACTATTACAAATTGTACCAATAGCGGAAGCGTAACCGCAACAGGTGCATGTGGTTATGTAGGCGGCATAGCGGGGGATAACTACGGAACTATTACCCACTGTGTCAATAGCGGAGACGTAACCGCAACAGGTGAACATGAAGTCCATGTAGGCGGTATAGCGGGAGCTAACCACGGAACTCACGGAGCTATTACCAATTGTACCAATAGCGGAGATGTAACCGCAACAAATGGTTCTGCAGGCGGTATAGCGGGATATAACAGCGAAACTATTACCAATTGTACCAATATTGGAAGCGTAACCGCAACAGGTGAATATTATTATGGTTATGCAGGCGGCATAGTGGGATACAACGAGGAATCCGGAGCCGTCACCAACTCTTACTCTCTGACAAGCGGTAATAGCGAATATAATGGAGAACCTTGCACCGTAGGCCAGCTCAACTCCAAGGAATTCTACACCGAAACGCTCGGCTGGAGCGAAGACGTATGGGACTTCTCGGAGCTTGACGTCGAAAACGGCAAATATCCTACGCTTAAAACAAATTAAATAAAATTCACGCCGAGGCGATCGCCTCGGCGTGTTTTTGATATTATGAGATTTCTATATCGTCTGTAAATTCGTTTCGATGAATACGCATTTCGTCGCCGCGGAGCGCTTTGCTGTTGAATGCTATCTGTTGAGAATGTACCGAAGCGGTTTTGTGGAGTAAAACAAAAGGCAATATCGCCTGAATCGGTGATATTGCCTTTTGAGCTATCGGTTATTGAAAAAACACGCAGTACTTATCTGCTTTTGAAGATCAAAGTTATTTCTTTCCTATGACCTGATACCAACCGTCAGCTATTTCTTCTACGAAGATGGAACTGTAATTTTCGTTCTCAAAAAGAACGTAATCGGGCTTGGAGCCGTCTTTCATATAGACTATCGAGTAGAAGGGGCGGCCGCCGAAAATAATTCTGTCTTCTGTGACCTTGATAGTCATAAGGTCTTTGTTCTGAGTTTCGGCAAAGGCAGCTACGATATAGCCGTATACGGTTTTATCGTTGGCAGAAGCATATTGGGGAACAGAGTAGCTCTTCCCATCGGTCGTCTTACAGATCAGTTTCCAGTTCAAGTCGGGGGGAGAGGTGATCGTGATACATTCCAGATCTTCATTTTTGAGTTTTTCGCTGTTGTAGTAAGACAGTACACGGTTAGCCACAGATACGAATGACGTTTCGTTGGCGGCAAAATTCACCTCGTACTTGTCAACCTCGTATTTTTTGCGCTGATAGTGATTGAATATGCCAATTCCAATGGCAACGGCGCAGGCCACGCAAACTATTGCTATAAGGGTCGCTATCACTGCCTTTTTGGATATTTTAATCTTGCTTTCTTTCTTTGTATTGATATTTTTGGCGTTCTGAACGTTTTTGTTTCTTTTCTTTCTTTTTTTAGCCATAAATTCCTCCGTTTTTTAGTCGTGTTCCCAACAGTAATCATTATATAATTTTTGACGCGGATTGTCAAGAGGGTGATAGAAATTACATTTGCAAAAGAGGGGATTGAAAAGGGTTTACAAGGAAAAACGATATCAAAGCTTCACGAAACCGAGGTTTACAGAAGACAGGCTGACACCCGTGCGCGCCAAGCGCTCTCGCAGAGAAGATTGTATATGAAGCTTTTTCGATATCAAGAGATTTCTATATCGTATGTAAATTCGTTTCGATGTATGCGAAGCTGGTCGCCGCGGAGCGCTTTTCCGTTGAAGGTGACGTTTTCAACTTTGACGCGGCTGACGGTGTGTGCCCCGTCAAGACCGATGAACATCGATTCGGGCACGGGGACGTCGGGGCTGTCGGTCAAGATCTGAATATTTTTGAAGCATACGTCGTGAACGCAGCCGTGCTTGCCGTCCTTTGAGAAGAGCCCCATAGCGTAGATCGGGATCGCCATAATCAGAGGGTGCTTTGTGGTCTCAAAGTCGGGGAAGGGCGCGTTCATATCATGCTGATAGGTGTCGGGGAGCTGGTGACGAGTATATTCGGCTCTGATATCCTCGAAGGTCACGCTGCTTATTTCGGCACGGTTGTGGTGGTGGATATCAAGGAGGATGGATGAGCCGTGAATACAGTCGCAGTCGCGGAAGACTATGTTTTTGAATTCCCGAGCGTTAGTTTCAGCGCCGATCTCGAGATTTCTGCCCCAATCGCACCAAGTAACACAGCCTTCGACGAGAATATCCTCCATATTGCGATCGTCCCAGCCGCAGATGCCCTTGAGGGCTATGCAATCGTCGAAATTCCGCAGAAAACAGCTTTTAATTACGGCGCGAGTGCAGTTGAAAAGGTCTATTCCATCGGAATTGTAGCGCCACATACCGACGGCTTTTACGTTTTCTATCCTGACGTCCTCACATCTTGCCGCGACGCAGGCAAAGGTTGAGCTATCACGCAGAATTATGCCTTCAAGTCGAACGTTTTTGCAGTCGTAGAAGCGGACGATACCGTCGAGCGCGTGATTTTTTTCGATCAAGCTCAATATCGCATCGCGGTCGGCGGGGATAGTGTTGTAATAGTCGAGGGGGAACAGATCGTTGACGGTCTCTCGCTTTTCCTCGCTACCGTCGATAACCCCATATCCGCAGACCGTCACGTTTTGCGCGCAGACTGCGAGAAACGAGCCGTAAACGTACGCGCCCGAGTCGAGAATAACGGTCGTATCCGACCCGAGCTCGACTCGTCCGACGCGGTGCACGCCCGCGGGGTAGTGCAGAATGTTTTTCGCACCCGTTGAGTATTTTTCAAAGTCCTTTACGGGATTGAAAAACACGTGCAGAGCGCGGTGAGATCCGTCAGCCTCGACGGTGTACGCGCCTGGGGTGTGGAGCGTCAAAGTCGCGGTGTTTCCGTCTGTCGAGACGTTGACGCCTTTCGACAGAGGGCGCACAAGCACCTTATCGGGCGCTTTTTTATAGGTCACGGTCAGAGTGACCGCCTCGTCGGATTCAAAGGAAAGAAACGCCGCTTCTTCGGTCTGGTCGATCGGTCGCTGATAGCCCGGCCACGCGGTGTTGTAGGGCATAGCGGAAACGCGGCAGGACGGCAATTTTGCCGATATGCCGTTGACAGTCACCTCGTAATCGGTGTATAGCTTTTCTGATGTAGGTGGGGTGTGAAGGATCAACATAATGCCTCCCTGTGTGGCGGTTATTGATAAACGAATGCCGAGGAGGTCCTCGGCAAAACTAAGGTGGATAATTTTTTAAACCGATGCGGTGTCTGAGCTTTCTTCCGATTTTGTCGCATCAAAATCGTTGATCGTGTCGGTGTTCAGCTCCTCGTCATCGTCGTTGCGAGCCGCCTTTGCGGCCTTTGCCGCTTCTTTTGCGGCTTTTCTCTCGTCGTCCTCGCTTTTGAGGGCTTCAAGCTCGGCGATGATCTTGTCGAGCTTTTCGAGCGATTCGGATATTTTTGCGGTCAATTCCTCGGTGCTGTGACCTTCAAGCTTCTTTAATTTCGCGTAGGTCAGCTTGCCGAGCCTTTTGTATTCGATGTCGCGGTCGGCTTCCTTGTTGGCGATCTTGATCTTCAATGACGCCGTGTCGGTCAGCTCGCGCGTTTTGGTGACGGTCTTGTCGGCAAAATTGCCGAGCGATTTTTTGAAATCATCCCATTTGGACATATCGATCCCTCCGTTTTTGAGTCGTGTTTACAACTGTAATAATTATATAATTTTTGACTTGGGTTGTCAAGAGGGTGGCAGAAATTACATTTGATGAAATAGGATTGGAAAAAGGTTTTTGAGAAAAAATAATATCAAAACTTCACAAAACGGGGTGTTGAAATGAATATTGGAAACGAGACCTACAAAAAATACGCCGACGCGCATGCTCCGAGCTCTCCTATAGTCAGAGATTGCGCTTGGGCGTTTTGTGTCGGCGGCTTTATATGTACGATAGGACAGGGGTTGCTTTTCATCTACGGAGATATACTCGGGATGCCGCAAAGGGATGCGGGAACGCTTTGCTCGGTAACGCTTATTTTTGTCGCGGCGCTGCTCAGCGGGCTCGGCTTTTTTGAAAAGATCGCAAAGCGGGCGGGCGGCGGCACGCTCGTGCCCATAACGGGATTTGCCAACTCGGTCGTCTCTCCCGCGATCGACTCCAAGGCGGAGGGGCTTATACTCGGCGTTGGTGCAAAGATATTTACGGTCGCGGGTCCCGTGCTGCTTTACGGAACTTTGGCGGGCGCGGTGTGGGGAGTTGTCTATTGGATAATGGGGCTGATTTAAATAAGCTTTTTAGCTATTTTCAGCGCGTTATCGGGGTCGGAGGAGATGATCATAAGCACGAAGTTCCCGCGAATCGAGATCTGCGCGAGATCGAGCATATTGCCGTATTGTTCGTCGGATTTAAGTGCCCTGAGGGAATTGAGCCGTGAGCCGAACAATCTTGCCGTGTCCTCCGCGGCGTTTCTGTCGGTGCAATACACGACCGCAAGCTCGCAGGGGTGACCGAGGGTGGAGATAAACACGGCGCAGTCGATCCATGACTGCGCGATCGCGGGCAGAGAGCCGTTGCCGTAGAGCGATTTTATGAGCGAATCCGAAAGATATCCGTCATCCTCTGAGGCGAGCGAATAAATTCTGCCCGCGGGGAGTCCGACCTCTGCCAAAGTCATAGCTTCAAGCACCGAAAGACAGCTCGGTGCTTTTTTTTCGTTCGAGCAAGAGGAGAGCAGAGAGATCAAAAGAATTAGTGCCAAAAATAAAGCCGCCGTTTTTTTCATAGACGAAAACTCCTTTTTTTAGTCATTCTATGAAAAAACGGCGGTTTTAATTCTTTATTTGTGGTATTTGGTGCCCTTTATGATATTCATACATCTGTAAACGCCCTCAAGCAAGATCACGCGCATAAGCTGGTGGGGAAAGGTCATTTTGGAGACCGAGAGCTTGAGGTCTGCGGCATTCTTTACGCTGTCGTCAAGACCGTGCGACGAGCCGATGACGAAGCAGAGCTCGTTGGCGATGCCGAAGGCGTGCTCTATCTTGTCGGCAAGCTCCTCGGAGGAGAATTGCTTGCCCTCAACACACATTGCAATTTTATAAGACCGTTCGGGCATTGCCGAAAGTATGGCGCGAGCCTCCTCGGCGAGAGCTTTTTTTATATCGCTGTCGGAGGGGTCATTTGGCAGCTTTGCCTCTTTAAGATTGATCTGCTCGACCTTGCAAAAGCCCGAAAGTCGCTTTTCGTATTCCTTTACCGCGTCGCGAAGATAGTCCTCTTTAAGAGTTCCGACGGTTATGAATCTGATCGTAGCCATAAAGTCTCCATTCCGCCGCTGTCGGCGGCATCAGCGTAATTTTTCAGGGTCAGAGGTCGCTTTCTCCGTCTATGAGCCAGACCGACTCATCCTGACGGGCGACCTTCAGGTCAAAGCAGGGGTCGGCAATAGCCGCGAAGACCTCGTTATAGGCAAGAGAGGGAAGATTGTTTTCTTCGCTGAGGTGCGCGAGCATGATATGCTTGGTGCCGCCCTCGTAGAGTTGACCTGCGAGCGTGGCGCAGTCTGCGTTTGATAAGTGACCTCGTCCCCCCGCAATGCGCCGCTTGAGATCGTACGGATAGGGACCGTTTTCAAGCATTTCCTCGTCGTGATTCGACTCGATGACCACCGCGTAGCAGTCAGCAAGATTTTCGCGCATAACGTCGGTAACGTGACCCGTATCGGTGGTCACTGCTATCGAGATCTGTTCTCCGTTTTCCTCGAAGCTGAGCTTGTATCCGACTGCCGCACGGCTGTCGTGAGGCGTGGGAAACGCCTTTACGGTAAGTCCCTTAATAGTGGTCTCGAATGAGTTGCCGTCATAAATACGGAGATTCAAGCAGAGCTTTTCGTCGCAAAGTCCTCTGAAGACCTCGGCAGAGCGCAGAATGATATGTATCGGTACGCTGTGCTTGTGAGAAAGAGCTTGCAGGGCGGATACGTGGTCGCTGTGCTCGTGGGTGATAAAGATCGCATCGAGGCTATCTACGTCGACTCCGATATCCGACAGGGCGCGGCAGAGCGCTCTTGCGCTTTTTCCCGCGTCTATAAGTATATTTGCTCCGCCTGCGGAAATGAAGGTGGAATTACCCTTCGAGCCCGAGTAGAGAGAGCAGATTTTACAGTTTGGCATTATTGTTTCCTTTAATTGAGTGAGAAAAGATTTTCTATTATGGGCCAGGTGAACAGATAGATCGCGTCAAGCATTATCGGCACGATCAAGGGTATGATGACCGAGAGCATCCATTTGGAGTTTTCAAGTCTGCGCTGTCCGTCCTCGACGAATTCGACCTTTTGCTCTGCAGTCCACGTGTCAGGGAGCATCTCGACGGTAATACCCTTGCGGCTGAAAGCGCGGTTGTACGCGATATATACGATCAGAAAGACTGCGAGAGCTACCCAATACAAGATCGTGACTACGTGCGCCAGAAATACGGGAAATCCGAAAAGTGAGGCGGGAAGAACGATGACGTTGAGATTTATCGCCACGAAATAAATTATAGTAAAGGTGATGACGTTGACTGCCAACAGCAGTGCGCGCTTTTTTGCTTCGGGAGAGATCACCTTTTTTTCTTGCGGCAATCTTGGACGGTTGTTTTTTTCGTATTTCATAAGCTTTCCGATCTTTAGAGTATTTTAGTCGCTCCGACGGGGCGCACGTTCAGAACTATACAAGCGCCCTCGCCGAAGCAGGAGTCCATCGTGTTTTTGAATTCTGCAACGGCGTCAGAGGGCACGAACGCCTGAATAGTGCCCGCAAATCCACCGCCGTGAACTCGCCACGCGGCTTTTTTATCCTTGAGGATACGCTCGGCAAGACAGAGCGCCAGAGAAAGACCCTGCTCGGAGACGTTTTTGTTGGTATATACGTTTTGCAGATAGCAGAACGACGAGCGTCCCGACGATTTGACGTTTTCAAAGAACGCGTCGAGATCTCCCGACTCGAGCGCCGCTTTTTGCATACCGACGCGCTTGTTTTCCTCGAAGAAGTGAAGCGCGCGCATAATTGCCCGATCACCAAGCTTCTCGCGGAGCGAGGCGATATTTGCGATGACGTCGGCTTCGTCGACCTCGCGCAAGACCTCCTTGCCGAAATATGCGGCGACAGACTTCATCTCGGCGGGGACCGAGGCGTAGTCGTCGGTCAGGTCTGCGTGGTTGCCGCCCGTGTTGACTATGCAAAGATTGTATCCCGCGCCCGTGATGTCGAAATCAATAGGAGTGATAACGGGGTCTTTCGTGTTCTTGAAATCTATGGCGACTATTCCGCCGACAGCGCAAGCGACCTGATCCATAAGACCGCAGGGCTTACCGAAGAAGTTGTTTTCAGCCCACTGCGCGAGCTTTGCGATCTCGACGTTGTCGACTCTGCCGTCGTTGTAAAGGTGGCTTTCGATCGTGCCGATCATATCCTCGAACGCGGCGGAGGAGGAAAGTCCCGAGCCCTTGAGCACGTTTGAGGTGACGTATGCCACAAATCCGCCCGTTTTGTAGCCGTTTGCGGAGAAGCCCGCGCACATACCCGCGATGATCGATTCACTCGTGCCGAATTTTTCGGTGATAGGGGCACAAAATTCCGCGATATTCACGGTATCCTTGCCAAACCCCTCGCTTATGAGCGTGATGATCCCATCGTCAGTAGGGGAGGCAACGGCGATGACGTCAAGGCTGATCGAGGCAGCGACGACGCATCCGCGGTTGTGGTCGGTGTGGTTACCCGAAAGCTCGCTTCTGCCCGCGACGCTGAATAAGGAGAGCTCGCGGTCGCATCCGTATGCTTCGGTGAATTTTTCGATAGCATCGGTATATCTCTGCTTTGCGGACTCGACGTTTTCTTTTCCGTAGAGTGCGGCAAATTTAGAATCGAGTGCGCCGCCGTTTATATTTTCAACAAGTTCAATGTTTTTCATATTTAAAACCTTTAAAACCTTTCAAAATACGGATCTGTGCCTATATTTTATCACACTTGCGCGGCTTAGGCAAGATATTTTTTGATTTTTGGCATGTTTTTTATACAAACAAAGAGGATATCTTGCAAGAAAGCAAAATATCCCCTTGATAGACCTCTGATTCGGGGCTGTCCGAATCAGAAGGACTCTTTTATCTTCTTGAGACAGTCCTCGCAGATGCGCTTGCCGTTGAAAAATACGATGTTGTCTGCGTTTGCGCAGAATACGCAGGAGGGCTGATATTTCTGAAGGATTATTCTGTTTTCGTCGGTGAATATCTCAAGTGAATCCTTTTCGTTTATGTCCATAGTCTGTCTGATGCTGATGGGGAGCACGACTCTGCCAAGCTCGTCGACCTTTCTTACGATTCCCGTTGATTTCATATTAGCCTCCGTTCCGCCGCCGTGGGCGGCATGATTTCTGTCGATGTAATTAGATTTTATCACACGAAAAATGGATTGTCAACACCAAAAATGGAATTTAATGTATTGTTAACAATTTTGGTGTCGAATGGAAGCGGAAGCTGTCGAAATATGGGATCAAGGGAAAAAAGAGGGTATTTTGCCGCTTTGCGATTTAAAGAGCTTTGCACGGGTAAAAAATAGATAAAATATGTATGGCGGAGGAATTTTTTATGTTAAAGGGCGCGCAAAAGCAGATGATAGTGGTGAAAACGGCAGAGAACCGCTTTTTTGAGGAGGCTTATTTCGTTGTGAGACCGAATACCAAGGCTGACGGCGAGGATATGGTCTCCGAGGCTTATAAGGTAATTGATGCTTGCACGGATAAAAAAAGAGGGAAAAAAGAGAGAGGCGTGAAAAAATATCTTTTGAATTTTGCCGTATTTTGCTCGGGAACGGCGTTCGGTGCGCTGTTGATGGGCTTGATTCAAGCTCTCGTGTGATCGTGACGCTATTTGTCGAAAGGCTGCTATTGACAAATGGCATTTTTTGGTGTATAATAGTCAGAGTGATTTTTGATCTTGTTAAGAGGCTTCTCTTTAACTATAAATTCAGGCGTCGTATTTCTCCTGCGACCGCCTATCAACGCCAGGCCGTTGCCGTAGGTCGAAGACGGCAGCTTACGGTCTGACTACATAGAGCATTCGGTGCGCCGCAAAGGGCGTGCCTTGAAGTCTTGCTCAAAATCGATATTAAAACGCATTGATAAGTAAGAAAGGCAGGTAATTTAATGGCAAAAAATAACTATAACAAAAAGTCCAATAACAGATATGAAAGATCCGATCGCCCCGGTGAGAAAAGATCCAAGGAGCAGATAAAAAAGCTGCCCGCTATGCAAAAGAAAAATTCGCACCGCGCAAAAGCGGTGCAGAAAGCCTCTGAGCAGCAGGTCAAGATCGACCTTGCGGAGTTGGAAACTGCTAAAAAAAGCGTGAAAAGCGAGACGGCTAAGAAGACCGCCAAGGTCGAATCGGGAAGCACGGGCAAGCGCAAGGCCCAGCCGAGCAGCGAGAAGCTCGTGCAGAACAAGCAGAACAAAAAGAAGCCGAGCAATAATCGTACAAAAGGCGAAAAAACCGTACCTTCGGTCAGATTCGACGAGAACGCCAAGGTTAGAATCATTCCACTCGGAGGCTTACATGAGATCGGCAAGAATATGACCGCGGTTGAATGCGGTGACGATATAATCATTATCGACTGCGGTCTCGCTTTCCCCGACGACGAGACTCCCGGCGTTGACCTTATAATTCCCGACGTGACCTACCTTGAGGCAAACGCCTCGAAGGTCCGCGGTATCGTTCTGACTCACGGACACGAGGACCATATCGGCGCGATACCCTACGTTCTGAGAAATATCAATCCCGTTATATACGGCACGAAGCTGACCGTGGGGATCGTGAGAAACAAGCTCAAGGAGTTTTCTCTCGACGTGACGCCCAAGCTCGTTGAGGTCAAGGCGGGAGATACGATAGCGCTTGGCGGTATGACCGTCGAGTTTATTCACGTCAATCACTCGATAGCCGACGCTTGCGCGCTCGCGATAAGAACTCCGCTTGGAACGATAGTTCATTCGGGAGATTTCAAGCTTGATCTTACTCCTATTGACGGAGAAATAATGGATATCACAAGGCTTGGCGAGATCGGAAAAGAGGGAGTTTTGCTCCTTATGTGCGAGTCTACCAACGCCGAAAGACCCGGAAGTACTCCGTCAGAGCGAAAGGTCGGATCGTCCCTTGAATATATCTTCGCAACTCACAAGAAAGAGCGAATAGTTATAGCAACGTTTTCGTCCAACGTTCACCGCGTTCAGCAGATTATCGACGCGGCGGCAAGACACGGCAGAAAGGTTGCGGTGACGGGACGCAGTATGCTCAACATAGTCGGCGCGGCGGTCGAGCTTGGCTATATGCACGTTCCCAAGGGAGTGCTTATAGATATTTCGGAGATCAAAAAATATACTCCCGAGCAGCTGACCATAGTGACAACGGGAAGTCAGGGCGAGCCTATGAGCGCACTTTACCGAATGGCGTTCGGTGAGCACAGGGAGGTGCAGCTCTGCGTGAACGACGTGGTAGTCATCTCGTCGAGTGCGATACCAGGTAATGAAAAGCTCGTGGGCAGGATCATCAACGAGCTTTGCAAGATCGGGGTCGAGGTCATACACGACGCGTCGGTAGAGGTGCACGTGTCGGGACACGCTTGTCAGGAGGAGCTCAAGCTTTTGCAGGCGCTTATAAGACCGAAATATTTTATGCCCGTGCACGGTGAATACAAGCATCTTGCGGCAAACCGCGATCTTGCCGTATCAATGGGCGTTGACCCGAAAAATATCTTTATTTCGGATATAGGAAACGTTCTTGAAATAGATAAGAACGGAGCCCGCATCAGCGGAACGGTCAACGCGGGCAGAGTGCTCGTGGACGGATACGGAGTCGGGGACGTAGGAAACATCGTGCTTCGCGACAGACTCCTGCTCTCGCAAGACGGACTTATAGTAGTCGTTGCTACCGTAAGCTCGGACGGAGGATATCTGTTGTCGGGTCCCGATATCGTTTCCCGCGGATTCGTGTACGTTAAGGAGTCCGAGGATCTGATGGAGGAGATGAGAAAGGTCGTGCTCGAGACCGTTCATAATTGTCTTTCCTCGGGCAGACGATCGGATTGGTATCAGATAAAAGGAAGGATCAGGGACGATCTCGCCAAGTTCATCTATACGACGACCAAGAGAAAGCCTATGATAATCCCTATGATAATGAACGTGTAAGTCGGTAATTGTCATTTAAGGCATATTTCTTGAAAAAATGAAGGGAAAAAATGCGAAAAGTTTTCGCCTTGTTCATAATCTGTTCAATTCGCCTTCACTTGACTATACTATAATAAGGGATGTTTATGCCTATGCGCAAGCAGAGCTATATTAAATTTAACGAAAAGGTGGAACCATAATGGGAAAAAACAACAAAAATCCTAATAAGTACGGACAAAAAAGCAAAATGGATAAGGCCGTTGCTATAGCTTGTATAGTATTCGTTGTCCTGATCGTTGCAGTATTTGCCGTTACCGCAGTAAACGAGGCGGGAGTGTTCATTCGTTTGACGAAAAACGTCTCGGGTGCAACTATCGACGTAGACGGTGCAATGATGAGCTTCTTTATGAACGACTCTATCGTAAACTTCTACAACAACCACTACGCATACATGATGTACGGCTTGATAAGCCTTGATCTTACCAAAGATCTCAATGATCAGACCGTTTCGGCTACCGATGCGTATTATACGGGTGCTACCAGCGGAGTGACCTGGTACGATTACTTCCTCAGCACAGTAAAGAGTGAGGTTACCTATTACGTAACTCTTGCAGAGGCTGCAAAGAACGTTAAGGACAAGGACCTTTCTCTTGACAAAGAGGATCATGCGGCTATTGACGACATAATCAAGAGCATTGACAAGAGCCTCAAGGAAAACGGCGTAAGCTACAGCGACTGGTACGGTAAGGGCGTTACGAAGAAGGACGTTCGTAAGTGCTACGAGCTCATCTATCTCGCTACCAACTTTGCTGAATATATGCAGGAAAAGTACGAGCTTGAGCTTGACGAGGATACCGATAACAAGATCGTTAACAAGTACGTAGATGACCACAAGGAAGATTTCTATACCGCAGAGGTCCTTAAGTACGTTATTTCCGTAGCAGGAAACAAGTATGATACCGATGCTCTTTACGATGCAGCCGTTCTTAAGGCTAAGGATGCAGCGGCTAAGATCTCCGGTGCAGCTAGCATCGAGGAGTTCTTCTCTCTGATCGAGGAGTATGAGTCCGAGCTCGCAGAAACCGAGACCACTGAAGAGTCCTCGAAAGAAGAAACCACTGAGGAATCTACCACCGAGGGAACGACCAAGGAAGAGACCTCCGAGCCTACTCTTGAGGAGAAGGTTGAGGATAACAAGGTAGTTATCGAATATGAGTCCGGAAACGATCTTGGCGACTGGCTCTTTGGCAGCGAGGATAACAGCGCGGCAGAAGAGGGCGATTGCTCCTATTTCGTAGAGACCGAGACCAAAGAGGAGACCACCAAGAAGACCAAGGACGTAGAGGAGGCTGCCGAGGATAAGGGAACTACCAACAGCACCGGCACCAAGAAGACCTATGAAGTAACCAACGTTACTATTTACTACGTTCTTTCTCCCAGCAGCATCAATACCGATAAGACTCACGATTTTGGATATATCGTATCCAGTGATAAGAAGTCGCTTGAGACGTTCGTTAAGAAGCTCAATGAAGCTATGAAGAGCGACGATATGACTAAGGAAAAGTTCGTTGAGATCGCAGAGGCGCTTAAGGGTGAGTTGTCGTCCGACGTCACTACCTTTGAGTACAACTCCGGCGAAAAGCAGTCTGAGGGCGTGTTCAATGAAAAGTATAAGGTGTTGAACGAGTGGCTCGAGGACGATGCTCGTGCTAAGGGAGATCTCTCCGAGATCATTGAGGTAAAGGTTGATAGCAAGACTACCAACTATGCCGTACTGTTCTTCGAGGATCACAACGAGGCGACCTGGTATGTAGCTGCGTATGCGGGAGTTGTCAGCGAGAAGTTCGACGAGTGGTACGAGGCAGAGTGCAAGGAAAATCCCTTGACCTTCAACACCGACGCGCTTGAGAAGATCAACACCATCAGATTTTACAATTAATTGACAAAACAAAGGGCTGCCGCTTAAAGTGACAGCCCTATGTCAATAAATATAATTATTGCATACTATATTGATAGTAATCGTTTGAGCAAAATTCATTGATGATTTTGGAGATTTTATATGGTAATCGATCAAAAGCAAACCACGGTTGCGTACCGTTGTCCCGAGTGCGGCTCGGGAGTTATCAGCCTCGTCGGACTTTTTTCTCTGTCGGCGGATATGGTCAAGCTGAAGTGCACCTGTGGAAAGAGCGAGATGCAGGTGGTCTACCGCAGGGACGACGGACAGATGAGAGTGTCTATTCCTTGTATCTTCTGCAATAAGCCGCACACGTATACGGTAAACGGAAAGATGTTCTTTTCCAAGGATATATTTCTTTTGCCGTGTCCGTATTCCGATATCAATATCGGATTCGTGGGAGATGCAAACAAGGTCAAGGCGGAGCTTGCACGCACCGAGCTTGAGCTGCTCGACATTCTTGAGGAAAACGGGATCAGCGATTTCAAGAGTCTGCACGGTGACGAGGAGACCTTGCCCGACCCTCAGGTGCTTGACGTTATAACCTATATCGTAAGCGATCTTGATGCCGAGGGCAAGATATATTGTAAGTGTTACCCCGAGGGCAGAGAGCCTTTGCCCGACGGCGAGCTTGACCGTGATGACTCCGAATACGAGGTCGAGGTCTCCGACGAGGGAGTAAGCATTCGTTGTGCAAAATGCGGCGCGAAAAAGCTGATACCTACTGACTCGATGCTGACCGCACACGCGTTTTTGAACAGTGATTATCTGAAATTGGAATAATTCGAGAGACTTCAAAAAAAGGCAGATGCCAACATTTTTGACAGACCGAGAGGGCGCTTTTCGAAAAGAAAAGCGCCCTCGGTGTTATTCACCCAGCGGATCAGTTACAGCCGCAGCAGCAGTTGATAACGATAAGAGCAACGATGAGAATCCAGATCCATTCGCTGTTGAAAAGAGAGCAAAGACAGTTGTTATTCATAATATCCTCCTTGAGATGATATGTGGTTTGAATTGAGAAGGTCGTTCTCACTATCATAATATGTAGATACTCAAAGAACGTGCAGGGATTTTGTCGATTTTTTGCGGTCTGAAGATTACAATACGAATTGTAAAAAAATCGATAACCCTATTGCAGAAAACGAGAAAATATGTTAAAATATAATATTGATACAGAAATATCCACTTTTGAATGGAGATAAAAAATCGATGTCACAGTCAGACAGAATGAAAAAGATAAGAAACTTCTCTATAATCGCGCATATCGACCACGGTAAATCCACGCTTGCGGATCGAATCCTCGAGTCCACGCAGGCGGTCTCGAAGCGCGAGATGGAGGAGCAGGTTCTTGACAATATGGACCTCGAAAAAGAGAGAGGTATTACTATCAAGGCAAGGGCTGTAAAATTGGACTACGTCGCGCCCGACGGGGAGCAGTACGTGTTCAATCTTATAGATACCCCCGGTCACGTCGACTTCAACTACGAGGTGTCGAGATCGCTCAACGCCTGCGACGGCGCGCTTCTGGTCGTTGACGCGACTCAGGGAATCGAGGCGCAGACGCTTGCAAACGCGTATCTTGCCGTAGATGCAGACCTTGAGATAATTCCCGTAATCAACAAGATAGATCTGCCGAGTGCAGACATCGACCGAGCGAGGAACGAGATCGAGGAGCAGATCGGCATAGTTGCGGAGGGCTGTCCTGCAGTCTCGGCAAAGACGGGACTTAATATAGAGCAGGTGCTTGAGGCGGTCGTGCGTGATATTCCCGCACCCAAGGGTGATGAGAACGCGCCGCTTAAGTGCCTCATATTCGATTCATATTACGACAGCTATCTCGGCGTCGTGGTCAACGTCAGAGTGTTCGACGGTAAGCTTCGCGCGGGCGACAGAATAAGACTTATGAGCACGGGCAAGGAGTTTGACGTCGTTGAGGTCGGAACGATGGAAGCGTTCGGACTTTGCAGATGCGACGAGCTGTGCGCGGGAGAGGTTGGATACATTACTGCCTCTATCAAGAGCGTTGGCGATACCCGAGTCGGCGATACGGTCACGCTTGCGAATGATCCTGCCAAGGAGGCTCTGCCCGGATTTAAGTCGGCACAGCCGATGGTCTTTGCGGGAATATATCCCGCGGACGGTGCAAAGTACGGCGACCTTCGCGACGCGCTCGACAAGCTTCAGCTCAACGATGCGGCGCTCACCTTTGAGCCCGAGACGTCGGCGGCTCTCGGTTTCGGTTTCCGTTGCGGATTTTTGGGACTTCTCCACATGGAGATCATAGAGGAGCGACTTGAGAGAGAGTTTAATCTCGATCTTATTACCACCGCCCCCGGTGTTATTTACGAGGTCAACCTCCGCACGGGTGAGACGGTTATGATAGACAACCCCTCGAATTATCCCTCTGCGGACGTAATAGAGGTTGCCAAGGAGCCGCTTGTCAAGGCGAGCATCATCACGCCTACCGAGTTCGTTGGCGGACTTATGGATCTTTGCCAGGACAGACGAGGCATTTTCAACGATATGAAATATCTCGACAGCACCAGAGTCGAGCTTCACTACGATCTGCCTCTCAACGAGATCATATACGACTTTTTCGATGCGCTCAAGAGCCGTTCGCGCGGCTACGCGTCGCTCGACTACGAGCTTAAGGGCTACGAGCCCTCGAAGCTTGTCAAGCTCGACTTTTTGCTCAACGGAGAGCAGGTTGACGCGCTTTCCTTTATAGTTCACGAGGAAAAGGCGTATTCGAGAGCGAGAAGGACTGCGGAAAAGCTCAAGGAGAACATCCCGAGACAGCTTTTCGAGATACCGATCCAGGCGGCGATCGGCGCAAAGGTCATCGCGCGCGAGACCGTCAAGGCTATGAGAAAAGACGTACTTGCAAAGTGCTACGGCGGAGATATTACCCGAAAGAAGAAGCTGCTTGAAAAGCAGAAGGAGGGTAAGAAAAAGATGCGTCAGCTCGGCTCGGTACAGGTATCGCCCGAGGCGTTTATGGCGGTGCTCAAGCTCGGAGATGACGACTGATATGAAGGAATTTCGAGGCTTCGTCGGCAAAGAGGGGCGACCGAAAAACGTCGGAATATACGTCCACGTGCCGTTTTGTCTGTCGAAGTGTCACTATTGCGATTTTTGCTCGGTCACAGGCGCGGACGGGTCAAAAAAAGACGCGTACGTTTCGCGGATCTGCTCTGAAATAGGAGATTTTGCCGACAAGATAAAGCAAACGGGAGAACTGCCGCAGACAGATACCGTCTATTTCGGCGGCGGAACGCCCACGCTGATGAGTGCGGGGCAATTTGCGCGTATTCTTGAAGCTGTGGAGTCGAATTTCGGCATATCCGCGGGCGCGGAGATCACCGCCGAGTGCAATCCGAGATCGATCGGACTCGAGGGGTTATCCGACCTGCGAGGGCTGGGTGTAAACCGATTGAGTATAGGCATGCAGAGTATTCACGACAGCGAGCTGCGCGTGCTTGGCCGTATTCACGGATCGGGAGATTTTCTTGAGACCTATGGCGCGGCAAGGAAGGCGGGATTTGACAATATTTCGGTCGATCTGATGTATGGAATACCAAACCAGACGCGAGAAACCTTAAAAAAATCCGTCGAAGGACTTGCCATGCTTGCCCCCGAGCATATTTCCTCCTATGCGCTAACGGTAGAGGAGGGAACGAACTTCCACCGCCGCCGCGACAGTCTTGATCTGCCCGACGAGGATACGGTCAGTGATATGTACGACGATATGGGCGAGATCTTGGCAAAATACGGCTATCACAAATACGAGATCAGCAATTTCTCGAAAAAGGGTAGGGAGTCACGGCACAATCTGAAGTATTGGACCTACGGGAACTATCTCGGCTTCGGCTCTGCCGCGCATTCGTACTTTGACGGCGTTCGTTTTGCACATTCCCGTGATATAGATGCATATATTGAGGGGAAATGTACGATAATAGACGTAGAGCCGATCGGCAAACGCGAGGCTATGAACGAGTACGTTATGCTCGGAATGAGACTTTCAGAGGGAATCGACATTTTGGATTTTAAAGCGCGGTTCGGCGAGGATTTTCTCTGTATTTTTGATAAAATCAAGCAATATTCTCTCGATTTTGTCGAGATAACCGATAAAAAATGCAGATTTACCGAAAAGGGCACGTTTGTCAGCAATAGTATTCTTTCGGACGTGCTTGACTTTGGCGAATGACGTCGCATTGTGCTTTTAGATAAAAAAATTATATCAAATCAAAAAAAAGTGTAAAAAATGCACAAAACACTATTGACAAAATAAAAATTCTGTGCTACAATATAGGTGTAAAGGAAAGATGCCAACGGCGCAAGTTGTACGGTCTCGTGCAACAAGCATTTATATATAGTTCGGAGTTAAGAGGAAAGAGAGGTACAGTCCCATGGCTACAGAAAAGAACAACGAGACGCAGAACGAAGAAGAGATCGACATAATAACCTTGACCGACGAAGACGGAAAGGAGATCGATTTCGAGGTCATAGGAGACGCGGAGATCGACGGTGTCATCTATTTTGCTATGACTCCCGCGGGAGCAGAGGCAAATAACGAGGGCATAATCGAATACGTACTGCTCAAACTTGAAAAGGACGAAGAAGGCGAAGAGGTTTACGTCACCGTTGACGACGAAGATGAATTTGATAAGGTCGCTAATTTCTTCGATGACTTGTTTGATGAGGATTACGACGCTTGATCTTTGCGAGAAGGTCGTTTGAAATTTGAATATTAATTAAGTTACTACGCCAATGGAAATATAAGATTTAAATTCAAATTAAGGGTTATCAACAAAAATCAAAAAGGTATAAGCCAATGGAAATTTAAATTTTGTGCGTGACGTGAGTGGACGGAAGATATTTAAAAGAAGAATAAACACGTAAATTTTAACGGTATAAGCCAATGGAAATTTGATATTTAAACATAATCATAGGTTTTTGAACATATCATATTTTAGGTATAGGCCAATGAGAAAATAAGTTTTTATTCGAAACAAACGCAATTTGTGAAGGATTCGTTTTGAATCATTAAGAATGCCCGTGGGTGAAAAGCTTGTTTTAGCCCACGGGCGACTGCTTTTAATAATTAAAATCCTGCTTAGTTCGTGATATTCGCTTGATTGAGACCTACAAATGATTAATGGAGCTCGAAATAAATTGGGCAACGGTTTGCAGACCTCCTCCTGTCCGTACGGTTGACTTGTCCCGACGGACAACGAGACGTTGGGAGCAGTAAAGTTGCACATAGAGCACCGCCCTGGAGAACAGGGTTCCATTTCTTCGGGTACACGGCTCGGCGGGGCATATGTCCTCGGAATTTGCACGCGATCGTTTTTAGCGATCTTGTGGAGATTTCGGGGGCTTATTTTTTACAAATTAAAATGTAAACTTTTAGCTTTGCCTCCTACTCATATTGACATATAGCGCGGCGATATGATATAATTATTTTACCAAATCAACCGGAGGACTTGTCGTGAAAAAATATCGAATTTTATTTGCTTGTGTATTTATTTTTATCTTCGTTTCTTTTGCGGGCTGTGAATTTGCCGATATTGTTGATTATATGGGCTTGTATGAGTCGTCCTCCGAAAATCAGAGTGAGCTTCAAGAGACAAGCTCTGTATCAGAGACAACGAGTAGCGAGGAGACGTCGATAGAGGAAACAGAGACCGAACCTTGCACTCACTCACGCACTCAATCGGTGACCGAATCCAAACGAAGTTGCACGACGCACGGGAAGATCAAAATTGTGTGTCTTGACTGCAAAGAAACTATTGAAAAAATCAAGAAAGATCCACTGGGTCATCAATACGGGGGCTGGGTAACTGTCAGCGAGGTGAGCGCAGATACCGACGGCGTAAAATATCGTGAGTGTGGCAGATGTAAGGAAAGGGAATACGAGACTATCCCTGCAGGATACTCCGCGGGACTTGAATTTATTTCTTACGGTGACGGGACCTGTTATCTTGCTTCGATAGGCAGTTGTAAAAGTCTTGACATTGTTGTGCCAGAGGTTTCGCCCAATGGAGATATTGTTGTTGCAGTAGGCAATAATGCTTTTTATGATGAAGAAGATTTTTGGAGTGAAGAAAAAATATGCAATATTAGAAGCATTGTGCTGCCAGATTCCGTAGAGGTCATTGGAAACGATGCATTTAATACCTGCATGAATCTTGAAAGCGTAAAATTTCCCAAAAAGCTTAAGATCATAGGAGAGCGAGCATTTGCATTTTGCGACGCTCTTTCCACCGTGGTTTTGCCTGACGGAGTGGTCGAGATCGGCAAATCGGCATTTAGCGGCTGTATCAAGCTTACAAGCGTTAAGCTGTCTAAAAATCTCAAAACCATAGGGGAGCAAGCTTTTGAGTGTTGTTATGAGCTTTCGTATGTAAATATACCCGAGGGTGTTACATATATTGGAAGAGCAGCGTTTTATTATTGCGATAAGATTGCAAGCATACATATTCCCGCAAGCGTGGAATGGATAGGTGACTGCATAGTTTCGGGAAAGGTAAAAAGGATAACTGTCGATCCCTTGAACAGCCATTATCACGTTGAAACTAATTGTTTGATTAGTGAGGACGGTCGAATTATAATCGGATTTGGTAATTTTGAAATTCCTGCCGACGCTACCTCGATTGGAGAGAGTGCATTTGAATACAGTTCCAGCATATCACATATAGTAATTCCTTCAAGTGTCACGGAGATAGCCGATTCGGTTTTTGCGTGTAGCAGCGTAAAGAGTGTGACATTACCCGAGGGCCTGACGCAAATAATGGACTGGCTTTTCTTTGACTGTACGAGTCTGGAGAGCGTTACTATACCAAAAAGTGTTGAAAAAATTGGTGCTGGTGCTTTCTGTGAGATACATAACCGTGTTAACATAATTTATGCCGGGACGTCTGACGAGTGGGGAAATATATATATTGAAGATTGGAATGAGTCTTTGGTTACGGCAAAGATGACGTTTCTTGGCGATGAATTTTCTGATGAAAGTTGAATGAAACAAAAAATATTTAAAGAACCAGATTCGTCAATTTTTTCGACAAATCGTGTGCAGTTTTCAGTCAAATAAATTTGTGGTCGATAAATGTGATTGGTTTATCAAAAAAATGTTGACAATATCATAACAAATTGATATAATCGTAGTATGTTTTTTTATGGGAGGAACAAATGAAACGCAGATTTTTTTTGATTGCTTTAACGATAGCTTGCGTGTTATTTATTTGTTCTTGCGATCTGTCGTCTTTGACTCCTCAACAGTCGGAAACTACTGCCGTTACCGATACTGAATCGAGCACTGTTGCTGACATTGAAACTACAGTTGAAACCGAGACAACGGATGTGCTCGATACCACGGCTGAGCCCGATACCACGGCTGAGCCCGATACCACGGCTGAGCCCGATACCACGGCTGAGCCCGATACCACGGCTGAGCCCGACACCACGGCTGAGCCCGATACCACGGCTGAGCCCGATACCACGGCTGAGCCCGACACCACGGCTGAGCCCGACACCACGGCTGAGCCCGACACCACGGCTGAACCCGACACCACGGCTGAACCCGAACCCGAAGTGCCTAAGGAAGTTGTTGCATACGGAAAGACCACTATTTCGGGAAACGCGCTGTATGTTTATGAGTTGATGGAAACTCATATTTTAGCCGACATTCCTGCGGAGACTATAGAGTTCGATGAGAGCTTGAACGTAACTTTAAACGACCTTACGGTTGCAAAAACCATTTTCCTTAGCGATCACCCCGAATGCTTTTGGTGGTTGGGAGGAGGCACTTACGCCGTGCGTGAAGGAGTTATAAAGGCATTCTACCCTCAATATCTGTTTGAGTTGGAGGACATTGCTTCGAAAAAGAATGAACTTGATGCTGCAGTTGAGGAGATAATCAAGGGGGTTCCCAAGGGAAGCACGTTTGACAAAGCACTCTATCTTCACGACAAGGTAGCGGAGATGGTGATTTACAAATACGGCACGCACGATCAGACACCTTACGGCGCTTTGGTGCTTGGGGAGGCGGTCTGTAACGGATATTCGACCGCGTATCAGCTGCTTCTGATGAGATCGGGAATCAGAGCTTGGACGGTGAACGGTTATTCCAAAGACGAGGCGCATGCCTGGACTGTGGTCTGGCTAGACGACGAAACCTGCGTATATACCGACATCACCTGGGATGATCAGGATGATCACGGCGTTATATTGAGAAACTATTTCAATATGAGCCTTGACGAAATAGACGACGATCACTTTGTGAATGAGCTGTTTGTTCTTCCCGAGTGCAATCATGATGACCAAGGATATTATGAGGTCATAGGCGCGGTCGTCGACGATAGCGACGGTGCAGAAAAGGTCATCGGACTGTTTGGCGCAGAGGAGAACGGAGAGCGAACGGCGAAATTCTGTTACGAAGGTGCAGACTTCTCTGCGTGGTTCGATAAGAATTCAAATGATATATTCATAGGGATCGGAGCAGGATCTCTGTCGTATTCGACGATCGGCAACGAGGTGACCGTCACTGCGACGAAATAAACGTAAAACAAAAAATCACTTGCTATGGCAAGTGATTTTTTGTTTATCAGGATTCTGACGAATAAAGTCTATATAGCTCGCTGTACATACCGCCCTTGGCAATAAGCTCTGCGTGCGTGCCCGATTCTTCAATGCCGTTTTCGGTGAGGACGAGGATTCGGTCGGCGTTTTTGATCGTTGTCAGGCGGTGAGCGATCGTGAAGGTCGTTCTTCCGTGAGCAAGCTTTTCAAGGGACTCTTGAACCAGCTTTTCGCTTTCGTTGTCAAGCGCGCTGGTCGCTTCGTCGAGAATGAGTATGGGAGGATTTTTCAAGAACAGACGAGCAATGGAAATACGCTGCTTCTGTCCTCCCGAGAGCTTGACTCCGCGCTCTCCGACGTAGGTGTTATAGCCTTCGGGGAGGGAAGAAATAAAATCGTGCGCGCCTGCAAGCTTTGCCGCCTCGATTATCTCCTCGTCACTCGCTCCTATCTTTCCGTAGGCTATGTTCTCGCGAACGCTGCCCGAGAAAAGATAAACGTCCTGCGCGACAACTCCGACGTTATCTCTTAAAGAGCTGATCGTGACGGATCTGATATCGACGCCGTCGATCAGGATGCTTCCCGAGGAAACGTCGTAAAATCTCGGAATAAGGGAGCAGAGTGTAGTCTTGCCGCCGCCCGAGGGACCGACGAGGGCGATACTCTCGCCCGCCTTGACCTTGAGATCAAGCGCGGTCAGCACGTTGCGGTCTCCGCTGTCGTAATGGAAGGAAACGTCCTTAAATTCAACGTTTCCGACCACGTTCTCAAGCTTGACGGCGTTCGGTGCGTCGACTATCTCGGGGTCGGTGTCCATAATTTCCTGAAAACGCTCGATACCACTCATTCCTTGCTGGAACTGCTCGGCAAATTCGACGATACGGCGTATCGAGGTCAGAAGCGTCGTTACGAACATAAGGTAAGCCACGTAATCCGCCGCGGTGATGCTTGCGGGATTTGACTTGGGCAAAAGCATGAACAGCGCGCCGACGGTGACCACTACTATGTACATGATTCCGTCGAACAGACGGGTTGACGAGGTAAAACCACCCATTATCTTGTATCGCTCGGTCTTGAGCTTGAGAAATTTCTCGTTGCCCTTGTCGAATTTGTCCTGCTCAAGCTCCTCTCGGGCGAAGGATTTTACCACTCTGATACCAAGCAGACTATCTTCGACCTGAGAATTAAGCTCTCCGATATGCTTCCGAGATTCCGAAAAGTTTTTCTTCATTCTGAATCGGAAGTAGATGAGCACGGCTATCATTATCGGGATGACCGAGAAAATGATCAAGGTCAGCGGCACGCTCATCGTGCAGAGGATTATAAACGAGCAGACGATCTTGATGCCTGCGATAAAAAATTCCTCGGGGCAGTGATGCGCGAATTCGGTGACGTCGAAAAGGTCGGTGGTGATCCTCGACATCAGCGTTCCGATCTTCGCGTTGTCGTAGTAGGAGAACGACAGCTTTTGCAGGTGTGCGAAGAGATCGTGTCGCATATCGGTCTCGATCTTCGTTCCCATTATGTGACCGACCGTCGTCATATAGTAGTTGGCGGCGGTGTCGATGACGCGGAGAATGAGATAACCGATGCCGCACGTCAGGATCAATTCAAGAGTAAGCGAGGCTATGTCCTCGGTCGCCGCACCCGTGATCTTTCGGACTATCAGGGGGAGCATAAGCTCGCAGACCGTCGTAAGTCCCGCGCAGAAAAGGTCGCTGATCATAACGGGGAGATGCGGCCGATAGTATGGCAAAAATTTTTTAAGAGTGCTTTTCTTTTTCATTGAACAACCTTCTTTGATTACTTTAATTAAATAAATTTTATCATAATTGACCGATCTCGTCAAGAGAATTTGCGAATTTTACTTTTTCGATTCTCATATAATTTGGAAGTAAAGCTTGCGAGTGGGGGTGATCGGCATAAGATCTGAATTTGTCGTACCGTGGAGAAAGATCATCTCGTGTCTGCTTTCTTTGGCGTTGCTTCGGTATGTGTTTGCCGTGAACGCAAGCGCAAATAATGACAGTGCAGTGCAAGAGCTGATCTCGTCGGGATTTTACAGCTTTGAGCAAAGAATAGACGTATCGGAATTTGAGCTTGATCCGACCGAGCTTTTGCATATATTTTCGTGTGTGATCAAGGACGATCCATATCTGTTTTTCGTAAGCAGAAATCTGCGATATTCGTATAAAACGAATGGTTGCGTTCTGACCTTGACTCCTCAATACACGATGACGTTGGAGGAATATGAAAGTGCGGTAACGTACTGCAAGGAAAAAGTCGGGGCGATGGCGGCGCTTTTGGAGCATTTCGCGAGTGAAGTCGAAAAAGCGTTGTTTTTACACGATTTTATCTGCGAAAATTTCGAATATGACGACGAGATGAAAAATGATGACGTTTACGATTTTTTGCTTACGGGCAAGGGGACTTGCGAGGCTTATATGCTTTTGTATACGGCGGTATTGCGCGAGTGTGGGATCGAATCGCATTTTGCCGCCAGTGATACGCTTACGCATATCTGGAATATCGTCAGGCTTGACGGGGAGTGGTATCACGTCGATCTTACCTGGGACGATTCCGCATCTTCGGAAAGAGTCAGCCACCGCCACTTCCTTTGCTCCGACAAGGCGGCTTCGGAAAGAGGGCACAGAGATTGGTATTCGCCGATCGATGCCGAATGCTCGTTCGAAAAATACGGTGATTTTGAGTTTGACGGGCTTTTGGAGATAGAGGTAACTCTCGGAGACGTCGATCACGACGGTGAGGTGACATTGCTCGATCTGCTTGTTCTTCGCAGGTGGCAGACGAACGGTGAAGCTTCTGATCTTTGCCGATCTTGCGCCGACTTAAATCTCGACGGCAGAGCCGATGCGGAGGATACGGAGCTTCTGCGTAGAAAACTGATCGCGAGTGATTGACAAAACGAGAAGAAAAGTGTATACTTATAAGTAATAAAGACAAAAGGACGATCCCGATGAATGACAACAAAAAAAGAGCCGCAGAGGCGGTTGAAAGATTAAAGAAAATATATCCCGACGCTGCCTGCGCGCTCGAATGGGGCGGCGCGGACGCGTGGAAGCTGCTCGTAATGGGCAGGCTGTCAGCACAGTGCACCGACGCCAGAGTAAATATCGTCTGCCGAGAGCTTTTTTATGAGTTCCCGACGCTCGACGCGCTTGCGGATGCGCCTCTTGAGAGAATAGAGGAGATCGTTCGCCCCTGCGGTCTTTACCGCGTCAAAGCCGCGGATATCAAGAACTCCTGCCGTATGCTTATCGATGATTTCGGCGGCATTGTGCCCGACAGCATGGACGAGCTCTTGAAGCTGCCCGGTGTTGGCAGAAAGATCGCCAATCTTCTGCTTGGCGACATATATAAAATGCCCGCCGTGGTCGCAGATACCCACTGTATCCGCATTTGCGGCAGGCTTGGATTTTACCCCGAGGAGCTTAAGGATCCCGTAAAGGTCGAAAGGATAATGTCCGAATGCCTTGAACCCGAGGAGCAAAGTGATTTTTGCCATCGGATCGTGCAATTCGGTCGTGATGTTTGTATGGCGCGGTCGCCAAAGTGCAGGGAATGTGAGCTGAAGGATATCTGTAAAGGGGCTCGGGATTGACGGATTTCTACATTTATTATATATTTATTTGTCCGAGGGGGATAGGATGGTTCCGTCCCCCTTTGCTATATATAGCTTGCCCGCGTCGTTGCAGGTCATACAAAATACGTCCCGCAGAGATGAACCGTGGCTTTTCAGCGTGCCGTACACCCAAGCCTCGTCTTTGCCGAGGATTCGGAGAGAGTGTGTGTTGATGACGCCGTCCGAAACTATAAGATGCATCACGCCGCTGTCATCGTCGGGAAGGTGAAGATCGGTTCGGTCGGGCTGACGGTAACGGCTTTTGGGAATAATGCTCATTTTTCCGTTTTCCTCCAAAATGGCGTAGTCGACCTCGTCAAGATCGTATATTCCGTTTTGCCTGATCTGGCTTATCAGCTCCTCAAGCGATATGCGCACCTTTTTCATAGCCCTTCTGTCGATAACTCCGCACGCGATTATCACGGACGGCTTGGAGGATAAGAATTTCTTTGTGAATGGAATTTTCAGAAGGAGGGTAGAGGTCAATATCTCCAACGTTGCCAGAGTAACGATGGGTATGATCGCTTGCATTATGGGCTTTTCTTCGTTGGTGATGGGTAAAGACGCGATCTCTGAAAGCAAGATCGTTATAACTAATTCGCCGACGTCCAATTCGCCGAGCTGCCGCTTGCCCATAATTCGCATTATTATGGTAAGTATGACGTATATTATGACCGTCCTGATGAAAATAGATAATAGCATGTCTCTCTCCTGTGTTTTATTGATATTTTACCCTTAAAATTTGGGATTAATCATTGGTTATATTGAAAAATTGTCCAAATTGTCGAATAAAACCGAGCAGAACAAAAGTGAAATTAAAAACATTTCACAAAATGACAAAAATTGAAAAAAACCCCTTGACAAAGGGAAGAGAAAGTGGTAGAATAGTGAAGCTGTCGCGAAAGTGGCAGCAAGGATATTGCAGTGCTTTGAAGTTGAAAAAAATTTTGAAAAAAATTTCAAAAAGGTATTGACAAAGGCAAAGAGCTGTGATATAATAGACAAGCGCTCGCAAAAAGGGAGCGCGAAATTGAAGCTTGACAATTGAACAACAA
>JAFXHH010000013.1 GCA_017536475.1 Clostridia bacterium
AGGTCTTATTCTCGGCGCGGCAGGTCTTGGCGGACTTCTTATCGGCGGTCTCGTTTCGGCGATCATGCTTGCCGTATTTATGGCAAACGCCGGCGGCGCGTGGGACAACGCGAAGAAGTTTATTGAAGCCGGAAACTTCGGTGGAAAGGGCAGCGACACTCACAAGGCGGCTATAACCGGTGACACGGTCGGTGATCCTCTTAAGGATACCGCCGGTCCTGCCATGGATATTCTTATCAAGCTGATGTCGGTTATCTCGCTTATAATCGTTCCCGTTCTCGTGGAGTTGACTCCCGTTTGGGATGTTATCGCAGATTTCTTTGCGAAGATATAAAGATATAAAATTAAAATAAAAGGGCTCTTACCTTAAGGTAGGAGCCTTTTCATTTTGTAAGCAAAAAGGGTGCCATAGGCACCCTTGAGAAAATTTGTCGTGCAATCTTTGCTTGCTTGCACTGTTGCAACTTGAAGATTATACGTCTGCACAACCGCTTCAACTGTTCCGCTGTGCGGTAAGGCTGCCACTCGAATTCGTCCACTTTATCCGCCACCGGCGGCGTGGACGAATTCTCCCTCTCTCACCGCTACGCGGTTCGAGGTTCGAATCTCGCTCCGCCAACGCAAAAAGGGTGCCATAGGCACCCTTTGCGTTGGCGGAGAAGGAGAGATTCGAACTCTCGAACCGCTTTTGACGGTTACACGATTTCCAATCGTGCGCGCTCGACCAGCTACGCGACTTCTCCGTATTTGTTCGGCTTATAATTTTTCAGTTTTATCAGCGACTCAAATATGATATCACAAAAATAGCCCGTTGTCAAGCCTTTTTTGAAAAATATTTTCTTTTTTATTAATTTCGCTCTTGACAAATACCCCCTCGGGGTATATAATCAAATCAGAAATTATAAAACTGACCGTTGGAGGCAAGGATTATATGGAAAACTGTTGCATGAAAACCAAAATGCGATCCGAGGAGGAAAAGAAGGCGCTTATTAACCGTCTCAGTCGCATTGAAGGGCAGATCCGTGGAATTCGCGGCATGGTGGAAAAGGATGCTTATTGCGCCGATATTCTTATACAAGCTTCTGCCGTTTCTGCGGCGCTTGGCAGCTTTAACAAGGAGTTACTGGCTAATCATATCCGCACCTGTGTTTCTGACGATATTGCAAACGGTGGCGGCGAGAAGGTTGACGAGCTTATAGAATTATTAGCCAAGCTTCTTAAATAAAATTCGGCAGGTAGTAATTATGAAAAAATACAAGGTTACGGGTATGAGCTGTGCGGCTTGCTCTGCCCGTGTAGAAAAGGCCGTTTCGGCGGTCGATGGAGTCAGCTCGTGCTCGGTCAGCTTGCTGACAAACTCAATGGGAGTTGAGGGCAACGCCAGCGACGAGCAGATAATCAAGGCAGTAGTCGATGCGGGCTACGGCGCGGAGGTCGAGGGCAGCAGTGCTAAAGAAACGAAAAGATCCGACGTGGATCTCGGTAACGGCAAGGAGATCGCATCTCTCCGAAACCGTCTTATTGCGTCGGCGGGATTCTTGATAATATTGATGTATATTTCCATGGGCCACGTTATGTGGAGTTGGCCTCTGCCTGCCTTCTTTTCGCAAAATCCCGTGGCGTCAACTCTGCTTCAGCTTCTTTTATGCGTTATAATTATGGTGATCAATCAAAAGTTTTTCATCAGCGGATTTAAGGGGCTTATCCATCGCGCGCCAAACATGGACACTTTAGTGGCACTTGGCTCGGGGGCATCGTTTATTTACAGTGTTTACGCACTTTTTATGATGAGTGCCGCGCAGGCAAACGGACAATTTGAGGCGTCGTATCATTATCTGCACGAGCTTTATTTTGAATCGGCGGCTATGATCCTGACTTTGATCACCGTGGGCAAGCTACTTGAAGCGATCTCAAAGGGACGGACGACAAACGCGCTTCGCTCTCTTATGGAGCTTTCGCCCGACACGGCGACCGTGATAAGAAACGGAGAGGAGATCAGCATTCCTACGGACGAGATCGTTAAGGGCGACATTTTCATCGTGCGGTCGGGAGAAAAGGTGGCGGTTGACGGCATAATTCTCGACGGCAACGGTGCTTTTGACGAGTCGATGCTGACCGGTGAGAGTCTGCCCGTGGACAAGTCCGTGGGCGACAAAATCTCGGCTGGAACGATCAATCGCTCGGGATTCGTAAAGTGTGAGGCGGTGCGAGTGGGTGAGGATACAACTCTCTCTCAGATAATCAAGATAGTCAGCGACGCTTCGGCAACAAAAGCTCCGATTGCAAAGGCTGCCGACAAGGTGTCGGGCATTTTCGTGCCTGCGGTCATACTGATCGCGTTTGTTACAGGCATTGGTTGGCTTATAGCAAAAGAAACTGTTGGATTTGCCCTTGCGCGCGCGATTTCGGTGTTAGTCATCAGCTGTCCCTGTGCGCTCGGACTTGCAACTCCCGTTGCGATCATGGTAGGCAGCGGAGTCGGTGCCAAAAAAGGCATTCTCTTTAAGACTGCGGAATCCCTTGAGGCAACGGGAAAAGCTAAGGTCGTTATTCTTGACAAGACCGGCACGATAACCAAGGGTGAGATGTCCGTGACCGATATTCTTCCCTGCGATGAGCTTGACGAAAACGAGTTTTTACGCTTTGCCGCATCTCTTGAAAAGCAAAGTGAGCATCCCTTGGCGTTGGCGATGGTAAAAAAAGCCGAGGAGTCGGGATCTGAACTTTATGAAACAAGTGACTTCAAAATGACCGCAGGAAAGGGCGTTGAGGGAATTGTTGCCGGAAAGAGAGTCGTTGGAGGCAATCTCGCGTTTATAGGATCTTGTTGTGAAGTTCCCAACGAAGCAATATTGGATGCAGAAAAGCTCTCGGATAGTGGAAAAACGCCGACGTTTTTCACGATTGACGGAAAATTTGCAGGAATTATCGCGATCGCGGACGAGATAAAGGAAGACAGTCGAGGCGCGATAATTGAAATGAAAAATATGGGGCTGCAGGTCGTTATGCTTACGGGCGACAACGAAAAGACCGCGCTTTCTATCGGGCGCGAGGCTGAGGTTGACGAGGTCATTGCGGGAGTTCTGCCCGACGGTAAGGCTGCGGCGATCGAGCGCTACAAAGCACAAGGTCGGGCGATAATGGTGGGCGACGGAGTCAACGATGCTCCCGCGCTTGCGACTGCCGACGTTGGAATCGCGATCGGCGCGGGCACTGACGTAGCAATAGATGCGGCTGACGTTGTTCTGATGAAAAGCAAGCTTTCGGATCTGCCTCGGGCGATCAAGTTAAGCCGCGCAACGCTTCGCAACATTCACGAAAATCTGTTCTGGGCATTTTTCTACAACGCCGTTGGAATTCCTTTGGCGGCGGGGCTGTTCATTCCCCTTTTGGGCTGGCAACTCAATCCGATGTTCGGTGCGGCGGCTATGTCGCTTTCAAGCTTCTGTGTTGTGACGAACGCTCTGCGACTTAATCTTGTCAACGTTAACAAGCCTTACAAAAAGAAAAAAACAAACAAAAATACCGTCGCAACAAGCGTGGTGGAGAATAAAGGAGAAGAAAAAATGATTAAAACAATGAAGATCGAAGGAATGATGTGCCCTCACTGCTCGGGTCGCGTAAAAAGATGCCTTGAGGCGCTTGAAGGAGTCGCTTCTGCTGAGGTCAGCCACGAAAACGGCACTGCGATCGTTACGCTTAACGCAAACATTGACGATGGCGTACTGAAAAAGACTGTTGAGGATCAGGGATACGACGTTAAGGGTATTGAATGATAATATAAAAGCGACATGCTATTATAAGCGAACAAAAAGGCAGAGAAATCTCTGCCTTTTTGTTATTAATACGAGCTGATCGGGATGTTTTCGTCGTCCTCGCCTTTGGAGATCCCACGGACAACGACGTAGTAGCTGTAATTATCGTTAACCTTGACGCAAACTCGGTCTCCGACCTTTTTGCCAAGCAAAGCCTTACCAAGCGGTGATTCCTTGCTGAGATATCCGTGCAAAACGTCCTGACGCAGAGTGGTGACTATCTGTCTCTGCTCCTCCTCGTCGTCCTCCTCGATGTAATAAGTAACGGTGTCGAAAAGGCAGACCGTGTCGCTCTTTTGCTCGACCTTGATGACCTTTGCGGTCTCGATCATTTTCTTGAGGTATCGGATGCGGCTTTCGTTTGCATTCTTCTCTCTCTTTGCCTCTTTATATTCGGCGTTTTCGCTGAGGTCTCCGAACTCTCTCGTTCTCTGCACCTCTGCGAGCAGCTGAGGACGGAGGACACACATACGGTAGTCGACTTCCTCCTGCATTTTCTTTATATCAACGGCTGTTAACTCGTCGTGCATAATAAATACTTCCTTTACATATTTTGTTTGCGGAGCTTTTCGAGTATTTTCTCGAAATTCTCGGGTAGGGGTGACTCGAAGTGCATCTTTTCTTTGGTGCGAGGGTGAGTGAGCTCCAATTCCCTTGCGTGCAGACACTGACCGTTGATAAGCGCTTTGGTCTCTGCCTCGAATTTGGTGTTTCCTCCGCCGTAGACAAGGTCTCCGACAAGAGAATGCCCTATCGACGACAAATGCACTCTTATCTGGTGCGTTCTGCCCGTTTCGAGCTTGCATTTCACGTAAGTAAATCTTCCCGTGGGGATCTGATAGCGCTCGACGACCTCATAATGCGTTATCGCCTCTCTTGATCTTCTCTCGGGGTCGGTTATCACTGCCATTTTCTTACGGTCAGTCGGGTGACGTCCGATGGGTTTGTTTATAGTACCGCTGTCGTCCTTAATATTGCCGATCGCAATGGCGTGATAGACGCGGCTGACCTCGTGGGTCTTTAACTGCTCGGAGAGCGAGAGGTGCGCTTCGTCGTTTTTAGCTACCACTAAAAGTCCCGAGGTGTCCTTGTCTATTCTATGGACGATTCCCGGGCGGACTATGCCACCGATACCCGACAGAGAGTCTTTACAGTGGTAAAGCAGTGCGTTGACGAGCGTGCCCGTATATATTCCAGTGGCAGGGTGGACTATCATTCCAGAGGGCTTATTGATAACTATGATATCGTTGTCCTCGTAGATGATATCGAGGGGGATATTCTCGGGGATCGCCTCGTCCGCTTCAGGCTCGGGAAACCTGACTTCTATCTCATCAAGCTTGCGGAGCTTATAGTTTTTGCTCGTCACCTTGCCGTTGACCAACACCATTCCATTTTCGATCAGCTTGGTTATAAAAGATCTCGTCTGGTCGGTGCTTTGGGTCAAAAATCGGTCGATGCGCTCGCCGACAAATTCGTCGGGTGCGGTCAGGCAAAGTAAATCGTCTGTGCTTAAATCCTCGGTCTGATCGAGGCTCTTTATTTCATCAAAGCTCATTGTCTTCTCCGTTTTGGTCGGCACTTTCTGCTTTAGTTGCAAGCTTCTGAGCTTTTTCTTTTTTTACTTCCTTTACCGTGTCGAGAATCATCCAGAGCGCCAAAAGTCCTGCACCTACGCAAACGCAAACGTCTGCGACGTTAAATATCCACATCCATATCTTCGGAAAAGCACAGAAATCAATGAAATCTATAACGTAGCCGAGTCTTATGCGGTCAATCATATTTCCGATGCCGCCGCTTGTTATAAGGATCAATGAGGAAAGCAGAAGCTTATCCTGCGGCTTCTTCCAGAAGAGATATCCAAGGATAGCAACTATCGCGACCGTGGACAAGATCATAAATATCCAGCGCGCGTCATCAAGTGAGCCAAAAGCCGCACCGTCATTGTGGATGTACGTAAATCGGAAAACGCCCGGGATGACGTCTATCGACTCGTGCAGCTCCATATTTGCCACGACCAAATATTTTGTGACCTGATCCGCTATAACGGACACGATCATCAAAATAATCGATATAATTATCGCTGTCATTTGTATAATTCCTTTCAACCGTGTTGAGCCTTTTCCCTATAGAAAGACGGGAAAACGTCTAACACTTTCACATTTTTGGGAAAAGCTTTTGAAGATGGGGGTGCGGGGGAAGGAAGCTTTTCTCGAAAAGTTCCTTCCCCCGCAATCTCATATTAAACCAACAGCTTTCTGCAACGCTCGCAGAGGAAGCCTCCCTCGTCGTCGGTCACGCCCTCGGTGGAGTACGACCAGCATCTGCCGCACTTACAACCGTCCGCGTTCTGAACGAGAACTGCGATACCTGTCTGAGTTTCGGCAAACGCGCCCTCGGGAGCATCTCCCTTGACCACGTATGCAGCCGAGGTGATATAGATCTCGGCGAGCTTATCGGCAAACGCGCAGAGCGCACCGTAAGCCTCGTCGTCATTTGTATAAACGGTAACCTTCGCATCGAGAGACTTACCGATCATCTTGTTGGCACGAGCAAGCTCGAGTGCCTTCATAACGTCGTCTCTGTACTCAAAGAGCTTATCCCACTTCGCGCAAAGCTCTGCGGTCTTCTCTGCAAGGCTAGCGTCGTACATGGGCATATCGTTGAGGAACACGCTCTCGGTCTTGTCGCTCTCTGCATGAGGCATGTGCTTCCAGATCTCCTCTGCTGTAAAGGAGATAACGGGAGCCAAGAGTCTTGTGATCGCGTTCAGAACGAGATAGAGCGCACTCTGTCCGCTTCTTCTTGCCGCACTGTTTGCCTTTTCGACGTAGAGGCGGTCCTTGGTGATGTCTATATAGAGCTTGGAGAGCTCGATGGTGCAGAACTTATTGATAGCGTGGTAAACGATATGGAACTCATACTCGTCGTACGCCTCGAGGCACTGCTTGACAAGCTTATTGGTCTCGGCAACAATCCAACGGTCGATCTCAAGCATATCGTCGTATGCGACAAGGTCGGTGTCGGGATTGAAATCGCCGAGGTTAGCCATCATAATACGGGCGGTATTTCTGATCTTTCTGTAAGACTCGGACAACTGCTTGAAGATGTTGTCGGAGCAACGGACGTCTGCGTGATAGTCGCTCGATGCCGCCCAAAGACGAACAAGCTCTGCGCCGTATTTCTTAACGATGTCGTCGGGGCTGATCGAGTTGCCAAGCGACTTGTGCATCGCCTTGCCCTCGCCGTCAACTACCCAACCGTGAGTAAGAACGGCTCTAAAGGGCGCCTTTGCCTCACCTGTTGCGCCAACTGCGGTGAGAAGCGAGGACTGGAACCAACCTCTGTACTGGTCGCCACCCTCGAGATAGATATCGGAGGGCCAAGTGAGGTCTTCTCTCTGCTTGAGCACTGCGTAGTGGGACGAGCCCGAGTCGAACCAACCGTCAAGCGTGTTGGTCTCCTTGCTAAAGCTATGCGCCTTGCCGCAATGAGGACATACAAAGCCCTCGGGAAGAATCTCGTTTGCTTCCATCATAAACCAAGCGTTAGAGCCCTTTTCGCCAAAGAGCTTCGAAACTGCCTCGATGGTCTCGTCGTTGCAGATAGGCTTCTTGCAATCGTCGCAGTAGAATACGGGAATAGGAAGACCCCAATGACGCTGACGGGAGATACACCAGTCGGCTCTCTCTCTGATCATCTGGATCATTCTCTCCTCTCCCCATGTGGGAAGCCACTTTACAGGCTTACAAGCCTCAACTGCCGCATCCTTGAAGGACTCGACCGAGCAGAACCACTGAGGAGTTGCGCGGAAGATGATAGGAGACTTACATCTCCAGCAGTGAGGATACTCGTGCTCGATCTCCTCGCTTGCGAGAAGAGCGCCCGTTTCCTTCATATCCTCGAGTATTGCCTCGTTGGATACTGCGTAATACATACCCGCGAACTTGCCTGCGTCCTCGGTCTGATAACCGCGGTCGTCGACGGGAACGATGATATCAATGTTATAACGGCGGCAGGTCTGATAGTCGTCTGCGCCGAAGCCGGGTGCTGTGTGTACGCATCCCGTACCGCTATCCATAGTTACGTAATCTGCGTTAACTACTACGCTCTTTCTGTCAAGGAAGGGGTGCTGTGCGGTCATATACTCGAACTCCGAGCCTGCCATTGTTGTAAGGATCTCGTAGCTCTCTATGCCTGCCGCCTTCATGGTCTTTTCGGTGAGCGCCTTTGCAAGAACGTAGGTCTCGCCATTCTCTGCCTTTACAAGCGCGTATTCCTCAACGGGATTGAGCGCGATAGCAAGGTTGCCGGGCAGAGTCCAGGTGGTAGTTGTCCAGATAACGAAGTAGGTATTATTGAGGTCACAGACGGAGGCGAGCTTGCCCTTGTCGTCGCTGACCTTGAACTTTACGTAAATAGAGGTGCACTTATCGGTCTGGTATTCGATCTCTGCCTCTGCGAGCGCGGTCTCGTCCTTGGGGCACCAGTAAACAGGCTTAAGTCCCTTATAGATGTAGCCCTTCTTGAACATCTCTCCAAACACCTTGACCTCTGCCGCCTCGAACTCGGGGGACATAGTCGTGTAAGGATGCTCCCAGTCACCTACAAGTCCAAGTCTCTTGAACTGCTCCATCTGAGTGTCGATAAAGCCCTGCGCGAATTTTTCACAAGCAGAACGGAACTCGGGGATAGACATCTTCTTGCGGTCGATCTTATTCTTCTTGAGAATTGCCGACTCGATGGGCATACCATGGTTGTCCCAGCCGGGTACGTAGGAGATCTTGTATCCCGTCATCGCTTTATACTTGTTGATAAAGTCCTTGATGGTCTTATTGAGGGCATGACCCATATGGATGTTTCCGTTTGAGAAGGGAGGGCCGTCGTGGAAGGAAAATACCTTGCCGTCAGCTCTGACCTCAATCATTTTGTTATAAAGATCGATGTCATCCCAATATTTCAGGGTCTCGGGCTCTCTCTGGGGGAGATTCGCCTTCATTGAAAATTCTGTTTTAGGTAGATTGAGTGAACTTGTGTAGTCCTTTGCCATAATAGTTCTCCAAAATTTAAATGTATATAGATTTTATTTGTAATCAAACGTATTTTCGGGCAACCATACGAAGTCTGCCCTTTTTAGTCTCTCCATCGAAGGAGAGCAGGTCATATTTGCCGTATCCGCGCACGCTTACAGTGCTAGGGATACTCAAAGCAAGGTCACATCTGTCCTCGGGCAGATAATTGACCTCGCAAAGACCGCTTTTTATCGCAGTCTGCGCTTTTTCTCTCGAAAGGTTTGTCAATGCTCCGACTATACAGTCAAGCCGGTTTGACGCTACGGTGTCAGAGATGGGTAGATATTCCCTTTTGACCTCAAGCTCCGATATATTTGCATACTCGCTTACAGTGACCTTGTCCGATGCAACACGGTCGATGCTTGTAAGCAGAAAATCGAATATCTTATCGGTGCAGAAAACGACCGCACTATGATCGTCCAAAACGGCAATATCTCCAAGTGAGGTGCGCTCTATCCCTAACGCCAAAAGCGAGCCGAGATAATCTCTGTGAGAAAGAGTGCGATATCCGCTTCCTTGTATCCTCACCGCCCTGACAGAGCTTGCAAGATCGTCGGGGAAATAATCTCTCGCCTTCTCCTCGGCTTCCCCGTCGACATCCGATAGAAACGAGGGCAAAACAAAGAGTCGCTTTCGCTCGGCTTCTTTATGTCCGCCGAACAGAAAGAATCTGTCCTGCGCTCCAAGCTCCTTCATACAAACGGCAACAAATGCCGCCTCCGAGGGAGTCAGAAAATTTCCGCACACAAGCTCCCCGCGGTCTGCCATACTTAAATAATCTTCGGATCTTGACGCGAGAAGCTTTTGTGCATCGGTAATATTTAATTTCATAGCTTACAAAAACGAGTTCAGGATCATCTGCAAAAGAAAGATAACAATATACGTGCACCCGTACGACACGTCGACGGGGATCCCTTGAAACCAGTTCATTTTGTAAAACAATTTACGCAACGGCATGATCGCCGGCTCCGTAAGCACGAAAAGAAAGTGAAAAAACTTTCCCTCGGGCTCAAATATCCAGCTCAGGATCGCTCTTATGGTCATCGCAAAAGAGATGACTTCAAGAAAAATAATAACGAAACTGACCAAAACGTATAAAGGCTCAGGCAACAACGTATCTATCTCCATTCTCTTGAGGCTCTTGGCGTATTTTTAAGCTCATCGGGGAGCTTTACCCAAAGATCACTCGTTTTCTGCAATCTCTTCGTCGAGCTCTTCCTCAAGCTCGTCTATATCAATATCCTCTTCCGTGCCGTAAGGCAAAAGAACCACGGTATCTCGGTCGATTCGGCTAAGCTCACCGTCAAGCGCGTGAACCGCACCCATTACGTAGTCGAACAAACGAAGGAAATTTTCCTTGTTAAGCTCCTCTACGCAGATAACGACTACCTTGCCGTCTCTGTATGCTTCAACTATTGCACGGCTATCCTGACAGGTAGTGGGAGTAAAGGTCTTTTTACGCAAGGGCTCAACGGCGGCTACAGCCTGAGCGTCCTCCTCGGACCAAGCTACTCTTACCTCGGAAATATCGCCGTCTTCCTCTCCAACGGACTGATCCGCGTCAGGCTCGATCTCGTCTGCCTTTTCGTCGGGATCGGTCTTTCCGTAATACATGCTGTCGTAATCTTCGTCGTAATCGGTTGCGGGTTCGTTTTTCTTTTTCATCCACCAAGGTTTTTCCATAATTTTCCCTTTCTTTTTAAGGCGTTAGCCGATGTATTTAGAATTTATTTTTCTCTTATTTTGCGAACATGCTTCTGCCCACGCGGACCATCGTTGCGCCGCATTCTATCGCTTCCTCGTAGCTTTCCGACATTCCCATCGAAATTATGGGCTTGTCATTGCGTCCAAGAACATTGTTCCAAACGTGCTCTGCGACTTCCTTCGTTTTGCGGAAATACGGATAGTAGTCCTTTTTATTTTCGCATCTGGGCGCCATGGTCATAAATCCGCAAAGCTTGATATTTTTAAACCTTGCAAGACTTAAGCAAAAGCTCTCGGCGTCCTCATACGCGATTCCGCCCTTGTTTTCCTCGCTGCCCGAATTAATCTCGACGAGCACGTTTGCCACTATGCCGTGTTTTTTTGCTTGCTTGTCTATCTCGGCGGCGAGTCTTTCAGAGTCGAGCGAGTGTATCATATACACCTTATCAATGATGTACTTGACCTTGTTGGTCTGGAGCGAGCCGATAAAATGCACTCTCAAGCCTTCCTTATCAAGCTTATCCCAGCGCTCGAGCAGCTGTTGAACTCGGTTTTCGCCGACATCGTTGATCCCGAGCGACTTGTGTATATAATTTATTTCTTCGGCGGTAGCGCTTTTGACCGCAGACATAAGAACGACGTCGTTCTCTTGTCTTTCGGCTCTCTTTGCCGATGCCGATATTTTTTCTTTAATTTTCTCAACGTTTTCGTCGAGATATGAATAATTAACTTCCGAATCCATTTTAATCAATCAACTTTCCGTCATACAGGTCGTTTCCTGACGTGATTATCAGGTCGTTTATGTTCAAATACGGGGTGTTGCTGACGCTTCCCTCCGACTGTGCATCTTCATAGGTAGCAACGACGTAATATCCGTGCCCCTCTCCTATAACCGCAACTCTTCTGAAATTGACCACGTTCCCAACCAGGATATAAACTCCTCTTTCACCGTTCACCGTAGTCAGCGCACCGGACGGCACCTTATATCCCGAAACGGTTCCCATCTTGATCTTGACGCTTTGATCGCGATCAAAGTTGCCCGCCGCGGACAGATCTCTGCTCGAGAAAAGCAAATAACCGTCGCCGTTTTCGTCCATGCATATATTTTCAAGAGTCATTGGAATAATCTTATTGCCCTCTCCCGAAAAGGTGATCTCGTAGCTTGTGCCGAGTGAGAAAAGCAGACAGGTCGCTTCATCGGCAGGCAGGGCAACGTACCACTTGGTGCTGTGGACTGATCTTCCTATCACCTCTGCTCCGTATTTTCCGGCTTTGCTTTTTGCAAGCTCTTCAAGCCCTTCGGGAGTCAGACCGTCCAAAGCCGCCGTATTGAAAACGTCTTCATATCCGTCGGCACTGCGAAAGAAATAAAACCCTTCCTCGCTGACGAGAGGCTCGCCCGAAGCTCCAATGCCGTCGAGCAGATCCTGCTTTTCCTTTTTAAGCGACGACGTTATGCTTTCGGCAACACCGTCCCTGCCCGTTATTACGGAATAATTAACAAGCGCTCCGAGCACAAGCTCACCGTGACCGTCCGCCGATATAAAATCGCCCTTGAGGACAGAATCCACGTAGGAATAATACGACGTTGACAAGGTATGATTGACGTGTGCCATTCCCGACACAGTGCCACTCACCGATGCCCCCGATTTCAATCTTTCGATGCGCCCCGAAAGGTCGTCGATCTTAGATTGGATCTCGGAAATCTTATCTCGGGACTGTCCTTCCATAGAGTAAAACGCGGCGTAATTCTGATGCACTCCGACTCGCTCTCCGTCGTCGACGAGATAATCACAGACACCCTCGGCAGCCATCGATACGACCGACTCATTTCTGAAAACGTAGCCGTTGAGATACACGAATTCAGTATCGGTGACGTTTTGTGCTCGTTGGGTCGAGACGGCGGAAGAAAAGTTTTGTGCAAACTGCACCGCAAAATATGCAAACAGGGCGAAAATGACTAAAAGTATCACAACGTTTACAACGGATTGCTTATATACCCTTGCTCCTTTTGCCTTTCTCACTTTTCTTTTCCCTCTTTACATTGCCGCATTTTTGAACATATATATTAATTATAACATAAAACTATCTTTATTAAAAGAGTTTTATCGAAATATTTACAATATCTTCAAATGTTTTTAAACTATTTCCATCGTCGACGTAGACCTTATGGGCGTAGTCCTTGCCCGAAAACCAAGTGGTCTGTCTTTTCGCGTAGCGACGGGTCGCTTTTTTAAGCTCCTCGACACAATTTTCAAGACTGTCTTCGCCACGCAGATACGGGAGCAATTCTTTATATCCGATCGCTTGCGCGGCAGTCTGTGAGCGCTCAAAAACGCCCTCGTCCATGAGCCGCTTCGTTTCGTCGAGCAAGCCCTGCTCGATCATAAGATCGACTCTGCGCTCTATTCTTTCGTAAAGCAGCTCTCGATTTTGGAACGCGAGAGTTATTACCTTATGGTCGTATTTTTCGACTATTTCGGAGTTTTTCTTGTCTATTTCGCTCTTTTTTTGACCTGTTACAAGGCATATCTCAACGGCACGCATAACTCTTTTAACGTTATTTTTATGTATCGTTGCCGCTGCCTCGGGGTCAAGCTCCTCAAGGCGTTCGTAGAGCGCGTCGGCGCCGTTTTCGTCGACAAAGCGTTTTAATTCTTTACGAAGCTCATCGTCGCAAGCCGCGCCGTCGTCGTTGCCGCCGCGCAAAAATCGGTCGAGATAAAGTCCCGTACCGCCGCAAAATATCGGCAGCTTGCCGCGCGACACTATATCTGCGACGGCAGCCTCCGCACCCTTGACGTAATCCGAGCAGGAATAGGGTGCGTCGGGGGGCAATACGTCGATGAGGTGGTGGGGCACCTCGGCAAGCTCTTCCTTTGTGGGCTTTGCCGTGCCGATGTCCATTCCTCGATATATCTGCATAGAGTCGCAGGAGATTATCTCACCGTCCAGGCGCTTGGCAAGCTCTATCGCAAGCGCGGTCTTGCCCGACGCTGTGGGTCCCGTGACCGCAATTATCTTTATTTTTTGTTCGTTCAAAGCGGACATATCTGTGTTCCGTCCATATCAATATAATTCTTTTTTACGCCGAGTTCTTGCATCCATTCGCGGACCTCGACGGTCTTGAAAACGTGGGTATTGAAGCCTTTACCCGCGTCGTTTTCCCAGAGCCACCTCGGTGCGCACCAAAGGCAGATCTCGGGTCTGACCGCCTCGTAAAATTCTTTTGTAACTCCCTGCTGACCGTGGTGCGCCATCTGGCAGATGTCGCAGTCAAGCATATCGGTGCCGGCATATTTCGCGAGTATTTTGTTTCCTGCCTCCGCGCCGCAATCGGCAAGGAAAAGCGCAGTCTTGCCGCCAAGCGTCATTTTGAAGACGGTTGACGAGTTGTTGGTGACGTTTGAAGTGATCTCAAAGTCGGTGGTGTAAAGTATCTCTATTTTCGCTTCTCCGATTTCGTAGGTGTCGCCGCCCGAGACTATACAAGCTTTGTTTGCGAAAAGCGGCAAAAGGCTGTAAAACTCCTCCGCGGTTTTTGCCGCGTTGCGATCGTGTCCTCTCAACAGAAACTGCACCGAGGGGAAATTATAATAAACCTTGCCTATCTCGATCTCGTCGCCCATATTTTGTACGATCTCAAAGAACGCGCTGACGTGGTCCTCGTGCGAGTGGGTGAGAAACCAAGCGTCGATACGCGGCTTTTTCTCTCCCGTCAGCCCTTTGAGATAGTTGACGAAATATTTGGCGTCCTCACGGTGACCGCCGTCTATCGCGATGATTTTTCCACTTTCGGTGGTTATAATAAAACTCTCCATTTGTATCGGAGTTTGGGAGTGCAGAAGGTGTATGGCGTTATTCATAAAATCTCCATTCGTAAAATTGGTCCGATAGACACGACATCTACAACGTGAATAAGAAAAAACGTTTATCTTTCATTGAATAAACATCGCGTCGCCATAATGTATGCGATATAAGAAAATTTGAATGTTGGTTAGTAGAAATTGTCGTAGACGAGGCGTAAGGGCGCGAAAATCCCGATGGCATAGTTACCTATGTCGAGAGATTTGAGTCGCCCGACAACGAAGTATACGGCAATTTATACAATCAACATCGCGTCGCCGAACGAGAAAAATCTGTATTTCTCCTCAACTGCGGTCTTGTATGCCTCCATAATGTGCTCTCTGTCGTAGAGGGCTGAAACGAGCATTATAAGGGTGCTCTGCGGCAGATGAAAATTTGTAATGAGCGCATCAACCGCCTTGAACTTATATCCCGGATAGATGAAAATTCCCGTGTCGGCGCTCATTGCATGAACTATACCCTTATCGTCCGAGGCGCTCTCAAGCGTGCGGCAGGAGGTTGTGCCAACGCAGATGACTCGTCCGCCTGCGGCACGACGGGAGTTTATAATGTCCGCGCTCTCCTTTGAGACCGAGAAAAACTCGGTGTGCATTACGTGCTCGTCAAGTCTGTCTGCCTTTACGGGACGGAACGTGCCGAGTCCGACGTGGAGCATTACGGGAGCTATTGCGACTCCTTTTTCTTTAAGCTTCGTGAGCAATTCCTCGGTAAAATGTAATCCTGCCGTGGGTGCTGCCGCCGAGCCGTTTTCTCTTGCGTAGACGGTCTGATAGCGGCTCTTATCCTGAAGCTGCTCGGTTATGTAGGGCGGCAGAGGCATAAGACCGATCTCGTGGAGCACGTTGTATATATTTTCGTATTTTTCTTTGTCGTATTCGAATTTGATGAGGCGGTTGCCCTCCTCGGTTATCTCCTTGACCTCGCCGACAAGAGCGCCGTTGCCAAAGACCTGCTTCATTCCAATCCTCGCGCGTTTTCCCGGCTTTACAAGGCATTCCCACGTGTCGAGCTCGCCCTGACGGAGCAAAAGCAGCTCGGTGAGCGCCTCCTCTCTGCCCTCAACGTGACCGTAGATTCGTGCGGGGATTACCTTGGAATCGTTGACGACGAGCACATCCTCGGGGTTTATGTAATCAAGGATATCGTAAAAATGCTTATGCTCTATGGTGTTTTCTGCTCTGTCAAGCACCATAAGGCGACTGTGGTCGCGCTTCTCTGCGGGGTGTTGGGCGATAAGCTCCTCGGGCAGATAGTAGTCAAAATCCGCCGTGAGCAGATCGGTGGGCTTTTTTTCGTTTATAATTACCTTTTTTTCTTCGTTCATTTTTTCTCCAAGACCGCCATTCCGTGACGAAATTGCCTCGGGTGGCATACACTTTAATATATAATTATTCATTATGATTATACCACAGACACACCTTGTTTGCAATACAAAAACACACATTTTTAGCTATGAAGGGGGATATTTTATGAGCAAAAATAAAAAAAGCATATTTGCGGGCGTTGCGACCGCGCTTGTAACTCCGATGTTGAACGGAGAGGTCGATTACATAAATCTGGGCAAGCTTATCGAATTTCAGATAAATAGCGGCATTGACGCTTTGGTTATATGCGGCACGACGGGAGAAAGCTGTACTCTTTCAGACGATGAACATAAGGCGATTTTGCAATTTGCACTTGAAAAGACCGACGGCAGAGTGCCAATGATAGCAGGCACGGGGTCAAACGATACAAATCACGCCGTGGAGATGTCGAGATTTGCTTCTGCACTTGGCTACGACGCCTTGCTCGTCGTTACGCCATATTACAACAAAGCGACCGAACGCGGTCTGATCGAAAGCTATATGAAGATCGCCGATGCGGCGCGCTGCCCTATCATTCCCTACAACGTGCCCACGCGAACCTGCTGTAACATAACGATGCCCGTGTACCGCGAGCTTGCAAAGCACGAAAACATCGTTGCCGTAAAGGAGGCATCGGGAAACGTCTCGTCTATCGCCGAGCTTATCGCAGAGTGCGGGGATGACCTTGACGTGTATTCGGGAAACGACGACCAGACACTGCCTCTGCTTGCGCTTGGCGGCAAGGGTGTAATATCTGTCGTTTCAAATATCATTCCTCGCGAAATGACCGATCTTTGCAACAAATGGTTTGACGGCGACACAAAGAAATGCCGCCGTCTGCACGAAAAATATCTGAAGCTGATGAAAATGATGTTCTGCGAGGTCAATCCTATACCCGTCAAGACCGCATTGTCGCTCATGGGGCTTTGCTCTGCCGAAATGCGACTTCCGATGTGCGAGATCGGGGAGAAAAACCGCGTGAAGCTCAAAGAGACGCTTTTGGGGTATGGATTGTTGGGGTGAAAAACTCATTGTTCGCCTCTGAAGCAATTTCCACATTTTGTGTATCCGTCTTCTAATAGGTCAGCAATGTCTCCCTTGTAGGTTTTTCTGTTTTCGGGCAATATCAAATCCCCTGTGCCGCAGGTGGTCTTGTGTATTTTTTGAGATTTTATATTCAAAACGAAGGTTTCGATTTTGGATTTGTCATTATCCTCCAATTTACTCTGTTCTTCTATGCTCTCGCTCTTTTCTGTAAAATCATTTGGGTGCAGAGGCTCTTTCGCATCGCAACACGACATCAGAGTAAAAAGGAGAAGTACTATAAGAATTACACACAAAAATGCATTAAGAAAGCGTATTTTTCTCATTTATTCCTCCATAATAACAGTAGCTCTATGCTCTTTTCGCGGAGCACAAGGCAATTATACTCTATTTATCGACAATTGTCAAGAAGTAGGGCAGAATTTATAATTAAAATGACCTGGAGGAATGATATATGATTTCATACGAGCCATTTTATAAAACACTTAAAGAAAAAGGTATCAGCACCTATAAGCTGATAAACACCTACGGAATAAGCCGAAGTCTTCTTGACCGATTAAAGCATAACAAGCCTATTACCACGGTAACACTTGACGATTTGTGCAAAATACTCTCGTGCAACGTAGAGGACATAATCACGTTTAAGGAAGACAAATAATATCCTGTCCCTTTTTCCAAAAGTTTTTGGAAGATGGGGGAGGTGCAGGAGGGGGAAGGAACCTTTTTCCCAAAAAGGTTCCTTCCCCCTCCCGCTTATCCTAAAACAATCACTTCTTCTGCTGCTTGCACCAGATGCTCATAACGAGCTTGTGAGGCAGGAGCTTTGTTAAGAGCACCTGTCCTCTTATCGACGCTCCGCAAACCGAAACGTCCTTGCCGCGCTTCATATCCTTGACTGCGCGGTTGACGACCTCCTCGGACGTAAAGAACTTGTTGTAATATTTGATAGTGTCGTCGCGAACTGCACGATCGAAGAAATCGGTCTTGACCCAACCCGGACAAACCGAGATCATTTTGATCTTACGGCTCTTAAGCTCCTTATTGAGCGCACGCGAAAGCGACAAAACGAACGCCTTGGTCGCGCCGTAGGTTGCGATATAGGGCACGGGCTGGAAGGACGACAGCGAGCCGAGCTGATACACCTTACTGCCCTCGGGCATATAAGGCAGGGTGAGATAGGTCACCGCCATAAGCGCCTTACAGTTGAGGTCGATCATATTCATCTGTTCGTTTAGCGGAATATCCTCAAAACTGCCGAATTTGCCAAAACCCGCCGCGTTTACGAGAGAGACGACCTCGGCGTTTGCTTCCTTAAGCATATCACCGTATTTTTCTATATTTTCGTTTACCGAAAGATCGAGTTCGATGGGACGGATCGTTTTTTCGGTCTCGCTTTTCAGCTCCTCGAGTTTGTTTTTTCTTCTTGCTATCACCCAAATTTCGTCGCAATCCTCGATCTTATCGATCATTTTGACAAAATCTCTGCCCATACCCGAGGACGCACCTGTAATTACTGAAATTCTCATAAAAATCTCCATTCCGCCGCTTGCGCGGCACAAATTTATTATTTCACGGCGATAAGCACCGTATCCCACGCGGGAATATATTGTCTTCTGCGTATATAAAATTTATATTCGGGGAAACGCTCGTGTATCATCAAGGGCAGTTCAAAGAGGTCCTCGCTTCTGTGATAAAGTGATATCATCAGCGCGGGGCGGTGCGCTCCGATCGTTTTGAGTGAGCCCAATATTGCCTCTTTTTCCGAGCCCTCGACGTCGTATTTGATATAATCTACTCTTTCTCCGTCGAGGATATTGTCGAGCGAGTCGGCTTCTGCTTCAACTATCTTCGGCTGCTTGGTGACGGGCATTTGCGCTCCCGAGATAAGTGACGAATTGCGGTTTCCGCTTCCATCAAAGTACAAGGTCGCTCTATCCGACCACGCGGCGAGCTTCAGGGGTGTGATTTTGAAATCCTCGACCGTCTCGGCATATTCCGAAAGCTTTTTGTGATTTCTCCTATCGGGCTCAAAGGCTATTGCGGTATTTAAATTTGGTGCGAACGGAGTTATTTCTCGAAGTGTATCTCCGTTATACGCGCCGAGATCGGCGATGTGCTCAAAATTCTCTGCGCCAAGCAGCTCGTAGACCTCTGAAAAATCCGAGTGGGAATTTTTCAAATAGCCAACGTCTCCGCTTAATTTATATTTTACTACCGACCGAAAGACCTCTTTTGATTTTACGTCACAAAGCAGAGCCTCGATTTGATCGATTTTTTCCTTATTTTCGGTGTAAAACTCGTAATTGAACAGGTTATCGCCGCAAACGGGGACGTCGGGCGCGTAAAGCTCACATTCCTCCGCGATACGATATATATTCGCCAGCACGTCGGGCAAGGATGAGGCAAACGAAAGGAGAACTATCATATTTTCCCTGCCGTATTTCTCTTTTGCTTCGGAATATGAAAGCACTCTTTTTCCGTGGAACATATGTCCGCGCACAAAACCGTCGCTTGCGAAGAAATCAGAGATCTCTATGCCATAACGCTCGCAGACCGACAGAATTTTGTCGGCACCGTTCCCCATGCCGTACATCAATATTTTTTTGTCACTTTTTTGCAGATACGTCCACAAATCTTTATTTTTCAACATCTGTACAGACCCTTTTTCGTATTGACATCGGTCGGCTTTTGTGATAAAATATTTTCGTAGAGCCGATCCTGCTTTTATTATAGCAGAACGAAGCGGTTTTGTAAAGAATATTTATCGAAAAGGAGATCAAAAAATGTCTTGTTTGTTTTGTAAAATAATTGCGGGAGAGATCCCCTCCGCGAAGGTTTACGAGGATGAAAAGGTATACGCATTCAAGGATATCAATCCCCAAGCGCCGATTCACGTGCTCGTTATTCCCCGTGAGCATATAGAATCCGCCGACTGCGTGAATGCTGAAAACTCGGTATCGGTCAGCGCGGTTTTTGAAGCTATTCCAAAAGTCGCGGCGGCTTGCGGTCTTGAAAACGGATACCGTGTTATCACCAACGTCGGTGAGGACGGTTGCCAGAGCGTCAAGCATCTTCATTTTCATGTTCTCGGCGGCAAAAAGCTTCCCGAAAACATGGGTTGATTGCGATTTTTGATCAACTTTTTAAAAATTAGTGTTCTTTTCGCTCAAAAATGTCAAAACTATTGACTGTGGGAATTTTGCATAGTAAAATTAACGTGTAAAAACAGTAAAACGAGGACAATTTATGGAAACAACACTTATAATTATGGCAGCAGGTATCGGATCGCGCTTTGGCGGCGGTATCAAGCAGCTTGCTCCCGTAGGCCCTTCGGGCGAGATAATTATGGATTATTCCATCCACGACGCGCTCGAGGCAGGCTTTAACAAGGTCGTATTTATAATTCGCAAGGATCTTGAAGAAGATTTCCGCAGAATAATCGGTGATCGCATAGAAAAGATCTGTCCCTGCGCTTACGCATTCCAGGAGGTTGAAAATCTCCCCGGCGGATTTAAAAATCCCGAGGGCAGAACAAAGCCCTGGGGCACGGGACACGCGGTTCTTGCCTGCAAGGGAATCGTTGACACGCCTGCGCTCGTTATCAATGCCGACGACTACTACGGCAAGGATGCCTACGTAAAGCTGCACGATTATATAGTAAACGAAATGGACACGTCTCGCGAGGACGTGCTCGACATTGCGATGCCCGGATTTATTCTCGGCAACACGCTCTCCGACAACGGCGCCGTAACTCGCGGCATCTGCTCGGTTGATGAAAATAACAGCCTTTCCTCTATCGTTGAGACCTCCAATATCTACAAGGGAGAAAACGGCACGGCTTACGTTGAGGAAAAAGATGGCAGCAAACGTCCCGTCGACACCGACGCGCTCGTTTCCATGAATATGTGGGCGTTCTCCCCCGTGTTTATAGATCGTCTTGAAAGCGGATTTATTGAATTTCTCTCTAGCGGCAATGCGAACGAGATGAAGTCCGAATATCTGCTCCCGACGATCATTGGTGATATGCTCGAAAAGGGCACTGCAACGGTCAAGGTTCTCAAGACCGAGGACAAGTGGTTCGGAGTCACCTACAAGGAGGACAAGGATTACGTGATAGAGTCCTTTAAGAAGCTGATCGCAGATGGCGTTTACAAGGAAAAGCTATTTGAATAAAATCTCACCAAAAAAGTGGTTCCGCACACGCGGAACCACTTTTTTTATTAATCGTTATAGTAGGCGTCAAGCACTGCTGCCGCCGCTTTTGAAGCGTACGTACCGCCTCCCGCTTTTTCGATGACCGAGGTCACTATGATCTCTGGATCACTGTACGGCGCGGCGCAAACGAACAGACCGTTATCGGTCAGATTGCCGCCAAGCTGTGCAGTTCCCGTCTTTCCTCCGACCTTAACGGGAATCTTCGACATATATGAGGAGACCGACGCCGATCCCTCGACCATTTGCCGCATACCCGACTCGACAGTTTTGACTGCCTCGGTCGACAGGGATATTTTACTCAACACCTCGGGAGCATATTCATACAATAATTCTCCATCGTAGGATCTGATCTCCTTGAGCAGATGCGCTGAATATCTTGTTCCTCCGTTGAGCACGGTGGAAACGTATACCGAGAGTTGCATAGGTGTGTAGGAATTGTCCGACTGACCGATCGCCGCCGTTATCGTATCTCCCTGCCACCACGCTTTTCCTCCGTGTGCCTCTCTGTATGCGGGGCCTGCGAGCACTCCGCTATATTCGTTGAGCTCTATCCCCGTATAACAGCCAAGTCCGTACGCCGTGCAATATTCGTTCATCATATCGATGCCCATCAGTCTGCCAAGCTCGTAAAAATAGCAGTTACACGACACCTCCAAAGCACCCGTTGCGTTTATATATTCGTGCTTACCCGGATACACCCAACAGTTAGGAGCAAAGCCTGTGCTTGCGTAATAGGTATATTCACCGCCGCAATATATGTATGAAAGTGGATCTATTGTGCCACTATCCACCCCCGCAGCCACCATTCCGATCTTAAAGGTCGAGCCCGGGGCGTACAGTCCGCGCAACGCTCGGTTTACAAGAGGAAGGCTCTGGTTTGACACCAAGGAATTATAGTCCTCGGTATAGGTCGAAAGATCGTATGTGGGGTAAGAGGCGAGCACGAGCACCTCTCCCGTGTCGGGGTCGGTTGCAGTGATCGCTCCGCCCTCCTGCTTGGAGAGCGCCTCGACCGATTGCTTAAGCGCATCCTCGGCGGCTATCTGAAGCTCGATATCTATCGTAAGATAGACGTCGTTTCCCGCCACTGCCTCACGCTCGATATAGCTATCTATAATATTTCCGTTTTTGTCCTCGACTATTACCTTGACTCCGTCGACACCGCGCAGATACTCCTCAAACGCTTGCTCGCAACCGCCAAGTCCGACCACGTCGTTCATCTGATAGCCAAGTGATTGATAATGCTCCCAATCTCCCGTGGGAATAGCACCCGTTCTGCCAAGCACGTGCGAGGCATATCCCGGATACTTGTAGGCTCTCGAGGTCTCAACGGTAAATTCTGCGCCGACTACGTTCATTTCCTCAACGTAAGTTATAAAAACAACGTCAATATCCTTTGCCATAACGTAGCGGTTATATATCGAAAAGTCTGCGACCTCCATATCGTACCTGACCTTAAGTATCGTGTCTATCTGTTTGTCGGTAAACAGCTTCTCTCCACCAGCGTCGGTCGCGTCAAGACTGTATCTTGAAATATACCAATCCACTATCTCTTGCTCCGTTGGGAACTCATCGGGAGCCTCTGCGTAGAATTTTTCAAGATACGATACGGTCAGCTTATCCGTGTCGACTGCCTCACTATCCTCGATCTCATTCACAGCTATCCTTTTGAGCAGTCGGTAATATATATTGGAATCTGCGTCCCTTGCCTCTTGGCTGTACTTATAATTCGGGTACGTGCCATCAAACGGGAAGCTCGACTCCGTTCTCTTATCGTTATTCCCCGTTGCCGTTAGCGCATAGTCGGCCTGCAATATCGCATAATTACGGTCGGTCTGCGTTGCCGCCATAGCGTCGTAATCGAAAACGAAATCGTAGGTATATTCGTTATACACAAGCAAAATCCCGTTGCGATCGTATATCTCTCCGCGCACGGCTTGTATCGGCTCGCGGCGCTCGTAATAGCTGTCGGTATTTATTTTCTCGCTCGAATCGGCATTCGATATCACATTAAACATACGGATAAAATAAACGAAGCAGACGAGCAGGAAAAATATCACTATGCAGGCAATACGGATCGGTATTTTCCTGTCCTTTATTTGCATATTAACTCCACCTCCGCCGCACAGCGACGGTCAATAATTACTACCTCGGCAACAAACTCAGCATAAAATCAAGTCCGTAAACGACCAGCATGACGATAACTCCGCAGTTTGCGAACATTACCGTCCAGAGCTGCCCCTTTGTAAGTCCGATCTCCGAGCGCTGAAGCTTTATTCTCTTGCGAAGCACGAGAGGAACAACTATCGCGCAGACCATTGCCGCGATAACGACGGAAAAGAACACGAAAAAGGCAAACAGCGGCAGGGCGTCTGTCATAAGCGCCTGCATCATTTCCGATTCGGTCAATTCGGGATTATTGAGAAGCTCCGAGTTTTCAATTCCGCGAGAAAGATACGCCGTGAGTATGCTGCCTATGAAATTCAGTGCGGCGTGCAATCCGATCGACAACCAGATCTTGCCCGTATTGTAATAGACGTATCCGAAAACAAGTCCAACCGCAAAGGCATAGAAAAACTGATAAAAATTGCCGTGCATAAGTCCGAAGGCAAGAGCCGAAAAGAAAATGCTCGCAAACGCCCCGTACTTCTTCGTGCGATCGATTATCAGCTTTCTGAACACAAGCTCCTCTCCGATCGGCGCAACGATCACAACGAAAATGGCGGTTATCCACAATTTGTCGTAGTCAATGAGGCTGTTCAGCGCGTTGCTGTAGTCGTAGCCGAAGAATTCCGAGACCATACTCATAAAGATATTGCCCGTATACGCGCCTATATACATCAAACCGAAGCTGATAAAGAATATAAGGAGCCACAGACCAAATCCCATTTTCTTTTTCTCGGGTCTTTCGGGCTTAACGCTGCCGATCACGAGCAAAAGCACGGGCAATGCAAACAGATATAGCGCGATGGGAGAGAGCATATTCATAAACAGCGTGCTCTTGTAAAATTCGGGGCTGGCGTTATTCACTATTATCCCTATTATCAGCGATGCGGCAAGACTGACCAGAGAAAACAGAGCCAAACCGAAGCCAAGACGCGAAAAATTGCGTTTTTCCCTTTGTATATCTACCATAGGAGCCATCCATGTGCTCTCGTTTGCAGATCTTTCAAAATCAAAGTTATCGTTATTCAAAATATTGCCTCCATTTAGTTCGTATGAGGATCAGCGGTTTTTATAAAGTATTCCACCCGGTATTATCGAGGGTTTCTCTATAAGCCTTGCTATTCCTATACATTCGCAATCCATCGGGTTTTTAGCGGTCGTTACGCGAAGACCCGTCTTCTTATTTATCAGCTCTGCTATACCGTTTATATTTGCTCCGCCGCCGACAAGCATGATACCAAAATCTGAAATGTCGCCCGCCAGCTCGGGAGGAGTGCTTTCAAGCACACCCGTGATAGTTCTGCAGATCGCTTCGAGTGCGGTATGTATCGCATTATAGATGTCCTCGGATCCGATCCTTACCGTTTGCGCGCATTTCAGCTTTTCGTTTCGTCCGCTTACGTCCAACAGACCTCTGTTCATCTCGGGAAGCGCCGTTCCAAGCCTTACCTTAAGAAGCTCTGCCGTCATTTCTCCCACGTAAAGATCCTTTTTCATTCTGAGATTATTAATGATCGCGGCATCGAGCTTATCTCCCGCAAGCTTTACCGCCCTTGAGCGTACTATGCCTCCCGAGCTGATAACCGCAACCTGCGTCATGCCGCCGCCGATATCTACGATCATACAGCCGCGAGGGCTATTGACCTTAAGTCCTGCGCCGACCGCTGCCGCCATAGACGAGCCGACCATTCCCACGGCTTTTGCTCCCGCGGCAAAGATCGCATTCTCGACTGCCAGCTTTTCGACCTCGGTGCAGTTTTCGGGTGTGCTGACCAGCACTACGGGACGATTGAAAAGAGAAAGCGCCTCAGTTCTCAAAAAGAACTCGTGAAGCATCAGCGCCGTGACCTCAAAATCAGCCACCACGCCGTTTCTGATAGGTCTGTAAGCCTCCATATTGGAGGGGGTCTTGCCTATCATCTTTTTTGCGTCGCTGCCCAGAGCAACTACTACGTCTTTATTCTTATCAACGGTTACAACCGTCGGAGAACGCAAGATTATTCCCTTGCCCTTTATAAACATTCTCGTATTTGACGTTCCAAGGTCAAGTCCTACGTGCTTTGGCATATTCCCCCTCCTTTCCGAAGAATTTTTGATCTTTTGTTTATCTTACGTCGTTTATGTTCAAATTAAACTCTTTTTTCAACGTTTTACAGAGAAGATTTACGGGCAGACCGACGACATTGAAATAATCGCCCTCAAGTCCGCTTATATAAACACTGGCAAGTCCCTGCACCGCGTATCCGCCCGCCTTGTCGTACGGCTCGGAGCTGCAGATATACTCCTCTATTTCCGCGTCGGTCATCTCGTCGAAAACGACTCCTGTTTCTGCCGCCGCGCCGACCTCCTTGCCGTTAAGGTAGAGATAAATTCCGCTTACCACCGAGTGCTTTTTCCCCGAGAGCGCTCTTATCATTCGCTCTGCGTCACTTTTGTCCTTCGGCTTTCCGAGGAACTCTCCATCGGCATATACCAAAGTATCGCATGCGATCACGAGACAATCGCTCTTGTCGGTCAGCCTTTCGGTCACGGCTCTGCCCTTTCTTGCGGCAAGAGTCATAACCAGCTCCTTAGGATCGGTGATATCGCTGCTTTCGTCGGCATCTGCCGTTATTATATCGAATTTCAATCCGAGATTTTCAAGTATCTCTTTTCTTCTCGGAGATTTTGAAGCAAGAATTATCCTCATAACAGTTTCCCTTTGTTTTGCTATTCGGGCAGACTTACCCATATTATTACTCATTATAAATTATATCACAATCTCTTGGCTTTTGCAAGTCCAATCGCGGAACAATTTGCGAAAAATCGACCAAAATTCGACAAATATTTTTCTGAATTCCAACAAAAAAACAGACAGAGTCGCTTTCGAAGAAAGCGGTCTTCTGCCTGTTTTTAAAAATTATTTCGCCAAGCCGCAAAGATGATTGATAAACTGCTGTGCGGTCCTGCCCGAGATGCCGCCGCCGAGCATTTCCCATTTGTGTGCTTCGGCAACTATCTGCTCTTTATCCATCGTTATTTCGGGATGTCTCTCGGCAAGCGCCAGCACCATAGCGTCAAACTCGGGGCGGCTGGGCTTGAAGAAGCCGATCGACACGCCGAAGCGGTTGACCAAAGAAAGCTTTTCTTCAATGGTCTCGGAACGGTGGATGTCATTCTTCGTCGACATATCGTTTCTGTCGTTGAAGGTCTCCTTGATAAGATGGCGACGGTTTGACGTTGCATAGATAAGCACGTTGTCGGGCTTGGTCTCAACACCGCCCTCGATTATCGCCTTGAGATACTTGTATTCTATCTCGCTTTCCTCAAACGACAAGTCGTCCATATAGATGATAAAGCGGTAGTTGCGGTTCTTTATCTCGGAGATGACTTTCGACAAACAGCCGAACTGGTGCTTATATATCTCGATCATACGGAGTCCGCGGTCGTAATACTGATTGACTATTGCCTTGATGCTCGTCGATTTTCCCGTACCGCTGTCGCCGTAAAGCAACAGATTGTTCGCAGCCTTGCCGCAAACGAACGCCTCGGTATTTTCAACCAGCGCCTTCTTCTGCGGCTCGTAACCGATAAGATCGTCAAGGTACACCGCCTGCATATTGGTTATAGCGCGGAATTTAAGCGTTGAGCAATGCTCGTCGGTCTCGATCCTGAACGCTTTATTGAGTCCGAACATACCAACACCGAAGTCCTTATAAAATTCAGCAACGACCTCAAAGACCACTTTGCCGTCGGTGGCTTTTTCAATACGCGCGCTGAGCGCTCTGACCTTTTCGCTGACGTTTTTGTTATATATCTGCTCTCTTTTTTCTATCGCCCGATAGTTTGAAAGCACGCTGAAGCAATTTATTCCAAGCGCGTGCTCGATCGGAGAAAAATCGAAGTTAAACAGCGCCTTGAAAACCGAAAAGTCGTTTATGGCAAAGCCGTTGACCGTTCCCTCCTGAACTCCAGCCTTTTCGTAGGTCAAGCTAAAGGGGTTTTCATCGGTAATGATCAAAAAGGTGAGATAATTGTGCCAGAGATTGTTATCGAAGCCGTATTTCGTTGCAAGCTCTAACAGTCGGCGTACCTGCGCATAAATTCTGGTACGTAGATTGTCATCGGTGGCACTGTTGTTGTCAAAATCCTCAAAAACCTTGCCAAGCTCGGACAATATGGTGCCATTCAGCGAATCACGGTAAAGTATGAATTTGGATATTTCGCGGTACATAATGATCCTCTCGTTTTTCTTTCTTCGGGCATTGGAACAGTGCCCGAAGGCTTTGATGTGGTTTCATTATACCACTTTATCTCTCCGTTTTCAATAGGCAGGTCAAAAAAAACAGCCGCTTTCGCGGCTGTTTTAACATATTTATCAGTTCCACCAGTCAGAGCTGTTGTTATACTCTTCAATAGCCGCGTCCTTTGCGTCGACAGCGCCCTGCGGAACTGCAGGCATATTGGGAGCAGCCTTCATATTAACGGTGACGTTAAGGGTGCTCGTCTGAGTCTCGCCGTCCTCTTTTGCGGTTATGGTGAGGTCGCAGGAGATCTTGTCTCCCTTATCAGAGGAATCTGCCTTTACGGAAATATCGATGCCGTTCACGCCGTCGGAATAAGACGCGCTGCAGGTCAAGAATTCGCCCTTTCCCTTTGCCATATCTGCAAAGTTAGCATCCAGATCGATCGCGAGGGTGACCTTGTTGACCGTCTCAACGTAATCATACGAGTCCTCATCCCAGTCATAGCTGAAGGAGCTGATTTCTGCATTTACGTCGGCCTTGAGAGTTTCAAGCTTGTCGTCCTTGCCGGTAGTATACTCAACGGACGCGCTTATGTCTGCAAGAACATCGTCCTCGTTTGCAATGCGAACGTCAACTGCGAGCTTATCGACGCAGATCTCGAAAGAGATCGCTATATCGCTGTATCCGATCTTTTCTGCCGCGAAGGTCTCGTCAATCGAAACTGCCATACCGACACCCGTGATCTCTTCACGCTCAATGTAGTAATATACCTCGAGGCTTATGTAATCCAGATATCCCTTGATCGCCGCCTTATAGTCGAGAATATCGTTTGCTGTCAATCCGAAATTCTCTCCGCCAAGCTCGTCAAACACAACGTCGATGCATTTGTCGAGAACGCGCTTTATATAGTCGGCCTTGAGATAATATTTACCGTCCTTGTATTCAACGTCCTCTGCGGTTGCCTCGGGAAGCTCTACGGACATAACGGTATCAAGCAAGCCCTCGATCATTCCGAGCGCGTTGGTCGATCCCATAATATCTTCCATGGGAGAAGAAGTGGTCTCTTCTTCTTCAAGCGCACTCAACGAGTCAACAATATCCTTAAGGCTGGTATCTACGCTTCCGTAGTATTCGCCGTCAAAGCCTGCTACGGTTACAAGAGTCCAGTCGTCCTCAACGAACATATAATATTCTTCGGAGTCCTCTCCCTCTGCACTGGAAGAAACGTACAGGACCTTATCCTTCAAACCAAGGTAAGCGCTTCCCGTCTCGCCATCTACCGTTCCCGAAAGGTTGACCTCGCAGGTTGCCTCCTTAAATTTAGCAAGCAGCTCGTTTACGTCTATAGTCTCGGTATTCGTTTTGATCTCCTCAAAATTTGTTCCTTTGTTCAACGACGACACGAGATAATCAACGTTTTTCTCGGGGTCGTCCTTTTTGCCAAGCATATCGCAAGATGCAAGTGCCAGCAACATACTCAATATCAACAAAAGCGATATTATAACCTTTTTCATTTCAAAAGCCTCCATAAAAATTTGATTATTCGGCGTATATATCACCACGTATATTATATACCATTGACCCGCAAATGTCAACAGATTTAATAAAATTTAAGAGATGGATATCGATTCCAAACGCTGAAATCATACTAAAAATCGAAGCGGCAGCCCCCCTCAAATCTCCTTTGGGAAGGGTCTGCCGCAAAAATTATTCTTCAATAACAGCTATGCTGAGGTCCTCAAGAGCCTTGGGGTCTGCAGGTGCGGGACAACCCGACATAAGCTCGCTTGCGTTCTGTACCTTCGGGAAGGCAAGGACGTCGCGCAGACTGTCAGCGCCCGACATAACCATTGCAAGACGGTCAAGACCCATGCCCGATCCGCCGTGAGGAGGTGCGCCGTACTTATATGCTTCAACAAGGAAGCCGAACTTCGCCTCGATCTCCTCGGGGGTGAGTCCGAGAGCCTTGAACATCTTTTCCTGAAGCTGCCAGTCGGTGATACGGATGGAGCCCGAAAGAAGCTCGGTTCCGTTGAGAACCATATCGTAGCACTTTGCTCTGACGCTTCCCGGATCGCTCTCGAGCTGAGGCAAGCATTCCTCAAGAGGCATCGTGAAGGGGTGATGCATAGCATCCCAATGCTGTGTTTCTTCATTCCACTCGAAGAAGGGGAACTCGGTGATCCACAGAAAGTTGAACTTGCCTGCGGGAATGAGGTCAAGCTTCTTGCCGAGAATGTTTCTGAGTGCTCCAAGAGTAGGAAGAACTACCTTGTCCTTATCGGCACAGATAAGCATTACGTCGCCCTTCTCAAAGCCGACTGCCGCATAGATCGCGTCAAGCTCCTCGGGGGTCATAAACTTTGCAAAGGAGCAGTTGGGTGCTTCGTCTGCCCAGCGGACGTATGCAAGTCCCTTTGCGCCGATTCCCTTTGCATGCTCTGTCAGCTTGTCGATCTCTTTTCTTGTAAGGATTGCTGCCGCGTTCTTTGCAACGATGCAACGTACACTTCCGCCGTTCTCGATCGCAGACTTGAATACTACGAACTCGCTCGACTTAACCGCATCGGAAATATTCTGGATCTCCATGCCGAATCTGGTGTCGGGCTTATCCGAGCCATATCTTTCCATTGCCTCGGCAAAGGTCAGTCTCTGCATAGGCGTTTCGATCTCTACGTCAAGGACCTCCTTGAATACTCTCTTGATAAAGCCCTCGTTCATAGACATAATATCCTCCATTGTAGCGAAGGACATCTCAAGGTCTATCTGGGTAAATTCAGGCTGACGGTCTGCGCGAAGGTCCTCGTCTCTGAAGCATCGAGCAAGCTGAATGTAGCGGTCAAAGCCCGAAAGCATAAGCAACTGCTTATAGATCTGGGGCGACTGAGGAAGCGCGTAGAAGCTTCCCTTATGTATTCTCGAGGGAACGAGATAGTCGCGGGCTCCCTCGGGGGTCGCCTTGATCATCATAGGCGTTTCGATCTCGTAAAAGCCGTTCTCGTAGTAGTATTCTCTTGCAACGCGCGCGATGTCGTGGCGCATCTTGATATTCTTCTGAAGCTCGGGGCGGCGAAGATCTACGTAACGGAATTTAAGTGCGGTCTCATCCTTTACCTTTTTCGAGTCGCTGACCTCAAAGGGAGGAGTCTGTGCCGCGGAGAGCACCTTCATGCTCTCGACGTAGATCTCGATCTTACCCGTGGGAATATTGAGATTTACCGCGCCCTCGCCTCTGGGACGGACGGTACCATGTACTGCAAGAACGTACTCTGCACGGCAGGAGAACGCCTTGTCAAATACCTCTCTGTCGGTCTTGTCGTCAAACGCGAGCTGAACGATTCCCGTGCGGTCGCGAAGGTCTATAAATATAAGCGCGCCAAGGTCTCTCTGTCTCTGGACCCAGCCCATTACGCATATTTTTTCGCCGATCATATTTTCATTTACTTCGGCGCAATAACAAGTTCTTTTGTCTTCGTTAGTCAAAAATTCTGCCATTTTTATAAAATCCTTTCTGTAAAATCAGCAACGTCAAGCTATCGGCTTTGCGTCGGCGGTAAAGAGGGGCAATTTTTCAAGGTAGATAAGATCGTCTCTGTTTGCCGCGTCACCCTCTGCAAGTATCGCCATTTTACCAACTATCTCTCCGCCCGCCTGATCAACGAGTGCTTCGATCGCGCGGAGCGATTCTCCTGTGGAAATAACGTCGTCAACGATAAGTATTCTCTTACCCTTCATTATCTCAGCATCCGCCTTGTCAAGATAAAGATGCTGAGTTGCCGCCGTGGTTATCGACTTGACCTCGACTCCGAAAACTCCCGTCATATAGAGCTTCGGTGCTTTTCTTGCAAGGAAGTATCTCTGATTTCCCGCAAGGCGAGCCATTTCGTGCACAAGCGGTATTCCCTTTGCCTCTGCCGAGATAAGATAATCGTACTCGGGGGCTTTTTTCAGCAAATTCTCTGCGCACGCAGTCGTCAACTCGGGATCGCCGAAGATAACGAATCCCGCTATCATAAGGCTGTCGTTAAGGGGGCAGATCGGCAGATCGCGATCAAGTCCCGCGATGTTCATTCTGTAATATTTCTGTTCCATAAAGCCTCTCCTTTTTATCAATAAGCCTCTGCTCTTACGGTATATGCGCCCTCGATGGCTTCCTCCACAAGAGCGTCGAAATCCAATTTTCTCTCTTCAACGAGCACCTTTTCAAGCACGGGCTTGGTTCTCGGGTGTCTTGGAGTGAATACAGTACAGCAATCCTCAAAGGGCTCGATGGAGATATCAAACGTGCCGATCTTTCTTGAGATCTCGACGATCTCCTCTTTATCCATTCCAATGCAGGGACGGAGAACAGGGATAGATGCCGCGTTATCGGTGACCGCGATCGCTTCCATCGTCTGCGACGCGACCTGACCGAGACTTTCTCCCGTGATAAGACATTTGCTGTCGTGATCTGCCGCAAGCTTGCTTGCGATGGTCATCATATATCTGCGTAAAAGCAGAGTGAAATAATCCTCGTCGCAGTGCTTTACCAGTTCCTCTTGTATTTTTGTAAGCGAAACTACGTGGACGTAGATATCACCCGTATATGCCGCGATCGTTCTTGCGAGCCTGATGACCTTATCTCTCGCCATCTCGCTCGTGTAGGGGAAGGACTCGAAGTGGACAGCCTCGACGCGAAGTCCGCGCTTCGCCATCATATATCCCGCAACGGGGGAATCTATACCGCCCGACAAAAGCAACATACCGTGTCCGCCCGTGCCTACGGGAATGCCTCCTGCAGCGCGGAACTGTCCTGCGTGGACGTACGCTCCGTGCTCACGGATCTCGATCTTTACCACGACGTCGGGCTTGTGGACGTTTACCTTGATCCTGCCACCCGTAACCTCAAGTATCTCGCCTCCGAGGATCTCGGAAAGCTGCATTGAATTGAGGGGAAAGGCTTTATCCGATCTCTTTCCTTCGACCTTAAAGGTCTTCTTGCCCTCGAGGAACTGGGGGATATATTCTCTGGTAACTCTCTTGATATCCTCAAGATTTTTTTCACAAACCGCTGCTCTGCCGATCGCCGCGATACCAAAGGTCTTCATCGCGCTCTCGAACATTCCGTCCATATCGGCAAAATCGTCCTTGGGCTCGATATATATCGTGCTCTGTGAACGGCTGATCTCAAAATTGCCGTGCTTTTTCGCTCTGTGGCGAAGCTCCTTGCAGAGAATGTCCTCAAAATAGCGCTTGTTTGCGCCCTTGAGAACTATCTCGCCGTATTTACAAAGTAAAATTTCCTTCATTATGCGTCCGCCTCCTCAAGAGTATTATCAGGGGCTTCTGTATAGTAGTTCGGGAAGATCTTTTCCCAGACCTTCATACATCCGATGGTGTCGGCGATCGAGGTGTGTGCCACTCCATCCCACTCGATCTCAAACACAGCCATAGCGTCGGTGAGAGAGGCATGTGCAAGATCGGGCAGGTGCTCGTGCGCGAATCTTACGAACTCGTTTGCACAGCAACGGGTCTTCTTGTGAAGCCACTCGCGCTCCTCCTCGGTATCGTAGATATACTTTATGTGGCTATAGTCTGTGGAAACTCCATACGCGATAAGGTTGTCCGCATTCTCAAAGATCTCCTTGATCTCGGGGATAAGCTCGTCGAGCAGGGGGGAGTTCGCCACCATATCGGGTGTGATCCCGTGTATTTTTTCGGTCTGCTTCCACTTTTTCTTGTGCGCGGGTTTGACGAGGGTATCCATAATAACGGTTCCCTCTCCGTCGACGATAGAAATGGAAATTATTTCGTCGTGATCGTAAACGCCCGTAAGCTCAAGGTCAAAGAACAGAACTCTTTTGCGATCCATTCCGTAATACGCGTTTCTGTGAATATCTCCCTCGGCTCTGCGTATCGCAAGCTCCTCCTCGTAGCACGCGCGGCAGAGCTTTTTGCGGTATCTTACGTCCTTACCGCATTTTACACAGGCAAGGGGCAGGCGGACTGCCGTTTTTTTATCGTAAAAATAGAGTGTTGTGCCGTCTCCCTTGACCGTGAACGCGACAGGCTCCTCAACCACCTCGTAGTGCATCTGACCGAGTCTTTCACGAGTATAATATCCGCAGGATGCGGCGCGCTTGATGCTCATTCTCTCGATCTCTGTGCCGCTGTCAAGGGCTCTGGTCTCCTTGCGGCTTCTGGGGAAATACCACTGCTCAGGGGGCGCCTCAACTACGCGTGCGGGATCAAAATAATAGATCAGACTTCCGTCCTCCGCCTTGTCGAATGCGGCGGGGTCACCGTTGGGCATAAGGTGCATCTGTGTCAGCACTCCTCTTGTGAGATAGTGCTTTCTGTCAGCCTCCTCGCGACTGACCTGGGGGATAGTTGCTCCTGAACGGAGCTTCATTGTGTTGCTCAAAATTGCCTCCGAAATCTTCCGTCCGCAAAGGCTCAGCACAGGTCGGAAATTTTCGGATCTGTGCATTTTTCTCTTTTGTCGGATCGGATGTATATTTATTGAAAAATTAAAAATCTGATAAAAAGCTCTCGCTTCGGCTCGGAAATATTCGATATGTGAGCCTTTTTTCGCCGTCTTTTGTCACAGCGCATACATAATCATTTTATTGTATCACAAAATGCTCGGTTTGGCAAGATATTTTTATAAATTTATCGTTCGTTTTATATAAAATTAATATTATGGTGAAAAACCCCTTGCAAAAAGCCGAAATTTATGATACACTATAAACTGGATTATAATGTGAGAATGAAAAGAGGTGTCACACGGTGGTAAAAATAGTATCGGTCGACAAAAACAGTCGCGCGGAGGCTCACGGCATTCGAGGTGGCGATAATTTAATATCTATCAACGGTCGAGAGATTTCCGACGTGCTTGACTACCGCTTTTTCCTTGCGGACAGGACTATTTGCCTGAAGCTTTCCCGAGAGGGCAACGAATTTGAGGTAACGATCGTCAAAAAGCAGTACGACGACATCGGGCTTGAATTTGAAACTCCTCTAATGGACAAGAAGCACTCCTGCGAAAACAAATGCATCTTCTGCTTCATCGATCAGCTGCCGAAGGGCATGAGAAAGACTCTTTATTTCAAGGACGACGATTCCCGTCTCTCCTTCCTTCACGGCAACTATATCACGCTTACAAACCTTCACGACAAGGACATTGACCGCATTATAGAAATGCACATTTCCCCCGTAAATATCTCCGTGCACACAACGAATCCCGAGCTGCGCGTCAAAATGATGCACAATAAGCGCGCGGGCGAGGTCCTCTCGTATATGAAAAGGCTTGCCGACGCGGGCATATCGCTTTGCGGTCAGATAGTGCTTTGCAAGGGGATCAACGATGGAGAGGAGCTTGAGCGCTCCATGCGCGACCTCTCGGCTCTTTTCCCCGCAATGCAGAGCGTTTCGATAGTCCCTGCAGGACTTACAAAATACCGTGAAAAGCTCTATCCTCTTGAGTGTTTCTCAAAGGAGGAATCCGCACGGGTCATTGAGCAGGTCGACAGATTCGCTCACGAGCTTGAAGCAAAGACAGGCAGCAGAATGTTCTTCTGCTCCGACGAATTCTATCTCAAAGCCGAGCTGCCCTTGCCCGAGGAAGATTATTACGAGGGATATCCACAGATAGAAAACGGCGTTGGAATGATCACCTCGCTTGTCACAGAATTTCGCGGCGAGCTCGACTATCTCGATGAATACTTAACAAATTATAAAGCACCACGACATGTATCGATCGCAACGGGAGTTGCCGCATACGACACAATAAAGCAGATGGCGGTCGAGCTTGAAGCTCGCATCGAAGGCTTGCAGGTGGACGTATACAAGATAATCAACCACTTCTTCGGCGAGACGATAACCGTCTCGGGTCTGCTTACGGGCAAGGATATTGCCGAGCAGCTTGATGGCAAGGAGCTTGGCGAGATTTTGCTCTTCCCCGAAAACGCTCTGCGCGCCGGCGAGGATATTTTCCTTGACGATATGACACCCGACGAGCTTTCTCGGAACTTGAACGTCGCGGTCGGTCCGTCACGCAACAGCGGAGAAGGATTTATATGCGACGTGCTTGGCGTTGAGCACGAGATTTAATATCTAACAACCAGCCTTTTCAACAACAAAATTAATGTAGTTTAAAAATCAGCCCCTCCCTTATATCGGGAGTTTTTCGATCCAAACCTTTTTCCAAAAAGGTTTGGCAGGTGCAGGGCAGAGTCCTGCGAAAAAAGGAGGTTAAAATGTCAAAACCCATAATTGCAATAGTAGGAAGACCCAACGTGGGCAAAAGCACGCTTTTTAACAAGCTGATCGGCGAGCGTCGCTCTATCGTTGAGGACGTGCCAGGTGTCACCCGTGACCGAATCTACGGCGAGACCGAGTGGACGGGCAGACAATTTATAGTTATAGATACCGGAGGAATCGAGCCCAAAAGCGACGATATCATTCTCTCGCAGATGAAGTTTCAGGCGCAGGTCGCTATTGAGGACGCTGACGTTATCGTGTTTATGTGCGACGTTCGCACGGGTCTTACCGCAAATGACCGCGACATAGCGATAATGCTCAAAAAGAGTGGCAAGCCGATAGTTCCCTGCATCAACAAGTGTGACAGCGTCGGCTCTCTTCCTTACGAATTTTACGAATTCTACGAGCTTGGATTCGACTGCGAGCCGATCGCAGTCTCGTCGGTTCACGGCTCGGGCACGGGCGACCTGCTCGACGCGTGTGTGAACGCGCTTGGTGAGTGGGATTACACAGAAGAAGAGGACGACTCAATAAAGGTCGCAGTCATCGGCAAGCCTAACGCAGGCAAGTCGTCTATAATCAACCGCATGCTCGGTCAGACCCGTCTTATCGTTTCGGACATCGCGGGAACTACCAGAGACGCCGTTGACAGTCCTCTTGAAAACGAATTCGGCAAGTACACGCTTATCGACACGGCAGGCATTCGCCGCCAGTCGAAGATCAACGACAATATCGAAAAATACAGCGTTCTCCGCGCACATATGGCTGTCGAGCGCGCAGACGTTTGTCTTATTATGATCGACGCATCGGTTGGAATCACAGAGCAGGACGAGAAGATCGCGGGAATCGCGCACGACTCGGGCAAGGCGTCCATAATCATCGTCAACAAGTGGGATTCGGTTGAAAAGGACAACTCCACGGTTAACGAATTCACCCAAAGGATCAGAGAGCATCTTTCCTATATGCCCTACGCTCCCATCCTTTTCGTATCGGCAAAGACCGGTCAGCGTATCGACAACATTTTCGAGCGCATCAACTACGTTCACGGTCAGGCAACTCTCCGCATATCCACGGGTATGCTCAACGACGTGCTCGGCGAGGCAACGATGAGAGTCCAGCCTCCCACGGACAAGGGCAAGAGACTGAAGATCTACTACATGACTCAGATCAGCGTCGCTCCACCCACTTTCGTTATCTTCTGCAACAATGCCGAGCTTTTCCATTTCTCTTATCAGCGCTATATTGAGAACTGTCTGCGCGAAACATTTGGATTCTCGGGCACACCGATAAAGCTGATCATTCGCGAGCGCGGCGGAGACAACGACAAATAACGAGGTATAAATTGAACAACGATCAAAACAATCAAAACAATCCAAGCATCGAGGAGATCGGCGAAAAGGTGATTCGCTTCGGCGCAATACTCTTAGCCGCGGCAATAATCCTCTTTTGCTTTGCATACACGAAGATCGAATCTCCGCTGTTGCAGATGCTTGCCTTTGGGCTTTCGACCTTACTGGGCTGTGTTGGACTTTTCATTATAGTCATCGCCGCCCTTGGAATAAGAGCCGAGAAGCACAAAACAAATTTCTTTCTCTACGACAAGAAGAAAAAGGGCAACATAGAGCTCCGCGAGCTCACCGTTGCCGAGATCCGCAAGCGACTTGAAGAATTTATGTCGACCTTCAAGCATCGCGGAAAGCTTTATATCGGCGATCTTTTTGACGAAAGGCGCCACATTCCAGAGCAATTCAAGCCCCTGTTTTGTTACGAGGTGCTTTGTCAGATCGCGGAGGGCAGCAAAGCTCAGGCAGAGACCTTTTTATCATTCGGTCTTGAGTGCGCGGAGGTATTCTCCAAATATCTTTCGCAAAACGCTGACTACGAGCTTGCCTCAAAGATCCAGTCATATATAGCCGAATATTCGGACGGAGAACATAAAGCGGAAAGCTTTTGCAGCTATATCGCGGAGCAAAAGCAATCTATCGAAGAAAAAATGCTGAATTACACGGTAAATAACATCGAAAAATTCGGTTGAACCAACATTTACCGAAAGGAGTGGTCAAATGTTTATAGATAACATCAAGATATTCGTTAAAGCAGGAAACGGCGGCAACGGCGCTATCGCATTTCACAGAGAAAAGTACGTCTCTGCGGGCGGTCCCGACGGCGGTGACGGCGGCAACGGCGGAAATATAATCTTCCGTGTCGATCCCGGCTCAAACACCCTGCTTGCGTTCAGATACAAGAGAAAATTCGTCGCAGCCAACGGAGGCGACGGCTCGGGCTCGAAATTTCACGGAGCTAACGGAGAGAACGTGTACATTCTCGTGCCTCCCGGAACGCTGATCAAGGATCCCGAAACAAATAAGATAATTCACGATATGTCCGAGGACGACGGCGCAGATTTCCTGTGCTGCAAAGGCGGTCGCGGCGGTTGGGGAAACAAACACTTTGCAACGCCCACCCGTCAAACTCCCCGATTTGCAAAAAACGGAACCAAGGGCGAGGAGCGAGAGGTGTTGCTTGAGCTCAAGATGCTTGCCGACGTTGGCCTGATCGGTATGCCCAGCGTGGGTAAATCCTCGATACTGTCAGTCATCTCCTCGGCAAAGCCCAAGATCGCAGACTACCACTTCACCACCCTTTCGCCCAATCTCGGCGTGGTCTCAACAGGTGGAGAAAGCGGATTCGTTGCCGCCGACATTCCCGGTCTTATTGAGGGCGCGGCTGACGGCGCGGGCTTGGGTCACGCATTCCTGCGTCACGTTGACCGTTGCAGACTGTTGCTGCACGTAGTCGACATCTCTGCATTTGAGGGCAGAGATCCTATTGACGACATCATCACGATCAATCGCGAGCTTGAACGCTACAGTCCCGAGCTTGCAAAGCGTCCGCAGATCATCATTGCTAACAAGGTCGATTCGCTTGACAAAGAGATAGTTGACGTTGACGCCTTTGAAAAGTTCGTAGCCGACAACGGCTGGGAAATGATGTATATATCCGCATATACGGGCGAAAATCTCGACGAAATGATCGCGATGGTGGCAAAACGACTCCGCGATCTTCCTCCTATGATCGTCTACGAGCGCGAATACGACGAAATGGATCAGTACCAGAGCAGCGGCAAGCAGACCGTGATCACCTTCACTGACGGCAAATACGTTGTCGAGGGCGAATGGCTCTATAATCTTATGGGTCAGATCAACTTCGACAACTACGAGTCCCTCAACTTCTTCCAGCGCGTGCTCCAAAAGAGCGGAGTTTTCGAGGCACTTGAGGCAAAAGGCTGTCACGACGGCGACACGGTTTCGATCTACGATTTCGAATTCGACTACGTTAAATAATCAAAACACAGGAGGCATACATGAATATCTGGCACGACATCGACCCCAAAATGATAACACCTACGGATTTCTCTGCGGTCATCGAGATCTCCAAGGACAGTAGCTGCAAATACGAGCTTGACAAAACCACGGGTATGCTTCGCCTCGACCGTGTACTCTACACAGCCACGCACTATCCCGCAAATTACGGATTTATTCCAAGAACCTATGCAGATGACGGCGACCCGCTTGACGTTCTCGTTCTCTGCTCCGAGCAGATAGTGCCTATGACTCTCGTTCAGGTATATCCTATCGGCGCTATGCGAATGATCGACGGCGGAAAGCTCGACGATAAAATAATCGCCGTTCCCTTTTCCGATCCGACTTATCGCGGTATCAAGTCAATAGACGAGCTTCCTCCTCACATTTTCGATGAAATAATGCATTTTTTCACCGTTTACAAGCAGCTTGAAAGCAAGCAGACTGCAGTCAAGACGCTTTTTGACTATGCAGAGGCGGTAGATATCATACGCGACGCGATAGAGGCTTATGATAAGCTTATCAAAAATTCTTCGAAGAAGGAATAAAAAACTTTCGCTCGGTTCATAATCCCTATAACCGATATTGAGGGAGGGATCATATGAAAGGGCTTAAAATTATTCTCGCCGCATCCGTTTTGCTTCTGGCAGGAGTCGGAACGGCGGGAGCACTGATGAACACCAAGAAGGCAAGAATGAGACGTCTTGCAAAAAAGACCGGCAGAGCTATGTACGCCGTCGGCACCGTCTTGCGTACGCTTTCCTGTCAGGGCGAGCTTGAGTGAACCAAAAACTGCGGTTGCGTTACGCAACCGCAGTTTTTATTGTTTATTCATAGAATGCGTGGTTCCCTACCTTAAAGGCATAGGGTCTCGTTTTCGAGATCCAAGAATTCGGTGCCTTTTGCGGATTTACAAAATACAAAATTTCACTTGACAGCGAATATCCCTCAAGGCAGATCTTTGCGGCAATTATTGAGTCGACCGTGGGAGTTTGGTATATACTGCCGTTCGATACGGGAGCAAACTGTATGCCGTATCTTTTATCAAATATGACCCCGTATATCGTGTTGGGGAATGCCGACGACCGAACACGGTTCAAAATTACGTTTCCAACCGCTATCTTTCCCTTCATAGGCTCTCCCTTCGCTTCAGCCGAGATTATTCGCGCCAGCCAATAGACCTGATCGGCATTATAGACCTGCGAGCCGCTTTTGAGTCTTCTGGTATCCCCCGAGCTGACGTAAAATCCGTTTATCGAATCTCTCCACTCGACCTTTGAGTTCAAAGCCTTCGTCATAGGCAAGATGGGAACGTATATCTCCCCGCCGAACTGAATTACCTCTCTGCCCGTATAAAAATATCTGTCGTTAGCGATAATGTAAAGATCTCCCGCATGGGCGCTTATCTCAAGATTTTCTCCCGACACTCTTGCGGTTGCAGTAGTTGAATTGTAAGAATATGTAAACCTTCCAAGCCAATCCGCAAACGCAAACATCGGAACGTAGGTTATACCGCCAAGATTGAAAACCCTGCCGCCAAGAACGCTCCGTCCGTTTACGTTCAGATTGATATTGTATGCACCCGACGGCATCGCTCGCGCGGATCTCTCGCTTGCCACGACCGTTTCGTTCGTTTCCGCGGCAGTTGCTCCCGCACCGAAGACGGGCAGCGCCGTCATAGCCAATCCTACCGCCAAGCATATTGCCATAATTCTTTTTTTCATAGTCATAAAAAATCTCCTTTCGCTTCATTGTGGCACAACTAATTGTAACACAAGTGAAACTGTGGTTCAAGGCACAATATTTTCCCGAATTTGAAGGATTTGGATAAAATATTCTTTAAGAGACTTTTTTTTACAAAATTATCTTTTGTTTACACAAATTTCTGGCTGATAAGCGTTATATTTGGAACTAAAAATGCAGATAATATGTGCGAAGTGGCGAATATATCTGATAAAAATAATTTTAGCCGCGGATCTTGATCCGTGCTGGCTTTTTTTGCCACTTACAGCCGATAAAATCTCTTTATATAAGTCAAACATGGACGGTAAGCAAAATGCTCAAGCGAATATTAAAAGTCAAGCAGGTCGCAAATTTTGCGCGCTGGCGAAGATGCCGCGTACACCCTCTCGCCCTGGCTTGACGTTATTTATAAGGAACGGAAACCACAAAACTTCCGTTCCGTTTTTTTATTTCCAATTATTTGTTTATGGCGGTTGACAAATCCATTCAAATTTGATATAATGTATTAGTGATAGATTTGACCACTTACGGAAAATGACCTAAAAATCGAATATTTTTCACACTTCGGGGTGTGTGCGCATTGCTTTCTGTGAAAGCGGTAGCGCGCTATCTTTGGGAGCATGCAGGCAGCGGGGACGCCCCCGCGGGCAAAAACGCGCTCCGCGCGAAAAGCAAAGCCACGAAGAGCCTTGCAATCATTGAGAAAACGCCCTTGTAAACACTGACTTTTTCGGATGTTACCCTTTTCAAAAAAACACCGACAAAATGTTTTGACCACAGATTTGACCACTTACGGAAAATGACCTAAAAATCGAATATTTTTCACACTTCGGGGTGTGGCGCAGTTGGTAGCGCGCGACGTTTGGGACGTCGATGCCGCAGGTTCGAATCCTGTCACTCCGACCAAAATTGGCTTTGGGAAGCAATTCCCAAAGCCTTTTTCTTTGTTTTCTGCGACGCAATTTTTGAGGGCTGACGATTGTTTTCGTCAGCCCTCGCTTTTTATCATCTCGACAAATTGGAATTTGTTTTACATCAGAGACCGAACAGCGCCATTCCAAGCACACCTGAGATCGCAACGAGCATAATGGAGGAAAATTCTTTCTTCTTAAAGCGTTTCCACACAAGCGGAACAGCGATAACTACTGCAAGTACAACGAGTGTTCGCCAATCGAATGCAAAATTGATATTCTTGACGGTATCAATACCAAAGAATACGGTAAGAGCCATTGTTACGGCAACCGAGGAAATGAGTCCTCCAAGTGCCGGACGCATACTTGCGATGAAGGTCTTGACGGGCGGATATTTAAGAAGATTCTTGATGAATGCTGCCACTACGAGAATGACGATAAACGACGGTAATACCACGCCAACCGTGGCGAGAAGCGCACCAAGGAATCCACCTTGCTCATAGCCGATATAAGTTGCCATATTGACGGCAATCGGTCCGGGGATGACGGTTTCAACACCAACAAAATTGAGAAGCTCCTGTTCGGTCATCCAACCGTATTTGAGAACGGAATCACCGATGAGAGAAAGCATGGCGTAACCGCCGCCAAAGGCGAATGCGCCAACCTTCAGAAAGGTAAAGAACAACTGTAAATAAATCATTTCGTTTTCTCTCCTTTCGCTTTATTTTTCTTGATGAAGAATATCGAAAGTCCGAGAATGCCTGCGACGAGAACGCACCACACCGATGAGATGTGAATATCAAAGAGTGTGCAGAGGATCATTCCGACACAAGTCACAGAAAACACGATAATGTTTTGAGGCGTTTTTTTCATTTTCTTCAGCATTTTAAGACCTGCCGATGCAATGAGATACACCACGCAGATCTGAATACCCTTGAACGCCGCCGCCACGAGTGTGATCTCCATAAACTGCTCGTAAAAGAGCGATACGATATACATAATCAAAAAGGACGGCAGACACATACCGACCGTTGCAAGAACCGCGCCGACAACGCCTTTGAGCTTATAACCTATGTAGGTCGCTACGTTGATTGCGATAGGTCCGGGTGTGGATTCCGCAATCGCAACCACGTCGAGAAATTCATCGTGATCGATCCAATTTCGTTTTGATATAAATTCGTTTTCAAGCAATGCAATAATGGCGTATCCGCCGCCAAAGGCGAAACAGCCGATCTTGAGCATTGACAAGAATATTGCAAATAAGATGCTCATTTTACCTCCGAGGTGTGTTCGTCAAATTCTTATTTATCGGTGAGTTTATTATATCATATTTCTATCAACTTTTCAACCGATTTGGCTTTTCTTTGCTTCCTCCGACGCAATTTTCGAGGGCTGACCGCTTTGGTCAGCCCTCATTTCTTATGCGTTCTTCGCTATCTTTTTCATCTCGGCGATTTCCGCTTTCATCGTCTTTATCAGCTCTGCGAGCTTTTCCTCGCATTCCTCTCGTGTCTTTGCGTAGACATTCTTGGAGATGCGTTTGCCATTCACTCTCGGCGTGAACCGTCCTTCGTAGAGGTGGTCGTTTATCATGGTGACGCATCCCGTGCCACTCTTGCGTATCTTGCCCTTGTAGGGCTCAAATTCCTTCTCAGGCGTGGCTTTCGTGGGGGTGGGTTCACTTGTGGGCAGCTCTACGCTTTGCGTAAAACCGGGCATCTGCGCGTCTGTACCGCCGATCTCGCGGTCGATCTTGACCGCCACTTGAAGCTATATGGTTTCGGTAATATGACTATAGTATGTAACAATTGCACATCTGACAAGCCAACAAAAAGCACACTTGTGCGCTACCATTATCAGGCTATGCCCAAAACTGAAATAGCCCCGTTAAACGGGGCTATTTTCCTTTGCTTATTGCGGTGTGTTTCTTGCATCATAAAGCATATCCTATTCGATTGATACCTACAAATCTACGACGAGCAATATTGATCTCTATTGTTTCATATTCTTGTGACCTTATTTCATTAATTAGCGTCATAAGTTCTATCGATGTTTACCCAAAAACCACAAAGTTGCTATAATCATTACCAAAAATCATTGAGACAAAACCAAAACGTCCCCTTCCAAAATCGGAAGGGGACGTTCTTTAATTTATAACTTTTTAATTAAAAGTCAATCAATCGTAGAAGTTAACGCGCTCGTTATCCCAACGGGTTACAGCGGTCTCAACTGCTGCGATGGTAGTAGCATCGTCGATCTCGCCACAAGTCATAGTGTAGAGAGCTGCGAACTTATCAAGAGTTGTAGCATCTTTTCCTGCTGCCTCATACTCTGCTACCTTAGCATCGTAATCTGCCTTAACCTCTGCCTTAGCTGCGTTCTTAGCAACAGCAAGCTCGTAAGCAGCCTTTGCATCAGCATAGTCGCCCTCGGTCCAAACAGTAATAGCGCTATCTACAGCGGTCTTGTTTTCAGCAGCTGCAACAAGGGTGCAGAGAGCCTCGTACTTGCCTGCGAATGTATCTGTATTAATTCCAACAGACTCGAGATCTGCCTTCATATCGTCATAGAGATCCTGAACCTTATCGAGCTCTGTCTTCTTGTAGAGAGCAAGGTCGTAAGCAGCAACAGCGGTCTTGTTTGCATCGCTGAGGCAGCTTTCGTCGCCACAGTTCATAGCATACATAAGCTTAATGTTCGAATTCACTGTGTTGAGAGTAGCCTGATCGGGATTCTCAACGTCAAGAGCCTCAATTCCAGGAATGACTGTATTGTCTCTGAACATCTTCAGCATATACGTCAAATACCATTCAGCCTTTTCGAGATTTGCATAATCATCAGCATCTGCTACGTAGAGAGTGGAAGTGGTATCAATCTTATACTGATCTGCGGTGTATCCCTCAGGAGCGTTGGTTCCGTTAAGCCATTCGTCATAAGCCTTACGAACCTTGACGATATTCTCCTCGTCGGAAAGCTTGATTTCGTTAGCAGAGAAATCAATTCTGTTGCCGTTGCAAGCAGTACATACAGCCTCATCAACCACACCGGTTCCCGCACACTCGCCACACATCTTCAAAGTGAAGCTTCCGGGGACACCTTCAACAGCGCCTGCAGTGCCCAAAGCAGCAAGAAGCTCATTTACTTTTGCAGTTTCTGCAACCTTAGCGTCTACGATAACCTTGCAAGCAGCCTGTACCTTGACAAGTGCGTCGTAGGTTGCGTTGGTAACATAGGTTTCTGTTCCGGTTACTTTAACTTCAGTTACAAATTCGCCAGTCAGCTCGTAGTCAGCATACCAATCAAGCATAGCCTCGATAGCGGCTGCGTCGTAAATGGTTACGTTAGTAGCGGTGATATCCTCATATACTGCATCATAAGCTGCCTGAGCTTCCTCAACAAGAGCGTTGTACTCAGCGGTCTTAGTGAGCAGGATGTCAAGATAGTATGCACCGGTCTTATCGTTGTACTTGTGATCGAGAGAGGTTCCGTCTGCCTTGCACTTATCGGTATACTTATTGTAAAGCTTCAGGGACTCTTCAAGGTCAGCCTTAGAAAGAAGGGTAACTGTGAAGTCGAGAGACTCAGCAAATTCTGCCAAGAGACCTGCTGCGTCAAGACCAAGGGTCTTGTAGTTGTCAACAAGGGCCTTATAGTCAGCGTGCTTAACGAGCTTATAGTTAGCGGATTCGTTTGCCTTTTCAGCAGCGAACTCTGCGGAGAAGTAAGTAGTATCCCAAGCAGCGATTCTCTCCTCAAGAGTATTAAGATTTTCGGTCATCGTAACGTTGACCTCATATCCCTCAGCGCTAATGGTCTCGGTGTACTCTGCGATAAGAGCGTTGATATCTTCAGCCTCAGCCTTAGCAGCATCAAGAGCTACCTTGCGGGCATTGTAAGCATCAAGATCATCCTTGCAATCGTTGTAAACGAATCCAAGTTCTCCGTCAGGAATGCGTCCTGCATCATATTCTGCGGTGTACTTTGCAAGAGCAGCGGCGAGATCTTCAGCAACCTCAGCGAGAAGCGTTACAGCTGCCTCGTCAAGAAGGGACTTACCATTCTCTGCCTTGTAGTATGTATTGAGAGTCTCAAGATCAGCTACAACAGCATCAAACATTTCTTCAACCTTATCACCAACGGTGGGAAGGCTCTTTACAGTCTCAACGAACTCATCAACAGCGCCTTCAAGAGCAGCAACGTTAGGAGCTCTTGTAATGCTGATTTCAGCAACCTTGTATGCTATGTCGATCTTAGCCAACTCATCTGCGTCGTAGTAAGTCCTGGTGATTTCGTTGTACTTTTCGGTGAGCTCAATTATAGCCTCACGAACACCCTCGGTAGCTTCGTTCCAGTCGTCAATATTGATCAGACCGTCGATAGCATCCTCAAGGCCTTCAACCTGAACGCCAAGCTGAGTGCAAAGTGTGGTAACGTTCTTAATGGTCTCGAGAAGCGCGTCAACATCGCCGAGAGCCTCTGCCTTTGCGAGAGCAGCGTCTGCAGTTGCCTTTACAGCAGCGAGAGCAGTCTCAACAGCCTCTACGTCGCCGTTAGTAGCAGCGATCGCATCCTTGAGCTCCTTAACAGCGGCATCAACAACATCTTTTGCAGCCTTGGTATCAATTGCAGCCTGGAGAGTAGCAGTTGCAGCTTCCAGTTCAGCCTTGGTTGCCAAAAGATCCATAGCGGTCTGCATTTCAGCAATTGCAGCCTCAACGGTTGCCTTGTCTGCCTTTGCCTCGAGAGCTTCCTCGATAGCTTCAATAGCAGTCTTCAAGGTTTCGATAGCGGTAGCATTTGCGTCTGCCTTTGCAAGTGCGGAATCTGCAGTAGCCTTTACTGCATCAAGATTGGTCTTAACAGCGTCTACGTCGCCCTTTGCAGCAACGTCTGCAAGTGCAGCGGTAAAGTCTGCAACCGCATCGCTGAGATCACTTGCGTTTGCCTTAGTATTAATTGCGGTCTGAAGCGCTGCAGTTGCAGTCTCCAGGTCAGCTATCTTCGCTGCCTGCTCTTCGATTGCTTCGTCATCGCAAGCGACGAAAGAAACAACGGAAAGAACCATAAGGCATGCCAAAGCCATAGCCAAAATTCTCTTTTTCATGTTTTTTCTCCTCTTTCCATGAATATTTTTTTGCTTACGTTAATGCCAAACGTCTTATTCTGCAAAGAATTTTTCGGTTTTTGCGACTTGAATTCAACAAAAAACGAGAAATCTTCTCAAAAATGCCGACAGTTAGGGCATTGTTAGTGAACAATTCACATTGATATTATACAGCATAAGGTATGATTTGTCAATGCCTTTTTCGTTTTTTTTGAAAAAATTTTTTTATTGGTACATTTATCCTAAAAAAATCAGTATGACACGATCAGGTTTCATCGTTTTCCATAAGAATATCGAAATTGCGCGCTGTATTTATCGGCTCACGGTTTTTATAGAGGCATAGGCACTTGTAACAAAAAATAATAAAAAGCTATTGACAATCCCATTTTGAAGTGATATAATATTAACAAGTTTAGCAAACTAAAGCAAACCGTTGAGGAAGAGTAAGTAAGTTTTGCCTCTTTTTGCACAGAGAGCCGCGCATGGTGAGATCGCGGCGAAAAAAGCAGGACCGAATGGACTTCCGAGGGCAATCGGAAACAAGACATATATAGAATGTAGGTTTTGGAGTATGTGCGACGGAGCAGACCCTCCGTAAACAAGGGTCAACGCATATCAGGATGCCGAGCGTATCCGTGTGCGAAAGTGGATGTTTTACATCAAGCAGGGTGGCACCGCAGGATTTCAGTTTCCTGTCCCGGCATTAATGCTTTGGGACGGGTTTTTTATTTATTTAACGTCCTACACAAAAATCAAACGCGAAAGGAAGGACAGAATCATGTCAACCAACAATCAAATTCCCTACAAGATCTATATTGAAGAATCAGAGATGCCAAAGGCGTGGTACAATCTGCGCGCGGATATGAAAAACAAGCCCGCGCCGCTTCTCGATCCCAAGACCTTGAAGCCTATGACAAAAGAAGATCTGGCGGGCGTATTCTGCTCCGATCTTATAGATCAGGAGCTCGACGACACAACTCCGTATTTCGATATCCCCGAGGAGATCAGAAGCTTTTATAAGATGTACCGTCCCGCACCCCTCGTCCGCGCATACTGCCTTGAGGAAAAGCTGAAAACTCCCGCCAAGATATATTATAAATTTGAAGGAAACAACACAAGCGGCAGCCACAAGCTCAACTCCGCGATTGCACAGGCTTACTATGCGAAGCAACAGGGGCTCACGGGCGTGACCACGGAGACAGGCGCAGGTCAGTGGGGAACGGCACTTTCTATGGCATGCTCATATCTCGGACTTGACTGCAAGGTCTACATGGTAAAATGCTCCTACGAGCAAAAGCCTCATCGCCGCGAGGTAATGCGAACCTACGGCGCGTCGGTCACGCCCTCCCCCTCCCTTGAAACCGAGGTGGGAAAAAAGATCCTTGCAGAGTTCCCCGACACAAACGGAAGCCTCGGCTGCGCGATCTCCGAAGCTGTAGAAAAGGCGCTCAACACGCCCGGATACCGTTACGTGCTCGGAAGCGTGCTCAATCAGGTAATGCTTCATCAATCTATAATCGGTCTTGAAACGAAGATCGCGCTTGACAAATACGGTATAAAGCCCGACGTCATCATCGGTTGTGCGGGCGGCGGCTCTAATCTCGGCGGACTGATAGCTCCCTTTATGGGTGAAAAACTCCGAGGAGAAGCCGACTATCGAATAATCGCCGTCGAGCCCGAGAGCTGTCCGAGCTTCACTCGAGGAAAGTATGCCTACGACTACTGTGACACAGGTATGGTCTGCCCTCTTTCCAAAATGTATACTCTCGGAAGCAATTTTATGCCTGCGCCCACACACGCAGGCGGCTTAAGATATCACGGAATGAACAGCACGCTCTCTCAGCTTTACCACGACAAGCTGATGGAAGCTATGACCGTCAAGCAGACCGAGGTCTTTGCGGCGGCAGAAGAATTTGCTCGAGTTGAAGGAATCCTCCCCGCGCCCGAAAGCAGTCATGCGATAAAGGTCGCACTTGATATGGCGAAGGATTGCGCAAAAACGGGAGAGGAAAAGACCATCGTCTTCGGTCTGACAGGCACGGGATACTTTGATATGATGTCTTATGAAAAATTCCACAACGGTGTAATGCAAGACTACATTCCCACCGACGAGGAGATAAATAAGGCTCTCAACCGTTTGCCAAAGGTTTAATAATGCAAAACAGAGCAAAGCTTTTCGCTTTGCTCTGTTTTTTATAAATTATACTAATTCGATAGAATAGATCTTTGCCTTGCCCCTATTCAAGAACTCAAAAAACATGCGGAAGAAGGGCTTATCGAGACCGCTGATATCGATCTCGTGGATCTTGCGAACACCGTCGCCCGAGAGCTTAAAAGGAATCGATGCAAATGAGCAGGGAGTTCCCTTGTAATCGGGTCTTGTTGTTTCCGCATAGCAACGGAAACCTGCTTTTCCGTCTATCTCGCTGCCCTCAAAGCAAGCGTCAAGCAGTATCTTTTTGCACTCTCTCGCTTTTACGAAGAAGAACGGGGAGCAAAGCATGCCTTCGGGATTAAAATCAAAGTCAAGGCAGTCCTGATTGCCATAGCCCTTGTCGGTAATGCCCCTGTAATAGAAATTCTGACGGTCCGTGTCAAAGCGGAATTTTCTGTGATCGACCTTCTTGTCGAGCTCAAGTGCGGTCTCGCGAATCGAAGCAACATCACCCACGATCAAGGAATAATAGAAGGTGTAAACTATATTATGGTCAAGAATAACGCTGGTGGTCGGGCTTACAGTTCCCGTCTGTCCGTCCTTTGCTCCGCCAATGCCCATTCTTTCAACTCCGCCCGCAAATCCGCCAACGGCTCCGCAGGTGTGGGGATTGTAAACGCCAAGACCGTAATCGTTGTCGTCAAGGAGCGCTACCCACCCCTCAGGATAGAGCATAAATTCCGAAGGCCAATGTCTGTCTCCGGTATTTTTGCTTACTATCTCGGTCAGCTTGCCGTTCGTGCCGGGCTGATCGCCGACGTAGGAAACTATCCTATAAAACTCACCGTTGGTGTAGACCGCGGGAAGCTCCTGACCGCAAGCGGGGTACTGTGTCTTGTCAGAACGATTGTTGTTAAGCCTTGCCGTAACGTTGACCGTCTTATGATCAAGCGTGTACCAAAGCTCAAAGGTGCACTCGCCGGGCACGTTGTTGAGTGCCCACTGCATAGGAATACACTTTACGTAGAGTGTGTTTCCTTCGATTTTATATTCAAGAACCTTTGCGCGATTGAAGAAGCAATCTCCCGTCTGTATGGGATTCCAACCCGTGTGGGTCCAATGCTTGCCCATTTCGGTTCCTTCGGGATGGAAGGGCACGGGACCCGAGTAGAAGGAAAGCTGCACCTGTCTGCCCCAGTCCCAGCTATTGATAATATTTCTGTTTCCGTGCTCGGAAAGATACGTGATCGCACCGCCAAGTGCGATGTTTGCGCCGAGCTTGATATATTCATTTTCAATATAAACTACGTTTTCGTCGAGGATCTTATAATCTTCCTCAAGCGCGAGATAATGAGGGTTTTGATTTGACATATTAAACTCCATTCCGCCGCCAAGGCGGCACAAATAGTAACCAATGAAATTTGCCACGGCAAATTTCGCGCGTGAAACAGTTAAGTCAGTAAGAAGCATTTTTCACGCTGATCTCCTTTTCTGCGGTTTGAGTAGTACCGCACACAGAAATCCGAAGCCGATAAGCTAAAAATTCAATAATTACGTTTCGGACAACTCAATAGAATAGACCTTTGCGTGACCGCTGCCCAAAAATTCAAGGCTGAAATCGAAAAACGGCTTGTCAAGAGCGCTGATATTTATCTCGTAGATCTTTCTGCCGCAATTTCCTTCAAGCTTAAAGGGCAATTTTTGCGCTGTGCGGAAGGCTCTCTTATCGCTCTGGTGCGTAGGATCGACGTAACAGCTGAATCCCACATTGCCTTCAACAACCTCTCCGTCAATCTCCGCATCCAACAAGATCCTCTTGCATTTGCCCGCAGAAACAAACACGTGCGGCGAGCAAAGAGCTGTTTCCGAATCAAAATCAAAATCCAAGCAATTTTGGTTGCCGTATCCTTTATCCTTTGTTCCCTTATAATAGAAGTTCTGACGGTCTTCGGTAAAACTGAACTTTCGATGCTCCGCCTTGGAATCCAATGCAAGCGCAGTCTTTCTGATCTCGTCGACGTCTCCTACGATGAGAGAATAATTGAACGTATATACGATATTATAATCAAGGATAACGCATGTCGTCATAGATATAACGCTCGTCTGACCGTCCTTTGCTCCGCCCCAGCCCATATCGGACACGTTACCCGCAAATCCCGTGATCGCACCGCACGTGTGGGGATTGTATACGCCGAGACCGTAATCGTTGTCGTCAAGTAACGCCACCCAGCTTTCAGGGTAAAGCACAAACTCCGATGGCCAGCGTCTTTCGGTCGTTTTACTGACGACCTCGGTCAACTCACCATCGGTTCCCGGCTGATCACCGATGTAGGATACGATCTTATAAAACTCACCGTTGGTATAGACCGCCGGAAGCTCCTGACCGCGAGCGTGATACTGTGTCTTATCAGAACGATTGTTGTTGAGTCTTGCCGTTACGTTGACCGTCTTATGATCAAGTGTATACCAAAGCTCAAAGGTGCACTCTCCGGGCACGTTATTGAGTGCCCACTGCATAGGAATGCACTTGACGTACATCGTGTTACCCTCGATTTTGTACTCTAAAACCTTTGAGCGATTGAAGAAGCAATCTCCCGTTTGTATGGGATTCCACGGAGTGTGGGTCCAATGCTCTCCCATCTCGGTTCCTTCGGGATGAAAGGGTGCCGGCCCCGAGTAAAAGGAAAGCTGTACCTGTCTTCCCCAGTCCCAGCTATTTATAATGTTTTTGTGTCCATGCTCGGCAAGATACGTGATCGCGCCGCCAAGTGCGACGTTTGCACCGAGCTTGATATATTCATTTTCAATATAAACTACGTTTTCGTCGAGGATCTTGTAATCCTCCTCGAGTGCACGGTAATGAGGATCTTGGTTTGACATATTAGAAATCTCCTTTCTTGTATCCATAAAGGATCACAAGGTGATTGTAACACTCCAGGGGATAAAAGTCAATATAAAACGACAAATTTAAGCAAAAAAATCGCCGCAAAAAGCACTACTCAAAAAGCCTTCAAGCACAATGCTTGAAGGCTTTTTATTTATGCCAATTCGACCGAATAAAGCTTCAAATGCCCTTCGCTTGCAAATCTGAGTGAAAAGCCGACAAAGCAATCGTCCATCTCACTGATATCGAGGTCAAAAAGCTTTCTTTCGCCGTTTCCGACCATGCTGAACGGCAGCTTCTTATGCTCAAGTACAAAGCAGTTCTTTTCATCCAATCCCTTATATATATTGAAAATAATCTCGCCAGAAATCTCGCCGTCAAAGCAGGCGTCAAGTCTGATGCTCTTGCATTCGCACTTGCCGATGAAAACAGCAGGGCTCTTGAGCTCGGATACTTTCTTGAAATCAAACTCAAGACAACCGCCCGTTCTCCATCCCTTATCACTGATATTATGATAGTAGAACTGATTTCTGTCGTGCTCAAAACTATATTTCTTGCGGTCCACAAGCTTATCCTTTTGCTTTGCGACCTCGCGAATAAAGTTAACGTCACCAACGATCAAGGAATAATCATAAGAATAGACGATATCGTGGTCAAGGATAGCAGCCGCCAGAGGTGCAATATAACCAGTCTGCGAATCTTTTGGACCTCCCCAGCCCTTTTCACCGAAAAATCCGATCTTTGAAAGGTTGGTCACACCGATATAAACACCAAGCCCGTAATTATTGTCGTCAACAAGCGCGGACCAATTCTCCGTCGCAATGAAATTAAGCCAAGGCCAGCCAAGACCGTTGTCCTTGGTGACAAGCTCGGTCAACTCTCCATCGGTAAACGGTTCTGTACCAACATACGACACTCCCTTATACCATTCGCCGTTAGTATAAACTGCAGGCATCTCCTGATGGCGCGCGGGGTATTGCGTGGTGTCGGGGCGCGCGTTATTGATACGCGAGGTCACATTGACACAATAGCCGTCAAGTCGGTACCAAACCTCAAACGTGCACTCGCCGGGGTGATTGTTGAGTGGCCAATGCATAGGAATACATTTTACGTAGATTTCATTGTTTTCGCAACGGTAATCAAGCACCCTCGAGCGATTTCTGTAATAATCTCCCGACTGGATAGGATTCCAACCGATAAACTTCCAGTTGTCTGCCATCTGAACCCCATCAGGTTGAAAAGGAACGGGAGGCGCGTAAAATGACATCTGCACCTGTCTGCCCCAATCGGCGCTATTGATCAGATTCTTTTTGCCCTTTTCGGCAAGATAGGTAAGCGCGCCGCCAAGCGCAAGATTCGCGCCAAGCTTCAAATGCTCATTTTCAATATAAATAATGTTTTCGCCCTCAAGATATTTATCATAGATCTGTTCCGACATAATAACCCTCCGCAATTTTTTGGATACACTTGAATTATACCATTCATTTTCATTTTTGTCAATCAACTTCTACAAATTGCAGCTTTGAAAAACAGGGTGTCGCTTTTGCGACACCCTGTTTTCTTATAAGATGGTTCTAATAACGATCGGAATAACCGACAAAGCGACTAATATCAATCCTACCACGAGGATAAAATGCGGAGCAGGACCTCTTTTCTTGGCCTTTGCCTCCTTGTAGTCGTAAAAAGTTCGGCTTTCAAGCTTGATGAACGGCAAAAGCGAATGAGCTCCAACGTTTACCGCATAACTGATCATATCGAAAAAGCCTGTTGATGCTATCCACGCAAGACCGCCAATAGAAGCCATCAAGGCACCGGGGAAGAAAAACGCATCACAGAGAATTGCCATTACATCCTTTGCAGACAATCCGGAGGATCCAAACAATCCCTCAAACGCCATGACAAAAACCGCCAACACAACGCCAATGGCACTGCAAACTCCATACTGCAAAAGCTTTTTCTTCACTTTTTAGCCCTCTACGCTTTCTCTGTACTTCTTCTCCTCGGAATCGGAGCAAAGAACAAAATGTCCGGGAACTACTTCTCTGAAGCTGGGCTTCTCTACCGAATAATCGTGGTCGCGAAGCGGAGCGTATGTGATACGCTGTCTGGTCTTCTCATAGTTCGGATCGGGCAGGGGGATTGCCGACAGAAGTGAACGGGTGTAGGGATGCATAGGATTGCGGAAAAGCTCATCTGAATCTGCAAGCTCAACCATCTTTCCGAAGTACATAACGCCGATTCTGTCAGAGAAGTACTTAACGACAGACAGGTCATGTGCGATAAAGAGAATGGTAAGTCCAAGCTCTTCGCGAAGCTCGTTGAGCAGATTGATTACCTGCGCCTGAACCGACACATCAAGTGCGGATACGGGCTCGTCGGCAATGATCATCTCGGGGCGCATTACCACCGATCTTGCAATGCCGATACGCTGCTTCTGTCCGCCCGAGAACTCGTGAGGATATCTACCTGCGTGCTCTCTTACAAGACCAACCTTGTCGAGAACGTCATATACCTGCTCATCGATATATTTCTTATCCTTGATTCCCTTGATAACCATACCCTCGGCAATGATCTCGCGCACTGTCATACGGGGATTAAGCGATGCAACGGGGTCCTGGAAGATCATCTGAATCTGTGTTACCAGATCTCTGTCAACATTTGCGTTCTCACGCTTAGCGCGTGCCATCGCCTTCTTGTTCTCGGAGATTGTCTCCTTAAGCTTTGCATTGATCTCGGCAATGGTCTTGTCATTTTCAGCCTTTTTATCAGGATTAGCCTTGCTATCAGCTTCAAGCGCGGCAACCTCTTCCTTTGCCTGTGCGTTTGCACTCTTTATGGCTTCCTTGTATCCAAGGAGTCCCGCACCAATGCGCTGGCCCTTGAAGTAAACGTTGCCTCCGGTAGGATTATAGAGCTTGATGATAGTACGGCCTGTGGTGGTCTTTCCGCATCCGGACTCGCCAACAAGACCGAACACCTCTCCCTTCTTGATGTCGAAGGAGACCTTGTCTACTGCCTTCAGAGGACCGAAGTGCTGTGAAAGCTCTTCAACCTTAAGAAGAACCTCTCCCGTCTGAACTTCAGGATATTTCTTATCAGACATCTTCGTTGCCTCCTTTTTCATTCATTCTGGCAATACGCTCTTTGATAATCTTAGGCATATCAACCTTGGGAGCGTCGGGATGGAGCAACCATGTCGCTGCCGAGTGTGTCTCGGAAATCTTGAACATAGGAGGCTGCACCTCAAAGTCTACCTTAAGAGCGTACTTGTTTCTCTCCGCGAAAGCATCGCCAACGGGAGGATAGATCATGTTTGGAGGAGTTCCCGGGATCGCTTCAAGCTTTTCGTTAGTGTCGAGGTCAGGCATAGAAGAAAGCAATGCCCAGGTGTAAGGATGAGCAGGACTGTAGAAGATGTCTTCCGAGGTACCGTACTCAACGATCTTACCTGCGTACATAACGCCGATTCTGTCCGCCATATTCGCAACGACGCCTAGGTCGTGGGTTATGAATATGATGGAAAGCTGTCTTTCCTTCTTGATCTTATTGATAAGCTCAAGGATCTGAGACTGGATCGTAACGTCAAGCGCCGTGGTAGGCTCGTCACAGATAAGGATATCAGGGTTAGCAACGAGAGCGATCGCAATAACGATTCTCTGTCTCATACCGCCGGAGAACTCGAAGGGATACTGATTATAACGGGTACGAGGCTCGGGGATACCAACCTCCTCCATCAGCTTGATCGCCTTTTCCTTTGCCATGCGCTTGGTTATTTTATAAACCACCTCAGAAGCATGTGCCTTCAGATAATCGATCAGTCCAACCGCATTTTTGTCGAAATCACGGCTCTCAAAATTTTCAATATCCGCCTTATATTTTCTTTCAAGACGGTCTATGACCGAAACACAATCATCGCGAAGGTCCTCAAGATCGTAAACGTTCTTGGGAACGACCTTCCAATCGATCTTCTTTCCTCTTGCGATAAGAGCCTCGCGCTTTGCACTCTGACGCGCGTAACGTCTTTCTTCTTTGGGATTGAGCTTTTCATAAGTGAAGTACTTATTAGCTGCAGTCTTTAAGCTCGAGGAAAAGGTGTAAGCAATGTTGTCCTTATTGTATTCAAGTCTATCAATAGAACTCTCAACAACCTTGCACAGAGCTGCAACGACTTCCTTGGTTGCTCCTTTTTCAATGCGGGGAGTGTTAAGGAAGTAATCTCTTGCTTTAGCAAGCTCGTCAAGAACTTTCTTTTTACATTCGAGCGACTTCTCTGCTGAATAACGAATAGCCATAGTTTCGTACTTGATGAATTCAGCCATATAGGTTTCATCAAGATATTTTACAGCCATTTCGTTGAGAGCGTTAATGTCTCTCTTATCAAGAACCACATTGGGATTTTTGTAAACGTAGTATCCTATGCGGAAGAAGTTCGGCTGAGGACGTTCGAGAATTTCTGTGAGAAGATTCTCAACAAGATCCTTCAAAGCTTCCGTGAGTTCTGCGGAAAGAACGTAAGTCTGAGGCTTTCCGTCCTTGCCGATAGGCGCCTTATATCCACTTCTGCATCTTTCGAGAGTTGCAATAGTGGATGCGAGCTGTGCATCATATCCTGCAGTAAGGAAATCATCCTTAACTCGACCAAGAGTCTGGATATACTCACCCAGATCACGCTTAACGTCAAGCTTCTGCTTCTTCTCTGCCATATATAGGAAGTTTTCAAGCTGGGCCTTAAGCTCCTCTGCATAAGCGCGAGCCGCATTGTAGCTGTTTTCAAGACGGATAGCAAGAATATTGAAATCGTCAAAAGTCTTGATCATTTCAGCTATCTGATCTTCCGACTTGTCCGTTCTCGCAGCGGATGCAAGCATAGCCTCCTTGAGATATCTCAGGGTGGTATTGAACTCAGCTCTTGCTCTCTTGCGGTTAGTCTTGTTTTTAAGAAGCATAGCCTCCGTGATCTGCTTGCCGATCTTAACGATAGGGTCAAGAGAAGAAAGCGGATCTTGGAAAATCATAGAAATTTTGTCACCGCGAATCTTGCACATTTCCTCCTCGGTGATCTTGAGAAGGTCGCGTCCGTCGTAAAGGATCTCTCCACCCTCAACAATAGAGTTTCCCGCAAGGATTCCGAGGATCGCCTTGGAGGTAACCGACTTACCCGAGCCGGACTCACCAACGATAGCGAGAGTTTCTCCCTTTTGGAGATTGAAGGAGATATTTCTTACCGCCTTAACGGTACCACTGTTGGTACGGAAGGATATTTTTAAGTTTTTTACTTCAAGAATGTTGTTAGCCATTTATCATTCCTCCGTTCCTCTGAGTGATGGGTTGAATGCGTCGCGCAAGCCGTTACCGAACAGGTTGAAGCATATCATGAGGAGAGATATGAACAATGCAGGGAACAACATAACGTGAGGCTTTTCCGTCCAGGTACCCTCTGCCTGTGCAAGAACGGTACCCAAGGAGGTGCTGGTCTTCGAGTTCAGGTTTACTATACCGAGGTAGGTAAGCATAGACTCGGAGAAGATAACTCCGGGGATCGCAAGTACCGAGGAGGTAATGATCGTGCCGAGAGTGTTGGGGAAGATGTGCTTCCAGATGATACGGCTATCCTTTGCTCCAAGAGTTCTTGCAGCCATAACATATTCCTGATTTTTGAATCTATAGAACTGAGTTCTTACAAGACCTGCCGTGCCTATCCATCCCGTTAACACAAATGCAAATATCAAGCTTGGGATAGCGCCCACCTTAGCCGCCAGATGTATCTGGAACAGCGTAGATACGACGATAAACGGAACGCCCGAAAGAACGTATACGACAAATTCCATTATCAGGTCGGGAGCACCGCCGTAGTAACCCTCGATCGCGCCATACATAGCGCCGAGGATAAAGTTAATAGCGAAAATACAAACCGAGAACAGCAAGCTCAAGCGAAGACCCATTGCGATACGCTGTGCGAGATCGTATCCCGAAACGTCGGTACCGAAAAGGAACTCGGGCTCTGCACCATCGTGAGTATAACGATAGTAGTTATAATAAAGAACTCTTACCTGATACTCTGCGGTCTCTACCGTGTTACCGCCGCCCTGATACTTCCAATATCTGAGCTCTCCCTTGTTTTCTCCGCTGGTATAACGAAGGTAGTTGTCCTCAAGAACGACCTCGTCAACGTTCTCGAACTCGATTTTCTTAACCTTGCCACTCTTGTTGGTATACAAAGGATTTCCCTTTTCGTCGGTCTTGTACCACCAGTTTGCATCGGTAGCACTGTAGCAATATTCCTTGGTGTTGATAAGAGGATAAAGGACCTGAATTCCGGTCTCCTCCTGCCAAGCAACGATTTTTGCATATTCTTCCTGAGAAACCTGCTTGTAGATAAATCCAACCGAAAGGTACTCGTCTACGTTAGCGTAGTAGATATTGTTGACGTTCTTACCCTGTTCGGTCTGGACCACCTTTTCAAGATTAGTCACAGGCTGAAGGGGGTTGTCCTGCGCCAACGCTTCGCCGATAGAGGGCATATTTTCAAAATTTACGGTTGCCGCAATTCCCTTTGCGATCTCGAGAATGTACGCGCGCTCGTTGTAGTCCTTGTTAACGTCTCCCGTAGCAATTCCAATATTGGAAAGCAGAAGATTTCTGGGGGTTTTCTTTGCGTAATAAGTGTCGAACTCGGTACCCGTGCCACTGTCGAAGAAGGGCATAACCACCGCGAACACAACTATCAAAAGAATAATGATAGCAGCAACAATGGACGCCTTGTTCTTGCAGAAGCGGCGCCATGCGTCCTTGAAATAGCCTATGGGCTTATCATCGAACTTCTGATCCTTTATATGATCGCCGAGATTAGCCAGGGCGAGCTTTTCCTTCGGGATCGAGTTAATATTAATTTCTTTTGCCATATTATCTTTCTCCCATTCTGATTCTAGGATCAATAAATCCGTAGCTGATATCGATTATGATACCCGAAAGCAGACCGATAGCGGTGTAGAAGATACAGTCCATCATAAATACGTCGTAGTCGCGGCTGAATATCGACTGAGTATAGAGCGCGCCGACTCCGGGGATGGAGAATATCTGCTCAATGATGAGCGAACCGCCGAGGATACCGACAAAGCTTCCCAAAATAGAGGGAAGGATCGGAACCATTGCATTCTTAAGAGCGTGACGGGTAGTTGCCTGCGATCTGGTAAGACCTTTTGTGCGGGCAAGAAGCATATAGTCGGAGGTCAAGGTCTCGGTAAGCTCAGCTCTGGTGAAACGGCACAGACCTGCGATCTGACCAAAGGAAAGTGCGAGTATCGGGGGGATCATACTGTGGAACATGGTCCAGGAGAACCAGGTTCCGCCCGCATCTGCGAGCGAGGAGATTACCGGTGGGAACCAGTCAAGCTTGAAGTACAGGAAATACTGCACCAAGAAAGCATAAACGTAGCTTGGCACCGATACGAACAGTATGACCATAACGCTTATGAGATGGTCCTGCCACTTATTCTTCTTGATAGCTGCATAGATACCGAAAAGAATTCCAAGCGGAACCGCAAACAAAAGCGAGTACAGATTTACAAGAACCGTAGGCAGAAGTCTGCCGACGAGAAGATCCCAGGCGGGAGCCGTCTTCTTGATTACCCACGAGGTTCCAAAATCGAATTCGGTAAATATTCCCTTGAGATATATACCGTACTGAACGAGGAGAGGCTCATCGTAGCCGCGAGCGTTCCATATATCCTCAATCTGCTGCTTCTGAGCTTCGGTCGCGCCTTCGGGAGGAGACATAGGCAACGCCCTAATAAGCACGAAGCATATCGTAGTGATACAGAATAATGCCACAAGCATCAGCAAAATTCTTTTAAATACATACTTGATCATTTTAACTAACCTTTCAAAATTAGGTTTCTGATTTACCCATAAGGGCAACCTAACCTTGGGAAAATCGAGCCAAAGCCACCTCGCACGCTTAAGCGAACGCATTCGCTTTGACGCAATTTTCCCAAGGTTATAAACAATGTATTACCATTTTTATAGCTTTTCTCGGGTGATTGTCTGAGCAAATCATATAAATTACGAGGTCTTAAAATCGCAAAGTAATGGGAGAATAAATCCTCCCATTACCCTGCGTATTTTTAGATCACTCTAAAATTATTTGCTTGCGGTATTACTTGTAGTTAAGCTCTCCGCCCTGCGCTGCAACGTATGCAGCCCAATCAGCATCATTGTAGTTGTAGTCCATGATACGGAATCCGCCGAAGCCGTACATAATGTTGTACTCATCGGTGTAGTCCTCTACCTTGTAGGAGCTGAGTGTGCAAACGGTGGTAACTGCAAGAGGAATTCTGTAGAACTTAGCAAGGAATGCCTCTTCCATCTGAGCAGTGATAGCAAGCTTAACCTTGTTATCAGCGTTAGCGTATGCGCCGGTACCGATCATGGAGTTACCCCATGCCTGCCAGGTCATAGTAACCTCCTCGCCCTCAACTACGAGAGTAAGGGTCTCGGTGGTAGGATCCCAACAACCAGCCTCGTTGATGGAGTACTGAGTAGGATCGGTGTAAACCTGGAAGTTACGGAAAGGATAGAACGCAGCGCCGCCCCATGCACCGTAACCGATAGCATAGAGACCAGCAGCGGTATCGCCGTAACGGTCGTTGATGTTGCCGAGAGGCTCAAGAGTGATGGTGCCGAATCCGGTGCCCTCAACTGCTGCGTTGAGGTACTTCTGGATAAGCTCACACTGCTTGGTGTCGTCCTCGGTGAGAGAGCCCTTTGCCCAACCGATCTGGATCTTGATAGCGGAGCCCTCGGTGTAAAGACCTGCTGCAACGAGCTCCTCGAATGCCTTAGCCATAAGAGCCTTAGCCTCGGTGAGATTGTAGCCGGTTATGGAGTCGTAAGCATCCTCGAGAGTCTCGTAGATCTTACCCTCGCCGTACTCTACGCCGTAGAGGTTAACGATAGCCTGCATAGCCTCTTCAGACTTTCTGTAGGAGGAAGCGGGATCGTTGTAGATATCGTAGTGATAGAGGTGGTTCATAAGGGAGTACGCAGGAGTCCATGCCTGAGTAGCGGTTACGAAGTCTGCTCTATCGATTGCGAAGGACATAGCCTTACGGAAGTTGTAGTTGTTGAGAACTACGGAGAATGCGTTCTTACCCGAAGCATCGAGAGCCTTGAGGTTGTCAAGGTTAGTGTGGAAGAAGAAGGACATAGTGTATGTCTCGTCTACAACCTGGAGTCTCTCGGAAAGCTTGTATTCGTTAAGCTCAGCAGCCGTGGGGGAGTAAGCCATAAGCTCACCCTTAAGGAACTTCTGCTTTGCAACGTCCTCGGTCATAACGTCGATTACGACCTTGGTGGTGATGTACTGCTGGAGATACTTGCCGTCAACAGTGAACTGAGTGTAGGAAACGAGCTTGCCGTCCTCGGTCTTCTCGAAGCCGTACCAGTTCTCGTTCTGCTCGTAAACAACCTGCTTGTTGTCCTCGAATACGGTCATCTTGTAGGTACCGTAGGAGATGGAGGTTGCAAGGGAGGTCATGTAGTCGGTAACGATAAGGCCACCAACTTCCTTCTTACCAGCCTCGTAAAGACCCTCGTGAACGAGCCAAGTGTCTGTGCAAGAGGTGAGGAAGTAGTTGAAGTCGATTGCGGTGTCGCAAACGTAGAGGAAGCTGTAGTCGCCGGTCTTAACGAGACCAACGCCGTCCCAAGTTGCGCCAACGTTCTCGTTAACTACGTAGATACCTGCGTAAGATTCGTATCCGCCGCCTACCTCAAGGAATGAGCCGTAAGCCTGGAGAAGAGCTGCGCCGGTGAACGCGTCATCCTGAGCCTCACCGTAAACGGTTTCATCCTTAACGGAAACCCACTGAGGACAAGCGTTGCCCTCTGCGTCGGTGTAACCCTTTGCGCCCCAGAAATCCCAAACGTTGATGTAAACGTCTTCTGCAGCCATAGCGTCTGCGAGAGAAGCATACTTAGTGGTATAGCCGTTGTAGAAGCCCTCATCCTTGGAGTAGTAGTAGTTGAAACCACCTGCAATTGCAGACTCGCCGGAGATGTAGAGGTTAGCTCTGTAGTTCTTCATATCGGGGTTAAGAAGCTGCTGCATAGAGTAAACGTAGGAGTCAGCATTGATCTTAGTGCCGTCCTGCCATTTAGCATCGGGGTTGAGTGTGAACTCAAATACGTAACCGGACTTAACCTCTTCAGCGGTCTTGCCCTCGGGAAGAGTTACGTTGTACTTGGTAAGGAGATCCTGCTTCTGAGCAGTAACGTCCTTGATAGCGGTTGCCATTTCGCCTACCCACTGGTAGAGACCTTCCTCGGTGTCAAGAGCCTCCATGGTTACGAAAGGAGAGGTGAGGTAGCTCAGAATGGACTGGTCACCATTTGTCTCCCATGCGTGGGGGTTCCAGTTAGAACCGAGAGAAATAGCGTAGCTATTGTAGGTGTAGTCACCCAACTTAGCGGTGGGAAGAACTGCGTCAGCGGGACGAGCAGGAGCGATGAACTCGATCTTTTCTTCCTGATCATCTTCGCCCTCACCGGTAGTTCCCTCGCTAGTGCCGGTGGTGGTTCCTTCATTACCGCCGCCAACAGTTGTTTCTTCTTTATCCTTGCCGCCGTTATCGCAAGCTGCGAGAGTAGCAACTGCTGCGAAAACCATCACAAGAGCAAGAAGAACTGCGATTAGTCTTTTCATGATGAAAATCCTCCAATAAAAATTTTTATGAGCCAAAGTGCAAAATACAAACACTTCAAACTATGCCTCATTATACATCGTTTTTTCAAAAATGTCAAGAGCAACTGCAAAAAACTTTGCGCTTTTGTTCAAAAATGGGCATTTGTCACATCACTATAATAAATCGCAAAATTTTTTTTGGTATAATTGCACAATCAAATTACACATCAAAACGAATAAAATTTCATTTTTTAAAAATAAAGCAAACATTCGTCAGCTTTTGGGTCCAAGTTTTTTGCAATTTCATCAATAAAAAATTGCAAATTTCGGAAAATTCGCGCAAATATACCATCTCCTTTGACAGAATGCCACGAACAAAATTCATACATAAATTTCGCCGTTCATAAAATGTTAGCATTTTCGTGGTAATCTTATATTGTCTACGTTTCATATTTTTAACCGTATTTTCAAAACGACACGAGGTAACATATGCAAAATTACGAAATTTCAATAGTACCGTGTGAGGATTACGACAACCGCACAGTCAAAACAGCACTCACCGAGCTGATCAATGCCATCGGCGGTCTTGATTGGGTAGAAAAAGGCATGTGCATCGCCATAAAAGCAAATCTCGTGACCTTTGCCCATCCCGACGAAGCCGTAACAACGCATCCTGCGCCGATCTGCGCTCTTATTGAAATGTTATGCGAGCGCGGCGCAAAGGTTATAGTCGGAGACAGTCCCGGAGGACTTTATAACGCCGCCTTTCTCAATCGCGTGTACAGCGTATGCGGGCTCGGTGCGGTCGAAGCGGCAGGAGGCGAGCTCAACCGCGATTTCGGGCACGCAGAGGCTCATTTTGACGGTGCCAGAGTCGCGCACGACTTCACGTACACCTCCTATCTTGACAAAGCCGACGCAATAATAAACTTCTGCAAATTAAAAACTCACGGAATGATGGGAATGAGCGCCGCCGCCAAGAATATGTTCGGAGTAGTTCCGGGCACGATGAAGCCCGAATATCATTTTCGTTATCCCAACGCCGCGGATTTTGCAAGAATGATCGTAGATATCGATGAATATTTCGCGCCAAAGGTCAAGCTTTGTATAGCGGATGCAATAATAGGAATGGAAGGAAACGGTCCGACCAAAGGAACACCGAGAAAGATCGGCTGCCTCGTCGCAGCTCAAAGTCCGCATAAGCTCGATATGGTCTGTGCCAAGTTGATCGGGCTCTCTCAAGACGAGATACCTACGCTCGGTGCCGCACGCGAGCGTGGGCTTATTCCCGAAAGCTTCGATGATTTAAAGATTTTCGGTGACCCCGACTCGCTCACAGTCCCCGATTATCATAACATCGCGGTCAAAAACAGTCTGTTATTCGATAACCGATCAAAGCTGTTTGGGAAAATAGCAAAGCTCGCGCTCGAAGCAAAGCCCATTTTGAAAAGCAAAAAATGCAAGGGCTGTGAGAAGTGCAAGCAGATCTGCCCCGCGCAAGCAATAAAAATGGTAGATAACAAGCCGCAGATCGATCGAAGCAAGTGTATAAAATGCTTCTGCTGCCAGGAATTCTGCCCGTTCGGAGCAATGGACGTTCACCGCCCCCTCCTTGCCAAGATATTGACCAGCCAAAAGAGCTCAAAGACAAAATAATCAGTAGATTTCAAATATATTTAACAAAATCGCGTATAATATCTGTATCTCCACAAATAAGGATTCGGATATGAATGTTTTGTTGAAGCTTTCATTTTTATTTTGTATAGGCTGCTCTGTCGGTTGGGTGTTGGAATTGTTTTTCAGGAGATTCTTTTCAAAAGAAAACCCCGACCGCAAATGGATAAATCCCGGGTTTCTTTCAGGGCCCTGGCTTCCCCTCTACGGATTCGGCCTGTGCATTCTCTATCTTTTGGCAGGACTCGAAAAGTATATCGTCGGCAACGGTTGGATCGAAAAAGCCTTTTTGTTTCTGATCATGGCGATCTGCATGACTGCCATTGAATATATCGCGGGAATATTCTCCCTGAAGGTGCTCAAGGTTCACCTTTGGGACTATTCTAACGAATGGGGCAATATACAGGGAATAATCTGCCCTCGCTTTTCTCTGTTTTGGGCAATTCTCGGCGCCATATACTATTTTCTGATACACCCTAATATCATGTTGGCTCTTGATTGGCTATCAAAAAACCTCGCTTTTTCGTTTGCGATAGGTTTTTATTTCGGAATATTCGCCGTAGACGTCGTTTATTCCTGCAGATTGCTCTCCAAGATACGCAAATTTGCAAAGGAGAACGACATAGTCGTCAAATACGGCAAATTTCGCCATATCCTCGTCAACGCAATCGAAGAACGCCATCGAAGAAAAAGATTTTTCTTGCCGCACAAGACGGATCTCCCGATCTCCGATCACCTAAAATCCTATCTCGAGTGGCTCAAAGAAAACGCAAATATTGTCAAGGGCACTATAAAAGAAAACAGCCGAAACCATTGAACTATAACGGTTTCGGCTGTTTTTATCTGCAGGCGTCCACAAAAGCCTTGAATATATTGGCAGAGTCGTCTTCATCGTGATATAGCTCGGGATGCCACTGCACGCCGAGGCAAAAAGGATGCTCGAGGGAATGAAATGCCTCGACGTATCCATCCTCGCTTACCGCGTCGCACGCAAGAGGGTCGGCAAGCCGCTTCACACACTGATGGTGATATGTATTAGTCAGAAGGCTATTCCTTCCTATCAGATCAAAAAGAAGTCCTTTTTCATCAACGAAAACATAATGGGCACGTTTTCCTCTGTCTTTGCCGCGGTTTTCCGTGTGATTGTCTATATGCTGATGCAGAGTCCCTCCTAAAAAAACGTTTATGATCTGTTCCCCGCGGCATATTCCAAGAATCGGCTTTCCTGTCGGATATATCGCGTGAAACATCCTGAATTCAAACCCATCTCTTTCAGAACTTATGTTCGATGTTTTGTGATGAATTTCTTCGTTATAATATTTAGGATCAAGATCCCCTCCGCCGCAAAAAAGAAATCCGTCAAACAGTTTCACGTATTCGTTTATCTGTGCGTCGTCATCGGTATACGGCAACACTACTCCCATACCGCCGTTTTTCCATATCGCTTCAAGATATTCCTTATTTAAGGATACCAAATTCCCGTCCATTCCGCCCATAAGAGCGATCTTCGGTCTGCTCATAATCTCTCCGTTCTGCCGTCTTTTTGGCTCTTTCGCAATAATGGGAATGATCCAACGGACCATTCCCATCTTAGCCGTTTTTAACGGTATATTATCCTCTGCCGACCACTGTGATAAAATTATCTACCAGCTTTATAGCGTCAGGCACTATATAACATGCAAACATACATAGCAACAGTGCCGCCAAGGACACAAGGACCGCAGATCCTATATTTGCTCCGTGTTTGTCAAATTTTATTTCTGCAGCATAGGTTTTATCCTTAGGGATATAAAAATGCATCGTATTACAGTCGCGTCTGAATTCGGGAGCTTTGAATTTCGGCGGTTTTTCATCGTTTTTGTGCAATTCGAGAAATTCTTCACGGCTTTTGTTGATTTCGGTCAAGAATTCGTCCTCTTCAACGCAACGAATCCAACGAGATAGAGTCCCCCCGGTCTTAACAGATCCGCGCACACCCGGACTTTTCAGATAACCAAGATCGTACAGCGTTTTTGCTGAATCCTTATCGAAGCACTCCTCGTATATCACTTTTCTTACGAAATCACCGATATATCTCTTTGTGTACACGGTACTTATAGCCGCAACTATAATTCCGAAGGTGATTCCTATAATTATCATTCTGATGGACATAAGGGCATTACCCTTGACCGTGAAATTCTCAAGATACGGCATATCCACCGAAAAATAAGTATCCACGATGTATTCCCATATCTCTTCCAGAAGACTCTGCTTGCTCGCAAGCGCAACATTCAGCATATATGATCTCCTATTTTCGAGTTTACGGAAAATTACTTCTTGATAACGTCGGTTCCAACGTACTTGCGAAGCACCTCGGGAACAGTCACGCTTCCGTCCGCATTCTGATTCTGCTCAACAAGTGCAGGAAGGATTCTTGAGGTTGCAAGACCCGAGCCGTTCAAGGTGTGGATGTATTCTATCTTTCCGTTTGCTCGTCTTACTCTCATCATTCCGCGTCTCGCCTGATAATCTCTTGCATTGGATACCGAACTGACCTCCTTGTATCCGTCCATTGAGGGAATGTTGATTTCGATATCGTAGGTTCTTGCCATGGAAGCCGAGCAATCGCCTGCCGCAAGCTTAACGGTTCTGAAATGGAATCCGAGACCGCTTACAAGATTTTCCGCCTTGGTTACAAGCTCGTCAAACGCCGCATCACTCTGCTCGGGCAGGGTGAACTGGAACATCTCGACCTTGTTGAACTGATGTCCGCGCACCATTCCTCGCTCGTCGGAACGGTAAGATCCCGCTTCGCGACGGAAGCAAGGAGTATAGCTGAACATCTTCTTGGGGAGGTCTGCCTCGGTGAGAATCTCTTTTCTGTAAAGGGATGCAAGAGCTGCCTCGGCAGTGGGAAGCATATAGTGGATTCTATCGTCCGTGGGATTCTCGATCTTATAAACCTCGTCTGCAAACTTAGGGAACTGTCCTGCGGTCACTCCACACTCGTATTCGAGCATGTGAGGAGGAAGAATAAACTCGTATCCGTCGGAAATATGGGTGTCGATGAAATAGTTGAGTAACGCCCATTCAAGACGTGCGCCCATTCCGCGATAGATCCAGAATCCGGAACCCGCAAGCTTTGTACCTCTTTCGTAGTCGATAAGACCAAGCGCGTTACAAAGATCAACGTGGTTTTTGGGTTCAAAATCGAACTTTCTGGGTTCAGAGAAGAAACGGATCGGCTCGTTATTTTCTTTTCCGCCGGGAAGAAGGTCTCTGTCGGGAAGATTGGGAAGTCCAAGCATCCAAGAGGTCAATTCGGTCTCAACGCCCTTGAGAACCTCGTCATTTTCCTTCGCCTTTGCACCGAGTGCTCTTGACTGAGCAAAGATTTCCGAAGGATCCTTTCCTTCCTTTTTATATTGGGGAATAAGCTTTGTGAGCTTGTTCTGTTCCGCCTTGATAGCCTCAGTCTCGGTGATCAAAGCTCTCCTTTTAGCGTCAAGCTCAAGGATCTTTGCAACGTCCTCAGTCGCATCCTTTCCTTTTGCAGCAAGTCTTTCAACGACTTCCGACGGGTTTTCCTTTATATAATTTATATCAAGCATTTTCTTTGTCCTTTCAATGATAATATGTATCCGATCAGGAATTAAACAATCCCTTGCCGCAAATGAGAGTCAGAAGCTCCTCAAGATCCGCATCGTTATCAAACGTCAGCTCCACGGTCTTCTTTTTTGCAGTCTGATTTATCTTGACTTTTCTGCCAAGCTTATCCATAACGCGTCTTTCAAGGTCGCGCATATAAACGCGTTTTTGCACAGATTCGTCAGGGGTATCCTTAAGTGCTTCAACGTCTTGTTCTGCCAACAAGCGTCTTACAGTTTTTTCAACCTCTCGAACCGAAAGATCTCTTTCATACACCTTTTGCGCCAACGCGATCATCTGATCCTCGTCGTCAAGACCAAGGATCGCCCTTGCGTGACCGTTCGTGATTTTTCCTTCCTTCAAAAGAGAAAGCACTTCGTCGGGAAGGTCTATGAGTCTAAGCATATTTGCTATAGCAGAACGGGATTTGCCCACCTCTTTCGAAAGCTGTTCCTGAGTCAATCCGAATCTGTCAACAAGAGCCTGATACGCAAAGGCTTCTTCAACAGGGTTGAGGTTTTCGCGCTGAACGTTCTCTACGAGTGCGATCTGTGCCACCTTAAGATCATCGCCGTCAACGGTTATAGCGGGTATCTCTGAAAGTCCCGCCATTTTAGCGGCTCTCCAGCGACGCTCACCCGCGATTATCTCGTACGTATTAGGGAAATCAGAGTTTTCGCGAACGATTATAGGCTGAAGCACGCCGTGTATGGATATGGAATCAGCGAGAAGCTGTATGCTTTCTTCGTCGAAATTTTTTCGCGGCTGATCTCTTCTGGGTTCTATATCGTTTATCTTTATTTTTGAGACAGAGTCCTTTTTATCCTCAATCATATTATCGTCAAGAATCGAATAAAAATCTCTGCCAAGTCCTCCTCTTGCCATTGCAATTCTCCTTTATTTATATTCTTGAAGCAAGCTCTTTAGCTACCGACAAATACTCATCAGTGCCCTTAGCTCTCTTTTCGTGATAGTATACAGGCATGCCAAATCCGGGAGCCTCAGAAACCTTGACTCCTCTGGAAATTTTAGTCTTAAACAGCTTGTCCGCATAGTGCTTGTTGAGCTCGTTGATAACCTGAAGAGAGAGCAGCAATCTTGAATTGTACATCGTTACAAGTATACCCGTTATGTTGAGCGAGTTGTTGTAATTCGCCTTGATTCTGTTTATGGTAACTGTGAGCTGTGAAAGTCCCTCGAGCGCGTAGAATTCGCACTGCATTGGGATAATAACGCCATCGCTTGCAACCATCGCATTGACCGTAAGCATGCTGAGAGAAGGCGGGCAGTCGATGATTATATAGTCGTAATCATCTTTTATTGTTTCCAACGCGTTCTTCATTATTCTTTCCGCGCCGTCTTCCTGATAAAGATTGTATTCCGCGCCCGCAAGAGCTATGTTTGCAGGGATAATGTTAAGGTTTTTATATTCGGTCTGAAGAACCGCATCTTTTGCCTCGATATCCCCAAGAAGCACGTCGTTTATGGAGTTCTTCAATCCTTTTTTAGATATTCCGACTCCACTTGTAGCGTTTCCCTGAGGGTCAAGATCTATCAAAAGGACCTTGTAACCAAGTATTCCCAACGACGCAGCCACGTTGACCGCAGACGTGGTTTTGCCGACTCCGCCCTTTTGGTTAGAAAAAGAAATTATTTTTCCCAAATCGGATTCCTCCTCGTGTAATTTTGTGAGTGTTTGAATACATTATACTATATCCATTGAGTTTTTGCAAGAGGTTTTTCTAAAAATCTAAAAAAGTTTTTAATTTTGAAGCCGTCAAAAAATGTTTCACGTGAAACTTTTACAAAAAGCCCAACAGACCGAACTGTTTCACGTGAAACAGTTCGGTCCACCGCAACTCGCAAGCATTGTTTCACGTGAAACAAAAAGCCGCTGATTAAAGCGGCTTCTTGAGTATTTGTGAATATTTTCTCGGATATTGCTTTGGTGTTAAAGCGGTTTTCTTATAGATCCTTGCTTCTCGCTCGATCGCCATATCTTCACACGTTAACCTGTACGCAGAGATCTCCGCCGAAGCAGCTCCAAGCTTTTTGATTCCTTCTTCAGCTTCTGCCGCTTCTTCGGCGCCTTTGTCCGATTTCATGGCAACGAATAATCCTCCGACCCTTACAAAAGGAACGCACAATTCCGCAAGAACGTTGAGGCGCGCAACGGCTCTGCTTGTGCAAACGTCGAAGCTCTCGCGGTTTAGATCCACAAAATCCTCGGCTCTCGCGCAAACGGCATTCAAATTCTCAAGACCAAGTTTTTCTTTTGCCGACAGGACAAAATCGATCTTTTTGCCCGTACTGTCAAGCGACGTTATGGCAAGATCTTTCCTGATTATCGCAAGTGGCACGGACGGGAACCCGGCGCCGCAGCCAACGTCCAAAACCGAAGCTCCTTGCGGAATATGCCTGCTTATAGCTGCAGAATCTGCAAAATGCTTCAATATTATTCCTTTTTCATCAGTGATTGCAGTCAAGTTCGTGTGCTTGTTCGTTTCAACAAGAAGATCTGCAAATTCGCAGAGGATCTCTGCGGATTTGTCGTCAAGCAAATTCTTCATTCCATTTTCTTCGAAGGTCTTATACAGCAAATTTATAAACTTTTGACGTTCCATACAAACCTCACTTTATGCCAAGATAAATAAGCAGAACCGATATATCCGCAGGATTAACGCCGCTTATTCTTGACGCCTGGCCGACCGTCAGCGGCCTTATCTTGTCAAGCTTCTGTGCCGCCTCTATTCTCAATCCCTTGATATTGAGATAATCAAGATCTCGGGGCAGCGGCTTCGATTCGATTTTCTCGTATTTTTTTACTTCAGCAAGCTGTCTTTTAACGTACCCAGCATATTTTATATCGGTGCTTGCGGTCAATATTACGTCCTTCGGAAGCAGCGGACGGTCTACGTCCAGTTCTGAAATCAAGTCGTAATCAAAGCCAGGTCTTCTGATAAGATCAGCCAGAGAAACTCCCGACTTTGCAGGATCTTGTCCTTTGTTTACAAGGAAATCCGTGGCTTTTTCTTTGGAAATATAGGTAGTTTCAAGACGTTCCTTTTCTTTTGCTGTTTCATCTTTTTTTGCGATGAATTTTGCATATTGTTCGTCACTTACAAGACCCGCGCGTCTTCCGATCGGCGTAAGTCTTTCATCGGCGTTATCCTGACGCAAAAGCAGTCTGTACTCCGACCGAGAGGTCATCATACGGTAAGGCTCATTCGTCCCTTTGGTAGTCAGATCGTCGATGAGCGTTCCTATATAGCTTTCAGATCTATTAAGAATTACAGGCTCTTTGCCGTTTGTTTTCAACGCGGCATTCATTCCCGCGATCAAGCCTTGTGCGGCGGCCTCCTCGTAACCCGAGGTGCCGTTGAACTGTCCTGCGCCGTAAAGACCCGAAATCTCTTTAAATTCAAGCGTAGCATACAACTGCGTGGGGTCTATGCAATCATACTCTATAGCGTAAGCATATCTCATAATCTCTGCATTCTCAAAGCCCTTGAGTGACCGAAGCATCTCGTACTGAACGTCGGTCGGAAGAGAAGTCGAGAAGCCTTGAATGTACATTTCCTCGGTGTTTTCGCCAACCGGCTCAACGAAAAGCTGATGCCTTTCCTTATCCGCAAATCTGACGAGCTTATCCTCGATCGACGGACAGTATCTCGGTCCCGTACCGTGTATCTGGCCCGAATACATTGCCGATCGGTGAATGTTATCACGAATAATTTTGTGAGTTTTTTCGTTGGTGTACACGATGTGGCACGGAACATTTGTTCTTTTTTCGAATTCTGACAGATCGGTTCTCCAGGAGTACGGCAAAAAGTCATTTTCTCCCTCTTGTACCTCAAGCTGTGAAAAATCGATCGTGCTCTTTTTGACCCTTGCAGGTGTTCCGGTCTTGAATCTCATAAGCTTGATACCGTTGGCAAGCAACGAATCCGACAGCCCCTTTGCATCCAGAAGTCCATCGGGTCCCGCAGGATAATTCACGTCGCCAACGAATATTCTACCGTTCAAAAAGGTACCGCCGCAGATTACAGCCGCCTCACAGCTCCACATCTCTCCAAGACTTGTTTTAACACCGACAACCCTTTTGGAATAAGGGCTTTCAGCATTGTCCTCTGTGATGATCTCGGTGATCTCCGCTTGTATCAGACGAAGATTTGCGGTCTTTTCGAGCACCGATTTCATTATCTGCTGATATTTTCTTCTGTCCGCCTGAACTCGCTTGGAATGCACCGCCGCGCCCTTGCCGAGATTGAGCGTTCTCGACTGCAAGGTCACAAGATCCGCAGATCGCCCCATCTCGCCGCCGAGTGCATCTATTTCGTAAACCAGGTGTCCCTTTGCCGTGCCTCCGATAGACGGATTACACGGCATATTTGCTATACTGTCCAGCGACATAGTGAACAAGACCGTGTCCACGCCCATCCTCGCCGAAGCAAGCGCGGCTTCAACGCCCGCGTGTCCCGCACCAACGACAACGACCTGTGTTTTAAGCTCCATCAGTCCACCTTAGAAAGATAGCTTTCTTGCTCAGGCGTAAGCTTGTCTATCTCTATGTTCAAGGTCTTCAGCTTAAGCTCGGCTACCGCACGATCAGTCTCGGCGGGAACTGCATACAGCTTCTTCTCAAGCCTTCCGCGGTTTTTAGCAAGATATTCAAGCGATTTTGCCTGAATTGCAAAGCTCATGTCCATAATTTCGGCAGGGTGACCGTTTCCTGCGGCGAGGTTGACGAGTCGACCCTCCGCAAGCAGATTTATTATTCTGCCATCCGCCATTTCATATCCCTTGATATTGGGCTTACGATCCCAAACTTTGACCGCCATCGCTTCAAGCTGATTTTTATTGATCTCAACGTCAAAATGACCGCTGTTTGCAAGCAAAACGCCGTCCTTCATAACGCTGAAATGCTTTTCGGTTATAACGTCGGAGCAGCCCGTGAGAGTAACGAAAATATCGCCGATCTTCGCCGCCTCATACATAGGCATAACGGTAAATCCATCCATTACCGCCTCGATAGCCTTGATGGGATCTATCTCCGTGATCACGACCACCGCGCCCATGCCCTTGGCTCTCATAGCAAGACCCTTGCCGCACCAGCCGTAGCCCGCGATAACAAAGGTTTTTCCTGCTATCATAAGGTTTGTAGAGTTCATGATGCCATCGAGAGTAGACTGTCCCGTGCCGTATCTGTTGTCAAACAAATGTTTGCAGTCGGCGTCGTTGACGTCGATCATCGTGTAGTCAAGCAGTCCCGCCTTCTCGCGTGCGATCAGTCTGTGAACGCCCGTGGTGGTCTCCTCGCAGCCACCGATGAGATTTTTGCCGTATTCACGGTATTCTCCGTGCAGAAGACTCATAAGATCTCCGCCATCGTCGATCAGAAGATCGGGAGAGAACGAGATCGTATTGATAAGGTCCTTTGTGTATCCCTCGGCATCGGTTCCGTGTATCGCGTTGACCTCAAAGCCCTCGTGGACCAACGCCGCCGCTACGTCGTCCTGCGTTGACAGGGGATTACAGCCGGTGACGCGCACCTGCGCGCCGCCTGCGCGCAAAATCTTGGCAAGGTTTGCAGTCTTTGCTTCAAGATGGATAGACATAGAGATCTTAAGTCCCGCAAAGGGCTGTGTTTTTTTGAATTCCTCCTCAATGGTAGAGAGCAGGGGCATATAGGAACGCACCCATTCTATCTTATCTCTGCCCGATTCCCAGAGGCTTATATCCTTGATGTTGCTCATAATCTTCTCCTAATATAAGTGCATATTTTCACAAATACTATTTTATCAAAAAAACCTCTCCTCGTCAAGTGTTTTGTTCTAAATATCAAAAAACACCCAAAACTCACATAAAAATCAGGATTTATGTATCGTTTTTTGCCTGTGCGTTCATTGGTAGTTTACAAATCGGTGTTATAATACAAGATGTATGCTTATTTTTAAATTTACAAAAGGAACGGTCAAGATCTGATGATTAAAATCGAACGTTTAACTAAAAACTACGGCTCTAACTGTGCCGTGGACGACATAAGCTTTGAGATACAAAAGGGAGAGACTGTCGGCTTTCTCGGTCCGAACGGCGCGGGAAAGAGCACGACTATGAATATTTTGACGGGATATCTGTCAGCATCGGCAGGCAGGGTTTCGATAGACGGGATCGACGTTCTCGCCGATCCTATCGGAGCAAAAAAGCTCATCGGATATCTGCCCGAGCAGCCCCCCGTGTATCTCGATATGACGGTAGATGAATATCTGAAATTCAACTACGAACTCAAGGGCTGTACGCTTGAGCGTGAGCCTCATCTGGCAGAGATATGCGAGGTAGTCAAGATATCGCACGTCAGAAAAAGACTGATCCGCAATCTCTCAAAGGGATACAGACAGAGAGTCGGGGTCGCGCAGGCACTTATCGGTAACCCGCCCGTGATCATATTCGACGAGCCCACCGTGGGACTTGACCCCAAGCAGATAATTGAGATCAGAAGCCTTATCCGTTCGCTCGGAAAGGATCACACCGTCCTGCTTTCAACTCATATTCTGCAGGAGGTTCAAGCGGTCTGCGACCGTATAATCATTATCAACAAGGGCAAGATCGTTGCAGACGAGAAGACCGAGAACATCACCCGAGTCGTTGAAGGAAACAGAAGGTTCAACGTCAAGATCTGCGGTCCTCAAAGAGAAGTTCTTGACACGATCAAAAGCCTTCCCGGAGTTTCCTACGCCGAACTTCTCGCGCAGAAGGACGGAGACGCTTGTACGTATATGGTAGAGAGTGAGTTTGGAGTGGACGTCCGCAAAAAACTATTCTACACGGTAGCCGAGCGCGGCTGGGCAATGATCGGGCTTGAGTCCTTGGGAATGAGTCTTGAGGATATCTTTATAACGGTAGTCGACAAAACCGAAGAGGACAAGCCTGACGCCGAGTCGGGAAAGCGCAACAAGTCAAGCGCACCGAAGAGAACCAGACGCACAAGAAACACTCTCGAAAACGACCTTGCAGATACTCTCGTAAAGGACGCCGAGCAGAAAAGAGCAGAGGCGGCGGAAGTATCCGACGAGGATCTGTAAAAATCAACTGAAAGGGCAAAGATCATGCTTGCTATTTATAAAAAAGAATTGCGCGCTTATTTCACAAATCCGCTTGGATTTGTTTTCGTGGGAATTTTTCTCGCAGTCTCTGCGCTTCTTTTCTCATACACGACTTTTCTTTCAAAAACCTACGACACGTCATCGTATTTTCTTTTGATGATATTCGTTTTAGTCCTTTTGCTGCCTTTACTGACCATGCGTCTTTTCGCGGAAGAGAAAAAGCTGCGCACCGAGCAGTTGCTCCTGACCGCGCCCATTTCTCTTACAGGAATGGTGCTTGGCAAGTTTTTCGCGGCGTTTACGATGTTTTTCGGCTGTATGCTGGTTTCCTGCATAAACTTCATCCCCTTGTACGTGATAGCAGCGGCTGAAAGAGGCAATTTGTCGTATTCCACGACCTACGTAGGTCCCGTGACCGCACAGATCGTGGGCAGTATGATCGCGATCATACTTATCGGCGCAGTGTTCATTGCTCTCGGAACGCTTGTATCCACGCTTACCGAAAATCAGCTTGCGGCAGCGATAATCACTATGGCGGCAATATTCGGACTAATATTTACAAGCCTTATTTCTTCGTTCGTTCCGGTAGTATGGATCAGAACTGCGCTCAACTGGATCTCTGTGCTTGGCAGATTCTCAAATTTGTCAAGCGGAGTGTTTGATATTGCGGCTGTCGTTTATTATTTGTCGCTTGCGTTCGTATTTCTTTTCCTTACCGTCCGCGTTTACGAAAAACGCCGTTGGAATTGATGCTTATCGTTTGTTTGAGGTAATTTAGATGAAAAAGTTTATCAAAAGCCGAAAGCTGCGATACGGAAGCGTTGCGACGATAGTAACCTTGCTCGCGTTGGCGGTCGTGGTCATAATAAACGTGATCACGGCAACCTTGGCGGATCGCTACGAGTGGATGTATAAGAATATGAACCTTTCTTTCGTCTACAACATCAGTGAAAACTGTGAGGACTACGTTGAGGAATTCGTCATTCCCGCGGTCGACGAAACAAACAAGCAGCTTGAGGCAAACGGGCAGAAGCCCGAGAAAATAACGGTCATTTTCTGCGACGAAGAAGAAAACGTCACTGCAGAGACCACGCAGAAATACGTTCTCGAATCTGTCCGCGAGCTTTCGGAAACGTTTGACGGGTATATAGAGATCGAGTTTCTGAACATTTGGGAAAATCCGTCGCTGGCTCGCTCGTACGGAGTCACGGCGACCACCGACGTGGTGTGTGTCTTCAACGGCAATTATAAGGCGATCAGTCTTACTGATTTTTATATCCTTGATTCATACAACTCCACGGAAATCTCCGCTTATAACGGAGAAAAGGTGCTTGCATCAAGTCTTATGCTCGTCACCCAGGAAGACACTCCTATGTGCTATTTCACCGCCAACCACGGCGAAGCTATGGACGACTATGAGCTTTTGAGAACGGTTATAGAAGCGGGATATGCGATCAGCTATTTAGATCTTTCCACCGAGGATATACCCGAGGATTGCGATCTTCTCGTCACCTTTGATCCCAAGCAGGATCTAGTTTCGGATAGCATCTCAGCAGTATCCGAGGTTGAAAAGCTGAACGAATATATGAATGCGGGCGGAAAATATATGATCTTCCTGTCTGCTGATACGTTTGTATCGGGCGGCAGAGCTAACCTTGAGGCCTTTATGGCGGATTGGGGGATCACTTATAAGCACGAAACGGGATCGGACGGCATCGAGAATTGCTATATGATCAAGGATCCGAGTCATTCCTTGTCGGTTGACGGTTATACCGTTCTTGCAGAGAAAGCAGGCGAGGGGATCGGCGCGGAAATATTGTCCGAGATAGGCGCGTCCAGCGCTTTTGGAAATACGACTTGTATCGATTTTGCAGACGGTTTTGAGGCTGACGGCAAGGGCAACTATGCCAAAACTGTCGGTAATAATAAGAGAACCGTGAGTGCTCTGATGACCTCGCACTCCTCTGCGGAGGCTTGGGCAGGCGGCAGAGCAGTAGCGAGAGCGTCTGAAGATCCCTTCACATTGATGGCTATTGCTACGCAGGATTGCGAAAACGGTAAGCAGGCTTGTCTTGTCGCTTCGGCATCTACCGAATTTGCCAAGCAAAGCGCGCTGAAATCTGCCGCGCTTTCGAACAATTCAGCGCTTACCTACATTTTCAGATATATGGGTATGGATAAAGCCCCCGTAAACCTGACGGTCAAATCGTTCGGAAATACAGACATCGAAAGCTTGCCGACAAGTCAGGCAAACACACTTACCGTGTTGCTGACGGTCATTCCTGCAGTCGTTTGCGCGGGAGTGGGCATCTTCGTTCTCGTAAGGAGAAGATATTTATGATGATTCGCAAGTCCAACGGAAAGGAGGACGATATATGATAAACAAGCAAGAAAAAGCTGATAATTCTCAACTTTCTGCCGACAGCGAGGCAATATATATCCGCAAAAGTCCAAAAAAATTGACCGTGATCACCGCGGTCGTGCTTTTGGCTGTGGTTGTTTTCAATATACTGTTCTCCGTGATCGGCGACAGGCAGATGTTTTATATAGACTTAAGCCAGACACTTTACAAAAGCGGCAAAACAAATATGTATACCTTGTCGGATGATTGCAAGGATATGATCGCTGATCGCGTCATTCCCATGATAGATCAGACCAACGAGGAGCGAGCCGCGAGAGGAGAGGATCCGATAAAGCTCAATATCGTATTCTGCTCCGACAGAGACGTCCTCGAGGACAACGAGCTTACGAGATACGTAAGCTATACCGCGCGCGCTATTGCGAAAAGATTTCCCGATCACGTCAGCGTGCAGTATATAGATATATCCACAAATCCGTCGTCGGTTCAGAAATACAAGGTCAACTCGGCGGCAACCTTATATAATTCCGACGTTATAGTTGAATTCGGCTCGGAATATCTCGTTCAGGGAGTAAACTCCTTTTATTATACCGAATCAACTGCAGACAAGCCTTGGGCTTACAACGGCGAACAGAGATTGACGGCTATGATAATGTCGGTCACGAGAGTTGAGTCGCCTATATGCTGTATTACCTCCAACCACGGAGAATCTTTGTTTGACGGCAACGGAAACGTCAAGGAAGAATATTCAACGTTCATCTCGTTGATCGAGAGCGCGGGATATACCGTACAGATCCTGGATCTTGAGAACGAGGATATCCCCGAAAATTGCAGAATGATAATCACCTTTGATCCTTCCGAGGATTACAAGGCTTTCGGAGAGCTCGACGAGGGAGAGGTATCCGAGATAGAAAAGCTTGATAAATATCTCGACCAATCGAAATCATTCTTCTTTATTTGTAACCCCGACACGCCGAAGCTTCCCAGTCTTGAGGAATATCTTGAGGAGTGGGGCGTCAGCGTAAACAGAGACGAGAACTCTGAGAATTACGTCATCGAGGATCAGATAAACTGCACCAACGGAGGCGTTGGAAGCGTGGTCGTCGGAAATTACGCCACCGCAGGTCTCGGTGCTACTCTGACCGAGGATATGAGAAAGAGCGCTTATCCCGCAAAGGTCATTTTCGGAAACAGCACGGCTATCGCTCCTGCCGACAACTACGTCAGAAGATATGCCGCCGCAACCGAAACCACAGACGAATACGTGTACTATAGCTACTATAAAAACGGAGTAGTCCGTACTATGCTAGACGTTTTCACGACCTATAACACCGCGTCCGCATTAACTAACGGAGAGGTGTACGAGATCGCCACAGATTCCAATCTCTTCAAGCTTATGACTATATCACAGGAGTCCAAGCAGATTCAGGAAACTAATCTTACGAGTGTTACGAAGTCCTCGTACGTTTTGGCTTTGGCTTCCACAGATTTTCTGACCAACGAGGTGCTTGATTCCAAATCGTACGGAAATACCGACGTTCTTTTGTCGGCATTGCGAAATACGGGTAACGAAACGGTTGCGACCGATCTTTCGCTCAAGGGTCTCTACGTTTATGAGATCAAGGACGAGGCGGCGTACAAAGATTGCAACACGTCAGCTTGGCTTTATTGCCTTGTGCTGATCCCGCCTGTTCTTGTCTTTTCTGCGGGCGTCGTTATAACAATTCGCAGAAAATACAGATAATAAATGCAAAAATTTTCCAATCAGGAATTATAAACTATGTCAAAAAACAATCTTAACACAAGCGTCGAAAACTCGACGATCAAAAAGATCAAAAAGCGTTCCGCGCTGAAAAAGCAACGCTTGGCAATAATCTTTATGGTTATTGCCGTGGCGCTGCTGGTTCTGACGCTCATCGCCGTAAATTATTTGGTCGATATATATACTTATCCCGACGTAGACGGAACGAAGTATTATATCAAAAAATTCGACGGAGAATATATGCTTTGCAACAAAAGCGGCGAGGTTCTGGACCGAAACCAAGAGGGATACTATCAGACCGACGCAGGAACGCAGGTGAAAATAGATGCAAAGACGGGAGAATACTCGGTATACGCCGTCGTCGACGTGTCGGGAACCGAGGAGGTCGGATACGCTCAATACGTTCTGATGTTCCCGCAGTGGACGTACGACGCATCCTCCACTAAAGACAAATCAAAGATCATAAGTTCGATCGAGGTCCACAATCAGTACGGCACGTATACCTTCAAAAGACCGAATGAAAAGAGCAACGTTTTTGAAATAGTCGGAAACGAGGACGCTCCTTACGACGTCAATAAATTCGCATATCTTTCGTCGGCCTGCGGATACACTCTTTCGACGATGCGGCTTGAAGCCCCTCTCACTCTTGAGGACGGCTCGACAGATCTTGCGGAATACGGTTTGACCGCCGAAACAAGAGTTGACGAAGAAACGGGAGAGGAGTATGAATATGCTCCCGCATGGTTCGTTATAACCAATATGAAGGGTGTCAGCCATAAGGTCATCATCGGTGACGCCACCGTGGACGGCTCGGGATACTACGCGTTGTACGAGGGAAGAGAAACCATATACGTTCTTACCTCATACGGCCTTGAGGACACGGTGCTGCAGAGCATAGAGTCAATGATAACACCCACTATCGTGTATCCTATGGGACTGAATACGCATTTTGATGTTTCAGACTTCATTATATATCAGAACATTGATCACGAAGCGATCCAGCTCGGACTTGAGGCTATATACGGCACCGACGTGGACAATATGGGCGATATAGACGTCAAGGAATTCTGGAAAAATTATATCTCGTTGATGCACTCCAACAGCTCCTTGGCTTGCCATTTCTCCTACGTACCTCTCAAAGAGAGAGTGGGAATGTATCAGTATCTGCCATACGTTTCAGAGCTCAAATATGCCGAGGGATATTATATAAACAGTGATAATATTTCCAATATGCTGTATAATTTCTACGACACGGCATTCACGGAAGTAGTAAAGCTGTCGCCCGACAACGACGAGCTCGAAAAATACGGTCTTGCCGACCCGACCTACGTCATTTCGTTCGGTTACAACACTACCGACGAAAAGGGCGATCCTATGATCGTACAAAATTTCATTCAAATAAGTGAAAAGACCGACGACGGAATCTATTACGCATATTCGACGCTTTATGATATGATCGTCGGAATCTCGGAGAGCAGCCTTTATTTTCTTGAGTGGGACGAGATAGAGTGGTACAGCCCCAACTATATCCAGCTTGATATAGGCCACGTTTCCGAGATCGTTATCGAGTCGCCGAAGCTCAACGTGAATTTCATAATAGAAGATTCTGCGTCGAAATATATGATCTACTCCGAAAGAACAGGGAACAAGATCAGCGAGGGCGATAACGTCTACAGCATCGTAAAAAACGCAGACGGCAAATACGTGCTTAAATGCAACGGAAAGGATCTTGTAGCCACATATACGGGCGACTATCTGATAACTCCGCTGGTATATACCGCGGGAGTGGCGGAAAACGAAAGGTATCTTTTCGTTGAAACGGGGGATCTTGATATAAACGGAGATGGAGAAAACGACGCGACCGCGTACTATTTCTACAACCTTGCATACGATCCCAACAAGGGATACTATCTGTACGCACAGATCTCGATAGCAGATTCCGAGGGCAACGTGCTTGCATCCGACACCGTAAAGGGAGAATCGTATCTGCAGACCGATTTCTTCATTACCAAAACCGGCTATTTGTATCTGACCTCCAAGACCTCTCACGTAGGACAGGAACTAGAGAAAAAATACGCAGCCTATAACAGAGGAAGTTGGGGAAGTGGAAATCTCTTCGTGACCTCAGACGGAAAATACGTGCTCATCAATTCCAAAACGGGAGAATGGAGCGTACTTGACGACCTTTCCAGCGGAATTTATTTCGCTGACAGCAAGACAAGTATGTTGGCTCAGAGCGCGGTCGAGATCGAAGCGAAATACGGCAGCAATGGAAATTTGACCAGATACCCCGAGACCTACTATCCGCTTAGCGAGAAAAAGCTTCAGTACGATGAGGAAGCAAACACGATCCAGGCATACGACAGCAGCAAAAAAGCTTGGGTAAAGGCGACCTATAAGGAATGCACCATCGGCGTTTGGAGCACAGGAGCTTACTATGTGACCGAGGGCGGCAATATTCTTGTCGTAAATGAGGAAACGGGAAGCTGGGGCGTTGTCACCTTGGCATCCAACGAGACTTACGTTGCTAAGATCATTGCTAACGGAAAGCTGCTTGACTATAACATCAACGCGACCAATTCGGCAGGAAAAGAAGTAGTGTATTCCGCTATGAAAAACTTCCAGCAGGTTTACGGTTCTTTGCTTTATGCATCTCTCGAGGGCATGGCGGAGCTTAGCGAGGAGGAAATGGCGGCGTTCCGCGCCTTAGACGATTCCAAGTGTCAGGCAGTGATCACCATATACGGCAAGGACCTTTACGGAAACGAAAAAAACACCGTATACAGATTCTATCAGTACACCGAAAGAAAGTCTTATATTACGATCGAGTCAATATCCTACGATGAGGAAAGCGGAGAATACGTATCGGATTCCGAAAAAGCATACGGAAGCTTTTACGTGCTCAGGAGCTATATTGATAAGATAATTTCCGATGCAGAAAGAGTCTTGAACGGAGAAGAGGTCACTTCCATCTCTAAATATTAATTAAAAGCTATGAAAACAAGGCGGTCGTTGCCGACCGCCTTGTCCTATAATGCATTTTTTGAAATCTACACGATCTGGAATGACGCATCTTTATTTCTATTGTGTTAACAAAATAATAATTTTATGAATTTTCAAAATAAGTGTTGACAAGCCAAAGGGATTGTGGTATAATATCTAAGCGTTCGCAAACGAACGGCAAATATGGCGGGATAGCTCAGTTGGCTAGAGCAACCGGTTCATACCCGGTAGGTCATGGGTTCAAGTCCAATTCCCGCTACCATTTTTTTAAAATTCCATCGCAATCGCGGTGGAATAACGGCCCGTTGGTCAAGCGGTTAAGACACGGCCCTTTCACGGCTGTAACATGGGTTCGATTCCCGTACGGGTCACCAAAAAAGGAAACGTCCGAACAGAAAGTTCGGACGTTTCCTTTTTTGGTGACCCGTGGCGATATCAATCGAATCCATCGCCACAAATTGCTTGCAATTTGTGTGCAAAGGTTCAGATTCCCGTACGGGTCTTTTTGCTTTCCATGCAGATTCAATCTAACTCTAATCGCCAAAATTTGCTTGCAATTTGTGTGCAAAGGTTCCTGTTTCGCAAAGCGAAACGATTCTTACGTTCGCTATCGCTCACTCACCGAGTTTTGCTACGCAAAGCCTCGCCGTGCGGGTCTTTTTTTCAAGATCTCGATACTCGAATAAAGAACTTTTCATCCTCTTGGTTATAATAAACAACTCCGCCGAGTAGTCGGCGGAGCTTTCTGCTTTTATACGCTATATCTTATTTGCTTGTTTCAGCAATAAATTCATCGATCTTATCAGCTATCACCTGAAGACTCTTTCTCCAGAATTCAGGCTTTGTCAGATCTATTCCCGCGATGTTTGCAACGTTCTCAACCGTATCTACCGTGGTAGCCTTAAGCAGAGCGCGGTATTTGGGCAGGAACGCCTCTCCCTCCTCGAGATATTTCGCGTAAAGCCCGCGAGAGAAAAGGCCGCCAAACGCATAGGGGAAGTTATAATAACTGAGTCCCGCGCTGTAGTAGTGGCTCTTACAGCACCACATATACGGGTGGAGATATTCAGGGTCAAGTGCGTCGCCAAACGACTCCTTCTGCGCGTTTATCATAATATTTTCAAGGTCTTTTGCGAACATAAAGGTGTTCTTGCGGCGACGAATGACCTCGTCTTCAAAGAGGAAGCGCGAATATATGTCAACTATGATCTGCGTGCAATCCTGGATCTGACTCTCAATAAGCTGTATTTTTTCTTCGCCCGAGGATTTTGCTATAGCATCGTTAACGATTATAAGCTCGTTGAAATTGGAAGCAGTCTCGGCAACGGGCATAGTATATCCCGTATTGAGAGGACGGTGATCCTGTATCATCATTCCGTGATAAGCGTGACCGAGCTCGTGGGCAAGAGTAACCACCGAGCCAAAGCTGCCCGAAAAATTGGTCAGAACTCGGCTCTGCTTGAGGAAGGGAAGATTTGAGCAGAATGCACCGCCAACCTTACCGGGACGTGAATAGAAGTCTATCCACTCGTTCTTGAACGCCTCGTCTACCATCTCTGCAAGATCGGGAGCAAAGCTTTCGAAGTGCTCGACAAGATATTTATGCGCCTCTTCTGCCGTAAAGACCTTTTCTCCCGCATTGCCCATAGGCGCCAAAATCTCGTACCAGGGCAGTCCGTTCTCATAGCCGAGCAAAGTCGCCTTGTGCTTGAGATACTGACGGAACTTGGGAAGATACTCGCGCATAGCTTCAAGCATTGCGTCAAGCGTTGCTCTCTGCATTCTCGAATGCTCGAGAGTCATATCGAGAGGACTTGCATATCCGCGAAGCTCCGCCTCGGTGTTGACCTGAGCCTTTATGCTGTTGAGTGCGAATGCGACGGAATCCTTGTATTTACTGTAGCAGGCAAGTTCTGCTTCATAAGCAGCTTTTCTTTCGGCGGCATCGTTGCTCTCCGCAAGACCGCGGATAAACGCAAGAGTAGTCTTTTCACCCTTGTAATCCACCTCAACAGTGGCGGTAAGATAAGAGAAAAGATCTCCCCACGCGCGACCACCGGAAACGTTCATTTTCGCGAACACTGCCTCGGCGTCATCGCTCATATTGTGGGAAACAGATTGTTTTATTTCACCAAAATAAAAGGAATATTCCGCAAGCACGTCGTCCTTGGCTATAATTTCATTGATATCCTCTATATTGCCCACATATTTTTCAAACATGACGTTTTCCTTTGCCATGCCTGACATAAGCATCTGAATTTTCGTCTGAGGAACCGAAACCTCCGAGTCGGCGCTGTTCGTCGAACGGCGAAGGCTGAAATATCCACTCAAACGGCGCACGAGAAGAGAAATCGTTTCTTTCAGATCTATGATCTTGCGAAGTGTGCCGACCGTATCGTCATAGGAAAGCGTGGAAATAACGGATTTATAGTCTGCAACTGCTCCTTCGAGCTTTTTCATATCGTTCTCGAGCGCAGGGTCATTCATTCCCTTGTAAAAAACGTCAAGTGACCATTCGTTATACATATAAATTCTCCTTTTATGTAGCTTTGTTTTTTTATCACTGTGCGATCTCAATATACGCCACGTTGACGCAGATTCCCGTCTTTACGTCATATTGAGCGTCGTATATTTCTTTTTCTCCTGCACCCTCGCCGTATATGACTATCTCATCACCCACAGCATAGTTGCAGATCTCGTCCTGCGAGCAATCGCGGATCATTATCTGATATTTTCCACCGACATCGGAGCAAAAGTAATACGTAGTGTATTTGTAGCCCTCCGCGTCAACGAATTTTTCGGTAACGACCAGAGTCATCGTCACGAATTCGTCTTCATAGCGGTCGGGGTGTCTGTAATAATCCTCAACACTTACAGCCTCGCATTTTGCGATATATTCTTCACGTGATAGGGAGGTGTCGACGGGCTTATCAAAAATATTCAATATTCCCGAAAGGATAGAAAGACCAAAGGTAGAAAGCAAGAGCCATACGACTCCGATAACGACTACTGTTATTTTCTTTGACCTTTCGTGAGGGCTTGTAACGAGCAGAATGATACCAATTATCGGCGAAAAGATAAGCGCCAGAATTATACACCACCAGCTGTGATACCACGACACGAAGGTCACTCTTCCCGAGTCGCCGCGGCGGCGCTTGGGCGGTTTTACCTTTGCTCTGTTTCCCGCGCGCATCTCCTCGGGGCATTCCTTACCGCACAAGGGGCAGTTGTCGCCTGCGAAAAAGCATCTGCAATCAGGACATTTATTAAGATCGGGTCTGTCGAGCTCACTTGAATCGTGAGCGCCAAGCATACGTCCCATATAAAACTCCTCTCAGTGTTATACAAAAAATTAAAACCTTATTCTCGAGATCTTCGTCATTTTTTCACCGTCGGTCTCAAAGATCACAGCGTCAGCCTTGATCTCTCCGTCGGCAACGATAAATTGAGACGGCATGTGCATTCTCATTTTTCGAAGCACGCGCTCGCTGTCCGTACCGAGAATTCCATTCACGGGGCCTGTCATTCCAAGATCGGTGACGTACGCCGTGCCGCCCGGAAGGATCTGACCGTCGGCAGTGGCGACGTGAGTGTGCGTGCCGAAGATCATATTGATCTTACCGTCGAAAACGCGAGCCATCGCGTACTTTTCGGACGTTGCCTCGGCGTGAAAGTCCAGCAGGGAAAGATCGTATTCGCCCTCCTCACGTGCGAGTATGTATTCGACAGCCTCAAAGGGATCGGCAAGCGGCTCCATAAAAGCCACTCCCTGAACGTTCATACAAAGCAGTCTGTATCCGCAAACGTCGACCGTCGTATAAGAGCAGCCGGGAGCGTTTCCGGGGTAGTTTGCGGGTCTGATTATCTTGTCTGGATTGTCGTCAAGAAAATTATACAGATCTCGCTTCGACCAGGTGTGATTTCCCATTGTAATTAGATCTACACCCGAGTCAAGTATTTTTTGGGCATCGGAGGCGCTAAGGCCGTGTATTTCGGTGGCATTCTCGCCGTTGGCAACGACGAAATCTATGCCAAACTTACGCCTGATCCCCCACAAATTTTGTTTTAAATGCTCTATCGCCCGAACCCCGACGATATCGCCTATGGCAAGTATTTTCATTTTAAAATCTTTCTATTATTTATATTACTTTCCTACGCAAAAATTGGCAAAAATTCGAGAGACGATGTCCTCGGATACCGTTCTTCCGTCAAGCTCGCCGAGAGCAGAGAGAGTGTTTTCGATCTCCGCACAGCAGATCTCAAGCGGCAGCTCTGCAGAAATTGCATTGACCGCGATCTCAAGAGCCTCAATAGCCGATCCGACAGATGCAGCCTGACGCGCGTTTGATATGATAGCGTCGCTGCCCGTGTCGAGATCGTTATCAATATATAGCCGTTCTATCAAAAAAGCAAGCTTGTCAAATCCGTTGCCCGACTCTGCAGAGACCTGACAAATATGATCAAATTTCGACAAAAGACCGTTAACCTCGGGCAATATTCCAAGATCGCTCTTATTCACTATCGCAACCTTGACTCCACCCAGCGTTTGCAAATATTCAACAAATTCCGCGTCCTTTTCGTCGGGAATTCGACTTCCGTCAAAGACCGCCAATATAAGCTCCGCAGACTCTGCCGTCTGACGAGCTCGGTCTATTCCGATCTTTTCGACTGCGTCACCCGATTCTCGAAGGCCTGCGGTGTCGGAAAGACGCAAAATAACTCTGCCAAGCTTTGCGGTCTCTGTCAACACGTCGCGCGTCGTTCCCTCAATATCGGTGACTATCGCCGCATCTCTGCCGACTATTCTGTTGTAAAGCGAGCTTTTGCCTGCGTTTGTTCTTCCTAAAATGACCGTGGGTATGCCTCCCATAACGGCTCGTCCCGTGGAATAGGTCTTCGATAGCCTTTTGAGTCTGACAAGATTATCTTTGGCAACCGCCAAAGCTTCCTCGTGGCTGATGTCGGCAAGATCCTCGTCGGGATAGTCGATATGAGCGTAGATCGCCGCAAGCACGTCGCAAAGCGAGTTGTATATCTCTCCGACGGCGCCCGACAAAACGCCCTTCATTCCCGAACGGGCAAGCATTATCTGCTCGTCGGTCTGTGCCTCAAGAAGATCACCGAGCGCCTCCGCGCTTGTAAGACTCATCTTGCCATTTATAAACGACCGCTTGGTGAACTCACCCGGCATAGCCATTCTTGCTCCCGCCATAAGCAGAGCAGAGAGCACCTTTTGGGTCACCAGAACGCCGCCGTGGCAAGAGATCTCGACCGTATCCTCGCCCGTAAACGAATTAGGTGCACGAAAACAGACGGCGATTCCATCGTCTATCTGTACCTTTTTTTCGTTTGAATTATCGAAAATATAACCGTATACCGACCGTGAGCTCGCTACGGCCTCAAGCGCCTTTCCGCTTTTAGCTTCAAACACCCTTGAAGCAACCTTGATAGCGTCCTCTCCCGAAACTCGAAGCACGGCAATGCCGCCCTTGCCGTAAGGCGTGCTGATCGCGGCGATAGTGTCAAGTTGATTCATATAAATTCTCCACAAACAGTAGTCGTTGAATTTTACCGACAAGGCAAAATTCGTGCGTGAAGCAGTTTAATTAGTGACCTCACCTTAACGCTGATCTCCATTCCGCCGCTTGCGGCGGCATCATACGGTCGAAGCGCGTAAAAGGAAGCCTTCCTTGCTCCTCTTAACGACAAAAGGCGGCTTGCGCCGCCCTCTGATTAAAAAATTACTCAACGATAAAGGGCTTGAGCTGCTCGTAGAGCTTATCTGCGCCTTTTTCGGAATCATAGGTCAACTTAATGGGCTGACGAAGATCAAGGCTGAAAATACCGAGAATAGACTTTCCGTCCACCTTGTATCTGCCCGACTCGAGATCCACGTCTCCGTCAAAGCCTATGAGAATGTTAACGAGCTTATAAACGTCATTGATTTCTTTTACTTGAATGTTAAGTGTCATTTTTTGTTCCTTTCTTCATTTTGATTAATGTATCCTTTGTTGGACCCTCTGGAATTATTATATAACATTGTAGAGATTTTGTCAATATATATTTTGCGTCCAAAAGCGCTTTGATTCGACGATCACTGGTCTTCGGGCCGAGTCGCAGTTGCACAAAGGCAAAAAAGTGCACAAAGGACAGATCCTTTGACACACAAGGCAAATCAAAATCGGGTAAAAACGGCAAAAATGTCGAAAAAACGCGCAAATCCTCGCCCCGTCTATGTTTCTGTCATTTTGCCTGTTGAAATCCCTGTTGAAAATGTGGAAAACTCTTGGGCAATGTGTACAAAAACACGGTCAGATAACGCAGATCAGCTTCTCAAGCACCGCATATCCGTCTCTCGAGGTCTTAAGTTCAAGATCCGCCTCCCTACATCTGCGGACCATGCTCTTGCACTCCTCGACCTTGGGACAGCTACGCAAGATCAGGGAGACCTTGTATTCGTGCATTTTCAAAACAGACGATATTTCACCCGAGGTCAATCCCTCGGCGCGCAACGACGAGATCGCAAGCATATCGCAAGCGGTCTTGGTGATCTCTGACATAATTATTATCGGATCGGTCTTTCTGAGCTTGAGATCGCTGAGAATGTTCAGCGCTTCGTTTTTGCGACCTGCTCCGATAGCGTTGGTAAAGGCAAAGGCGTCGTATTCGGCGGCAGGGACTGCGACCTTTTCAACGTCACCTTTAGTTACTTCGCTCCTGTCGGCAGAAAGCACGTAATACGCCAGCTTGTCGGTTTCAGAGGCAAGCGCGAACATATCTCTGCCGCAACGCTCCACCACGAAGGCACACACCTCGGGGGAAGCGTAGACTCCGTTGTGTTCAAAATGCTTGCCCACCCACACGGCAAGACGGTGAGGCGTGTTTTTTTCAAAATTAACGAGAGTTAAATGCTCACCAAGCTTTTTGAGCAGGGCAGAGGGACGCTTCGGAAGTATGCCCGGATCGAGTCTGTCCGCCGCAACGCTGATGATGACCGTGTTGTAATCGTATTCTTCAAGCTGATCGAGCACAGCGCAGAGCGCGTCTATCTCCGATTGCTTCATCGCTCCGAGATCAAGACCCGAGACAACGATGATCTTTCTGTCTGCCATCATTGGAAGCGGCATAAGCGCATCCAGCAACGCGTCGGGAGAATAGGTAAAGGAGTCGAGCCTTATTTCATTGAAGAACGCAAGGGAAGGCTCGGGCGATATGGCTTCTATTGCGGTGTTAACGGCAAAATTTTTCATATAATCCTCGTCGCCGAAAAACAAATATGCCTTGTCGGGATCAGATTTGATCGCCTTGCGAAAATCCGCTTCCTTCATTATATCCATACAGCTCGCGCTCCTTTCTCTATAAGGTATACGATAATTATATCATTTTTCGCTCACCAAGTCAAGCAATTTGACAAAATGTTAATAAAGAGCAAAAATTTGATTATGCTATTGACTTTCGGGTGAAAAAATGTTATGATAGTCGTGTTTGCGACAAAAAATAAGATCATATATATAAAATGGAGAAAAAATGTTCAAAAAGAAAAGACTGGCGGTAGCAAACGGTGCTCCCGCTGAGAACAAAATGGGCACGATGCCCATCAACAAGCTGCTTTTGAGTATGTCGTTGCCTATGGTTGCGTCAATGCTCGTTCAGGCGCTGTACAACATCGTAGATAGCTTGTTCGTTGCAAGAATCTCAGAAACTCAAAACGAGCTGACCGCGATATCGCTTGCGTTTGCGGCGCAAAACTTTATAATTGCCGTTGCAACGGGAACGGGAGTTGGTATAAACGCGCTTTTATCAAAGAGCCTTGGTGAAAAGGATCACGAAAAAGCGAACAAGATCGCGGCAAACGGAGTCTTCCTCGCGCTTTGCAGCTATATAGTCTTCCTCGTGCTCGGATTGACTTGTATAAGGGGCTATATGGGCTGGATGACCTCAAACGAAGCAGTCATCGGATTAGGCGAGGATTACCTTTCGATCTGCTATATCTGGTCTTTCGGCGTTTTCGGTCAGGTCGTTATGGAGCGATTGATGATTTCCACGGGTAAGACCTCGCTTGCGATGGCAACACAGGGTATCGGTGCCATCATAAATATTATTCTGGACCCCATATTCATCTTCACGCTCGGACTTGGCATAAAGGGCGCGGCAATAGCAACCGTCATCGGTCAGATCGTAGCTTTCCTTGCGGGCATCCTTCTCAATGCAAAATATAACACCGACATAAAGCTTTCATTCAAAAAATTCCACCCTGATGGAAAGATCATCGGCAAGATATATGCTATCGGCATCCCCTCGATAGTAATGGCGTCGATCGGCTCGGTAATGAACGTAATGTTCAACAGAGTTCTTGACGGATTTTCAACTCTCGTCAAGGGAACAGAGCTGACCATCGGTCAGATAGCGCAGAATGCGTTCGGTGTCTATTTCAAGCTTCAAAGCTTTATATTCATGCCCGTCTTTGGACTTAATAACGGAATCGTACCGATAGTTGCTTACAACTACGGCGCGCAGAAGCGCAAGAGAATGACGAAGACGGTCAAACTTGGAATAATGTATGCCGTCGGCTATATGGCTCTCGGCTTGCTCGCCTTCCAGCTCTTCCCCGAGACCTTGCTCGGTCTGTTCAATATGCACGACTCGGCATCGCTCTCTATCGCTGTTCCTTGCCTGAGAACGATATCGCTGTCGTTCGTGTTCGCAGGATTCTGCATCATCATCGGCTCGGTCTTCCAAGCACTTGGAAAGAGCATATATTCAATGTTCGTTTCGATCGCGCGTCAGCTCGTCGTCCTCGTCCCTGCGGCAATATTACTCGCGCAGCTTGGCGACGTTACTGCAGTTTGGTGGGCGTTCCCGATCGCCGAGATAATGTCCGTGATCGTCAGCGCGGTATTTTTTGTAATAGTTTATAGGTCTACGATCTCTAAAATACCCGAATAAAATCTTCAAAACAATCAAAAAACGCGAAAAATTGTCCCTCATCGGTTAAAAGTGTCGAAAAAAACAAAGAAAAATTTAGAAAAACACTTGACAACGGGACAAGTTATCGTGTATAATATAGGATGTCATTGTGTAAAAGCGTAAAATAGCCTACGTGCTGTTTCGGTTCACGCCGCGTGAACTGTGACAAACGCTTCCGATTATTACTTAAGGAGGTGCAGCAAATGCTCAGAACTTATCAACCCAAGAAGCGTCAGAGAAAAAAGGAGCATGGCTTCAGAAAGAGAATGAAGACTTCGGACGGCAGAGCCGTTTTGAAGAGACGCCGTGCAAAGGGCAGAAAGAGACTGACCCACTGATCTCATTGTTTAAAACAAGTTGTTTTTGACAAATTGGCAAAATAAAAACCGCCGATGACCGTTTCATTTCAAGATGATCTTGTATGTATGGCCATCGGGGTTTTTAGCGTTAGAGAAAAATTAAAACCGCCGAGAGCCTCTCGGCAAAGAAAAAACAAAAATTTGACGGAAGCAAGCACAAAAACACAAGCCGAAAATGAGGTAAGTCAATGAAATTCCCTGCAATAAAAGAGCATCATCTTTATAATAAAGCGTATCGCTCGGGCAAGCATTTCTTCGGCAGATACGTCTGCGTGTACGTCCTCAAGGACCTGCACGCCAATAAGCTCAAAAAGGAGCATCCGCAAAAGATCCTCGTAAACCGTCTGGGCCTTTCGGTCTCAAAGAAGGTCGGGGGAGCAGTGCGCCGTAATCGAGCAAAGCGCATCATAAGAGCAGCGTATGCCGTAAATAAGGATAGCTTGAAAAAGGGATTTTTAATAGTTATCAGCGCAAAGCCCGAGATAGTCGGGAAAAAGAGCGCGGATATAGCAAGGGAATTGAAATATGCATTCTCCAAGCTCGATATGTTTGACGAAAGCCTCAAAAAAACCGAACGAAGATGAAGTACGTCTGTATAGCACTCGTCCGCTTTTACCGTAAATTCCTGTCTCCTCTAAAACGAAGACCGTGCTGTAGGTTCACACCTTCATGCTCAGCCTATGCCCTCGAGGCATTTCAGAAACGTGGCTTTTTTGCGGGATTTATCCTGACGGTCGGCCGCATCGCAAGATGCCAGCCCTTGTGTCCGGGAGGATATGACCCCGTTCCGAAAACGGGATTCCGCAATAAAAAAATCGGTCGGAACAGAGAAAACGTATATGACAGCGGTTATATGGCAGAAAAAATGTTTATATTTTATTATGACCTGCCCTATGAAGACCGCAAAGAGAAGTCCAAAAAAGAAAAAACAAATTGAGAGGACTAATTCGTAATGAACAAGAAAAAAACACTCACTAAAATTTTGTCCAGAATAGCGTTGCTTCTGGTAATGGTGTCGGTTTTGGCTGTCGTGCTTTCGGGATGCGGCAGCCAGACGGTCATCAACACCGCGACCCCCGAGGCGGGCTGGGATAAGACCGAGGTCAACCTCTCTGCTGATACGGGCTTTATCAACAAGCTTCTGTCATGGATCGGAATATTCCTCGGCTGGATAACGAGAGTTATGCCTGCCAACAGCTATATTTTGACGCTGTTTATATTCGCTATCCTTATGGAGCTTCTTATGTTGCCCTTCTCGGTAAAGCAGCAGAAGAATTCGATCAAGCAGTCTATGCTTCGCCCCAAGGAAATGGCTATCCGCAAAAAATACGCGGGCAGAAACGACCAGGCAACTCAGCAGAAGATGTCCATGGAGATACAGGAGCTTTATCAGAAAGAGAATTTCAATCCCATGTCGGGTTGTATGCCTTTGCTCTTTCAGCTCCCGATCATCATGATCCTTTACTGGTTGGTTATCGACCCTATTATGTATATGTTCAACGGCTCCGCGGAGTTCAAGAACGTATTGTACGCTTATATCACGACTGCTACCGAAAACGGCGGTCTTGGTCTGAAATTGAGCTCTACCAACGGCTCTATCGAAATGCTCAGCAAGATCAACGAGCTCGGCGCAGGTGCATTCGAGGGAATAAAGACCTTCTGTGCAAACGGAGAAGCCGTGTTTGCTAAGGTCGAAGATATCGCGGCTCAGTCGCTCAACTTCAACATCGGACCCGTAAATCTTGGCATAACACCTTCCTTTACTCCCGCAGACAATATGCAGTATTGGCTGCTCGTTATTCCCGTCATTACCTTCGCAACCTACTTCCTCAGCATGAAGCTTAACAGAAGGCTGACCTATCAGCCCGGTCAGGACAGCGGCGACAGACAGATGGCGTGCTCGAACAAAATGATGGACATCACTATGCCTCTGATGAGCGTGTGGATGACCTTCATCGTTCCCGGTGCGGTAGGTATATACTGGGTATTCAAGAGCTTGATCGGAATGGTAAAACAGTTTATCTTAAGTAAATCTATGCCTCTCCCCGTATTCACCGAGGAGGATTATAAGGCGGCTGAAAGAGAGCTTCTCGGCAAACAGCCCAAGAAGATCCAGAAATCCGCAAACGTCGGCAAGGTCCGTTCGCTCCACCACATCGACGACGAGGACTACGACGAGCACGGAAACTACGTTCCCAAGGTTGAGGAAACTCCCGAGGAGACCGTAGAGGAACAGACGACCAAGCTTCCCGAAAACAGCATGACCGAAGGCGCGTCCTTAAAGGACGATGCCGACAAGGCAGAGACTAAAAAGAGAAAGTCTCTTTTCGGCAAAAAAGACAAAAAAGATTGACACTAATAAAAAACGGAGACATTAACGTGAATAAAGAAATTATAACAACAGGAAAAACTATCGACGACGCCGTTGCGGCGGCCGTTGCCGAGCTTGGCGTTCCTTCAAAGGAAAATATTGAATATACCGTTATCGACGAGCCCAAGAAGGGACTTTTCGGAATCGGTGCAACTCCTGCAAAGATCTCTGCAAAGGCAGTATTCAAGGGAGAGCTTTTCGCACTTGACTTCATCAACCAGCTCGTTAAGGACATGGGCCTTGACGTAACCGTTGAAATGAAGGACGTAGAGGGCTCCGACAAGGACTGCAAGCTCATCGACATCACAGGTGAGGGCGCAGGCGCGCTTATCGGCCACCACGGCGACACGCTTGACAGCATCCAGTATCTTGCAAACCTTGCGGCAAACAAGAGAGTTAACGGTGTGAAGCCCGACTACGTAAAGATCACCGTAGATGCAGAGAACTACCGTGCGAAGAGAGAGAACACCCTTCGCGAGCTTGCAAGAAGAATGGCAGATAAGGTTCTTAAGCAGAAGAGAAGCGTTATGCTTGAGCCTATGAATCCTTACGAGAGAAGAATCATCCACTCCGAGATCCAGAACATCGAGGGTGTTTCGACCAACTCCATCGGTTCCGAGAATAACCGTAAGATCGTTATCTATCTCGAAGAGAAATAATTTTAAACAACAAAAAACGGAGTCTTCCAAAGACTCCGTTTTTTTGTTGTCGTTTTCCATTAAACTCTGGTAAGCGAAGCAAGTGTTCTCTCGACGAGAGTGATAGTAGCCTTGGCACTCTCATCAGTAACCAGACTGTTGGGTTCGCCTCTTCTGATGCACTCGATAAAGTACTTGATCTCGCCCGCGTAGCCGTCCACGTTGGAAATATTGATGCCGGTCTCGCCGACAGACTCGACCTTGTCGAACTCAACGGGAACTCCACAGTCACGAAGCTGAGCATCCGCGCCGAGAATAACGTTTCCGTTCTCAAAAACAGCCTTGAAGGTTGCCATAAAGGGAAGCTTTTCGTCGTTGTACCATCCGCCTTCAATAGCAACGACAAAGCCGTCGTAGATATAGTTTGCGAAGGCGTAGTTGGAAAGATTGCCCTGCATGGGGTGGTAAACACCGGTGATAGCCTTGGGCTCACCAAACACGGACTGCATATAATCAACGTCATGGATCATCATATCCAGAGCAACGTGACCGCTTCTCTTTTCGTCGAGGAACCAGTTGTCCCAGCTCCAACGGGGCGTGGGGCTGACTCTCTTCATATGGAGGCTTTCAAGCTTGCCGTACTTTCCGCTCTCAATAACTCCGCGGAGATATTTGTATGCGTTCATAAAACGAACGACCTGCGCGGTCATATATCTCTTGCCGGTGCGCTTGATGGCCGCAAGCAGAACTTCGCAATCCTCGGTCTTAAGCGCCATGGGCTTCTCGGAAAGAACGTGGCAACCGAATTCCATAGCCTTGATTGCCTGCTCAACGTGCATGTATGTGGGGGTACAAAGGTCTACCATATCGGGCTTTTCAGCCTCAAGCATCTCGTCCATATCCGCATAAAGACGGATGGGGTAGTCGCCAACCTTTTCCTTGAGCATATCCAAACGGACATCACAAGCCGCAACGAATTCGATATCTGTCATATTTCTGTATACGTTGAAGTGAACGCCGCCCATTCCTCCAACGCCGACTAATGCTATTTTCATTTTATTTATCCTCCTAAAAATAACTCAGATCAGCTTCTCAAGGTAAGCCTTGGTGTCAATAATATCCTTAAGCTGCTGCTCGCCGGTGATCTCGCGCTCGATGGTAAGCGAACCGTCGTAACCGACCTCCTTGAGCTTTGCAACGAATACAGGGAAGTTTACCTTACCGTCGCCAACCTTTACCTCGTGTCCAAGCTCCATTCCGTTGGTGGGATAGAATCCGTCCTTCGCGTGAATTCCGCGAACGTACTTTCCGACAACGTCAAGCGCGTCAACAGGGTTTGCCTTTCCGTAAAGGATAAGGTTTGCGGAGTCGAGGTTGATACCGACGTTTCCGGTTCCGCACGCCTCGATAAAGCGAAGCAGAGTAGTGGGAGTTTCCTGACCCGATTCAAGCAGGAAATACTGACCCTGATCCTTCATATACTGAGCAAGCTCGCGCATGGTTTCAAGTATCTCGGGATACGTGGGATCAGAAGGGCATTCGGGAAGGAATCCCGCGTGAGTGATAACGTCGGTAACGCCGATCTTCTTTGCGAAATCAGCACCCAGCTTCAGCTCCTCTACGCGCATCTCTCTGTACTCGCGAGGAACGATTCCAAGCGTAGTGGGGCCTTCTGTAAAATTCCAGATCGAAGGGCCACCCCAGCCAACCCAGTGTGCGGTGACCGTAATGCCAAATTCCTTTGCAGCCGAGTTTACAAGTTCAGCCATTTCGTCTGTATGAAGGGCTTTGTTCCAGTTTACCAGTTGGCAATTGTCAAATCCCAAATCTCTCATTCTTTTGAATCGCTCTCTGATATCGGGAGCGAGAAGTACCTGTACTCCTACTTTCATAAAAAAGTCCTTCCTTTCTCTTGACTTATTATTATTTTTATTATATAATAAAAATTGGACGGAGTCAATAAGAATTTTAATTTTTATATAGCATAAATTTAATTTTATGCAAAAATCTTTGCAAAAAACGAAGGAGGACATCTATGAACGACATCAGCTTGTATGAAAAGATACCTCTGCAGCAATACCCGATACGAATCCACGTGCGCAAGGAATACAAGGTCGATTTCCCTCTGCACTGGCACGAGCATACCGAAATCCACTACGTCTTCAACGGCACCTGCCACATCAGATGCGGCGAGGAGCAGATCGATCTTTCCACCGACGATTGCGCGATCATAAACACCAACGAGCTTCACGAGGGCGCGGGCGGACTTTGCGATTCTATCTGTATAATCCTACCCCCGAACTTCGTTGAACAAAATCACATCATTTTCAGAAGGCTCGTCAAGGATGAATACGTGTCCGAAATGGTGCACAACATATATGAGAGATACTGTACGGGGTCTCCGATAGATCTTATCGAGATAAAGGGATATTCTTATCTTCTGATCTCGCATCTGATCAAAAAATACGCTCTGCGCTCGCTAAACGACACGGTCTATTCCAAATATTTCAACAAGCTCAACAAGGTAAACGACGCCATTCGTTTCATCAGCGAAAACTACGACAAGCAGCTGACCACGAAATTGCTTGCCGAAAAGGTGCATTTGAGCGAAGGATATTTTTGTCAAGTCTTTAAAGAAGTTACGGGAAAGACCGCGATGGAATACATAAACCATCTGAGAATAGACAAGGCAGAAAAAATGCTTTGGAATACGGATATGTCAATATCCGAGATTGCCTTCTGCTGTGGATTTGACGATGCTAATTATTTTTCGAGAACCTACAAAAAAATCAAAGGAAAAACTCCCCATTCGTCAAGATTGTCAGGAGAAACGGAAGAAGAATAATGAGATCCATCCGAAATATATATAAAATTGGTATCGGACCGTCCAGCTCTCACACTATGGGACCCGCGTTTGCTGCAAAAAGCTTTATCGAGCAGTTTCCCGAAGCGGATTTTGTCAAGGTAACGCTCTTTGGCTCCTTGTCGAAAACAGGAAGGGGACACGGAACCGATCGCGCAATAATCGAGGCACTTTCTCCCATACAAGCGGAGATAATATTCAACACCGACGAGAGCATACCGCTTGAGCACCCCAACACCATGACCATAACGGGATATAAAGACGGCAAAAGGATAGCTGAAACTACTTTCTTATCAATAGGCGGTGGAGAAATACGCACAAAGGACGAAGCCGAGAAAACTGAACAGATCACCGATCTGTACGCAGAAAACAGCTTTTCAGAGATCGCCGCAATATGTAAAGAGCGAAATATAAGACTTTCAGATTACGTTTTCGAGCACGAGGCGCCCGATTTCCGAGATTTTCTCGGAAACGTCTGGCATACGATGCAAGCGGCGATAAGAGACGGACTTTCTCGCACGGGAGAGCTGCCCGGAGGGCTGGGAGTCAAAAGAAAGGCTCAAAAGCTATTTAATCAAAGGCATATCGACGAAAGCCCTCAAACCAAGGAAAACAGACTCGTTTGTGCTTATGCGTTTGCCGTAAGCGAGCAGAACGCAGACTGCGGTGTTATCGTCACCGCGCCTACCTGCGGTTCTTGCGGCGTTTTGCCTGCGGTTCTCAAATATATGCAGGATAAAAACTCGTTTTCGGAAGACGACGTTATCAATGCGCTTGCCGTTGCGGGACTTATAGGGCAGCTTGTTTCGACAAACGCCTCGATAAGCGGAGCCGAATGCGGTTGCCAGGCGGAGATCGGCACCGCGTGCTCCATGGCGTCTGCGGCTCTTGCGGAATTGTTTGAAATGGGAATAGATCAGATAGAATACGCCGCCGAGATCGCGCTTGAGCACCATCTCGGACTGACCTGCGACCCCGTATGCGGTCTCGTTCAGATCCCGTGTATAGAACGCAACGCGGTGGCGGCAATGAGAGCAATAAACGCGCTCAGCCTTGCAAACTTTTTGTCGGACAGCCGAAAAATATCCTTCGACCTCGTGGTTGAAACGATGTACCAGACGGGAATCGATCTGTCGCACATATATCGCGAAACGGGAGAGGGCGGACTCGCAAAGCTCTACCGTCACAAATAACAAAAAAGTCCAATACGGTCGGATCACTCCGGCCGTATTGGGTTTTAAGAGGAGATATGGCATACGCTTTCGCGTCTGCCTGAGACTGTCGAAAAAGCCGTTCTACCGCAAGCAGAAAAAAGCAGAGACGGGAAGGCAGCATAAAAAGAAAAAGCGCAGAAAAAAGATAAGCACAAGAAATTCATCGAGAAATCCTTGTGCTTGCTTGCTTTTTCCGTTCTTACACTCTGGCGTACCCTCGTACGCCGACGAATGTAAGAACGAAAAATATACCTACCTTTTTCGAAGTCTCCCAGCGTGTCGAGACTTTCTCGACACGCTGGGACAGATGCCTTCGCATCTGCCTTTTTCCGTCTGAAAAGACGAAGTTATCATTGGTTATTCCTGCTTTCTGCAGGCTCTGTCGGGAATACCGTAGCGGCTGATTCGTTTGAGATTGGTTTCAATTATGGCAAGGGCCCCGTACATGATCCGTCTTTCCTCGTCGCCGAGATTGCCTCCCGCAAGAGACACTGCGCGCATCGCTTTGTCACAAACGTAATCCGCCGCCGCGCGACCCTCCTCGGTCAAAACGAGCTTGGCGCGGTACAGGTTGTCTTTGTCAGTCTTCCTGAGAAGCAGGCCCTTGTCCTCCATCTCTGCAACTATACGAGATATAGCCGCCTTGTCCTTGTCGCAGATCTCACTGAGCTTCGAGGATGTGATTCCCTCGGGAAAACGGCTCATTATTACCAAATATTGAGCGTATGCGCCGCGCAGACCGTATTTTTCCATCACGTCGCGCTCTATTTTCGTTATGTACTTGTATATGTTATGTATTGAATAAGAAAATTGTTCAAACCGGTCAAGCATGGCTTGTCTCCCTTCAAAATTCCGCAAAGTTGACCGAGTCGTTGCCAAATCAACAACTCACTTCTGTATTATACACCCAAAAATCTCTTTTGTCAACATATTTTGGCAGAAAATCAAATAAAAAGAGCTCTTTGTCAAGGGTGTTCAACCCCACAAAAAGCTCTCTTTTTTTACTAATTATTCCTTCGCGGTAAGCATCATATAACGTTTGGCTGCCTCGGCGTGTCCTGCGGCGGCGGCAATTCTGTAATAGAAAAGCGCCTCTCTCTTATTTTTGACTCCCGAACCCGCGCCTTCTTCACAGCAAAGACCGTAGCTGTACGCGGCATTACTGTTGCCCTTGTCAGCCGCAAATTTTAGCCATTTGATCGATTCTGCGTCGTTCTCGGGAACTCCGACTCCGTGCCGCAAGCACCAGCCGTAATTATAACAAGCGTCCGTGTTTCCGAGCTCTGCGGCGATCTTGTAGCATCTTGCAGCGGCGGCTTCGTTCTTTTTGACCATACCTTTGCCGTCGTACATCGAATCTCCGAGCTTGTTCATCGCAGCGCCAAGAACGTCCTTACTCGGAGCCTCCTCTCCGTTTTCAAAAAGCGCATCCTCTCTTGAAAACGGACTTTCATAATAGCTCTTAAGGTCTCCGCCGTGAACGTATATTTTGGATATTTCCGCCTGTGCTCCCTCGTGCCCAAGCGAAGCGGCAAGGGAAACGTGCTCTATAGCGGATATATACGACTGCGCCGACGGCTCGATTCTTGCAATAAGCATTCCGAGTCTGTATCTCGCCTCGACTTCGGCGTCTTTTCTGACCTCGATCTCCCTGCGTGTTCTTTCGGGAAATTCGTAAAGCCTTAATTTTTTATCCGTGGGGGCATTCAGCGCCTTGATATACCACTGTTTAGCATCCTTGCGGTTTCTTGGAATACCTCTGCCCTCGTCGGCAAATACACCCATCATCATCATAGCGGGAACGTAGCCTTTTCTCGCGGCACGAAGAATATATATTCTTGCCGCTGCATATTCGGCTTTCATTCCCACACCCGACAAGATCGCTCGTCCGGTTCTGTACATTGCCTCCTCGCTTCCAAACTCGGCGGCTTGCTTATAGATGACCAACGCCCTGCGCGAATCCCGTTCCACTCCGTATCCACGCTCAAGACATTGCGCTAACGCCAACAAAGCGGGAACGGTTCTGTCCTTATATTCGTAAGCATATTCTATCGATCGTTCATAGCATTCGACCGCACGGGTCATATCCTCCTCAACGCCAACGCCGAAGAAATAGCACTCGCCCATCATATACGCTGCAGATCTCGAGCCATACTCACTTCCGCGGCAAAACCACTCAAAAGCGGCTTTTTCGTCCTTTGTCGTTCCCAATCCTCTCAGATTGCAAAGTCCGAGCTTGAACGCAGCCTTTGCATTGGTGTTATCCATCTCAAAAGCGTTTGAATATCTCAAATATGCGAGTTCTCGGTTTCTGACCGTTCCGGCGCCCTCAAAAAAGCAATTTCCGACCTCGTATTCCGCGGCGGGAATTCCGGCATCGGCTGCCATCGAGAACATACGGTACGCCATATCCTGATCCTTGCGCGTACCCTTGCCGTGTCTGCACTTCACGCCAACCTCGTACATTGCCTCTGCATATCCCGCCTTTGCCGCCGCTGAATATGCTTCAAAGGCAAGCGCAAGGTTCTGCGCTGTGCCCAATCCCTTGTCGTAACAAATGCCCAGACGGTACTGTGCTGTAACGTTTCCTGCCGCGGCAGCTCTTTGATAACATTCGAATGCTCGCGCAAGGTCTCTTTTGCATCCATCTCCGGCTTCACAGCAAATGCCAAGGCGGCACTCCGCGTTTGCATTGCCGAGCATAGCGGCTTTTTCATATAATTCAACGGCACGTTCCTTGTTTTGCGGAACTCCGTGCCCGTAAAAATAACAACCGCCAAGATTGTTTATGGCAACGGAGTCTTCGAGCTCTGCCGCCCTTGAATAGAGCGCAACGGCCATTTCGTAATCGATCGGGCAACCGACTCCAAGCTCTCTGCAGACGCCAAGCGTACGGATGCACCCAACGTGCTCTTTTTCTGCGCCCGTCAAAAAGCAATCGATTGCTTTTTCTTCGTCCTTTTCGCATCCAAATCCGTCGGCATAACACGATCCGAGATAGTAGTATCCGTCGGCGACCTCGTGTTTTGTTGCATTTTCGAAGCACTCAAACGCCGCCGCGGGATCGTACACCGAATCATTCTCGGCATATATGTATCCGAGGCTTGCCCAAGCTTCAGGAAAAGAATCCTCAGCCAGCGCTTTAAGTGTCGCCAATCCGCTGTCAACATCAATCTCTCCCGACTCTATAAGCGCGATCGTTTCCCGACAAACCGTCTCGGGTGATTTTTGTTCTTCCTCGACGTCGCCCTCACACGTTGACGTTTCCATATTCACACCCGCAACGTCGATCACTCCAAGCGTTTCGTTTTCGCCGTCCGTATCAAGACTACTCAGATTCAAGGTCACGTCATCATCGATCAGGGGCGCGTCGTCAAAAGAAAGCCCGTCCTCGCGCTCTCCGTATTCAATCGTGTCCTTTTTCTCAAAAAAATTTTCGAGCATTAAAGGCGTCCTCCTAAAAATTACTTGATGTCGTTGCAAAGCAGCTTTGATAAAAATCCATTTGTTGCGATCCGGCGGCATTTCCAAACAAAACGATCAAAATTTTTCGCTTTAGCAAAAAAATTTCAAAAAACCTCTTTAAATTTTTGCAAATATGTATTATAATAAAAGAGGGATCGTTACCATTTACCTTAATTATACAACAAAAACGATCGCTTTTCAAGTGAATTTTAAAATAATATATACGCGGAGGAATAAAATGAAAGCAAAATACACTCTTTCGATCGCTGATATGGAGATCAACGTCATAACCGAAGCTCCCCAGGAGTCTGTCGAGTACATAGTCGGCGTGTTGGACAGAAAGATAAGAGAAATATCCCTCAAAAGCAAAAAATGTACCAGAAGTGAGGCGGCAATCCTTTGCGCCCTTGATTTCTGTGCGGATAAGATCGAGCTCAAGGAGCGCGTAGAAGCCCTCGAGGATGAGCTTGGCGAAAGCAAAGAGGCGCTTGAGCATTTAAACGAGAAGCTTGAGCTGATACAGAAAAATTCCGAGAGACTTGAGCGCGACCGTGCAAGACTTGAGGTTGAGAACGAAAAGCTCCGCGCAATACTCGACGATGCAAGATCGGGCAAGAAGTTTGCTCGTGAGGCCGTCGCCGACCTTGGAGAGTCCGAGACAGAGATAGCAGCCCCCGTGGGCGACGTTTTCGCCGCAAATGAACCCGAGACGGCAGCGGATCCGATTTCCGACGAGGATGCAGAAACACAGAAAAAGAAGACCGCGAACAGAAACAGGGTAGGCTCGATGTTCGATCTTCTTACCTTCACCGATATTTGACGGAAATAATAATATGAATAAGATAATATTGCCCGAACTCTTAAGTCCCGCAGGCTCACCCGAGGCGTTTGAAGCGGCAATAGACGGAGGCGCCGACGCAATATATGTGGGGGGCGCCTCTTTCAATGCAAGAATAAACGCGCAAAATTTTTCAGACGAAGACCTCGCCAATGCCGTCAGACTCGCGCATCTGTATGGAGTAAAGGTATATCAAACGATAAATATAATGATGCACGGCAGGGAGCTCAATGAACTGCTTCGCGCCGCCGAAAGATCGGCAGCCATCGGCGTGGATGCTTTTATAGTCTCCGATCTTGGTGCGGCGAGCCTGATCCGCGCCCATCTGCCCGAAATGCCGCTGCACGCAAGCACTCAGATGAGCGTTCACAATTCAAGCGGAGCAAGATTGCTCGCCAACTACGGCTTTTCGCGAGTCGTCCCCGCGCGCGAGCTTTCAAAAGAGAATATTCGGTCGCTTGTCGAAAATAATCCTCTCGAAGTCGAAATATTTATACACGGCGCGATGTGCGTCAGCCACTCGGGACAGTGCCTTTTCTCGTCCTTGGTCGGCGGCAGAAGCGGCAACAGAGGTCTTTGCGCCCAGCCCTGCCGCTTACCGTATGCCTGTGCGGACCAAAGGGTCGGGGATAAATATCCCTTGTCGCTCAAGGATATGTCGCTCGCGGGTCACGTCAGAGAGATCATCGACAGCGGCGTTGCCTCCCTGAAGATCGAGGGAAGAATGAAATCCCCCGAATACGTCCGCGGAGTCACAAAAATATGGCGAAGATTACTCGACGAGGGCAGAGATGCCACGGCGGACGATTTTGAGGAGCTTTCAGCGCTTTTCTCCCGCGGAGGCTTCTCCGACGGATATTATATCCAGCGCATCGACCGAAAAATGCTCGGTGTGCGTAGCGAGGAGGACAAAAAGGCCTCGCGCGAGATCGATAAATTCACCAAGATTCAAAGAAAAGTCCCCGTAGATATGCGCGTCAGTATTCTTGCGGACAGCCCCTCAAGCCTGACCCTCTCCTGCAACGGCAAGGAGGTCACGGTGCGCGGCGAAATGCCGCAGACGGCAATAAACGCGCCGATAAATGAGGACACGGTAAAGAAGTGCATGTCAAAGCTCGGAGATACCTGCTTCAGCATCCGAAGCCTTGATATTGACCTCGACAGCGGTCTTATGATGCCGATATCCTTCCTCAACGCCCTGCGCCGAGAGGGAATTGCCGCGCTTGAGGTTTCTATGACCGCGCTACCTGCACAAAAGGTTGAGCCAATCGCTCCCAAAACGCCGTATGGAACGGCGCACAAGCGCAACGTAGGCAGATTTTACTCCCACGAGCAGATAACAATCAAGGCCAAGGAGTATTTCGACGTCGTTTTACTCCCACTTGATAAATACGCGGAGGATCCCGAGAAAGCCGACGGATTCTTTATGCCCCCCGTCATCTTCGACTCGGAGATCGGTCGCGTTTCCGAGCTTTTAACAAAATCAAGGGAAAACGGGGCAAAGTATGCAGTGATTACAAACATCGGCCAGATAGAAATGCTCAAAGAAGCCCTGCCCGATATAAATATGATAGCCGACTTCAGATTCAACGTCGCAAACGACGAAACGGTGTGCTTCCTCGAGAATCTCGGAGTTGAAAGCACCGTTCTTTCCACCGAGCTCACACTTCCACAGCTTCGCGACCTTCACGGAGCGAAGGCGGCAGTCGTTTATGGCAGAATTCCTCTGATGACGCTCGAAAAATGCGTTATCAAGGCGCTTTACGGCGAAAGGGGAGGTTGCGAGGTCTGCTCACAGAACAAAGCCGAAATGAAGGACCGCCGAGGATTTGTCTTCCCGATACTTCGAGAGCCCGATCATCGAAACGTAGTTCTTAACAGTCTGCCCACGAATATGTCGGACAGACAAAAGGAGCTTACGGCATCGGGAATCGTAGACAGACATTTTCTTTTCACAACCGAAACGCCCGCCGAGGTCGACCGCATCGTTGACGACTACCAAAACGGACGTGCGCACACAGAAAAAGTCAGAAGAATATAATAATCAAAAGAGCGATATAGCCATAACGGTAATATCGCTCTTATTTCTTTATTCCTCCGCCTCAAGCAGAAGGTTGTGTTGCGCCACCATAGCGTCCCAGGTCTCTCTGCCCACGTTTCCCGTTACGGAGATCTTGTTTCTCGTCTGAAATTCCCGCACGAGAGTGGCGGTCGCCTCGTCGTAAACACCCGACGGAGTATAGTCAGGGAAGTTATAGAGCCGTGCCAGCTCGCCAAGCAGATATTGCACCGCGGTCACAAGAAACCCGATCTCACCGACAGTCATCTCGTATTCCAAACCATAAATATTACGCGGAAAAAGATCGAGCTTAAGCGGAGGCGAGTTGAGCGCGACCGACTCATCGTATTTTTGCTTTAATATTGCCCACGTATTGTTGTCCACCGTGCCCGTTGCGGGTATGCCTTGCGATCTTTGAAACTGTATGAGCGCGCGCCTTGTCTGCTCTGCCCAGACTCCGTCGATCGGCACGGGGATTATCCCGTCGTCGTGAAATGAAAGCTGTCGCAAATAGCGCTGTATGTTTTTGATCGCGTCCTTCTCAAAAATATTAGTTGCCATATTTGACCTCCCGTTACCGACCTACGACAAACCCTGGGAATTGACCTTCCCCAAGCCTCGATCCGTTATAAAGATCGCTGTATAAACTTGCGATCCCGCCCCACGCGACAGGTCCTACCACTCCCGTTGTGGGAAGACCGTACAGCCGCTGAAATGCGACCACAGCCTCTTGTGTGCGTGTTCCGAAATATCCCGTCGGATTGACCGCAGGTATCTCGGGGATGGATTGAGAGATATAATTGAGATATTCCTGTAATACCCGAACCTCGTCTGCCTCAACTCCGATCCGCAAAAACACGCCGGGAAACGGGATCACGTTGCCCTCGACGTATTCCACGGGTATCGTGGAAACTATGCCTATGTATGCGTTGTATATTCTTCGCCAAGTTTCCTCCCCTACTATTCCGTCGGGAGTCAGACCAAAGGTGCGTTGTGCCGCAAGCACCGCCTCGGTCGTGCCGGGACCGAATATTCCGTCAACCGACACCCTCGGGATAGTATTGTAAAACTCCGAAAGATAGCTGAGATAATATTGAAGTGCGCTTACACCGAGGTTGCTGTCACCCTGCTCAAGTTCACCGGGAAACTGTTGCGTTACGTCCTCCAAACTCAAGCCCTCGGAGTTAAGATCGTTAAGCCGCTTGACGCTGTTGTATATCTGCTGGATCGTGTACCAGGTCGCCTGACCTACTATACCGTCGGGCGACAGACCGAACGCCGACTGAAACGCCTTGACCGCCTCCTCGGTGTCATACGAAAAGACTCCGAACGGAGTGCTTATTTTTGGTATGGCGGAGAAGTTGTCGGATATTCGGTTCAATCTGATCTGTACCGTCCTTACGTCGTCTCCCGTGCTGCCAAGCTGTAAGGGGTACGAGGGCAGGCTTGCCGTCTGTCCCATAACAGGAGCATCTGTAACTATATCAATATTGTCTCCGTAATAGTATGTAAGAATGTCGTACGGCGAGTATCCCTGATTGGCAAGCTCCACGCTGCCCCATTGAGAAAGTCCGTCGCATTGTAGCTCTATGCCGTCGCAATATTGGGCGTATAAGGGCTCAACGAAGCCCTGCCGACTGATATAGCTTGTGAAAAGCTCTCGGGCGATCTGATTGATATTGTCAAAAATATCTCTGCCGTTTACGAAGGACTGATCGATCGCGATCGAGTTTGTAATGTCGAAATCATATCCGCGCGAGCGATAGTATTCTGTGTAGATCCGATTTAATGCAAAGGATATCTGCGCGTACATATTGGCGCGGATCGCACTTTCGGGCCAAGTGGGGTATATCTCGCTCGAGGTGACGTTCGCAACGTAGTCTACGAATGGCACCGTCACGTTTGGCGCGTCGGAGTCGGGCGGACCGAGGTGTACTGTTATAAACTCGGGAATGTAGGGTGTGTTTGGCATATTAATTTTCCTTTCTCTCGGGCTGTATGCGCTTGGACTCGAGCGCGGGGTTTTCGGTCTCAAAGAAAATATTATCCTCGATCGTCTTGTTGTCGAGCTGACCGTTATCGGGAAGGGGAATCATATCGGCGTTCTGAACCGCCGTTATTCCCTCGAAAACGGGCACGTTGGCGTAATATTGCTGATAATAGCCCTCCTTGGTCACGCTGAGATTATAGGTCTCGTATGACTTTCCGTTTCCCGGCTTCATCGAAAGCTCGCGAGGAGGGGCGGGAAGAGCAAAACGCTCGGTCAGTCCCGACAGATCCGTGGTATATACCGCGATCACATCGCCCCGTCCACCGTCAATTTCGAGATCGTAATTATGTACGGTGACAATGGCATTCTCAAGCGGTATCGCGCCTCTTGCCGTGGTCACGCGCACTATCATGTAGCCGTATCCTTTTTCCTGATTAGTGTTCATAAGCCGTCCTCCGTCTTCGTATTTGGCATCTCCTGATATAAAAATATGCAAAAACACACACTTGTGTTAATAAGCTTTTGCCGCAACGACCGCCATTGCGTGCTCAAAAAGTGAAATCCTCAAAAAATATGCAAAAAAAATCGTAAAAAGCCCTTGACAACACAAAAAAATAGTGATATAATAACTCTACTTGTGAAATCGCTGCCAACTAACAGCGAAATAATTTTGTGAGGTACAATAAAATGAAAGAAGCTATCCAGCCCAAGTATGTAGAGTGCGTAATCAAATGCGCGTGCGGTGAAACCGTTGTAACGAAGTCCACCAAGGGCTCCGAGATCAGAGTTGAAGTTTGCTCCAAGTGCCATCCCTTCTTCACCGGTAAGCAGAAGTTCGTTGATGCAGGCGGACGTGTTGATAAGTTCAAGAAGAGACTCGAAAACTTCAAGAAGTAATCCGCATAAAGAGGGCAGGTCTCTCTGCAATAGAAAATTGCGCACGTACAACAGTACTGCGCAATTTTTTTGTTCAAAATTCGGTTTTGGAGGTGTAACTGTGGAAGGATTTATTTTTTATAACGTCAAAAATCCCCCGTTTAAAATATACGGCTTGTACGAGCCCTGCGCCGAAGGACAGTTCAAGAGAATGCCTCAATCGGTTGCGAAATTCGGCAACGATTGGATGCCCGAGCTCGCAAACCATACTGCAGGCGGCAGAGTAAGATTCAACACTAACTCGGGCAGAATAATTCTGCGAGTCATCACAAGGCACAAGGGGCAGATGTTCCATGCAACGCCTATGATGGAGGCAGGGCTGGACGTGTACCTCGATCTTAACGGTAAATCGCTTTTCGTCGGCGGCACAAAGCCGGAGTTCGATCTTCGCAAGGAAGGATACGACGATATGTTCTGGCTTGGCGAGGGGAAGGATAACGCAGTAACGGTCAATATGCCCCTTTACGGAGAGCTGTACGATCTTCAGATCGGTATAGAGGAGGGCACAACACTCTCGGAGCACGCCCCCTATAAGCACGAGCAGCCTATCGTTTTCTACGGCTCATCCATAACTCAGGGCGGATGCGCCTCAAGACCCGGAAAAAGCTATCAGGCGCTTATTTCGAGAAAATATGATACTAATTATTTGAATTTCGGCTTTTCGGGCAGTGCAAGAGCCGAGGAGGAGATAATTGATTTCATCGCGGACTTCGATATGGCTGCGTTTGTGTCGGATTACGACCATAATGCTCCCGATCCGGAGTATCTGAAAAATACTCATCACAAAATGTACGAGAAAATACGAGAAAAGCATCCCGATATTCCTTATTTTATGGTCACAAAGCCCGATTTTTCATACAGAGACGAGGATATCGAGCGCAGATGCGTAATAATGGAAAGCTATCTTAAGGCATACTGCGGCGGAGATAAAAACGTCTATTTTATCGACGGCTCGGCATTCTTCAACGGCGTTGATATCGGAGATTATACTATAGATTGCTGTCACCCCACCGACGACGGATTTGTGCGAATGGCAAACTATATCGGCGACGTGCTCGCTAAGGTTATGGATCTGTAATAAATAAAAATACACGGTCGCGGCAATCATTGAATTATCCGTTATTTTCGTCTGCAGATAGCAGAAAGGAGTTTTCGTGAATATAAAAGAAAATGATATAAAGACAAAATCCATCCTCGTCGGCATCGTGACCGACAGCGCGGACGCCGAGGAGGCAGAAAAGTCCATATACGAGCTCGGTCAGCTTCTCGACACCGCAGGCGGCGAGGTCTTCGCCACAGTGCTGCAGAACAAGAGCACTCCCGACCCGAGAACGTTTATAGGCAAGGGAAAGGTGGCAGAGATAGGCGAACTTTGCGCAGGTAACGGAATAAAGCTTGTCATATTCGACGAGGAGCTTTCGCCCGCGCAGATAAGAAATCTTGAGGACGACATTGGAAACGATGTCAACGTGATCGACCGTTCTATGCTGATATTGGACATTTTCGCTCTGCACGCGACCAGCGGAGAGGGAAAATTGCAGGTCGAGCTCGCCCAGCTCAAATATACCGCACCTAGACTTATCGGTCAGGGCGCGGAGCTGTCCCGTTTGGGCGGTGGAATCGGCACCAGAGGTCCCGGTGAGTCGAAGCTTGAAAGCGATCGCAGACATATAAAGAGAAGGATCACCGCACTTGAGGAGGAGCTTGAGCGACTTGCCAACACAAGAAAGACGATGCGTGCGGCAAGAGATAGAAGCGGTCTTAAAAAGATCGCGATCGTAGGCTATACCAACGCGGGAAAATCGACTCTGCTCAACACGCTCACCGATGCAGGCATTCTTGCCGAGGATAAGCTCTTTGCAACACTCGATCCCACCACAAGAAAGTTCACTCTCCCAGGCGGCGAAACGGTGCTGCTTACCGATACGGTCGGATTTATCAAAAAGCTTCCTCACCATCTCGTCAAGGCGTTCCGTTCAACGCTGGACGAGGCGGTCTATTCCGATATAATAATGATAGTTATTGATGCAAGCGACCCCGAGTATCTCTCGCAGCTCGAATGCACCGAGCAGACCCTTGAGGAGCTTGGCGCGGCAGATAAGCCGACATTGTACGTATTTAACAAGTGCGACAGGGGGGCTTACGACGACCCCGTTATCGACCGCACGCGCGACAGACAGAACGTGGTGCACATTTCGGCTTTGACCGGCAAGGGATGTGACACTCTTGCAGAGCTTTTGCAGAAAATGATCCACGGCGACAAGTGCTCGGTCACCTTTAAGATACCCAACGCCGAGCAGGGCGCTCTCAACCGTCTTTACAAGGACGCAACGGTCGAGGACGTTGAATACGGCGCGGAGTTCGTCACGGTCAAGGCGATCGTTGACTCCAAAACTCGCGGAATGCTCCGCAAATATGATACTAACCCTCCGATATCAGACGAGGATTACTAAGCTATACAATTAAAATCACATTAAAGGATTCAGATATGAGTACAGATATTGCCCCCGAGCTTTATACCACCCTTGCGGGTGAGGGAAGCGACGAATTTGAAGAAAAACGCTCGCTTTTTATAGGCCACGCGAAGCATATCACCTCCGAGGAGGAGGCGATGGAATTCGTCAAGGCGAAGAAAAAAGAATATTCGGATGCAACGCATAACTGCTGGGCGTATCTGCTCAAGGGGGGTATTGTCGCAAGGTATTCCGACGACGGCGAGCCGCAAGGCACCGCAGGGGTTCCTATGCTCGAGACTATACGAAAAAGCGGAGTTTGCGATGCGGTCGTTGTCGTTACAAGGTATTTCGGCGGCATTTTACTTGGCGCGGGCGGTCTTGTAAGGGCATATTCGCACGGAGCAAAGGTCGCGCTTGACGCGGCAGAGATCGTCACCTACGAAAAATACACCGAACTCTCTCTTGCCTGCTCTTACTCGGATTATCAGAAATATTCGGTCGTGCTGCCCACCTTCAACGCGATCATAGACAGCACCGATTTTACCGACAAGGTGACCGTTTGCTTTGCGATAAAGGCAACTCTTGTCGATGCACTAAACAAGAAAATAACCGAGATGTCGGGAGGTAAAAATTCTCTCGAGGTTATCGGAGAAAGGTTCGATTTTCGTTGATGGATAAGCTTTTTGACTCTCACGCCCACTACTTTGATTCAAAATTCAACGACCTTGAGGGCGGCGCTGATGCTCTTTTGTCATCTGCCGAGTTTCAGGAGCTGATCGGCGGCGTTGTGAACGTCGGAACGACTTATGAAAGCTCACTTTTGTGCATCGAGCAGGCAAAAAAGTACGATTTTATGTATGCTGCAGTCGGAATTCACCCCGAGGACGCACAAACAAAATGCAAATTGACTCCCAACGAGGAGATCGCACGAATAAAAGCCCTCGTTTGTGACGAAAATAGACGAAAAGAGAACAAGATCGTTGCCATCGGGGAGATCGGGTTTGACTACTATTGGCAGCCCGTGGACAAGGAGCTGCAGCGCGAATATTTTGAAAAACAGATGGCTTTGGCAGCTGAATTTGGGCTTCCCGTTATAATTCACGACCGCGAGGCTCACGGCGACACTTTTGAATTATTATGCAGATTTCCCTCGGTCAGAGGTGTGTTGCACAGCTGTAGCATGAGCTCCGAGATGATCAAAGAAGTGGTCAAGAGGGGATGGTTTGTCTCCTTCTCGGGAACCGTTACCTTCAAAAACGCAAGCAGGGTAAGGGAGGCCTGTGCCGCCGTTCCGCTTGATCGGATTTTGATAGAAACCGACGCGCCGTATCTTGCTCCCGTCCCACACCGCGGAAAAATGAATAATTCAATGTATATGCAAAATACCGCTTTGGCGGTCGCAGACGTATTCTCTCTTTCCTATGACGAGATCGTGCGGAAAACGAGCGAAAACGCACGCGAGCTGTTTGGGCTCTGATCCCTCGCATTACGGAAGCAAGAATCCGATGTGATCGCGGACTCTAAATTCCCACTTGACACGTCCGCGCTTTTGGTGTAAAATAAATATACATAAACTAACGGAGGATCTGACATGCCAACCTTAGCGACCTATAAAATAAGCACGAAGGGAAAAAACCTTCATCTTCGCGTTGTAAAGGGACATTTTGCAACGAGCCATTCTCACATGAACTATTACGTCGACGTAACGGTTCAGAAATCGCGTCTTTCCGAGGCGAGCGCGGTTGCCAAGGAGCTTTCCGCTTATTACAAGCAAAACACGATAGTTGATACTATCCTTTGTCTTGATGAAACTCAAGTGATCGGAACCTGTATGGCTACCGAGCTCACAAAGGGCGAATTTATGAATATGAACGCGCATCAGACTATCTACGTAGTTACCCCCGAGCACACCTCGGGAAGTCAGATGATCTTCCGCGACGGACTTGCTCCGATGATACAGGGCAAGCACGTCCTTATTCTTGCCGCGTCCGTCAACACCGGATATACCGCAAAAGCAGCTGTTGAGGCGGTTCGTTACTACGGAGGTATAGTCGTAGGAATAGCGTCGATATTTGCAACGGCAGATTCCTGCCTTGATATTCCCGTGCATTCCGCCTTCAACCCTAAAGACCTTGAAGGCTACAGCATCACGCCCTCTCACGAGTGCCCTATGTGCAAGCGCGGAGAGAAGATAGATGCCTTAGTCAACAGCTTTGGGTTCTCTAAGCTTTGATAAGACAGATCATAATAACACAAGCCCACAGCTTTCCAACGGTATAGCTGTGGGCTTATTTGATCAATAGCGGTTTTTGTGTGCAAAATGCCCAAAATTGTTATAAATGTACAAAATTTGCCTTACAACTTCTACAAATAGAGCAGAAAAAGTTTGAGGCAAATTATTGAAAAGATGAACAAAATATTGTATAATAAATAGTGTGAATGTTTATTTATTGGCTTTTGGCGAATAGATTGTACATAAGGCAAAACTTACGAAAGGACCCACACGCGTGGGTAAAAGGACCAAAACAATGGCTCAGTACAACACAAAACAGATCAGAAATATCGCTCTTGCAGGACACGGCGGAACAGGAAAGACCTCCCTTGCAGAAGCTATGCTTTATGTTAGCGGCGGAACAGACAGACTCGGAAACGTTCCTGATGGAAACACCGTTTTCGACTACGACCAAGAAGAGCAGGCAAGAAAGTTCTCGCTTTCCGCGTCCACTGCATATATCTATTGGAAGGATGTTAAGATAAACGTTATCGACACTCCCGGTTATCTTGATTTCGAAGGAGAGGTCAATCAGGCGGCAAGAGTTGCCGACAGTATGATCATCTGCGTTGACGGTAAGGCAGGATTGGAAGTCGGTGCAGAGCTCGCTTGGGACAAGGCGGTTGCAGCAGGCATCCCCAAGGCATTCTTCATCAACAAGTGCGACAACTACGACGCTCACTTTAACGCAACCTTTGATCAGCTCCGTGAGAGATTCGGTAAATCCCTCTGCCCCGTATTCATTCCCGTAGGTAAGAACGGCAAGGATATCACTATGATCGACCTGCTTGATATGCAGTCCTTCGTATACGACGACAGCGGCAAGAGAATTCCCACCGAGACCACTCCTGAGCTCGAGGCAGCTGCCGAAAGCTACAAGGAGGTTCTTTGGGAGGCTGTTGCAGGTACCAGCGAGGAACTTATGATGAAGTTCTTCGACGGCGAGCCCTTCACCAAGGAGGAGTGCGTTGAGGGTCTTCACCAGGGTATTATCGACGGCACCATCACCCCCGTATACTGCGGCGCGGCAACAAGACTTTGGGGCGTTGTCGCTATGATGGATTCGATCGCGGCTTCCTTCCCCAGACATACAGCCAAGAAGGTTGAAAAGAGCGCGGCAGGCGAGGAGATTGCTATCGAAGTTGAGGGCGATCCCGCAATCTTCGTATTCAAGACCGTCGCTGACCCGTTCGTTGGAAAGATGTCCTTCTTCAAGGTCATGAACGGATCCGTTAAGAAGGATTGGGTCCTCAAGAACTCCAGAACAGGTGCGGAAGAAAAGCTGGCTCACATTTACGTAATGAAGGGCAATAAGCAGGTTGAGGTCGACGAGCTTATGTGCGGCGATATCGGTATGGTATCCAAGCTCTCCGACACTAACACAAACGACACCCTTTCCCGTTCGGGCAAGGTAGAATACAAGCCCGTAAGCTACGCTACTCCTTACTATTGCAAGGCTATGTATCCTCTCACCGCGAAGGACGAGAGCAAGATCTCCCAAGCTATCGCGCGTATGACCGAGGAGGATATGACTCTTAAATATGAAAACAATCCCGAGACCAAGCAGCAGCTCATCTACGCTATGGGCGATATGCACCTCACCATTCTTGCGGCTAACCTCAAGAACCGTTTCGGCGTAAACATCAAGTATGAGACTCCCGCTATTGCATATCGCGAGAAGATCACAAAGACCGTTGACGTTGAAGGTAAGCACAAGAAGCAGAACGGCGGATCGGGTCAGTACGGTCACGTTTGGATCAAGTTCTCTCCCTCCGAGGAAGAAGGACTTACCTTTACCGTATCGGTCGTCGGCGGTGCAGTTCCCAAGAATTTCAACCCCGCAGTTGAAAAGGGTCTTCAGGACTCGATGCTCAAGGGTGCTTACGGCTATCCTATGACTAGACTTGCAGCCGATCTTCACGACGGCTCTTATCACGACGTTGACTCCGATGAATTGTCCTTCAAGACCGCGGCTTCTCTTGCATATAAGAAGTGCCTCGAGCTTGCAGGTCCCGTTCTTCTTGAGCCCGTTGGTGACCTCGACGTAACCGTTCCCGAGTATATGGTCGGTGACGTTATGGGCGACCTTAACAAGAGGCGTGCGGCAGTTATGGGTATGGATGCTTGCGAGGACAAGGAGGGTTATACCACCGTTCACGCTATGGCTCCCAAGGCAGAGCTTGCCGACTATCCCACCGTTCTCCGCGCTATGACGCAGGGACGCGGCGTATTCGAGTATAACGTAACCGGTTACGATACCGTTCCTCAGAACGTTGCCGCTAAGGTTACAGGAAAATAATATGGGTTAATTGTGGGGAGGAGGAAAACTTCTTGAAAGAAGTTTTCCTCCTCCCCACACCCCTCTTCCTTTCAAGAACTTTCCCCGAAACAAGATAAGAGAGGCAAAGTGCTACTTTCTACGGGAAATAAAAAGAGAAGGCAGGGCTGTTCGTGAATGAACGGCTCTGCCTTTTTGTTTATTCTTTTTCCTTGGGTGTTTTTATTTTTATCGACGTCAGTCCGCTTTTCATAACGAGCTTTCGCAAAAGCTTATTATACATAAAGGGTCTTTTTATGCAACGCATAGCGACCTTGGCTTTAAGCTTTTGTGTTTTTCTGTTGTAATAGCGATGGATAGTTGATATTTTTTCTGCAGAATAGCGGTTAAAGGCGTCGGCAAGCATCTCGCCGCTGAAAAGCGCGTAGCTGATTCCCTCGAACGAGCTTGGGCTGATAAAGCCTGCCGCCTCGCCAAGCAGAAACGCTCCGCCTTTGCCTCTGAAAATTCCGCCTGAAAGTCTTGGGCGCGACACAAGGCAAGCTTCGGTCCTCACGGGGTCACTGAAAGCATTGCTGTCGACGAATCCGCCGTCTGCAAGCTTTTTCTTTTGCTCCTCGAAGGCTTCGCGGCAGCCCTTGCGGTCAAACGCGCCACCGAAGATCAGCATTCCGTCCTTGAAAAAGATCCACGAGCATCCCGAGGAGGTCTCGTTATCGAAAATGCAGGAATAGTAGGGGTTTGTTTCTCCTGCGGGGAACCATTGCTGTATGGCGACGTATTTTTGGAGCTCCTTATCCTTAAAAAGCGACATGCGGACGTTGCCCGATGCGCCGTCTGCGCCAACTACCCACTTACAGCCCAGCATTTCGCCGCCGACAAGCTCTATTTCATATCCCGAGTCGGTTTTTGCGACTCTTTTGCATCTTCCGTGGATCTTGTCCACGGTCGGAGGTATCAGGCTCTTAAAAAAGGAATCGAGCCCCTTGCGGTCGACGTTCATATAGCTTCGGCGGTAATGTCGGACGAGGTTGTTTGAAAGATCGATCGTTCTTACCGAAAAAAGCTGCGGGGAAGCAAGGATCTCCTTCGGCAGACAGAGGTCGTATCGTGCGAGGATATCCTGCGCGTCGGGGGAGAGCAATCCTCCGCAGACTTTATCGTGATCCTCCGATCCGTCGATTATCAGGGTTCTATATTTTTGTGTGTCTAAAAGTCGGGCGAAATTTGAGCCTGCGGGGCCTGCACCAACGATTATGACGTCATATTCCTTCATTTTTCTCCTCCGATCGCTTTTTTCTTGGGTTTGTTTCCATTATACCACCCAAAAAAGACCGTGTCAACGACATTCGGCGACAGTCAGTACGACATTTGCAAAAAATTTTATTCGACAGCCCGTTATGACAAAATTTGCGCGCGGAGCGTGATAGAATGTATAAGAACAGCCCTTACGGGAGAAAAGAAAACGGAGAGAGAAAGGATTTTTGCGAAAATGTGTGCGGCGAGAGACAGAAAGCCGGGATTTGACAGTGAATTTACCGGCACGGCGTTGAAAATAAAGCTCAGAGGAGAGATAGATCATCACAGTGCGGTGGCGGTGCGTTCCGCTATTGACGATATGATCCGAACCAAGCGCCCCGCGGAGCTGATAATAGATATGTCGGCGGTTGATTTTATGGATAGCTCGGGCCTCGGGCTGATAATGGGAAGATACAACACGATAAAGGAGCTTGGCGGCACGGTAAAGGTTGCCGATCCTTCTCCATCGATAGAAAAGATAATGAAGCTTGCGGGGTTGGAGAGGATAATAAAAATAGTTCACTTAACGAAAAAAGAACCAGAAGCAACGGTTCAAAGAGCGCCTGCGGCAGTAGCTGCGATGAATACAACCCAATCAAGCACGGCTTACAATGAAAGCAAGACAAAAAATACAAAAGAGGTAGATGAAAAATGAAAAAAGGAAGATTTTCCGGCGCGGTCATAAACAAAATGCAGCTCAAGCTTCCCGCGCTATCGGCAAATGAAGGAATGGCAAGGGCGGCAGTTGCGGCGTTCTGCGCGCAGCTTGATCCTGCCGCGGTCGAGATAGCAGATATAAAATGTGCGGTCTCGGAGGCTGTGACCAACTGCATCGTTCACGCATACAAAAACCGAGATGGCTGGATATATATAACAGCGTCCTTGCTTGAGGGCAGGATCGCAAAGATCGAGATAAAGGACCGCGGCTGCGGAATTGAGGACGTCAAGGAGGCAAGGCAGCCTCTCTTTACTACCGATGCGGCAAGTGAACGCAGCGGCATGGGCTTTACGGTCATGGAGAGCTTTACCGACGCCATTCGCGTGACGTCAAAGCCCGGAAGGGGAACTAACGTGATAATGTACAAGGCGTTCGGCGAACGCGGAGATCTGTGAGTTTACATAGTCGGGCTTTTTGTCTGACGGATCACTCCGCGGAGGAAAAAATGGAAGAAATTACGAAGATTTCAGATCAGATCGCTCCCGAGTCAAAGGACGAGAGATTTTTGCGTAACAGGGAGCTTATTCGTCGGGCGCAGGCGGGAGACGATGCCGCCGCAGAGACGCTTATCGTTGAAAACACGGCTTTAGTCAAGAGTATTGCGCTCAAGTTTCGCGACAGGGGCACGGAATTTGAGGATCTTATGCAGATCGGCACTATCGGGATGCTCAAGGCGATCAGGAGCTTTGACATCGAGCGCGGAACGGCTTTTTCAACCTATGCCGTGCCCTTGATAATCGGAGAGATACGGCGGCATTTGCGCGACGACGGGCTTATTCGGGTCAGTCGCGGATACAAGCGTACGGGAATTACGATCATGCGCGAAAAAAATCGCATCATGACCGAGGAAGGCAGGGAGGCAGGAGTTGCCGAGCTTGCCGCATTCGCGGGGGTCTCTGTCGAGGAGGCGGCGATCGCGATCGACGCGGTCTCGCCCATAACCTCTTTGTCCGACAACGTATACGGAGAGGACTCGAAGACCTTCGATTCGGTCATTCCCGATCGCGAGGCTGCCGCCGAATTCGAAAACCTCAACGATCGCATTGCGCTCGGACAAGCTATCGCCAAGATGCCGTCCGATTGGCGAAAAATAGTTCTGTTACGATACTACCGCGATATGACTCAGCAGCAGGTCGCCAATCTGCTCGGACTCTCTCAGGTCAAGGTCTCGCGCGAGGAAAAAAAGATCATGTCCTTTTTGCGTCAGGAGATGGCGTGAGAAGATTGAGGAAAATGCAGGGGGAGGGAGGAGCTTTTTGAAAAAAGTTCCTCCCTCCCCCTGCACCCCCACCCTCTTCAAAAACTTTCAATAAATATTTTTTTGTTTATTGGAAAGAATATTTACAGACGGTTTGTTTTTGGAGGAATTATGGAAAAGGATAGAAAGAAAAGGGCAAGACAAGGCAGGACGTTTGACGAGGGGACTCATCCCGGGGCGTATACCGAAAAATACGATATTGATAACGACAAGTTGGATTTCGTTGACTCGTCCGACGACGTGTTTATTGAGGACGATGGCGACAGGGAGCCTGCAAATCACGCGAGTCCGCCTGCCGCAGATCCGCCCGTGCCGAATCAGGCGCACGTAGCTATGTGATAAAGAAGCCGCAAAGAAATCTTTGCGGCTTCTTTTGTCTAAAAACTTTTGATTTTTATTTGTTTTATATTGCATTTATTAAAAAGTGGTGCTATAATGGAATGTGTAATTTTTAATTATGCTTGGCATATAGAGAACAGGAGATTTTTATGGAAAACATCAGAATTCAGGACGACCTTTATAATTACGTCAATAAAGAGACCTTGGACAAGCTCGTCATTCCCGACGACAAGCCCGTAGCGGGCGGATTCCAGGACCTTGCAGACGGTGTTGAAAAGATCATGATGGGCGAATTTGCTGCCATGACCGAAAACAAATCCTACCCCAACGAGCACTTGGAGAGAGCCTGCAAGCTTTACGCGATCGCAAAGGATGCCGAGAGAAAAGAAAAGCACGGCATTACTCCCGCGCTGAAGAATCTTGCGCTTCTTGACGATGTTAAGTCTGTTGAGGACTTCAGCCGTCTTTTTAAGACGTTATCTCTCAAGGGAATCCCTACTCCCTTTGGCGTTTTCGTTGAGACCGACATGAAAAACACCAAGCAACACTTGGTCTATATTCAGGGCGCGGGTGTTATCCTTCCCGACGCGTCCTATTACAAACCCGAAATGGAGGCGCAGAAAACGCAGATCTTGGGTCTTTGGACAAACGTTGCCAAGGCAGTTATGGCAAAGACCAATCTCGCTCCCGAGGCACAGGAGCAATACGTTAACGACGCGCTTGCATTCGACGCGATCCTCGGCGGACTTGTAAAGACCCAGGAGGAATGGTCGAGATACGTTGAGATGTACAATCCTATGGAAGCTGACAAGGTTGCAGAGATGCTCTCGACCGTTGATTTCGGCGGCATTCTTAACGATATGTTCGGTCAGGTGCCTGCGACCGTTGTTGTTACCGAGCCGAGATTCTTCGGTGAATTCGCAAAGGTCTTCAACGCTGAAAATCTTGAGATCTACAAGCACTGGGCTTACGTTACCGGTCTTCTGAAGGCTTGCAACCTTCTGTCCGAGGAGCTTCGTGATATGGGCGGCATGTATATGCGCGCACTTACAGGTGTTGCGAAGATGCAGTCTATTGAAAAGTTTGCGTACAATTTGGCATCGGGCACTTATTCCGATCCCGTGGGTATTTATTACGGCGAAAAATACTTCGGCGAAGAAGCAAAGAAGGATATTACCGAGATCGTTTATCAGATCATCGATACCTACAAGACCCGCATCAAGACCAACGATATTCTTGGCGAGGAGTCCAAGGAGAAGGCGATCCTCAAGCTCTCCAAGATGGGCGTTAAGATGGGTTATCCCGACAAGGCAAGAGCTATTTATGACAAGCTTGTTTTCAATGCGGAGGATTCGCTCTTTGACATTATGCTTTCTATCAAGGAGATCAGAGAGCTCGATATGCTGAGCAAGCTTGACAAGCCCACCGAGCCTGAAAACTGGGCGATGCCCGGACACATGGTCAACGCCTGCTACGATCCCTTCGTTAACGATATCACTTTCCCCGCGGCGATCCTTCAGGCGCCCTTCTACTCGCTGAAGCAGACCAGAAGCGAAAACCTTGGCGGCATCGGCAGCGTTATCGGTCACGAGATCTCCCACGCGTTCGACAGCAACGGCGCGAAGTGCGACGAGAACGGAAACATCAACGACTGGTGGACCGAGGACGACTTCAAGCGCTTTGACACGAAGGTTCAAAAGATGATCGAGCAGTTTGACGGCATTGAGCTTCCCTGGGGTAAGGTCAACGGCGCGTTTATCGTCAGCGAAAATATGGCGGACAACGGCGGTATGTCGGTAACTCTTGACATTATGTCTAGAACCGAGGGCGCTTCCTATGAGGAATATTTCAGCAACTGGGCGAGGATCTGGTGCCAGAAGGCAAGGGAAGAATATCGCAAGATGCTTCTTTCGGTTGACGTTCACGGTCCTTGTGTTCTCCGCGCAAATATGCCTCCCAGAAACTTCCCCGAGTGGTACGAGACCTTTGGCGTTAAGGATACCGATCAGATGTATCTGCCCGAGGATAAGAGAATTGTTATTTGGTGATGATCAAATATGTCCATTGGACGAAAAAGCTGCAAGATTTTCTTGCAGCTTTTTCTTATAATTTGTTTCACAACGTGTACAGGCAAAGCGAGTGTGGCAATATGGCGTGAAGACGGACATGGTTATTAAACAATAAACCCTTATTGAAGTTTTTGAAGGGATGGGGGTATGGGGGAAGGGTGACTTTTTTCAAAAAGTCACCCTTCCCCCATATATCCTGATTATCCGTTAAAAACAACTTTCATATAAGACTTCTTGCCCTTACGGAGAAGCTTGCCTTCGGCGAGGTCCTCCTTGGTGTAGTAAGTCTTGATGTCATTAATCTTTTCGCCGTCGACCGAAACTCCGCCCTGCTGTACTGCCTGACGAGCCTCGGACTTGGACTTGACGAGTCCGCTTCTTACGAGCATTGTAAGGATGTCGGTCTTGCCCTCGATGTAGAAGTCCTCATCGAGCATTTCCGCGGTGGGAGCATCGGCTTCGCCACCCGCGCCGAAGAGTGCCTTTGCCTGAGCCTGTGCTTTGTTTGCCTCGTCGTCGCCGTGAACCAGCTTGGTGAGCTCGTATGCGAGGATCTCCTTTGCGGTATTAAGCTGGCTGCCCTCCCAAGAGTCCATTTCATTGATCTGCTCGATGGGGAGGAAGGTCAACATTCTGATGCACTTGAGGACGTCGGCGTCGGCTACGTTTCTCCAGTACTGGTAGAAGTCGTAGGGAGTCGTCTTGTTGGGATCGAGCCACACTGCGCCCGATGCGGTCTTACCCATCTTCTTGCCCTCGGAGTTGAGCAGCAGGGTGATGGTCATAGCGTGAGCGTCCTTTCCAAGCTTTCTTCTGATCAGCTCTGTTCCGCCGAGCATATTGGACCACTGGTCGTCGCCGCCGAACTGCATATTACAGCCGTAGGTCTTGAACAGGTGGTAGAAGTCGTAGGACTGCATTATCATATAGTTGAATTCGAGGAACGAAAGTCCCTTTTCCATTCTCTGCTTATAGCATTCTGCGGTAAGCATTCTGTTGACGGAGAAGCACGCACCGACCTCGCGGAGAACCTCGACGTAGTTGAGGTCGAGCAGCCAATCTGCGTTGTTGACCATTATTGCCTTGCCCTCGCCGAAATCGATGAATCTTTCCATCTGCTTTCTGAAACAGTCGCAGTTGTGTGCGATGGTCTCGGTCGTCATCATCTGGCGCATATCGGTTCTGCCCGAGGGGTCTCCGACCATTGCCGTGCCTCCGCCGATAAGGACTACGGGCTTATTGCCTGCCATCTGAAGTCTCTTCATAAGGCAGAGCGCCATAAAATGTCCTACGTGCAGAGAATCTGCCGTGGGGTCAAAGCCGATGTAGAAGGTCGCTTTGCCTTCGTTGATCATATTCTTGATCTCTTCTTCATTCGTTACCTGCGCGATAAGTCCGCGGGCAACAAGCTCTTCGTAAATTTTCATAGTTTCCTTTCTGTACCTTTTTCGAGAAAAAGGTACCCAAAAAGCTTTCCCTAGGATAGTTTGGCGACGCAGCCGTTTTGCAATCGGAAATGGGATTGATATCCTTAAGGTTAAGCTTTCGGTATTTATTTTGCTTTATTTTTATTCAATGTGTTTTTCCGAGAAAAAGGTACCCAAAAAGCTTCCCCTAGGATAGTTTGGCGACGCAGCCGTTTTGCAACTGGAAATGGGATTGATATCCTTAAGGTTAAGCTTTCGGTATTTATTTTGCTTTATTTTTACCCAATGTGATTTTAGATGGCAAAAAAACAAAAAGCCCCTGCAAAAAGCAAGGACGATTGGCATAATGCCTCGTGTTACCACCTTAATTCGCTCACAAGTCGCCTTATGAGCCTTAATAACTCCAAAAAGAGTCGTTTGATATAACGGTCAATCCCGCCGCCGCCTACACATTCCAACGGAACTTCGGGACGGTACTCGCGAAGGTATTCGAAAACGGCTCTCACGCGCCTCTCATCAGCCGGCAGCTTTCTGTCTGACAGTATCGTTTTCTACTTGTTTCGGTCACTGTATTTCTTATGATGTTACATTATATCAAATTTTTTCGGAGTTGTCAACCTTTTTTTCGGTGTTTGGCGTTATTTTTCGCAAAAAGCGCGCGGCACGGCGATTTTTTGACTGTGGGACTTGTAAATCGGGGAAAAATGCTATATAATTTACATAGTGACAATGCAGATATACCGAAAGGATGAAAATATGCTTATAAAATCAAAAATTTTGCGCTCCGCGCATGCATTTTCGACGCGCGAGGGCGGAGTCAGCACGCTTGAGCACACGAAATCTCTCAATCTGGCGTTCGGGCGCGGAGACAGCGATGAGGTCGTCTTGAAAAATCTTGAAATTTTTGCCGAAGCGGTCGGGATCGATCCGCATGGTATTATCTCTGTGCCACAGATACATTCCGACATCATTTACAAGGTCGGGCGCGCCGATGCGGGCGAGGGCTACTACAAAAGGGCGAATATTCGAGAGGGCGACGGCTATATTACTGACGAAAAGGGGATCACGCTCGGAGTCAAGGCCGCCGATTGCGTTCCGATTCTGTTTGAAGCGGAAAAGGGCGGTGAGCTTATTGCCGTTGGAGCAGTCCACGCGGGTTGGCGCGGCACGGTTGCGGGGATCGCCGCAAAGTGTGTACGTATGCTTTGTGAGGAATATAATGTTGCTCCAAGCGATATTCGGGCGGTGATAGGTCCTTGTATTCACAAGTGCTGCTACGAGGTAGGAGAGGATCTGAAAATGGCAGTCGAGCAGCGACTTGGCAAAGAGATGTCGGACTTGTTTGTCGTTCCGTCGGCTGACGTTGAGAACAAATATTTTTGCGATCTTGTCGGATTGAACCGTCATCTTTTGCTTGAGGCGGGGATACTGCCCGAAAACCTCGACGTCGTCGATCTTTGCTCCTGCTGTCACCCCGAGCTTTTCTTTTCTCACCGTTTTTCAAATGGCAAGAGGGGAACTATGCTTAACGTTATATCTCTCGGGTTGTGACTTTTCGTTAAAATTCAGGCAAACGAGGCTCTGTGTATTGACTTTTTCACCAAATAATGTTATACTTGGTTAAGGTGTGTCGCTTTGCAACGCTTTAATCTGAAAAAATGAAGGTTTATATATGCTTTTCAGTTCTATGATTTTTCTATGGGTCTTTTTGCCCGTAGTGATAGCCGGCAACTTTTTGTTCTCGGCGCTACCGTTTAAAAGGGAATCCTCGCGCATCCGAGCAAAAAATATTTTTCTGCTTATAGCGAGCCTTATATTCTACGCTTGGGGCGGAATCTACTATCTGCTTATTATGCTGTCCTCCATTCTGCTCAACTTTGCGGGCGGATACGTGATCGAGAAGGGCGTGAAAACCAAGGGGGCAAGACGCGCGGCATTTATCGTTATAATCGTACTCAATATCGCGATCCTTTTCTTCTTCAAGTATTTCAATATGCTTATCGCGATCATTGAGTCGCTTATGCAGTCGGGCGCGGGCTTCCGTGAGGTTTGGCAGACCATGCTGAGCATGAAGGGCACGGGCACGCTCAACCTCGCCCAGATCGTACTTCCTATCGGAATCTCCTTCTTTACCTTCCAGGCAATGTCCTACGTTATGGACGTTTATATGGGCAAGGCGAATCTACAGGAGAACATTATCGACTTTGCACTCTACGTTTCGCTTTTCCCCCAGCTTATCGCAGGCCCTATCGTCAAGTACAGCGACGTTGACCTTCAGCTTCAGACCAGAAAAGAGACCCTTGATCTTTTCGTCTCGGGTCAAAAGCGATTCTGCTACGGTCTCGGCAAAAAGGTGCTGGTTTCAAACGTGCTTGCGGAGGTTGCAGACGACATCTGGGCGCTTGAGATCGAGAATCTCGGTGCACCTGTCGCGTGGCTTGGAATCATTGCTTATACCCTGCAGATCTATTTCGATTTCTCGGGATACTCCGACATGGCGATCGGTCTTGGTCGAATGATGGGCTTCGAGTTCAAGGAGAATTTCGATTACCCCTACACGTCGCTCTCTATTCAGGAATTCTGGAGAAGATGGCATATCTCTCTGTCTTCCTGGTTCAAGGAATACATATACATTCCTCTGGGCGGAAACAGAAAGGGAAAATTCCGAACGTATATCAATCTGTTCGTCGTATTTATGCTGACGGGCATCTGGCACGGTGCGAACTTTACGTTCATATTCTGGGGCTTGTTCCACGGAATTCTGCAGATAATCGAAAGGCTTTTCCTTGGAAAATGGCTCAAGAAGAACCCCGTCAAGATCCTCAACTGGATATATACCATTTTCGCGGTTATGATCGGTTGGATCTACTTCCGTTCGGACAACATTTTCCAGGCGAACGAATACGTCCGACAGCTCTTCAACTTTACGTCGGGTAATTATTCGATCGTCAGATTCCTTTCGATGAACGTTATTATCGTTATTATTTTCGGATTTCTGTTCTCGGGTCTTGTTCAAAGATTGCTTAAGTCAAGCTACGACAAGCTCTGTGCGCGCGCAGGCTCGTCCCGAGCTATCTTCGTTGCAGACTCGATAGCACAGTTCGCGATCCTCGCGCTGTCCATGGCGGCGCTGGTCGGCGGCACCTACAACGCATTCATTTATTTCCAATTCTGATATCAACCCTTATTTGTCGATCTTTTGATGCGACAATGATACAACAAGAGGTACTTTATGGATAAAGACAAAAACACTTCTCAAGCCGAGACTCCGATCGAAAGCCCTCCCGCGCCAAAACTCCCTAAGGGACTTGCAGTGACCTATATCGGTATCTTTGCCGCAATGCTGATCGTCCCCACTATAATTTGGGGCGCTTTGATGATCGCGTGCAGATTCTCGCCCGAGCTTTACAGCACGCTCAATCCCCCTACGAACGAGTCGCAGGGAATGGCGGGCAAGGACGTTGCTGATTTTCCCACGACCTTCAATATTAAGACCTATACCGCAGAGATCGAGGCTTGGTACGACGATCATCTGCCCTTCAGAGCTATAATATACAATTCCTACGGAGACATAAAGGCGACGGTCGAAAAGCCCTACAACTCGACTATTCGCCCCGCACTCGTTGAGCTTTTCCATTCAAACGGGAACGGCGGATCTGCCGAACTGCCCGAGGAGACGATCGTCGACATTCTGGGTGATGGCACCCAATCGCCCGAAGAAAGCGAGGAGACCGTCCCGAACTTTGACAACGAAGAATCCTCTCCCTCGGATTGCGAGCACGTATACGGCGCAGGCGAGATCGAGGTCGAGCCGACCTGCACCGAATGGGGCGTTATGAAATATTCCTGCACGAAATGTTCCCATAGCTATCGAGAATACACCGCAAAGAAAGCACACGATTATGCGGTTTTGACCGACACCTTCGATCTTGTGACCTGCGGCTCAAAATACGAGCGCTTTTTAAAGTGTAACGATTGCGGATACGAAAAGGACGACTCGGGTATCAAGCAACACAAAAATCACAAAAAGATAAAGACGGTCAAGGCGTCGTATACCTCTTACGGATACACTCTGGCAAGCTGTAAATATTGCGGCGGTGAATACAGGACCGATATTAAAGCCAAGCTTTACGATACCTCTTCGGCGGTTGAACGCTATTGGAACAACATCACCATCGAGGGCAGATATCAGTGGTTGTATTATCTCGGTGATAACAGCATGGCGTACTATCAGGGCACCAATCTGCTGACCGAGGGCGAGCTTGCATACTATAATTCCATTCTCGTTCAGCTTAACGAGATATGTAAGGCAAAGGGAATCACCTTGCAAATATGCATCTGGCCGAACAAGGAACAGGTATATCCCGAGTATTATCTCGGCGCAGAGGTTGTCAATGAGTACAAAAGAGTTGAAAGACTTGTGGATTATATACACGAGAATTCCGACGTTAAGATCATTTACCCATTGGCTGAGTTGACCGCCGCCAAGCCATATTGGGAAACGTATTATAAGTTCGACACTCACTGGAATATGGCGGGCGGATTCATCGGACACCAGGCGATGCTTGAAAGTCTTGGTCTTGAGACCTCGAATCTTTATCGTCTTCCCGTTTGGGAGTTTGATCGCAACGCGGGTGATCTTATATCTCTCGGAAATATTACCGGATCATATACGGGTGCGGTTGATTACAGCATATCCTATCGCACGGATATAACGACAGATTCGTATTTCGGCGGAGATGGGGCGAATGATATCAGACATACCACTGCGGCGAATGCTACGAACGATTGCAACTTCGTTATGCTTGCAGACTCTTACAGATGCTTCCAGTTGGATCTTCTCCAAAAGGATTTCTCCGACTGTTATCTCTGTCACAGAGGCCAAGTCAACGAAGCTATGACCGTAGATGCCATCAAAAACGCTGACATTCTCGTTCTTGCCGCCGTCGAGCGATACGATTACCAGATATTCGATACCGCTATCCAGATCATTAACATTCTTTCACAGGAATGATAACGTAAAAAACCGCTTGATCCCTTGTGGGTCAAGCGGTTTTCCTTTTTGTTCAGACGAGGTCAGCCTTCGAGCTCCTCGTATATCTCGAGCAGACGCTCCTCGAGCTCGTTTTTCCGCAGGTCAAGCTCGGCGACCTTTTTGTAGTCCGTTGCGGCTTCTCCGTTCATCTGCTCGGAGATCTCGTCAAGCTCGGATTCGAGCTTTTCCATCTCGGCGCGGAGCTTTGCAAGTCTCGTTGCCTTTTTTCTGGCTTCGGATGCCTCTTGCTTCGCCTTCAGATACTGCTCCTTGCCGCTTGGCGCGGTTGTCTTTTGCGGTTGTGGGGCTTCGGATGTTGTCATTCTTTCTTTTCTTGCCGAGGTAAATTCGCGGAATTCGGTGTACGCTTCTCCCTCTCTCGTTATCTGATAGTCAAACATATCGCCGTCGACGTATCCGTCGGGCTTGAGCTCGATTATTCGGCTTGCAAGCTTTTCGATGAAATAACGGTCGTGCGAGACGGCGATGATCGTGCCGTCAAAATCCTCAAGCGCGGATTCGAGCGCCTCTCGGGAATCTATATCGAGATGGTTGGTCGGCTCATCGAGGATAAGCAGATTCATACGGGACAAAATGAGCTTGGAGAGTGTGAGGCGTGCTCTTTCTCCTCCCGAGAGCATTTTTACGGTCTTGAAAACATCCTCGCCGAAGAAATTGAACCAGGCGAGAGTCGATCGTATTTTTTGCTCGGGAAGGGTGGGGTAGTGATCCCAAAGCTCGTCGATGACGGTCTTATTTGGATCGAGATTTTGGTTTTCCTGATCGTAGTAGCCGATCTCGACGTTATACCCCTCCTCGATTTTTCCCGCCGTGGCGGTCAGCTTTTTCATCATAAGCTTTATCAGGGTGGACTTGCCGCAACCGTTCGGTCCGATGATCAGCAAGCGGTCGTTTCTTTTGACGAGAAAATTGAGGTCGCCAAACAGCTGCTTGTTTCCGAAACTCATCGCGAGGTCCTTGACGTTCAGCACGTCGTTTCCACTTGCGATGGCGGAGGTGAATTTCATTCTGATCGCTCGCTGCTCGGTCTCGGGCGCTTCAAGCTTTTCCATTTTGTCGAGCATTTTTTGGCGCGATTCGGCGGCGATGATGTTTCGCTCTCGATTCCATTGGCGCTGCTGGGCTATATAGGCTTCCTGCCTTGCGATCTCCTTTTGCTGCTCCTTGTAGTGCTTTTCGTATATCTCACGGTCGATCTTCCTCTGCTCCATGCTCTTGGTGTAATTTCCGTTATAAAGCTTTGCGCGATGATGCTCGATGGCGAGGGTCTTATTGGTTATGCGGTCTAGAAAATAGCGGTCGTGGGAGATCACCATTACGCATTTTTTGTATTGCGCGAGATAGTTTTCGAGCCAGCCGAGCGTTTCGATGTCAAGGTGGTTGGTCGGCTCGTCGAGCATCAATATGTCGGGTTCCTGACAGAGCTCTATCGCGAGAGCGAGGCGTGTTCTTTGTCCTCCTGAGAGCAGAGAGACGTTCATATTTATCTGGTCGTCGTCAAAGCCGAGCTTTTGAAGTATCGAGCGACATCTGCCTCTGAACTCAAGACCTCCGTCGCGGATGAATTTGTCGTTGAGCGACATATATTCGTTAGTATATATGCTATGCTTTGCATCGGTGTGATCAGCAAGCAACCCCTCAAGCTCCGAGAGGCGCTTTTCCGCCGCGAGAAGTGCGGGGAAGGCGGCGTACATATGCTCAAGCGCGGTCGTTCCCTCCGAGGCCTCCGCATCGGAGAAAGCGCCGTACTGAGAAAGTATGCCGACGGTCTTGCCCTTGGATATATAAATTTCTCCCTCTTCCGCCTCGTATTCGCCTGTTATCAGCTTAAATAACGAGGTCTTTCCGCTTCCGTTCGCGCCGATGATGCCGAGCTTATCGTTTTCCTCGAGAGAAAACGAAACCTTTTCAAGTATCGAGGTCGTTCCGAAACGGAGGGTGAGGTTGTTTACGCTTATTGCTATCATTTTCGTTCCTTTTGTCGCAGAGTTTATTTTATTTCATTTTTCAGTTACTTGACTTTTGATCAAATATAAGCTATAATATAACGAAGACACTTAATATTGTATCATTTTTAGTTGTTTTTGTCAATGCAGGCTAATAAATTAGTTTTTGCAAGTTAAAATGAAAGGCTTTGCTTACTATATGAAAATTTGTGTTGCCGGCTGCGGACGCTGGGGCTCTCTTATTACCTGGTATCTCGCCGAAAAGAAAGATTTTCCCGTAACTCTTTACGGCCGTCCCGAATCCAAGCATATTCAGAGATTTTTGACGGAGAGACGAAACGATCTTCTGGTTCTGCCCGAGTCGGTTGAGATCTCTACCGATATTTCCTGCTTTGAAGCTGCTGACGTTATAATTATTTCGATAAATTCACAATCGCTTGATTCGTTTTTGCGCGAACTCGAGCCTCTCGGTCTTAAAAACAAGATCTTCGTTCTTTGCATGAAGGGAATTGAGATCTCTACGGGTCGCCGACTCTCCGAGATCGCCAAGGAAAACGTCGATCCCTCAAACAAGGTTGCCGTTTGGCTCGGTCCCGGTCACGTTCAAGAGTTTTACGCAGGAATACCGAACTGTATGGTCATCGACAGCGAGGACGAGCAGACCAAGCATCTGCTTGTCGATTCGTTTTCAAGCGAGCTGATAAGATTTTACTACGGCGAGGATATGATCGGGAACGAGATCGGCGCGGCGGCGAAAAACGTTATCGGTATTGCCGCGGGAATTCTCGACGGAAGCGGTCTTTCAACTCTCAAGGGCGCTTTGATGTCAAGAGGAACGAGGGAGGTCGCAAGACTTATCTCGGCTATGGGCGGTAATCAGCTTTCTGCATACGGTCTTTGCCATCTCGGTGATTACGAGGCGACCGTCTTCTCAAAATTCAGTCACAACCGCGAGTTTGGAGAAAGGATCGCCAAGGGAGAGTCGTTTGACAAGCTTGCGGAGGGATATTACACGGTCAGAGCACTTATGGATCTTTGCGAAAAATATTCGGTTGAGATGCCCATTTGCCGTGAGGTATACGAAACCATTTATGAGGGCAAGAGCTGCCGTGATGCGATAGACAGCCTTTTCGGGCGTAGCATCAAGTCGGAATTTAATTAAATTATCACAAAAGCAAAAAGCACCGAAGTCTATTGATTTCGGTGCTTTTAGTTATTTAATTTTGCGTTTTTGGCTTGCAAAGCATATTGAAAGGCCAAGTGCGAGTAAGCTCGGCAGTATACTGAACGCCGCGCTTGATCTGCAACCGAAGACGCTTGCTTTTTCGGAATATACCGCGGTATATACTGTGCTTTCGGTTATTTTCAGGGGGATCTCATCGACACCCCAGCCCTCAAAGCGCTCATTGTCAACCTCGGGCGGCTCGATAACGGTTCCGTAATATCCTTTGATCTCCTTGAGCACTTTTCCGTCGGAATCGGCAAAGGTGACAGTGTACAAGGTCTCGTCCCATTCGGCAACGAGGGTCGTCTTCGCATCAATATCAACAAGCGTCTCCCCCGATCGCAAAAGCTCTCCCGTTTTTGTATCCTTCCAGCCGACGAACCCTGCGGTCTCATTTGTGATTTCGGGATCGGGAAGAGTTATCGTAGTAGACGGAAGCACCGCGTATCTCGTGACGTATTCATTCTCCGTATCGTAAATGAGCTCTATTGCTTCCGTCGCTCCGTCCGACGATATCTGAACGGATTTTTTTGCCGCTTTCGCGTAACCTTCGCGGGTCTTGCCGTCTTTTTGGTAGCTGATCTTGAAGAAATCGCCGTAGCGCTCTTTTACCGTGAAAAGCTCGTAAGCGCCTAAAACGTCGACCTTTTTGCCCGATCTTTCGTCTGAATAGACGTTCATTTCACCCTTTGAGATATAGAGTCCCGAGGACATTTCTTCTCCCGAACGGTCTACCTTCAAGACCGTTTCATCGGTCTTATATACGGGAGATGCGTATGCAACTATGTAGCTGTCCGAAAGCTTATACGATTTCAAGCAGACGTAATGCCCTGCGGTCGAGAGGGCGCTGCCGCTTGAGGCGTTTCCTTCGATAGTATAGACTCGGTCTTCGTCGGAATAAAGTACTATTCCTATGTGAGTGGAGGTCACAGAGCTGTCCGCATCCTTGAAAAAGATGAGGTCCGCCGTTTTGGGAGCGTAATCCTTTTTTGCTTCGTATATTCCCATATCCTTGCAGTCCGCAAGCCAACGTCGGCAGCTTACCTCCGTGCCCGACACGGTCTTTTCCACTCTCGCTTGACGCAGGCACCAATTTACGAACGCGGCGCACCAAGCGTATCCGTAGCTCAGTCCGTTACCCTCCTGGTTGTCGAGCTTGCCGTAAAGAACGTTGTATTCAACGAAATTTTTCGTGCCCTCGGAATTCATTCCGTCAAGGTCGGCGTCGCTGTCGCCCTCGTGATATCCGAGCTGTGAGAGCGCTATTGCGATAACGTCGGTCGCCTGATCGCCCGTCAGCTCTATTCTCCGAAGATGCTCGTAATATTTACTGCTTTTGTACTCCTCAGATACCTGATAGGTCTCCGTCACCGCCGAGATCTCAACCGCGCACAGACCCGATGCCGTGGTGATCATCAAAGCAAAAAGAAGCATCCCCGCTATTGCTTTTTTTATTTTCATTTATTTTTCTCCGTATGTACAGGATCGTTTTTCCATTATAAGAATATTATATCATTTATGTTTTTATTTGTCAAGTCGCTTGCTTTGGCGACAGACGTTGAAATTGATCGCTTTTGCACGAGATCAAACAGCTGACGTTAAAAGAAAAAGTCTTCCAAAATCAACCAAAGGTTTATTGACTTTTTGTTGCCGCGGTATTATAATATGGTTATCGGTCTGTCGGCATAGACCCCGACGGAGCGAAATTTTATGAAAAGGAGGCGACTTGAATGATTTCTACACGCTATGGATACTGCAAACTCGCCTCGGAGTCGGTCTAAGGCAAAAAAAGGATGCTGACCTTGGTTTGCCGAGGCTCTTTGCGGCGATTTATCCCAAAAAACCGAGCGTGCTTATTGCAGAGGTGCGCTCGCGCGAATTGCAGCAAGGAGTTAGCAGATGATAGACACAAACAATTTGGGCAGGAAGATCGCAGATGCCAGAAAGCGCTCGAAGCTTACGCAAAATGACCTTGCACTTCGGGTCGGCGTTACGGCACAGGCGGTCTCCAAGTGGGAGCAGGGAAGATCCTGCCCCGACATTGCCATTCTCGATGAAATTGCCGACGCCCTTGGCATTTCGCTCTTTGAGCTTTTGGGAGTGGACGAGCGCGACGCTTTTCTGTCGAAACACGGCTCGTGATTTTCTCTTTTTCGAGCTTTTGCCTGAGCCTTGGTCGACAGATCGCGTGCGAAAAATCAGTCTCACCCGTGCGGTGAGGCTTTTTTCTTTGAAAAATATCGAAAAAGTATTTACTTTTTTCATTTCGGATGGTATAATTCAGGTGGAAATATTCAATTTGTCAGCGGCCGCAATCTCAGACGGCTTGCCGACTCGTATACGGAGGTATGACATGATACTTTACTACGTCAGACACGGAGACCCGATCTATAATCCCGACAGTCTTACTCCTCTCGGACACCGTCAAGCCGAGGCGGTCGGCAGACGCTTTGCGGTGCATGGGCTTGACAAAATATATTCGTCTCCCTCCGTCCGTGCAAGGCAGACCGCTATGCCGACCTGCGAGATCTTGAAAAAGGATATGGTCGTGCTTGATTGGTGCTGTGAGTCGCTCGCATGGAACGATATGACCGTTGAATATGAGCCGGGAAAGCTGACCTGGGCGTTTTTCCACGGACCGACAAGAGATCTTTTCACCTCCCCCGAGGTAAGAGCGCTCGGCGACAAATGGTACACATATCCCGCGTTTGAAAATACCCGCTTTGAAGCGGGAGTGAAGCGGGTGCGCGAGGAGGCGGACAAGCTTATGCTGTCGCTGGGTTACAGACACGCTGCGGAAAGAAGCGGATATATTGCCGAGGAGCCGACGAACGAAAGGGTCGCGTTGTTTGCTCATCAGGGCTTCGGTCTGTTGTTTTTGAGCACGATACTCGATATTCCGTACAACGATTTTTCCACCCGATTTGACATCGGTCACACGGGCGTTACGGTGATAGAGTTTTCAGCATCAAAGGGCGGATTTTGCATTCCGAAGGTGCTTCAGCACTCGAACGACTCGCATCTTTACAAAGAGGGGCTTGGCACGAGCTATCAGAACAGAATATTTATTTGAAATTCTTGACTTTTGGGACTTGCGCGGCGCATTGCCGCGCAAGTCCTGTTTTTTAGCGTTATTTGCAAAAAATATGGCAATTTCTATTGATTTTTTATCCTATATATGATATACTTACTCTGTGTGAATATGCTCGCACGAATTCTTTTTCTTACGAAAGGCTTATGATATTATGGCTAAGGTAAACGAAATATTTAAGGAATTGAACGGATCCCAGACCGATCCCCGAACAAGAAGATATATTACTCCCAAGAGGATAATTTTTACCCAGGGCGGTGTGCGCAAAGAAGACGTTTTGCTCAACGAGTGCCCCAATCAAGTAGCGTTCCATCCCCAAAGCCTTTGCGAGATGAGTAACGCTCCCGGTCGCGAGAATGCAGGCATTCTTATCGATTTTGGCATTGAGTTTGTAGGATGTATTCGCATTCTTTGTCAGGGCGCGCGTACCGATAACGACAATAGAGCCGATTTCAGAATCCGCTTCGGCGAGAGCGTTATGGAGGCTTTGACTCCTCTCGGAGTGAAGAATTCGACCAACAATCACGCAAACCGCGATATACTGATGAGCATCAGCGGTATGTCTGCAAACGAGACCAATGAATCGGGCTTCCGTTTCGTATATATCGAGCTTCTCGGAGAGAATGCTATTGCTAATCTGATCGGCATTAAGGGTGTTTTCTGTTACAACGACGTTGATTACAAGGGCAGCTTCGAGTGCTCCGACGAAAGACTTAACAAGATCTGGCAGGTTGCGGCGTATACCGTTCACCTCAATATGCAGGAATATCTTTGGGACGGCATCAAGCGTGACCGCCTCGTATGGATCGGCGATATGCACACCGAGGTGCAAACTATTCTCGCGGTATTCGGCAACGATCCCATTATCAAGAGATCTCTCGATCTGATCAGAGACGACACCCCTATGACTGAATGGATGAACAACATTACAACCTATTCTCTCTGGTGGCTGTATATGCATCACGATCTTTACCGTCAGGTTGGAGATCTTGACTATCTGATGGAACAGAAGGATTATATGATAGCGCTTATCAAGCGTATCCTTCCTCTTGTTGACGAAAACGGCAGCGAAATTCTGCCCGAGCGCAGATTCCTCGACTGGCCTAACGACTCTTACCCCGAGGGCAAGCACGCGGGACTTCAGGGTATTCTCAAGATCGTACTCGAAAAGAGCGCGGATTTGCTTCGTATCTTCGGAGAAACCGAGCTTGCTGATGAATGTGCAGCTAAAGCGGATCTTATGAAAACTCACATACCTTCTCCCGGAACCTCCAAGCAGGCCGCGTCTATGCTCGCGCTGTCACGCATAGTTGATGCCAAGGAGGTAAACGAAAAATGGCTCGCTCCAGGCGGAGCTCACGGATATTCGACCTTCTTCGGATATTACCTGCTCGTAGCAAAGGCTATGGCGGGAGATTTTGCGGGTGCTCTTGACGACATCAAGGAATTCTGGGGTGCTATGCTTGATATGGGTGCCACTACGTTCTGGGAAGATTTTAACCTTGATTGGCTCGAAAACAGCGCTCCCATCGACGAGATCGTTCCCGAGGGCAAGAACGATATTCACGGAGATTTCGGAGCTTATTGCTATAAAAATTTCCGTCATTCGCTCTGCCACGGTTGGTCCTCCGGTCCTTGCCCCTATATGACGCATTACGTTCTCGGAATTCGCGCTGTATCCGCAGACACTTATGAGATCGATCCCGAGCTTGCTTATCTTGACTGGGCAAAGGGAGAGTATCCCACCGAAAAGGGAATGATATCGGTCAGCGCGAAAAAGACCCCCGAGGGTACGCTCGTTGAAGTCTCTGCACCCGAAGGAATCAAAATTATAAGAAAATAATCTGGATTCTCAGTTTTTGAGGTAGCTTATGAAAATCGTTGTTATTGGAAACGGTGTTATCGGAGAGGCGTTGGTCGCGGCTCTCTGCGAGGAAGGTCACAACGTAACCGTTATTGACGAAAACGCCGATATGGTCACCTCAGTCGTAAACAAATACGACGTTTTTGGAGTGACAGGAAACGGTGCATCGATCGACACGCAGACCGAGGCCGGCGTTCCCGAATGTGATATTATAATCTCCGTCGCACCAAGCGACGAGCTCAACCTGATCTGCTGTATGATCGGAAAACAGCTCGGCGCCAAGCGCTCTATCGCGAGAGTCAGAGAGCCCGACTATCTTAAGCAGGTCGCTTTTATGTCAAGAAATCTCGGAATAGACATGATAGTCAATCCCGAGTACGAGGCGGCAAGGGAAGCGGCCAGACTTATCCGCTTTCCTGCCGCGATCAAGCTTGAAAAATTTGCACGCGGACAAGTCGAGGTCGTTGAGATACATATTGGAGCAAAGCATCCTTTTATCAATCTTGCGCTTAAGGATTTCAAGAGCCGCTTTGGCACTGATACGCTTATATGCGCGGTCGTTCGTAACGACGAGCTCTTTGTCCCCGGAGGAAACTTCGTCATACGCGAGGGCGACAGCGTTTCTATCGCGGGCTCCCGCCCCTATATAAACGCCCTGTTCGTAAAGATAGGACTAGTTGGCAAGCAGCTTAAGAGAGTCCTCCTTATAGGCGGAGGGCGGATAACGAGATATCTTGTCGGGCCTCTTGCCGAAAGCGGTTATAAGTTGAGAATAATCGAAAAGGACTTTGACGTCTGCGAGGAGCTTGCTGACGTTTTTCCCAAAGTCAATATAATTCACGGCGACGCTACCGATCCCGATCTTCTTGACGAAGAGGGACTTAAGGATGCGGACGCTTGCGTGGTCATGACCGAAAACGACCACACAAACCTGATCATTTCTATGTTTGCTCAGTCCAGAAAGGTTGACAAAGTCATCGCGAAGATTGCTTCTCCTTCCTTTGTAAAGCTTTCGGAAAACGCCGGTGTTGACTCAAATATTACTCCCCAATTCATAATTACGTCCAAGGTCTTACAATACGTCAGAGGTCAGGCAAACAAGGACGACAGAGGAGCAAAAAGCTCCATCGTTGCTCTGCACAGAATTGCAGACAATCGGGTCGAGGCACTCGAATTTGACGTTGCAGAGGATTTCAAGCACACAGGCGTTCCGCTAAGCCGACTCAAGCTCAAGCCCAACGTTCTGGTCGCATCCGTTATTCGCAACGGAACAGTGTTTTACGCACACGGAGATACTACGATAGAGGCAGGGGACAGCGTAGTTATTCTTACGACGAACCCCCACGTTTGCGATCTCGGTGACGTCATTGCATAATTTTTATTCGCTTTTGAGGCCATACAATGAATTTTAAGATGTTAAGATATATCACCGGTAAGCTTTTGCTGGCAGAGGGCGGGCTTATGATCATCCCTCTTGTCACTATGCTGATTTACGGTGAGCTTGGAATGCTTTATTCCGTTCTTATTCCTATCGGAATGTTGCTTATTCTTGGCTTCTTGCTCTCCTTACGCAAGCCTGAAGGCTCTGCTTTGAGCGCCAAGGACGGCTTCGTGGTAGTCGGTCTGTCGTGGATCATCTTGTCCTTCTTCGGCTGCTTGCCTTTCGTTCTGTCGGGACTCATCCCAAATTTCATCGATGCTTACTTTGAAACGGTATCGGGATTTACTACCACGGGAGCAAGCGTGCTTTTCGCAGAGCAATACCAAATGCTTTGGAATCCTGCCGATGCTTATATGGGTATGCGCGGCATCTTTTTGTGGCGCAGCTTTACCAACTGGATAGGCGGCATGGGTGTGCTTGTCTTTGTGCTTGCTATTATGCCTCAGCAGGATATGAAATCGTCAAGACTGGTTCATATCATGCGCGCCGAAATGCCCGGACCTAAGGTTGACAAGATCGTTGCTACGGTCAGAAAGACCGCGGCTATCATGTACGGCATTTACGTTGGGCTGACACTTGCTCAGGTAATTTGCCTGCTGTTTGGAGGTATGGATCTTTACGAAGCCCTGTGCGCGTCTTTCTCTACAGCGGGCACGGGTGGATTTGCGATATGGAGCGACAGCATGATGACCTTTGGCGGCACGGTGGCTCACGTCGAATATTGCCAGTGGGTAGTTGCCATATTTATGTTTATATTCAGTATCAACTTCAATCTTTATTACCTGATCCTGACCGGAAAAGCACTTGTGGCACTCTTTAGCGAGGAGCTTCGCTGGTTCACCGGAATCACGGTCGCGGCAACGGCGCTTATTACCTACAATATTTATTCTGCTTACGGCAACCTTGGAGATGCACTCAGGAACGCGTTTTTCCAGGTGAACACCGTGATATCGACCTCGGGATTTGCCACCGGCGACTTTAATCTCTGGCCTAATCTTTCGAAAACGCTTCTGCTTGTGCTTATGTTTATTGGTGCATGCGCGGGATCGACGGGCGGTGGTGTCAAGGTCAGCAGGCTTGTGATATCGGTCAAGAGCACCTGGGCAGAGATCAGACACATGACCGATCCAAGACAGATAAAAAAGGTCATGTTTGAGAAAAAGAGTGTGGACAAGGACACGGTGCGCGGAGTTTTCGCATATATGGTCGCTTACATTCTGATCTTTTTCGTTTCCTTCTTGGCGATCGCCGTTGCTGACGGGCAGAGCATTGAGACATCGTTTTCGTCGGTCGCCGCCTGTCTGAACAACGTTGGGCCCGGTCTCGATGCGGTAGGGCCGAGCGGCAACTTCGCGTTCTACTCACCTATATCGAAGGTCGTTCTGACTCTTGATATGCTTTTGGGCAGACTTGAGCTCTTCCCGATACTCTTGCTTTTCTCTCCATCGACCTGGAAAGAAAAATAAAAGATTAAACAAAGATTTTTTGGAGACAATTTTAATGAATAAAGATCCGAAATTTATCGTCTTTGAGGGCATTGACGGTGCCGGAAAGACGACGCAGATAAATCTTCTTCGCGAAGCGCTTGAAAAGCGAGGGCTGTCGTGCGCGATCACTGCCGAGCCGACCGAATTGCCGTCAGGCAAAGCAATACGTCGCGCGCTTGCCAAGGAGATCGACAAAACTCCGCTTGAGATGGCGGAAATGTTTGCTTTTGACCGAGAGCTGCACAACACAGACGCTCAAACGGGAATAGAAAAAATGCTCGCAGAGGGGACTACGGTAATTTGCGACAGATATTATTATTCGTCCTTGGCTTATCAGGGCACGGTGCTCGGCTACGACACGGTAGCGACACTAAATCTCGATAATCCCAATATCCGCCGACCCGATATTTGTATTTTTCTCGATCTTACTCCCGAGAAAAGTCTTCAAAGAATAGGGAACAGGGGAGAAAAAACCGAAATATACGAAAATTTCGATTATCTGACTCGCACTCGAAAGACCTTTTTTGAGATCTTTGACAAATTGCGTCAAAGAGGAGAACTGATCTCGATAATAGATGCCGACGGCGACGTCAAGGAGGTCTCGGCGCGTATACTTGCCGCAGTTGCGGACATTTTCAAAAAATTTGAGGGAACTAGTGAAAATTAAAATCAGCAGATCTGAAATGCTTACCGCATTGAAAAACATCCTTCTTACTATAATCGGAACACTGATCATAGCCTTTGGCGCGGCGGTGTTTATCATTCCGTTTGATCTTGTTTCGGGCGGCGTATCCGGTATTGCTATAGTTTTAAACAAAATTATTTCGGTTGAGTTTTTTTCCGTCGATCTTATTATTACTATAGCCACTTGGATCTTGTTTTTCGTCGGGCTTTTTGTTCTTGGAAGATCATTTGCGCTCAAGACGCTTATTTCAACAATACTTTACCCCGTCGGCGTATCACTTTTTATGAAGATCACAGACCCATCCTTCCTTAACGGTTTTTTCTGCCTACAGGCATCTCAGCACTCCGAGACCTCTCTGATTCTTGCCACAACACTTGGCGGTGTTTGCGTTGGCGCGGGCTGTGCTATCACTTTCCTCGGCGGCGGCTCGACGGGAGGAGTTGATATAATCTCTTTTTCGATATGCAAGATCTTCAAACGTTTGAAAAGCTCAGTGGTTATATTTATCGTCGACGCGAGCATCGTGCTTTTTGGCATGTTTGTTATCGGTGATTTCGTTATTTCGCTTCTCGGCATTTTTTCGGCGTTTATTGCTGCGCTGATGGTAGATAAGGTGTTTATAGGAAGCTCAAAGTCGTTTATCGCGCAGATAATCAGCTCAAAATATGACGTTATCAATAAAGAAATCATTGAAAAAGTCGATCGCGGCTCTACAATAATAGACGTTGTGGGCGGATACACGGGCGAGGACAGAAAAATGATAATGGTCTCGTTTACCATGAATCAATACGCAGAGATCTTAAACGTTATACACAAAAACGACAAAAATGCTTTTGTAACCATTCATCAGGCTCACGAGATAACCGGTGAGGGCTGGACGAGATAATCGAAGCTTAATATATTATCGATAAAGGAGTTTTGCACTCCTTTATCGGATCAAATATTACATAAAAGGAGTACGGAATGGCAACAAAACGTTTTCTTTCCATTTTTTTGGCACTTTTGATGCTTTTCTCTGTGGCTCTTACGGCATGCACGCCTCCCGGAGAAAATCCCACAGGGGACGAAACAACGGTTGATGAAACGACAGCCGACGACACCACGTCTGAAACGACAGAGGGTTCTTCCGAAAACGATGAAACCACCGAAGAGAGTGAGGAGGAAACAACGGTGATAGTTGACGTTATGATCGGCGAGACTCTTGACGCGGAGCCCGCAGCAGACTTCACGGTTTCAAGAGTGTTCTCGGACTACATGGTCGTTCAGAGAGGCGAGCATATTCGCGTTTGGGGATTTGCTCCCGAAAGTGAAAACGGCAAGAAGGTGTCGGGTGAGTTCAAGGGAATGTTCGCCGAAGCTCTTGTTGAGAACGGCGAATGGTGCATCACCTTCGGCGCCAGACTCGCCGCCGACACGGTTGGCGCGGAGATGACCATATATGCGGGCGACAACAAAACTGTCACGTTCAAGGACGTGCTTGTCGGCGACGTTTATCTCGTTCTCGGTCAGTCCAACGCGGCACTCGCACTCAGTGAGTCGGTCAAGGGCGGAAACACTGTCGACATCGACGAAAACTCAATAATCAGACTTAACTATCTCAACGGCAGCGGCGGCACATACGCCAAAAAGGGAACAGATTATGTTTACAAGGATCTCGAAAACACGACCTTGTGGACAAAGACCTCCCAGGCACAGGCTCTCCGCTTCTCTGCTATCGGATATCATTTTGCACAGGAAATGGTTGAGAGATCAGGCAACACAGTACCTGTAGGTCTTATGGAGGTTGCTTACGGCGGCGCGCCATTGGCGTCCTTCCTGCCTAATGATCTCGCAGAGCTTTACGATTCCGATTACTATAGTGCAGAGACGGGCAAATATATTTCTATGAGAGATACCACGCATTTCGGCAGATATCTTTATAACTGTTATCTCGCTCCCGCGAGCAGATATGCGGTTGCAGGTATGCTCTGGTATCAGGGAGAGAGTGATAATCCCCTGAATTTTGCTCAGGTATACGGCGACGCGTTCGGTGATTTCGTTGAGCGTCTGAGATCTACTCACAATGTGATCAACAAGGACTTCCCCGTATTCGTCGTTGAATTTCCCACGCAGTATCAAAAGCCCGCAGATTACAACGGAAGCGACCCTTGGCACTATATGGAGGTTGGCACTATCCGTACCTTTATGGGCCTTCTTCCCACGGTTATTGACGGCTGCTATCTTTCCGCGTCCAGCGATCTGTGGACCGACACAAGCTTCCCCAACAGTCTACACCCAAACTGCAAGCCCGGTCAGGCAAAGAGACTTGCCGATATTGCGGAGTTTGTGATATTCGGAAAGGGAACTCTTGATGATGCTATGGGTCCGATCTTCAGCAGCGCTGCGCTGAGCGAGGACAAGAAGACAATTACCGTTACCTTTACTAACGTAGGCGAGGGTCTTACTACCGCCGACGGCGGAGCTGCCGTAAAGGGTATTTGCGGATTTTCGGAAAAGACCTTTGGTCTTGCCAAGCCCCTGACTCCCGTGAGCGCGGAGATAACCGCAAAGGATCAGATCACCGTAACATTTGACCAGGCGGTCAAGGCGGTAGCATACAACTACAACACCACCGACGTTTACGGTGAGACCCTGAACCTTTGCAACAGCGCGAAGATTCCTGCGCTGGCATTTATCACTCCTTATGAGGATATGGACCTCAGTGGATTTTCGGAGGATGAGTTCGTTTCAAGAAAGAACAAGAACCTCCGCTTGAAAGGAGCTTCCATTGACAGACTGATATCAGACGGAGCAGATATATTTACTCCCGGCAGCGTTGAGTCGGGTCTCAACGCAGGTGGAAACAAGATAGAGATAACAAAGGGATCTTCGTCTCTCAGCTGCACCGGCTGGATCGGGTTCGGATATCCTACATTGGCATTTGGTTATTCGATCGACGGCAGCGATGCAATTCTTAAAATAGCTCCGACCGCGCCCGAGGCGGCGGTTCTTGCGGCGGGCGGCGAGCACGCGGTGAGATTTTCGATCAACATAGACGTAAGCGAGCTTGAGGTTGGCGAGCATACCGTTTCGTTCCTCGCGTACGTTGATGCGAAGGACGGCGTTGTCGCAAAGCTTATTTCCTTTACCGTCGTCGTGGTTGAAAAGTAAAAAATCAATATCCGATTTAATGCGGGTGTTGGAATCATAAAAAACGGGGCTATCCCTTAAGGATAGTCCCGTTTTCTGTTTTCAGCTTTCGAGCTGTCTTCCTAGAAAGCTTGCGGCGGTCTGGACGAGCTTGGTCTCGACTGCCTCGGGGTAGGAATCGACGTCGTTAGGGGTCAGAGCTGCGACACAGCCGACCACGTCGCCTTCGCTTATGATCGGCATTGCGCAACTGACATAATGGCTGCCGCCGTCCGCGATCGCATTGATCTTCTGCTCTCCCTGACGGTATACATACATTCCTCTTGCCTCGCACACACCTTCAAGCTCGGCGGACAAAGATTTATCCGAATACTCCTTTTTGGACACTCCCGCGCAAGCTACCACGGAGTCGCGGTCACAGATAACGACCGAGAGATCGCAGGTCTTGTGCAGGGTCTCGGCATACTGCGCCGCAAAGGCGGTCAATTCGCCGATGGGGGAATACTTTTTGAATATTACCTCGCCGTCGCGGTCGGTAAATATTTCCAGAGGATCGCCCTCACGGATTCGCATTGTTCTTCTTATCTCTTTGGGAATGACGACGCGTCCGAGGTCGTCTATCCTTCTTACTATTCCGGTTGCTTTCATATAAAGGTATTCCTTTCTAACTCTTATATTTCAGTAAAAATATCAAAATTTGCCTTTGGATGATTTCCTCTGTTATTATTTGTTATTATTTCGAAATTTATACCCTTTTTATTTTTGGTTTTTATATTTTACAAAACCTTTGACAATTTCCAAATGTTATGGTATAATTAAGTTGTAGTATTTTGTGGAGGACGGATGATGAATCTAAAATCTTTTCTTGCAAGCAAGGCTCGACGCTTGGTGCTTTTACTTTTTGACGTTGCTTGCTTCGCTTTAGTCTCAGCCGCATATTTTATAGCAAATCTTATTTTCGAGCCCTATATTCCGTACGATAATCGTCGCTTTTTTGCAAACGCAGTAATTCTTTTGCTGTTTGTTCTTGTTGTAAGGCTTGCCTTCGGCATATACAACAGCATTCTTCGCTATACGAGAACCTTCAACTATTTCAAGCTGATGATCGCCGACGTTATCGGTGCTTTGGCCGCGGGTGTGTTTTCGTGGCTCTGCAAGCTGTACGAGGGGGCTTGGTTTTTCGTGATAATCGCATCGTTAAACGCGTTGATCACTCTTTTTTCGAGATTTTCCTACCGCTTGCTATACAAGCTGAAAAACAGTCGAGAAACGGACTACGCAGAAAGAACCAAGATCGCGATTGTTGGTGCGGGCCAGATAGGTGCTTGTCTTGCCAACGAGCTATTATCTAATCCCCAATCGAGCTATGAGCCCTTGTTTTTTATCGACAAGAATCCTGAAAAAGCGGGAAATACCATTGCCGGACTGATGGTACATATTGAAAACGAGTCCGTGCTTCAGCTTATTGAAAAAAACGGCGTTGAGGAGCTGTTTATTGCTATTTCGGGAGTTGACAGCCATACCGCCTCTCAACTGTTTGATTTTTACAGTCGCACCACCTGCAAGCTTAAGCTTTACGACGTTCCCGTGACCGATTTTTCGGTTGGGCAGAGTGGAAAGGTCGTTAAGGGTAACATACGAAACTTTGAGATCGAGGATCTGCTGTTCCGCAAGACCTTATCGGTCACAGACTCCGAGACCGTGAGCTATTATTCGGGCAAGGTCGTTCTTATTACGGGCGGCGGAGGCTCGATCGGAAGCGAGCTTTGCAGACAGGTTGCCAAGTGCTCGCCCGAGCATCTGATAATTCTCGACATATATGAAAATAACGCTTACGATATACAGCAGGAGCTTATCCGTACCTACGGCAATGATCTGAAGCTCTCGGTTGAGATCGCGTCAGTCAGAGACCGCAAACGTCTTGATTGTATTTTCAAGCACTACAAGCCCCAGATCGTTTTCCACGCCGCCGCGCACAAGCACGTTCCGCTTATGGAGCACAGCGGCTGCGAGGCGATCAAGAACAACATATTCGGCACGTATAACGCCGCTGATATGGCAGAAAAGCACGGGGCAGAGAAGTTTATTCTCATTTCCACCGACAAGGCAGTCAATCCCACGAATATTATGGGCGCGTCCAAGAGAATGTGCGAAATGATCGTTCAGAGCCGTACGGACAGTCAGACCTCCTTTGCGGCGGTGCGATTCGGCAACGTTCTCGGATCTAACGGCTCGGTAATTCCTCTGTTTAAGCAGCAGATAGCGCAGGGAGGACCCGTAACGATCACCGACAGGCGCATTATCCGTTATTTTATGACTATTCCCGAGGCGAGCCAGCTCGTTATGGAGGCGGGTGCTATGGCAAAGAGTGGCGAGCTTTTCGTGCTTGATATGGGCAAGCCTATAAGAATTTACGATCTTGCGCTTAATATGATACGACTTTCGGGTCTTGAACTCAACAAAGATATCGAGATCAGGGAGATCGGATTGCGTCCCGGAGAAAAGCTCTACGAGGAGCTACTTATTAAGACCGAAACACTTGACAAGACCGAAAACGATCTTATCTTCATTGAAAAGGACGAGCCCTTTGACCGTATTACTATTGCCAAAAAGATGGATGATCTTCTCGCGGCGCTTGAGGAATCCAAGGACTCGATCGCTTCTCCCTTGATCAAGGAGGCGGTGAAGCGCGCGGTGCCGACCTACGTTGATCCCGAGGAGATAAACCGTGTGGCTGAGAAGGCACAGGAAATGGCGGAAGCGAATGCCTGAACATAACAAAAAAGAACGACTCACTCAGTGAGTCGTTCTTTTTTGTTGTCAGTGTATCTGAGTTCCCTCGGGAACCATATCGTCAACGAAGATGACCTTACAGCCACAAGCGTTATTGGATGCCGCAAGCAGCATGCCGTTGCTCGTAACGCCCGTGATTCTTGCGGGCTCGAGGTTTGCGATGACTATGATCTTTTTGCCGACAAGCTCCTCGGGAGTGTAGTCGTGCTTGATGCTAGAAACTATAACTCTTTCGTCGATACCGTCGAAGAGAGTGAGCTTATAGCAGGAGTGAGACTTTCTGATCTCCTGGCACTTTACTATCTTACATACGCGGAGGTCGAGCTTTGCAAAGTCGTCCATCTTGACCTTTTCTTCCTTGATAGGCTCGACGGGATCGGGCTCGCCGTAGGTCTTTTCCTCAACTACGGGGTTAGCAGCGGCCTCGGCTTCGGCGTTAAGTCTCTTTTCCTCGTCGGTCTCGGCGTAGGAGAAGTCGAGCAGACCGACGAATCTTTCCTTTTCGATAGCGTAGAGGAAGAGGTAGAGACGGGGGCCCTGCTCCTTATTGATGAGAAGCTTATATACGGTCTTGAAGAATTTACCCTGGATAGCCTTGAGCTCCTTCTGATCGGTTATCTCGGGGTATATTTTCTTGGGAATGGCGTAGAGCTCAGTGTTGAGGTCGTCAAGCGTGTAGTTTCCGTTTGCAATATAATCGTGGAGCGCGGCGATCGCCTGCTTTTCCTTTTCGTCAAGGGTGTTCCAGATCTCGAAGTTACGGGTATTGCGGAGCTTATTGACCTGCTCGGGCGCACACTGCTCAAGCCAGAACTTCGCGCGGTCAAGTCTGCCTGCAAACTGCTCGTAGGTATAGGGTGTGCCGATCTTCTCAAAGACGGTCTCAAGCATGGGCACATTGAAGTCTACGATAGAGCCGAGCTGTACAAGCAGACCCATGGGGACGGTCTCGAGCTTTCTGCCGTCGATAACGCAGTTGTACATTACCGATGCGGTGTGCTCGTTTGCAGTGCCGTTAATATACTCGTTATACATCTTATCGAACTCGAAATACTGACGGAGGATTCCGTCGTCGAAGCAGAAGTCGAACGCCTTGGTAGGCTCGGTCTTGGAATAGAGCCAGAGGATGATTTCGGGCTGATAGAGCTTAAGCAGGGTCTCGGGCGTCATATTCAGACCCGAGGAGGAGGACATTTTGCCTGCAACTCCCTTGATTCCGATGAACTCGTAGCCTTGGAAGAGAGGAGCCTCGTGTCCAAAGATCTTCTTGGAGATGACCTTGGAGTTATTGTAAGAGCCCGTGGGTGCGGCGTGATCCTTTCCGCCCGGCTCGAAGTCTACCTGCTCGTATCTCCAGCGCATTGCCCAGTCTACCTTCCAGCCGAGCTTGCAGTTGAAGTTTTCAAGGAAATTGAAGTGTCCCTTGTGTCCGCAACGGCAGGTGAACTCTGCCTCGGTGCAGTCGTCGGAAAGGGAGGTGATGGTGGTGAAGTCGGTATGACATTCGGGGCAGAAAATGCTGACGGGGTAGTAGTTTGCCTTTTCAGCGTCGTGCTCCGCGCGTCTTTCCTCCTCGCTCTTGGTCATATCCTTGGTCTTGAAGGAGTCGAGTATCTCAAAGATCTCGCCTCTCTTCTGCAGAGATTCTATAATATCCTTCGTGTATTTGCCCGAACGGTACATCTCTGCCTGATAACGACAGTCAAGCTTGATGCCGAAGGGCTCGATACCCTTGAGGAATTCCTCCTCAAAGTGCTTTGCATAGTTTTCGTGGCATCCGAACGGGTCGGGAATATCGACGTAGGGAACACCGATATATTTATCGAATGCGTCGCCGACTACCGCCTGCACGTTTGCGGGGATCTTGCGGCAACGGTCGTATTCATCCCAGGAGATGAGAAGGCGCGCCTTCTTGCCCTTCTTTTCAAGAGCCTTTACAACGAAAAGAGGGGTTGCAAGATCTCTGAAGTTTCCTATGTGGACCGAGCCCGAGGGGCTTATGCCCGCAGCACAGACATACTCCTCTTTGTCGGGGTTATTCTTTATTATTCGTTCAGCAATTTCTTCTGACCAGTGCATTTTTTTATCCTTTCTTATATTCAAGTACAAAATTATTCATCATATTGTAGCACACTTTTTTTCTTTTGTCAACACCATTATTGCCTTCGGTCACGCTTTTGGCTGATCGCTTTCGCCGATAGGTATCGACACGCCGAAAATCTCTCCGCGATTGTTTTTTCTGTATTCCGAGGGAGAAGTGTTCATCTGCTTTATAAAGGCTCTGTTAAAGGTTCGCAGAGTGCCAAAGCCCGACGCGCAGGAGATCTCCGTGATGTTCATTTTGGTCGTTCGCAGTAATCTGCACGCCTCCGAGACGCGCAGAGAGTTGACGTAATCGTTAAATCTTATACCCAGCTTGTCTCCGAAAAGGTGAGAAATATAATATTTACTCAGATGGATCTCCTCCTCAAGCGCAGAAAGCGAAAGATCCTTGGTGAAATTCTGCGAGCAATACTGCACGACGGCTCTCATAGACTGATTTTCATCCGATCTGGCGTGACGGAGGGGCAACATGCCGAGTATCTCCGCAAAAAACGACATAAAATAGCCTTTCAGGAGCGTTTCTCTGTATGCCGTCGCGAAGCTTTGGGTATCGCCAAGAATATCGATGAGCGACATTATTCTCGGATTTTTGTCGGCGCGGCGAATGACGGGATCTTGCGGATGTTCTGCCGAAATTACCGCAGACAGATCGGGCGCGAGATCGGGGTTGACGATAAAAAGGTGATATTTATTTTTATTGTCTCCGTCTTCAAAGCGATGGATTCGGTTTGGAAAGACCATGAGCAGATCTCCCGTTTTAACCTCGTATACGTCCGAATCTATATATGCCTTCGTATATCCCTCACGCATATACATTATTTCTATATGGTAATGCAGGTGCGCTCCGCAAGAAAGCGGATATCTGAAGTTTCCGTCGTTTCGGTAATAGAAATCTTCGGTCCTTTTTTCGTATATGGTCTTCATTTGCGACCTCCGTTATCGGTCTCGCTCTTTCATTTTTCGTTTTCTCTGCACGGTCAGCAATACAAACAATCCGCACAACGCAACGCATGCGATACAGACGATTATTGTGACCGTGGTTGAATCACGGCCGTTACCTGACGCGCCGTAAAGCATCATATCCTCGACCGTTATTTCAATATCGCCGCCGTTTTCGGCAGAAAACGCACACAAGGATACCCTCAGCTCATCGGAGGACTTCACGCTGTCCGTAAAAGAAGTTATGTCAAAGTAGTAGGTGGAAGGAGTTGCCGACAGGCCAGCCTCTCCGACGTATACTGCGCGCTCGTCTCCCTCTCTCGAGATGACCAACGCGACGCGCGAGTTCTGCGAGGAGGACATAGTTATTCCGATATAACCCGAGGAGATAAGCTCCGATGCAGACAGACCGACGGTCGTCATTGCTACGTGCGAATCATTGAGATCTCCGCGAACGGTTATTATTTGCTTTTCCAAGCCGTCCTCGACCGTCAGGGGAGAGACGTTAACGTCGTATGCTCCGCCCATCGCGCAAAGCTCGCTTGCTGAAAGGGACAGTCTTCTTTCCTTTTTCAGCAAAGACTCGGAAAGCGTCGTTTTTGCGTTCTGCTCGAAAGAAAGATCTATCGTTTTATGTTCATTGAATTTCGGTGTAACAGCACCCGTTATTTTGTTGGTATATTCACTCAACTGGCTGGCAATATTGCTTCCGCACATCAATACGGAGTAGTAGAAATCCGCACGCTTGCCTGACGCGCTGTACAACCCGCCCGTCTCGCTGTTTGCGGCGTAGAGGAAGGTGTCAAATCCCGCCTCCGCTATCTTATAATACGTATAGGAATAATACGCTGCGCGATTGCTCTCGCTAACGCTGTCGGGCAAGGACAGGTGGTCTACTATCGCCACTCTGCGCTCGGAGTCGTACATAAGCGCATCGTTCGAAAGTATCTCAAAAAAGCTTGCCAGATTATTTGCACTTACGTGAGAATAGATGTCTCCGCTTCCCGAAAGAAGCTCTCCAACGTTCTCTCCGTTGCCGAGGTTCAGGGCAACGGCAAAATTCCACTTGGAAGAGGTCGAGCTGATTTCTGCAAATCTGGGCAAGAAGGACGCTATGCCGATATCACTCGACGAAGATGTCGCCTGCAATCCGTTATCAACCGAAACGTATACCTGCGCGTTTTTATTGTAGGAGCGCAGCACGCTATCCGCCAGCTTTGCCCAGGAATAGTATCCCGCGATAAATTCATCCTCGGACATATTTCCCGCATTGCAATTGGTTTCGTAGTCGTTGACACTGAAGCCTATAATATGATCAATGGCGGTGCCGTATTCCTTGCCCTCGCTGCCGTATCGGTTCGCCAAGAACGAATAAAACGCGCCTACGTATCTCGAATTGCCGTTAGACATATTGGGAAGGTAGCCTTCCTTCCCATAGGTCGCACCCGCGCAATACAACTCGTTTACGAGATCTTTTTCGTAAGAGCCGTTTTCGGTCTTTTGGGGATATTTCAGAACCGTACGGAGATACACCTTCATTCCAAGCGCGGTAGCGTCGGATATCTTCTTGTCAAGCTCGGCTACCGCCGCGCCGTCAAAGTAGAAGGATCTGTCGCCGTAGAAATAGTTGATCGCACCGTCCTCGTATCCATTCAGTATCAGCTCGTTCATTTCCACCTCGAAAAGAACGCTTGAAGCGCCGAGCAGCTCTGCTTCATAGACGTTGTCCGTTGAAAAGCCTTTGAATCCGCCGTCAGTCGCCTTCGCAGAGGAGGACGAGAATATTTCGGGATTGGTGATATGCGCTGCGGGGGATATTGCCTCGTAGACCGCCTCTTCTCCCTTGCCCGAAACAACTCTTGCCAGCACGAACGCAGAGTTTTGCATTGAGCCGTTATCACCGTTAAGGTCAAAAGTAAAGGTCATACTGTCCTTGACTCTTGCGTTAGCAATAACGGTATAATCCTCCAGTTCGCCCGTGTACGCATTTTCCATCGCCAAAAGGTACACCTTTTCCTTGCGATGCTCGTCCACGTACTCTTCCGAAAGCCCCGCTTTAAGCTTTACCTTGTTTTTATTGCTTTTTACTTCCACCGACAAGATCTTGTTTTCGGTCACCTTCTCGTCGGACGAGCAACCGATAAACGTCAATGAGCATAAAACAAGGGCGAGTAAAAGGGTCAAACAGATAGATCTTTTAAAAAGTTTTTTCATTTTTCGACTCCTATTCGATATTATTTGATATCAGTATAACATAATAAGACAAATATTGCAATATGTTTTTTGTTTAATTCAAAAAAATCACAGGCAAAAAAGCAGAAATTTCACATACACATCAAAAAGTTTCTCGGTTATTTGAAAAAACCGGAGTCTGTTATGTTGTTTTGCTGAAAAGCGATATCAATAAGACGATTTTTGCTATTTGGGCTTTTCGGGGCGCGTATTTGCGCTCGTTGTTCGGGTTTTGTCGATTATTTTAAATTTTTTCGGGGAATCTTACCGTTTGTTTATGAATTGTACAGAATATTTTTTGAGATCAAAGAATAAGTCTTTTTTTCGTTGACAAATTGCCGTCGGTGTAGTATAATAAAAAAGGAAATAATAAACTCCGAAAGGAAATTGATATGGAAAACGTAAGAATTAAGGAATTGTCGCAGATAGCTGCCAAGATCCGTCTCGGCGTTATCGAGGCTACACACGCGGCAGGCGCAGGTCATCCCGGCGGATCGCTCTCGATCGCCGATATTCTCGCCTACCTCTATTTTGAGGAAATGAACGTGTCGGTCGACGACCCCAAGAACGAGAACAGAGACAGACTCGTGCTCTCCAAGGGTCACACCGCCCCTGCGCTTTACAGCGCACTGGCTCTTAAGGGATTTTTCCCCTTTGAAGAGCTCAAGACTCTCCGTCAGCACGACAGCCGTCTTCAGGGTCACCCCGATATGAAGGGTATTCCCGGTGTTGATATGACGACAGGCTCGCTCGGTCTCGGTATCTCTGCGGCTTGCGGTATGGCGCTTGCGGGCAAGCTCAACAAAAAGGATTACAGAGTTTACGCTATCATCGGAGACGGTGAAAGTGAGGAGGGTCAGGTTTGGGAGGCTTCTATGTTTGCCAACCACTACAAGCTTGACAATCTCTGCGTGATTCTCGACTATAACAAGCTTCAGATCGACGGTCCCGTTGCCGACGTTATCGGTCCCGCTCCCTTTGAGAGCAAGCTCGAGGCGTTTGGATATAACGTCATAACTATCGACGGACACAATTTTGAAGAGATCGAAAAGGCGTTTAACGACGCTAAGGCTTGCAAGGGAAGACCCACCGCCATCGTGGCAAACACGACGAAGGGCAAGGGCGTTTCCTTTATGGAAAACAAGGTAAACTGGCACGGCAACGCGCCCAAGGATCCCGACTACGCGATAGCGGTCGAGGAGCTTAACGCACAGATCGGAGGTTAACGTAATGGCAGATAAGATGGCAACAAGAGAAGCTTACGGCAAGGCGCTCGTTGAGCTTGCGGACAAATATGATTACGTGGTGCTCGATGCCGATCTTGCAGAGGCAACGAAGACCGTGATGTTTAAAAAGGCATATCCCGACAGATTCTTCGATTGCGGAATCGCGGAGGGAAATATGATCTCTGTTGCGGCAGGTCTCGCGGCGGCAGGCAAGATGGCTTTTGCCTCCTCCTTTGCGATGTTTGCGGCAGGCAGAGCGTTTGAGCAGGTGAGAAACAGCATCGGCTATCCTCATCTTAACGTAAAGATCGGCGCGACTCACGCGGGCATTACGGTCGGCGAGGACGGAGCTACTCATCAGTGTCTTGAGGACATTGCTCTTATGAGAACTATTCCCGGAATGACGGTCATCAATCCCGCGGATTCAGTTGAAGCAAAAGCGGCGGTTGAGGCGGCTATGCAGACCTACGGTCCTTTCTATCTGAGATTTGGCAGATTTGCTTGCCCTGTCGTCACCGAGGGACACAAGTTTGAGGTTGGCAAGGGCATGCAGCTTCGCGACGGCAAGGACGTTACCATTATTGCCACCGGCTTTATGGTACATCTTGCGCTTGAGGCGGCAGAGACACTTGCGGCAGAGGGAATTGATGCGAGAGTTATTAATATTCACACCATCAAGCCTCTTGATAAGGAGATCATTCTGAAGGCTGCGAAGGAGACAGGCGCAGTCGTTACTGCCGAGGAGCACAGCATTATTGGCGGTCTTGGCTCTGCAGTTGCGGAGACAATATGCGAGGGGTGCCCCGTTCCTATGCTTCGCGTTGGCGTTGAGGACAGATTCGGAAAATCCGGAAAGGTGCCTCCGCTGCTTGAGGAGTACGGCTTGACTGCGGCGAATATCGCTGATAAGGTCAGAGCGGTTGCTAAAATGAAATAAGAAGAAAATTGAAAAGAGAAGCATCAAAACGTGAGGATGCTTCTCTTTTTTTGCGCTTTTTCAAAAAAATATTAAAAAATTTTAATTTTTTCCAATTTTCCTCTTGACAAGCTTGACTTTAGGTGATATAATATTAAACTGCATTATAATCGCTTGTACTGCCCATTTTTGAGTACAAGCCAGTCAGAATTTGACAAAATCCGTCTTTTTGTATGGGTTTGTCCAAGTTCGAATCATAATTCTTTGAATGGAGTGATTGATTTAATGGTCAATGTAAAAGAGCAAAAACTCGGAAAAAACACGAGAATGTCCTTTTCCCGTTCACGATTCAATCTGGAGCTTCCCAACCTCGTTGAGATCCAGACTAAATCCTTTGAATGGTTCCTTAAGGAAGGACTCATGGAAGTGTTGCGTGACGTTTCCCCTATCACCGACTACTCGGGTAATCTTTCGATAGACTTCATTTCTTATTCTATCGATACAAAGCCCAAGTATCCCGTTGAGGAGTGCAAGGAGCGTGACGTTAACTATGCTGCGCCCCTGAAGGTAAACGTTCGTCTTACCAACAAGCAGGCAGGTGACGTGAAATATTCCGATATCTATCTCGGTGATTTCCCTCTTATGACCGAAAACGGCACCTTCGTTATCAACGGTGCTGAAAGAGTAATAGTTTCCCAACTTGTCCGTTCGCCCGGCATGTACTATTCCTCCGAGGTGGACAAGACAGGTAAAAAGACCTACGCGGCTCAGGTAATTCCTTACAGAGGCGCTTGGCTCGAATATGAAAGCGATATCAACGGAGTTATGTACGTTCGTATAGACAAGAACCGCAAGCTCCCCCTTACCGTTCTCGTTCGCGCACTTGGTCTTACACACAGAGAGGATATCTTTAAGCTGTTCGGTGAGGACGCCCGTCTTATCGCTACGCTCGAAAAGGACGAGAGCGAGAGACTTGCCGCTGAAAACGGTACCGATCCCTCCATCGAATCCCTTAAGGAGATCTACAAGAAGCTCCGTCCCGGCGAGCCTCCCCTGGTTGAGTCCGCACAGCAGCTTCTTCACAATCTTTTCTTCGACGCAAGAAGATACGATATCGCGGCAGTCGGTCGCTACAAGTTCAACAGCAAGATGGCGATTCGCTCGAGAATCGAAAACCGCAAGCTTGCAGAGGACGTTGTAAGCGTTCTTACCGGCGAGGTCCTTTACGAGAAGGGAACCGTGCTCTCTCCCGAGATGGCTATGGTTGTTGAAAACAACGGAGTTAACGAGGTTTCGATCGAGCTTGAGAACGGCGATATAATAAAGGTAGTTTCCAACAACACCATTCCCGCAGAATGCGTGCTCGGATTTGATCTGGCAGATTGCGGAATCACCGAGAAGGTCAGCCTCCCCGTTCTTCGTGAGATCATCGAGGCTTGCGAGGGCGACGTTGACGCGATCAAGGAGATGGCAAAGGAGAGAGTGGCTGAGCTTTGTCCCAAGCACATCACCGTTGACGATATCTTCGCGACCGTCAGCTATCTTCTCAACCTGACACACGACGTTGGTGTGGTTGACGATATAGACCACCTTGGAAACAGACGCGTTCGTTCCGTGGGCGAGCAGCTCCAGAACCAGATGCGTATCGGTTTCTCGAGAATGGATAAGATAGTAAAGGAAAGAATGACCACTCAGGACAACGAGAAGCTGACCCCTCAGGCGCTGATCAACACCCGTCCTGTTGCTACTGCGATCCGCGAGTTCTTCGGCTCCAGCCAGCTCTCGCAGTTCATGGATCAGAACAACCCGCTTGCAGAGCTTACTCACAAGCGCCGTCTTTCCGCACTCGGTCCCGGAGGTCTTTCGCGTGACCGCGCTTCCTTCGACGTCCGTGACGTTCACTACACACACTACGGCCGCATGTGTCCTATCGAGACCCCCGAAGGTCCTAACATCGGTCTTATTTCCTATCTTACCACCTACGCTCGCATCAGCGACTACGGTTTCATCGAGGCTCCCTACCGCAAGGTAGTTCATATCCCCGGCGAAAACGGAACCGTTGAGCACAGAGTAACCGACGAAGTCGTTTATATGACTGCGGACGAGGAGGACAAGTACATCGTTGCTCAGGGTAACGAGCCTCTTGACGATGAGGGACACTTCATCAACAAGAAGATCACCGCCCGCGACAAGACCGAGATCATGGAGGTCGACGTTTCCAAGGTCGACTTTATGGACGTTTCGCCTAAGATGGTCGTTTCGGTCGCTACCGCGTGCATACCCTTCCTTGAGAACGACGATAACTCCCGTGCACTCATGGGATCGAACATGCAGAAGCAGGCAGTTCCGCTTCTCATTACAGACTCTCCTATCGTTGGTACGGGTATGGAGTACAAGGCTGCAGTCGACTCCGGAGTAGTCGTTGTTGCCAAGTACGCAGGTACTGTTGAAAGAGTTGACGCCAACAGCATCACCGTCGTAAGAGACGACGGACACAAGGACGTTTATTCTCTGATCAAGTTCAAGAGAAGCAACCAGTCCAACTGCGTCAACCAGAAGCCTATCGTTAAGCGCGGCCAGAGAGTAGAAGAGGGAGAGGTCATCGCAGACGGTCCTGCTACCTGCAACGGCGAGGTCTCGCTCGGTAAGAACGCTCTCATCGGCTTCATGACCTGGGAGGGTTACAACTACGAGGACGCAGTCCTTCTTAACGAAAAGCTCGTAAGAGATGACGTTTACACATCTATTCATATTGAAGAATATACACACGAGGCTCGTGACACCAAGCTTGGTCCGGAGGAGATAACCCGTGAGATCCCCAACGTCGGAGACGACGCGCTTAAGGATCTTAACGCAGAGGGTATCGTCAAGAAGGGAACCGAGGTAAGAGCCGGCGACATTCTTGTCGGTAAGATCACTCCCAAGGGAGAGACCGAACTCACCGCAGAGGAAAGACTGCTTCGCGCGATCTTCGGTGAGAAGGCAAGAGAGGTTCGTGATACATCTCTCCGTGTTCCTCATGGTGAGTCGGGTGTCGTTGTTGACGTAAGAGTATTCTCCCACGAGGCAGGCGACGAGCTTCCCGCGGGCGTCAACAAGATAGTTAAGCTTTACATCGCACAGAAGAGAAAGATCTCCGTTGGAGATAAGATGGCAGGTCGTCACGGTAACAAGGGTGTCGTTTCTCGCATCCTTCCTCCCGAAGATATGCCCTTCCTTCCCGACGGTACTCCTCTTGACATCTGTCTTAATCCTCTGGGCGTTCCTTCCCGAATGAATATCGGTCAGGTGCTTGAGGTACACCTCGGCATCGCGGCTAAGAAGCTCGGCTGGAAGATCATGACCCCCGTATTCGATGGCGCCAACGAGCAGGATATCGCAGAGTGCTTGCGTATGGCGGGATACTGCCGCGATCTCTTCCCGAACGAAAATCCCGAGGGCAAGGATCTTTACGAGGAGCTGGTCGGAGAGGACGGCAACAAGTCCTACCGCAAGCTGACCGAGGAGGAAAAGGCTGACAAGGATTACTGCGAAAGCCTCAGACTCAAGGAAAAGCTCAAGCTCTTCGACGGTAAGATGAAGGTTTACGACGGCCGTACCGGCGAACCCTTCGACAACCCCGTCACAGTTGGTATAATGTACTACCTCAAGCTCCATCACCTCGTTGACGATAAGGTCCACGCTCGTTCTAACGGTCCTTACTCTCTCGTTACACAGCAGCCTCTCGGCGGTAAAGCCCAGTTCGGCGGTCAGCGTTTCGGAGAGATGGAGGTTTGGGCTCTCGAGGCATACGGCGCAGCATACACGCTTCAGGAGATACTTACGGTCAAGTCCGACGATATCAACGGACGCCGCAAGGCTTACGAGGCTATCATCAAGGGTCAGAACATTCCTACCCCCGGAGTTCCCGAGTCCTTCAAGGTGCTTGTTAAGGAGCTTCAGGCTCTCGCTCTCGACGTTCGCGTATTTGACAAGAACGGCGAAGAGGTCAAGCTCTCCACCCTTTGCAACGAGGACGAGGCTCCTCGCTACTCCGGAAAGCCCATGACCGATCTCTCAGAGCTTGGCTACGTAGACGCTGACGAGGACGAGCTCCGCAAGTCCTTCCAGTTTGAAGACGAGGACGGCAATCCCATAGAGCCCGACGAGGACGAATTCATCGAGGAAGACGACATCTTCGGCGGTGACGATTCCTACGAGGACGACTCGGATTTGTTCTAATTAGTTATTTAATACCTCGGCGGAAGTTCCGCCGAGGTGAAAGAACAAAATTATTAATTACAGATTACAGTTAGGAGAACAGCTGTGGAACATAATGAATTTTCATCTATAAAAATAGGTCTGGCATCTCCGGAAATGATCAGAGAATGGTCTTATGGTGAAGTGACAAAGCCCGAGACCATAAACTACAGAACTCTCAAGGCTGAGGTTGGAGGTCTTTTCTGTGAGCGTATCTTTGGTCCTCAGAAGGACGGAGCTTGCGCGTGCGGAAAATACAAGAACTCTCATTCCAAAGAGGTCCGCAAGTGCGAAAAGTGCGGAGTTGACGTCACCACGAAAAAGGTAAGACGTGAAAGAATGGGGCACATTGAGCTTGCAGCTCCCGTTTCTCACATCTGGTATCTCAAGACCATTCCTTCCAAAATGGCTTTGATACTCGACATGTCTCCCAAGCAGCTTGAACAGGTGCTTTATTTCGCAGAAAACGTAGTTCTCGATCCCGGTGCTACTCCTCTTGTAGCCGGAACCGTCCTCTCGGAAAAGCAGTATATGGAATACCGCGAGATGTACGAGGATGAATTCCGCGTTGGAATGGGTGCTGCCGCTATCAAGGAGCTTCTTGCCAACATTGACGTTGAGGCTCTCGCGCTCGAGCTCAAAAACGAGCTCATTACCGCGACGGGTCAGAAAAAATCACGTCTTATCAAGAGACTTGAGGTAGTTGAGTCCTTCAGAAAGTCGGGCAACAAGCTCGAGTGGATGATCCTCGACACCATTCCCGTACTTCCTCCGGACATTCGTCCTATGGTCCAGCTCGACGGCGGACGCTTCGCTTCCTCCGACCTTAACGAGCTTTACAGAAGAGTTATCAGCCGTAACAACCGTCTTAAGAAGCTGCTCGAGACCAAGACTCCCGAGATCGTTGTAAGAAACGAAAAGAGAATGCTTCAGGAAGCGGTAGATGCTCTTATCGATAACGGCCGTCACGGAAAGGCTGTTACCGGATCGTCCAACCGTGCATACAAATCTCTCTCCGAGATGCTCCGCGGTAAGCAGGGACGCTTCCGTCAGAACCTGCTCGGTAAGCGTGTCGACTATTCGGGCCGTTCGGTTATCGTCGTAGGTCCTTCGCTTAAGATCTATCAGTGCGGTCTTCCCAGAGAGATGGCACTCGAGCTCTTCAAGCCCTTCGTTGTAAAGAGACTTACCGAAATGGGTAAGGCTACCAACGTCAAGGATGCTCAGAAGAAGATAGAAAGAGTACATCCCGACGTTTGGGACGCACTCGAAAACGTCATCAAGGAGCATCCCGTGCTCCTCAACCGTGCACCTACGCTTCACCGTCTGTCTATTCAGGCGTTCGAGCCCGTTCTGGTCGAAGGTCGCGCGATCAAGCTTCACCCGCTGGTATGTACTGCGTTCAACGCAGACTTCGACGGTGACCAGATGCCTGTACACGTTCCGCTTTCCGCAGAAGCTCAGGCAGAGGCAAGATTCCTTATGCTTTCCGCAAACAACCTGCTTAAGCCTATGGACGGCCGTGCCGTTGCTACGCCTACTCAGGACATGATCCTCGGCTCTTACTACCTCACTATGATGAAGGAAGGCGAGCCCGGAGAGGGAAGTGTATTCAAGGATTACAACGAGGCCGTTATGGCTTACGAAAACGGCGTTATCGGACTTCACTCCAAGATAAAGGTCAGAGTGGAAAAGGAGATCGACGGCGTTATCAAGTCCAAGGTCATCGACACAACTCTCGGTCGCCTTATATTCAACAAGCCTCTTCCCCAGGACCTCGGCTTTGTTGACAGAAGCAACCCCGACAACCAGTTCAAGCTCGAGATCGAATTCGTCGTTAAGAAGAAGCAGCTCGGTCAGATCATCGACTACTGCATCAAGAAGCACGGCAGCGCAGTCTGCGCGAACATGCTCGACGAGATCAAGGCTATGGGTTATAAGTATTCTACCAGAGCTTCCTTCTCGATCTCGGTTTACGATATGACAATTCCTTCCGAGAAGAAGGATCATCTCGCTCAGGCACAGAAGGACGTTGACAAGATCTCCAAGCACTTCATGCGAGGCGAGCTTTCCGAGGAGGAAAGATACACCTCTGTCATCAGAATCTGGAACGACACCACCGAAAAGGTCACCGAGGCGCTCAACGCTTCCTTCTCGACCTACAACCCGATCAAGATCATGGCGGATTCCGGTGCCCGTGGTTCTATGACTCAGATGCGTCAGCTTGCCGGTATGCGCGGACTTATGTTCTCTGCAACAGGTAAGACGATGGAGATCCCGATCAAGTCTAACTTCCGCGAGGGTCTTAACATCACCGAGTACTTTATGGGTGCTCGTTCCTCGCGTAAATCCCTTTCCGATACCGCGCTTCGTACCGCAGACTCGGGTTACCTTACCCGCCGTCTCGTTGACGTTGCTCAGGAAGTTATCATCAGAGAAGAAAAGTGTGACACTACCAAGGGTGCTTGGGTCAACGAGATTCTCGATGATAAGAACGTTCTCGAGCCTCTGCAGGATAGAATCGTTGGCCGTTACACCATGGGTCCCGTTATCCATCCCGAGACCGGTGAGATCATCGTTGACGACGATGTTATGATCTCCGACGAGATGGCTGACCAGATCGTTAAGGCAGGCATCGACAAGGTTTATATCAGAACTGTTATTCAGTGTCATGCAAAGCACGGTATCTGTGCTCACTGTTACGGCGCCGACCTCGCGTCCGGCAAGCCCGTCAATATCGGTGAAGCGGTCGGTATCATTGCTGCACAGTCCATCGGTGAGCCCGGTACTCAGCTTACGATGCGTACGTTCCACTCCGGTGGTGTCGCAGGAAGCGATATTACCCAGGGTCTTCCCCGTGTTGAAGAATTGTTCGAGGCGAGACAGCCCAAGCGCGCTGCTATTATGGCAGAGCAGGCAGGTACAGTTCACGTACAGCCCGGCGACGTGCCCGGCATGAACGTGCTCACCATTCACGCCGACAACGCTAACGGTGAGTACACCACTCAGGATTACAAGAAGATCGACGTTCCTTACGGAACCCGTCTTGCCATCAACGACGGCGACCACGTTGAAGTCGGTGACGCTCTCACCGAGGGCAACAAGGCTCCCGCTGATATCATGAGAATTCTTGGTCTTGACGCAGTTTACGAGTACGTTATCAAGGAAACCCAGAAGGTTTACCGTTCTCAGTCCTGTAACGTTAACGATAAGCACATCGAGATCATCGCTCGTCAGATGACCAGAAAGATCAGAGTAGAGGACAGTGGAGACACGGATATGCTGCTCGGAGCTATGGTCGATATGGTTGATTTCGAAGAAGAGAACAACAAGATCAAGGCAAGAGTTGCCGCAGGCGAAGAAGAGCTCAAGGAGGCTGTTGGCGCTCCCGTGCTCCTCGGTATCACCAAGGCGTCCTTGCAGACCGAATCCTTCCTCTCCGCAGCTTCCTTCCAGGAGACTACCAGAGTTCTCACCGAGGCGGCTATCAGAGGAAAGGTCGACAATCTGCTCGGTCTTAAGGAAAACGTTATTATCGGTAAGTTGATCCCTGCCGGAACAGGTATGGGTTGCTACCATAACATCGACGTTTCCAAGGCAGATGATCCCGAGACCGATCCCGAGGGTAACGGTATCGTTGCCGACGTAGATCCTCAGGAAACTCCCGCGGAATCTGAAGCAGTTTGATCAAATTAATCAATTTTTAAGAAAATTCCCTCGTAAATCCACGAAAATGGCTTTCGCGAGGGAATTTTGACTAATAATGCTCATTGGCATATTGCGTTTTTGTGCAAAACGGAGAAATTTTTAACTATTTCTTATGACTCTTGACAAAAATTCGCGTCAATGATATAATTAGTTGGTGTGCAAATTCCCGAACAAGGGGATTTTGCGCTCTTTCGACGGCAGATACGCAATCTCTTGCGTCTGTAATATAAACATTAAATTTTTTAAGAAGGAGGAAACAAGGAAGAATGCCAACCTTTAACCAGCTCGTCAGACAGGGTCGTCAGGACAAGACTTATAAGTCCAAGGCTCCCGTGCTTCAGGTAGGTCTTAACACTCTTACCAACAAGGCAACTGACACTCCTGCACCTCAGAAGAGAGGCGTTTGCACAAAGGTATCCACCACCAGCCCTAAGAAGCCTAACTCCGCGCTCCGTAAGATCGCCAGAGTAAGACTTACTAACGGACTTGAGGCGACAACCTACATTCCCGGAATCGGACACAACCTTCAGGAGCACTCTGTAGTTCTTATCAGAGGCGGAAGAGTACGTGACCTCCCCGGTGTACGTTATCACATCATTCGTGGTACACTCGATGCTCAGGGTGTAGCAAACCGTAAGCAGAGCCGTTCCAAGTACGGCGCAAAGGCTCCCAAGAAGAAATAATTCTTGAGGATCATCGCAAACGTTCAGTTTGCAAACAACTAAAGGTAAATAATAAAGCATATTCAGCTCGTTTCGGTTATTCAATTTTAATGTTTATGTTAACCAGGCGCACGCTACAGAAGTATTGCTTTTGAGTACCTATGATTTCATTTTTTAAATTTGATGAAGGAGGGAAGTACAGTGCCAAGAAGAGGTCGTATATCCAAAAGAGACGTATTGCCGGATCCTATGTACGGAAGCAAGCTCGTAACAAAGCTTGTTAACAACGTAATGTATGACGGCAAGAAGGGTGTTGCTCAGACCATCGTATATGATGCATTCGCTATCATTGAAGAAAAGGTCGGTCAGAACCCCCTTGAAGTATTCGAAGAAGCGCTTAACAACCTCAAGCCCGCGCTTGAAGTTAAAGCTCGCCGTGTAGGTGGTTCCACCTATCAGGTTCCTATGGAAGTAAGACCCGAGCGTCAGCAGACTCTTGCTCTGCGTTGGCTCGTAGGTTATTCCAGAAACCGCAGCGAAAGAACCATGGCTGAAAGACTTGCATTAGAGATCATCGATGCAAAGAACAGCATGGGCGGCGCTTTCAAGAAGAGAGAAGAAACACACAGAATGGCAGAAGCAAACAAGGCTTTTGCTCACTACAGATATTAATATCAAGGAGACCATTAAATGCCTAGAGAATATTCACTTGAAAAAACAAGAAATATAGGAATCATGGCTCACATCGACGCCGGAAAGACCACAACGTCCGAGCGTATCCTGTTCTACACGGGTAAGACCCACAAGATAGGTGAAACTCACGAGGGTGCGGCAACGATGGACTGGATGGTCCAGGAGCAGGAGAGAGGTATCACTATTACCTCCGCTGCAACAACTTGCTATTGGGCTCGCTCCGAGTTCCACGACGATCCCGTTGCAACCAAGGCGAACACACACCGTATCAACATCATCGACACCCCCGGCCACGTTGACTTCACTGTTGAAGTTGAGCGTTCGCTCCGTGTTCTTGACGGTTCGGTTACCGTTCTTTGTGCAAAGGGTGGCGTTGAGCCTCAGTCCGAGACCGTTTGGAGACAGGCGGACAAGTACCGTGTCCCCAGAATGGCATACGTTAACAAAATGGACATTACCGGAGCTGACTTCTACCGTGTCGTTGACATGATGAAGGACAGACTCAAGGCTAACGCAGTACCGATCCAGCTTCCTATCGGTAAGGAGATGACCTTCAAGGGTATCATCGACCTTATCGAAATGAAGGCCGAGGTCTACTACGACGAGCTCGGTAAAGATATGAGAACCGAGGATATCCCCGAGGATATGCTCGAGCTCGCTCAGGAATACAGAGACGCTATGGTCGAGGCAGCAGCTTCGGTCGATGACGATCTTATGGAAAAGTTCCTGATGGAAGAGGAGATCACCAAGGAAGAGCTTAAGGCCGCGATCCGCAAGGCAACCATCGATAACAAGATCGTTCCCGTCGTTTGCGGTTCCTCCTACAGAAACAAGGGCGTTCAGAAGCTTCTCGACGCTATCGTTGATTTCATGCCCTCTCCCGTTGACGTTCCCGCAATCAAGGGTATCGACGTTGACAGTGGAGAAGAGTGCGAAAGACCTTCCGACGACAACGCTCCTTTCTCCGCACTCGCGTTTAAGATCGCTACCGACCCCTTTGTCGGTAAGCTTTGCTTCTTCCGCGTTTATTCCGGTCACCTCAATGCAGGTGAGACCGTTCTTAACTCCACCAAGGGTAAGAAGGAAAGACTCGGACGTATCCTTCAGATGCATGCAAATGACAGAAAGGATATCGACGAGGTTTACAGCGGCGATATCGCAGCAGTTATCGGTACGAAGAACACCTCTACCGGTGATACCTTCTGCGACGAGAAGGCTCCCGTAATTCTTGAGTCTATGGAATTCCCCGAGCCCGTTATCCGCGTTGCTATCGAGCCTAAGACCCGCGCAGGTCAGGAGAAGATGGGTATCGCTCTTGCGAAGCTCGCAGAGGAAGACCCCACCTTCCGTACCTACACCGACGAGGAGACAGGTCAGACCATTATCGCAGGTATGGGTGAGCTCCACCTGGAGATCATCGTTGACAGACTTCTCCGTGAGTTCAAGGTAGAGGCTAACATCGGTAAGCCTCAGGTTGCTTACAAGGAAACTATCCGCAAGCAGGTTGACCACGAGTGCAAGTACAAGAGACAGTCCGGAGGTTCCGGTCAGTACGGTCACGTTAAGCTCATCGTTGAGCCCAACGAGCCCGGCGCAGGATACACCTTCGTTGATAACGTTAAGGGCGGTGCTATTCCTAAGGAGTACATTCCCGCTGTTGATGCAGGTATTCAGGGCGCACTTCAGTCCGGTGTACTTGCAGGCTACAACGTCGTTGACATCAAGGTTACCCTTTACGACGGTTCTTACCACGAGGTCGACTCCTCTGAAATGGCGTTCAAGATCGCTGGTTCTATGGCGATCAAGGAAGCTATGAGAAAGGCTGATCCCGTTCTCACCGAGCCTATGATGAAGGTTACCACTATCGTTCCCGATGATTATATGGGCGACGTTATCGGTGACTTCAACTCCCGCCGCGGTCAGATCCAGAAGATGGAAGCAGGCAACGGTGTTCAGGAGATCCTCGCTTACGTTCCTCTGTCCGAGATGTTCGGTTACGCAACCGACCTTCGTTCCAAGACTCAGGGTCGTGGTCTCTACTCCATGGAGCCCAGCCATTTCGAGCAGGTTCCTAAGTCCATTCAGGAAGAGATCGTTAAGGCAAGAAGCACCAGAGGCTGATATTCACACCTTTTTCGTGAAAAAGGTGTGCCAAAAAGCTTCCACGAGGATAGTTGGTATTACAGACAGTTTATTTAACTGTACGGTGGAAGTAAAAAGCCTTCACGGATAAGTGAAGGGAATAATCTTAAAACCAAAAAAGAAAAATAAATCTAATTTATACGGAGGATTTTTAAAATGGCAAAGGCTACATTTGAAAGAACAAAGCCCCACGTAAACATTGGTACTATCGGTCACGTTGACCACGGTAAGACCACTACAACCGCAGCTATCACCAAAGTTCTCGGTCTCGCAAACGGTAACGTTGAGTTCATGGCTTATGACCAGATCGACAACGCTCCCGAGGAGAGAGCAAGAGGTATCACAATCAACACCAGACACGTTGAGTACGAGACTGAAAACCGTCACTACGCTCACGTTGACTGCCCCGGCCACGCC